>JAZOAG010000061.1:0-68696 GCA_045595325.1 Lachnospiraceae bacterium
GATAGTCCTCACATGCTTGTACTCGCTGTTCTGAAGAATACTTAGACCTTCTGGACATAAAAAATTCCTCCTAAGTAGATTTGGTTATTTACCTTGTCTACTTAGGAGGAATCATATCACACCAAACGGTGCCGCCATGCCTGTTGTTTTTATACTGATTAATTATTTAGCCTGCTCAAGAGCAAGTGTAACAGTTGTGATGTCACAAACTTCTGCGGGTCCGTAGTACTGAATTGCACCGGGATATTTGAAGCAGGTCTCAAGAGCCCACTCTTCACGGTGTGCTTCAAAATATTTGAAGGGAGCACCGTCAAGTTCAACAAGAGCTTTCTTGATAACGGGCTTGTCTTCGCCGTGTCTTCTCTCGATGTTCATCATCTTGGTGATAGGCATACCACCTGCAACCCACTCATTAGCAGGAGCAGAAAGGTTGGAAACTTTGGATAAGTATCCGTTGTAGCCATACTGAATCAACATAAATGCGTTGTATCCAAGAGAGTAGCAGTAATCTGAATCGAAGTTTGAAGGGAATGCACATCTTCCTTCGTATCCTAAGAAGTGATGAAGTGTGCTGAATTTACCCTTGTATGTACCTGCAGCTTTTCTTGCAGCTAACTTGTCAGCAACAAGAGCGGAGAATAATTTCTCAGATTCGATTAAGGATACCTGTACGTTTCCGTGAGGATCTCTCTCTAAGAATAACTGCTGCTGGATTGCCTGAGGAAGGATTGCGAATACTTCCATAGACTCTTTGGTTAAGCCGTTCTCGATGAATGCATACTTAGCTTCCCAGGTAGGAAGTGCGTTGAATTCATCAGCCTTGCTTCCTGCAAGAAGTTCGTTGATTTCCTGAATCAATACGGAGAACTCAGGAACGAATTCTACTACACCTTCGGGAATAACTGCGATACCGAAGTTCATTCCCTTCGCTGCTCTTGCTTCTACGGAATCTGCAATGTAATCAGCGATTGCGGAAAGAGACATCTTCTTAGCAGCAACTTCTTCGGAAATCAAGCAGATGTTAGGCTGTGTTTCAAGTGCACATTCAAGTGCAACGTGAGATGCGCTTCTACCCATAACCTTGATGAAGTGCCAATACTTCTTAGCAGAATTACAGTCTCTTGCAATGTTACCGATAATTTCGCTGTAAGTTTTGGTAGCGGTATCGAAACCGAAAGAACACTCGATATCTTCGTTCTTTAAGTCACCGTCGATTGTTTTAGGACATCCGATTACCTGTACGCCTGTGTTGTTTGCTGCAAAGTATTCAGCAAGGATACCTGCGTTGGTATTGGAATCGTCACCACCGATGATAACGATAGCTGTGATGCCGTGCTTTTTACAAACCTCAGCTGCAATAGCGAACTGCTCGTTTGTTTCAAGTTTGGTTCTACCGGAACCGATAATATCGAAACCACCGGTATTTCTGAACTGGTCAACATATTCATCTGTTAAAACAATGTAGTTGTCCTCGATTAATCCGCTGGGGCCGCCTTTGAAACCGTATAATTCGTTCTCTTTGTTGGTAGCCTTTAATGCGTCATACAAACCGCAAACAACGTTGTGTCCGCCGGGAGCCTGTCCACCGGAAAGGATAACACCAACGATCTGCTTCTTTGCAGCAGAAGTGTTCTGTCCTTTCTCGAAAGTAATTTCTTTCTTTCCGTAGGTGTTAGGGAAAAGTGCTTTGATCTTCTCCTGGTCAGCCACGCTCTGAGTTTCCTCGCCTTCCTTTACGCAGATGTCTGCGATGCCGTTTCTAAGCATTCCGGGAAGCTTAGGAGTGTACTCGTATCTAGCTTTCTGTAATGGTGAAATATTCATAAAACCATATCTCCTTTGTTTATTTTTAATCAAACTTCATTTTAGTATATTTTTCGCATAAAGTAAACCACTATAAATAAGAAAAAGTGCGGCAAAGTTCTTAAAAGAGCTTTTTTGTTTAATTTGTAACATCTAATGACTTGAAAAAAACAGAAATTCTTTTAAAATTATGAATGAGAACAGAAACGGAGGATTAGACATGGAAAAATTTATTCTTAAAATGAATAGTAATAAAAGTTTGAAAATAAAAAGTTTCTTGCACAGATTTAGTGGGACTGCACTTCTATTTTGCATACTTTTTTTAATGTGCGGGTGTGATAAAAAGGAAGAAACAATAGAGGATATAAGTGAACAACAATCGGCAAGTACTGTGGTGGAAGATTTGACGGAAGAGGCTGTAACAGAGGAACTTGAAAATTCGGATGAACAAGACAACAAGGAGGTTCATCCGTTTGTGGCCTTTTACAATGAGGAATTTAGCAAAGAAGAAGTTTTTCCGTATTTTCTCGATTTGGATGGTGATGGAGAAACGGAATTAATTGCTATATCAAGTAAGAACAGATGGACCAATGAACCGGGCATACTGTATGAAGGTGTTTCTCTGGAAATTTATGATGATGTTGAAGGTGAGATTGTTTCAATATATGCAGATGCTGCGTGCAAAGAGTATTATCTTACTTATTTGGAGGATGGGTCGAATAATCTTTTGCTTGCGGAAACACCGGAAGAAGAGAGAGGAGCGACAATATATAAGAGCATTGCATTTAGGGATGGAGCGGTATCTGAAAAAAACATTACATATGATGCTTTTGAGAATCTTTGCAGCGGCGCGATATGTTTGGATGAAAGCAGAAAACTTACCTGCGCAAACAGGAGGATTCCCCGCATATTGACATCGTTGGAAGAATTTGACTATTCTTCCGATATGGTTAAAAAACTTGTTGAGGAAGCTGATGTTCGTAATGAAAGAATTATTGATGCAACGCTTGTCAATTCCGAAGGGAAAATATCTTTATATGCTACGCTGGGTGCTGTAATTCCGCAGATTGAACGGGACTGGGGATTGGTTGATGCATACGTAACGGTGCTTAATGTTGATGATAAACTGGAATTGACAGATTTGGGTGATATTTATCTGGTGGAACCCGGTGACGAATGGGGTGACTATGATTGGACAATCCAGCCGGGCGGCAAATTGATATTTGGAGATATTTGTCACTACAGTATAGATTCGTACACCGTTGGAGATGGAAAACAATATAAATATGGTGAGGTTAACGAACAGAAAAAACTAATTGATTCAGATATGGAATTTGTAGTTGATGAGGGAAATGTGTTTTGCGAAGACTATCGTACATGCCCGAAGAGCGGTCATGAAGTCAGAGAATTGGTCGAAGTGACATTTCAGGATGGTGAATATCGGCAGTATTGTGCTGTTGATGTTTCTGAAACCGATTTGATTGGACGTTTTGCAAATTATATGTCTGTAAAAGAGGAATGTGTCGAAATCCTTAAAAAGTTGGAAAACATCGGATTGAATGAGTATGAAGGAACAACTGTTACTGTAGATAATATCACATTTGAATCTGCTAAAATGGGCAATAATGGAAAACTTTATTTGACGTTTTCATTTGAAGCATATGATGTGTATTTTGATGAGACTTATATGAAGGAAGCTTATTTTACTCTTCGCGAAGAAAATGGAGAGTTGGTGAGAGAAAAGAGGATTAATGAAATCGGTAGATTGGAAACATCGGGACTCTCTCTGCCGCTCGCACAATAATGCATATTTTCACAAATTGTTTTTTGCAATGCCTACAGCATATTTTTAGCACGAATGTGTTAGATAATTAAAATAAGATTTGTTAGAATAATTTTATCAAGGTGGTGTTACAGAGGAGGCCTTCGGCATGAATCTGTTATTTTAGCATAGAACGGGAGTGTATGGAAGATGAAAAAAAGAGTATTGGCGGCTCTGATGAGCCTCGTGCTGGCATTTTCTGTGGCAGCATGTAATGCGGAAGATGTTGCAGTGCAACAGCCGCAAAGTGAATCGGAATCGGAAAGTCCTTCGGAAGAGGAAACAGTATCGGAGGAGCCTGCGGAAGAAACGGCGGATAACATGATTTCAAACGGTGATTTTTCCGAAGGTGTCGGTACCTGGATGACCTATCTGGAAGGCGGAGAGGGAAGTCTTAATGTGAACGCTGACGGCCAGCTGGTGGTTGATATTACCAACGTGGGTGATTTAGATTACAGTGTACAGGCCTATTATGACGGAATTGTGTTAGACCAGGGAGTTGTGTATAAGTTTGCCTTCGATGTGGCGGCATCGGTACCCAGAACCGTGGTGTGGAGAATTCAGTTAAACGGCGGAGATTACAGTGCGTATTTCACGGAAGAGATTGCGGCAACGACACAGATGCAGCATGTGGAATACGAGTTTACCATGGATAAGCCTTCGGATCCTGCACCCCGCCTTTGTTTCAATTTAGGTGTATATGAGGCGGATGGTGAATTGGGACCGCATACGGTTATGCTGGATAATTTCGAGTATGTGGTACTGGATGATTCCGGTATGGTAGAAGGTGATGTTGGTACGGACCTTCCCAATGTAAATCTCAGTCAGGTAGGTTATCTGCCGGCACAGACCAAGATTGCTACTTTCCGGGGAGAATCCATCGGAAGTGAATTTGATGTGGTTAACCTGGATACGGGAGAGAGCGTTTTTACCGGCCAGATTAAAGGAACCGGATACAATGCTTCGACGGACGAGAACTGCGGCGTAGGAGATTTTAGTTCATTTGCAAAGGAAGGAAGCTATAAGATTGTCGCTGCAGAGAGTGGCGAATCTTTTGAATTCGTCATTGGTACGGATGTTTATGATGCATTGCTTGATGATACCTTACGAATGATGTATCTGCAGCGTTGCGGCTGCGAACTGCCTGCTGATTTGGCAGGAGAATTTGCCCATGCAACATGTCATACCCAGGAAACAGTGGTATACGGAACCAATACGGTGAAGGATGTAACCGGTGGCTGGCATGATGCGGGAGATTACGGACGATATGTGGTATCCGGTGCGAAGACCGTGGCAGACCTTCTAATGGCTTACGAGGCATATCCGGAAGCATTTGATGATGCCCTGAATATTCCTGAAAGCGGTAACGGTATTCCCGATATTTTGGATGAAGTGAAATATGAGCTTGACTGGATGTTTAAGATGCAGGAGAGCAATGGTGGCGTATATCATAAAGTAACCTGTAAAAACTTCCCCGGCTCGGTATTCCCGGAGGAAGAAACAGACCGGTTGGAGATTTCCCCCATTTCCTACGCTGCTACGGCAGATTTCGCGGCCGTAATGGCAATGGCAGCAAGAAGCTACAAAGAGATTGATGCGGCTTATGCAGATAAGTGCCTGGCAGCGGCAGAGAAGGCTATGGCATATTTAGAGGCCAATCCCGGAATGGGCGGATTTAAGAATCCTTCCGATGTGGTAACCGGTGAGTATCCTGATGAGAATCTCACGGATGAATATTTCTGGGCAGCAGCAGAGCTTTACCATACAACTTCCGCCGATTCGTATGCGGCAGCGTTGAGTTCGGTTGATACATCCAAACTTGCGTTGGGACTCGGCTGGGAAGGTGTTGGTTATTACGGTGTGAATACCGTTCTTTCCACTCCCCATGCAGATGCAACCCTTAAGAATAAAATGCAGGGTATCATGGATCAGTGTATTACGGAATTAGAGAATAATCGAAATGCGGATGCATATGGATCCACCTTTGCGTCAGTATATCCATGGGGTTCCAATATGACAATTGCCAACAACGGTATGCTTTATCTTATGGCAGATAACCGTGAAGGTGCTGAGAGTCAGTTGGCTTATTTACTTGGTAATAACGCGAACAGCTATTGCTTTGTAACCGGATACGGTACGGTTTCACCCATCAGCACACACCACAGACCTTCCCAGGCTTCAGGGAAGACCATGACAGGCATGCTGGTAGGCGGGCCGAACAGCAACCTGGAAGACCCCTATGCACAGGCTGTATTGAAGAATACTGCACCGGCGAAATGCTATGTGGATAATGAGCAGAGTTACTCCTGTAACGAAGTAACCGTTTACTGGAATTCACCGCTTGTTTATCTGCTTGCCGGAATCATTGAAGGATAGATGAGATAAAAGTAAATGAAAGAAGAATAAAGAAGATAAAAGAAACCCCGATGTAATCGGTCAAAACCGATTGCATCGGGGTAAATTAATGCATTGAATCAATTTGTTTTCAAATCATTCGCGAAAGACTTATTTGATTACAAGTTCGTCCCAACGGTCAGAGGAAACAAGTCCGATATAAGTTTTACCGGTGTTTAAAGTGATTTCTGCACCGCTTTCGTCGTAGAATTTGGTGGGATCACAGTCAGAACCTTTTTCCCATGTGATGGGGATTGCGCTTCCGCCTGTAATGTAGTATCCTTCGCCGTCTTCGTTAATCAGGTTAAACTGCATATAGCCGTTATCATCAAACTGTACGTGGTCTGCACACTGAAGAATTACATTTGTGAAAGCAAGCTGCTTGTTATCGTTTTCAGGGTCCACATGTGCTCTGTTGTATTCATAGTAAAGATATGTCTTGCTTTCCGCATCGTACTCCAACTCGGAAGAGTTGTGAGGGAAGGGAAGGTCGATTAAAGAGCATGCTCTGAAATCAGAAGTCTTGGATAAATCCACGGGAGAAGATTCACTTGCGAATTTCCAGTGAGGACCTTCGTAATAGGAATTGTACTCTCTGTCATATCCTGCGGACTTGATTCTGGATGCTATTTCTCCGGTGGTAACATACTCGGTAAACTCACGGGATTTGCCATTGTCGATACGCTTAAAACCGCCGCTTAAGTTATCAACCCAGGGGTTCTGTAAAAACGGGTCAATATAAAAGGGACCGCCGTCGTGAATCAGGATTGCGTTGTATTCGGGCGCAATCATGAAATTGGTAGGACGGGTACTGCGGATACTTCCGAAACGGGTAATGCTTTCCCAGTCTTTCACGATTGCCATCAGGCGGGTTACTTCCCCGTTTGCCGTACTGTTCATCATCTCGTAAACGATGTCAGCCTGTGTAAGACCGTAATGGTCAAGCGCCGTCACTTCGTTATCAACCATAATAGCAACGGGACGCTGTTGTTCCAGTGAATCGTCAATCCATTCGTTTGTCAATTCACTGCGATACATGTTTTCGCGACTGACTTCTTCATCCTCAGAGGTTTCAGGAGTCTGGGGCGTATCATTTGTCATCTCTTCCCAGGTAATGCTCTCTACTTCGGGTTGATCGGAAGCAGAAACAGGGGTTTCCTCCTCACCGCTGCAACCGGTCATGAGACTAAAGACCAAAGCAGCAGAGAATAATACCATCAATATTCTTTTCTTCATGTATAGATTCCTTTCTGTTTATAAATAACTGTATTTTAAAACTTCTATTTCCTGTTGAAACGAAAACGCTTGCGTTGGTTTCCCGCAAACCGCGATACTAGTTTACTACAACATTGCCTTGCCTTGCAAGTGGTTTTATTTCCCTTTGGCTGATTCGGTCCGTACCCCATTGGTACAAAATCCCAAAATGGGACAAATTGTGAAAAATATATAAAAGGAATAGCAAAAAAATGTTATAAAAGAAGAAAACAATCCGGCAATATGAATAAAATGGAAAAGAATGCATTATTAAAAATAATCAAAAAGTGCTAAAAATTGTGAAAAAACTAAGAACATAGTGATTAGAAGACTATATTCTGATATACTTTCAAAGACACCGGAAAATGAAAATTGTTATGATACCGGTGCAGAAAAGAGGAGAAAAACAATATGAAAAAGAAAGCTATCTCAATGATTTTGGTTGCAGGTCTTGCCTTCGCTGCTCTTGCAGGATGTCAGCAGACTGCAGCACCTATGGAAACGAGTTCTGAGCTGGATGGTGCGGAAGTGATTTCCGAACTTCCCTCCGAAAGTGAAGCTCCTGAACTGGAATTGATTCAGGATGGCGATGGGGTGACTGATTCTTCGGAAGGTGCAATCGTGGAAGAACCCACGGAAAAAGTGATTGAAATGCGCATTAATACAGCCTGCTCCGTGTGCCAGGTTGAAAAGGAATGCGGCGTTTATGATGCAAACGAAGAGAGAGTCGCTGTTTGTGACGACTGCTACCCTGCGTTTGAAGCAGGCAAGGATGCGGCTGATAGTGACGCAGAGGACGCGGAATAAAGGAACTCAGCTACCTTTTTTTCGAAACTGTCCGGGGGTAATCCCTACATTTTTATGAAATTGCCGACAGAAATGTTCCGTATTATTATAGCCGCAGAGTTCTGCAATCTCTGCAACACTCTGAGTGGTATAGGTCAGATAATCCTTGGCCTTAAGCAGTCGGAATGCAATGACATCATCCATGCAGGATATGTCAAACTTTTGCTTATAGATAGACTGCAGGTATCCGCTGCTTAAATTCATTTCTTTGGCCATTGTATCCACATTCCAGGCCTGTTCCGGGGATGTGGATATTTTTCTGCGTAAAGTCAGCAATTCATGGTCGTGGGTCGAAATACTTCCCACGGAGAACTCAGTGTGTAATTTATCAAAAAGAATGCGAAGCAGTTGGGAAATAATGATCTCGGAATCTTCCCAGGTAAGCAACTGGAAAAGCCTGCGGATATATTCCGGGTCATTTATCGTGAAGGGAATTCCTTTTCCGGGGAAATTCAGGATAAAAGACTCATCCGTGGAAAACTGCATCCAGTGATTTCCATAGGTATCCTCTGATGCACCGTACCATATCTTCTGTCCGGGAGGATAAAACATTGCCGTGTGGGCACCGTATTCATTGACCGTATCGTTGATATGAAACAGTGCCGGAGTAGTAGTAACTACCAGCATGTATTGCTCAAACCCTTCCGGAATGTCATATCTGAAGTTGCTCTGATGCACGGCATCATATCCGATGGAGACAATTTTGTTCATGGAAAATCCCCTTTATAATAGTATTTTCAAAAAAAGAATATGAGAATAAATCAATTTTATATTAGTATTGTTCATTGCGGACAGAATGTCAATAGGGTATAGTGTGAGAAAAAGTCACCATAAGGAAAGGCGTGCAGGATGAGCAGAGAAAAAAGTGAAACAATGAATATGACCGTGGGAAGCCCGGTGAAACTTTTGCTTCTTTTTTCGGTTCCCATGTTAATCGGAAATGTCTTTCAACAATTATATAATCTGGCAGATTCTGCCATTGTAGGAAAGTATGTCGGCGCGGATGCGTTGGCTGCTGTCGGTAATACGGGTACGGTAGGATTTCTCTTTTTTGCTCTTTGCAACGGACTCGGAAGCGGCGGCGGAATTATCACCGCAAGACAGTTTGGTGCCGGACGGGATGAGGATGTTAAGAAAGCAATCGTGAACTCTGCCTACATATTGCTGATTGGTTCCGTGCTGATGGGTGCGCTGGCGGCAGTGTGTGCCAAGCCCATTCTTACCATGATGGAGACGCCTGATAATGTAATGAATGATGCCCTTATATACATGTATATGCAGTGTATCGGTCTGCCGCTGGTGGCGGTATATAATCATTCATCCTCTATGCTGCGTGCATTGGGAGATTCCAAAACACCGCTGTATTTTCTGATTTTTGCCTGTCTTTTAAATGTGGGATTGGATTTCTGGTTTGTTTGCGGTTTTCACTGGGGTGTTTTCGGCGCGGCGCTGGCAACCGGAATCGCGCAGGTTATTGCAGGCGCGGGCTGTCTGATTTATGCGATTAAGTTTAATCCTTATTTCAAAATGAAACCCAGACATTTCAAACCGGAATTTAAAATTCTTTGGGAATGTGTCCGCTTAGGTGTTCCTCTTTCCCTGCAGTTTTCCCTGATTGCCATTTCATGTATGGCATTGCAGAGAGTGGTAAACGGATACGGTTCCGTGGTAATGGCAGCTTTCACGGCGACCAGCCGTGTGGAGCAGTTAATTCACCAGCCATATCAGACTTTAAGTGCCGCGCTGTCCACCTACTCCGGGCAGAATCTTGGTGCAAAGAAGATGGAGCGAATTAAGTCCGGTTTCAATAAAAGCATGCTCATGATGATAATTTTTTCCCTTGCGATGTTCCCTGTTATGCAGTTTTTCGGGGAAGGAATTGTTTCCCTTTTTGTAGATAAAAATGATATTGCCGTGATTGAGTATGGTGCTGCGGCTTTGCGTATTACCAGCATCTTTTATATCTTCCTCGGCACCATCTATATGACCCGCGGTGTGCTAAACGGTGTGGGGGATGCCTTGTTTGCACTGATTAACGGTGTAGTGGAGGTAATCGGCCGAATCATTATTCCGGTAGCAATGGTGGCGATTCCTTTTATCGGTGTATGGGGAATCTGGTGGTCTACCGGCGTGGTATGGGCTGTGAGCGCACTCTTCTGTGTGCTTCGTTACATCTCGTGGCGTAAGAAACACAGAATTGGAAGAATCAAGGAAAAAGAAGTTACTGAAACACAGGATGCGGCAGAAACGGCAGTGCCGGAAGATGTGATGCAAAAGATTATAAATTAAGTAAAAATAAAAAACATAATGAAAAACGGGAGGTTAGAAGAATGGGAAATTTTGACAAGGTGATGCACCGAAGAGGAAACAAAATCGTAAAGGTTGTGGACGGTACCGGGGCTGCTATGGCGAATAAGGCATTGCGTCTCCGCCAGATTAAGCATGCTTTTTTGTTTGGATGCGGCGCATTCGATATCAATGAATACTACGCGGCAAACGATGAGGACAAGAAAGCATTCTACGGAGAGAGAGTGAAGCTTTGGAAAGATGTATTCAATTACGGAACGCTTCCTTTTTACCTGGGACCATATGAGCCGGAAGAGGGAAAGCCCAAGTGGGAAAGCCGTATGGCAGCAGCTAAGTTTATGAAAGAGAATGACATAGAGGTTAAAGGTCATCCTCTTTGCTGGCATACAGCCTGCGCAAACTGGTTAATGAATTATGACAATGCAACCATTCTTTCCAAGCAGTTGAAACGTATTGAGCGTGATGTAACACAGTTCAAAGGCGTAATTGATATGTGGGATGTTATTAACGAAGTTGTTATCATGCCTGATTTTGACAAGTATGACAATGCAATTACAAGAATCTGTAAGGAATACGGACGTGTGAATCTGATTAAGAAAGTATTTGATGAAGCAAAGGCTGCCAATCCGGATTCTACGCTGTTGCTGAATGATTTCAATACTTCCGTAGCATATGACGTGCTGATTGACGGTGCGTTGGCAGCGGGGGCGCCCATTGATGTAATCGGTATTCAGTCCCATCAACATCAGGGATACTGGGGTGCCGAGAAACTTCATGCAGTATTGGAGCGCTATTCACACTTTGGAAAGCCCATTCACTTTACAGAGAATACATTGGTGTCCGGGGAATTGATTCCTGCGCATATTGAGGATTTAAATGATTTCCAGGTGGAAGAGTGGCCCTCTACCCCGGAACTGGAAGAGCGTCAGAAGAACCAGTGGGAAGAGATGTACCGGATTCTTTTCGAACATCCTCTGGTAGAAGCCGTAACCGGCTGGGATTTTGCAGACGGTATGTGGCTGAAGGCTCCCAGTGGATTTGTACATGCGGATAATACCGTGAAACCTGTATACACCCGCTTAAAAGAACTCATTCGCGGCGAATGGTGGACAGATGTGGAAGTATGCACGGATGAGTCCGGTATGGTTTGCCTGGAAGGTTTCAAGGGGGAATATGTACTGGAAGATGCTTCCGGATATGCAAGTCTTACCATCGACGGATTCAATAATGAAGAAGCAGTTGTTTGTTTAAAATAATGACGAGAAAGAGCTCAATCCGGCCGGATTGGGCTCTTAAAGTTTAAAAATACATAAAAGTGTCAGAAAATAATAAAAATATCTTTTATTTTGCACACAAATGTGGTAATATTTCCTTATGGGCACGAAAAATGTATATTAAATTTATGGAGTAGTCACGCAAAAAGAGCAGAAGAAGGCAGGGGAAAATATGAGTCGGATTTTGTGTAGTGAAGGATTTGCCCGTTTCATCGCGTGTGTTGCAGAGACGGACGAAAAATTGGGAAATCTTGAAGAGAAAATAAGGGAAGGATTACTTCCGGTTCAAAAGGAACTCCATCTGGGCAGAGTGTATATGGTTATGGAAGTATTTCCCATGAAATTTCAACCCGACGGGGAAACGGTATACTATGAGTTTTTGGGCGGAGCGGATGCGTCTGATGCTCCGAAATATGAAAAGTGCTTTCCGGTGGAAAAAACGGGAATTTTCCATCTGATGATGCAGCCGGAGGAGGGGCACTCTTTTACGGAAGAAGAGAAAGATGCTCTGGATACCATGGCGCAACTTATTTTTATAACCATGCGAAGAGGAAGGCTTAATTATCTTGTGGAGAAGGTGATTACCACTGACAGTATGGCGGGTGTGCGCAATTTCCTTGGCATGAAAGCTTATGCGGAAAGAATGATAGCCGAAGACCGTATGGGAGATTATTGTTGCATTTTTATGAACATTAAGAACTTCCGTTATTATAATCAGAAGCTTACCGCAGCCAACGGTGATAAGTTGTTACGCTTCTATTCCAAAACGATGTCGGATTTTATGGCAGAGGATGAATGCTTTGCTCGTATGGGCGGCGATAATTTTGCTGCGTTTGTAAGAAGCGAAAGAATAGATGATTTTATTGCCCGGAAGCAGAAAATTAAAATTGAGATTGAGATAAACGGTGATCTTAAGATCTTTGATGTAGAAACCAGAATGGGTATTTACAGAGTGGGGGCCGATGATGATTTGAACAAAGCATTGAACAGTGCCACCATCGCACTCTCTTATGTGAAAAAACAGAACATCAGCAATGTGCAGTGGTTCGAACTGGTGATGCGGGAAAAGGATGCCAAAGAACAGAATATTTCCGTAAACTTCCCTGCCGCATTGAAGAGAGGAGAACTGGTGGCATACTACCAGCCCAAAATCCTGCTTTCGGACGGATCTCTTTACGGATGTGAGGCTCTGGTTCGCTGGATTCAGGATGACGGGCAGATTATCTCTCCCGGCGTGTTTATTCCGGCGCTGGAACGGGAAGGCAGTATTTGTGAACTGGATTTCTATGTGTTTGAACAGGTATGTAAAGATATCCGTAAATGGATTGACTGTCATATGAATCCCGTCAGGGTGTCGGTGAACTTTTCCAAGCTTCACTTCAGAAAGGAAGGCACCGGAGAGAAGATTCTGGAGATTATCCGTAAATATAATATTTCCCCGGAACTTGTGGAAATTGAACTCACAGAGGCTTCCAGTCTGGAGAGTCTTGATAATTTCGTAATCTTTACCAAGCTGATGCGTAACAATAACATTCCTATTTCCATCGATGATTTCGGAACGGGTTATTCTTCCCTGAATAACTTAAAACGCATGGATGTGGACATTATTAAACTGGATAAAACCTTTATCGATCCCATTCGGAAGAATGAGCAGTCCGATAATAATTTTATCAAAAATATCGTGCACATGATTAACGAACTCGGCATGGAAGTAGTGGCAGAAGGTGTTGAGACCGCAAATCAGGTGGATTTCCTGAAGGAGATTTCCTGTAAGTCGGCGCAGGGCTATCTTTTCGACCATCCGTTGCCGGTGGAGGAGTATGAGAAACGCCTTTGCGACAAACGCTTTTATGAGTGATTTGTGAATAAATATACATTAAAAAATTGAATTATCTTCAAAAAATTGAATATTGCTCTAAAGTATTCCGTGACTTTCTCCGATAAGTTTATCAGAAAGAAAACAAACAAGGAGGGAGGAATCTCAAGATGCGTATTGAATCTTATATTCAGGTGCAGCAGTTGTACAAGGCGCAGAAACCTGCGAAAACAAGTAGCACGACAGCATCAAACTTCTCCGATAAACTCCAAATTTCAATGATGGGTAAAGATATCCAGACAGCGAAACAGGCACTGGCAGGAACTTCTGATATCAGAGAAGAAAAGGTTGCGGCATTAAGAGCCGAGATGCAGAACGGTACTTATGAAGTAAGCGCAGAGTCATTTGCCGACAAGTTATTGGAGAAATATAGTCAGACACTCGCTTAATTTCACAAGGCTGCAAATTAAGCGGGGTGTTTGCCTAATCGGGCAAACACCTTTTTTGAAGAAACCGGAGGTTTGTTAGTTGTGGCAAGTTTAATGGAGAATTTAATCGAAGTATTGAATAAGCAGTATACGGAATACGAAAGATTGCTTGTTTTATCAGAACAGAAGACCCCGGTAATCGTGAAAGGCGATTTAGAAAATCTGGCAAAGATCACGGATGAAGAACAGAACGTAGTGGCAATCGTCAATCAGTACGACAAAGAACGAGAAGAAGTAATGAAAGACATTGCGAACGTCATCAACAAGGATGTTGAAGGATTAAAAATTAATGATTTGGCGCGGATGCTTTCAAGCAGACCGGAGGAGCAGCGTATGCTTACCGAGATTCAGGATAAGTTGCGCAGTGTGGCAATTCGGATGAAGAGAGTGAATGAGCAGAACAAAGAACTTCTGGAGAATTCACTTGAGATGATTGCCTTTGACATGAATCTTCTCCAGGCGATGAAGCAGGCACCGGAGACAGCGAATTATAACAGAGGCGCATACAATGTAGGCACCACTATGGGAGATTTGCCCGGTAAATTCGACGCCAAGCAGTAGACATACACGTTGAATGGGGGTTTGTAATTATGCCATTGATGGGAAGTTTATACGTAGGAGCCAGCGGATTACAGACAAGTCAGAATGCTCTTAATACAACCGGTCACAATCTCACCAATGCGGATACCGTAGGGTATGTGAGACAGCAGACCATGCTGGGTGACAAGGCATATAATACCATTTCTATTGACTCCAAGGCAATTGCAAATAAGCAGATTGGCTTGGGTGTCACATATTCTCAAATAAGACAGGTTAGAGATGTTTTTTTGGACCAGACGTATCGCGAAGAAAGCGGCCGCCTGGCTTTTTATGATACTTATTATACGGCAGTGGAAGAAGTTGAGAATCTTTTGGGAGAATTAGACGGTGCATCTTTCCAGGAGTCCTTGGAAGGTGTCTGGGTGGCGATTCAGGAATTGGCCAAGGATCCGGACAGCTCCGTAACCCAGGGTCTTTTGATGCAGCGTGCGTATACTTTTATGACGGATGCACAGTCGGTTTACACCGGACTAAGCAACTATCAGGACAATCTGAATCTGGATATACAGTTAAAGATTGATGAGATTAATGAATACGGCGAGAAGATTAAAAAGCTCAACGATGACATTCGTAAAATTGAGACAGCAGGCGTGGAAAAGGCAAACGATCTAAAGGATGCCAGAAACCAGCTGTTGGATGAGCTTAGTTCCTTGGCTAATATTGATTATTTCAATGATGCCATGGGAAATGTTCTTGTTAAGATAGAAGGGCACATGTTTGTTACACCGGAGAAGGTGAATGAAATCGGCTACCAGTTGGATGAGAATGCAACCTTTTATGATGTGTTCTGGAAAGACGATGCAGTACTTCGGACAGATGCAAACGGTGTGGAAGTGTATGAAGGTGTGGAGGATGCACTGGTGTTTGACTTAAGCCAGGAAATATCCACAGCCATGGATACCGATCTTGGAGAATTGAAGGCGCTGGTGATTACCAGAGGTGACCACCGTGCAAATTATACCGACCTGCTGGCAAAGTACAATGAAGCCGGTGAAGAGATTCAGACGGATGCAGAGTCCTATGCGAAGATTTCCGATTCGGTGATTATGACAGTGCAGGCTGAATTTGACAGGCTGGTGCATGGTGTTGTAACCGCAATCAACGGTGCGCTGGAAGCGGCGTATGCGGAAAGTGGCGGCACTTACATGACAGACGGACGCGGAAATCCCTTACAGATTTTCCACAGAGTGACTGCGGATGTGGGGGAAGCAGAAGATGTGAATAACAGCGAGACACTTTTTACCACGTCTAATCTGATTATCAATATGGAATTGATGCAGACCCCGGCTAAGTTAAGCTTCATGAAGCCGGACGGTAGCGTGGATTATATCACTGCCGAAAAATTAAAGAACTCTTTCGAAGAGAAAACACTCGTGCTGAATCCTGATAATACGAACCCTCTGGGGTTGCCGGATTACTACACTGCGCTGGTATCCCACGTGGCAAACGATGGCGCAATTTATAAGAGCATCCGCGACAACGAGCAGGTTACGGTGGATTCCACGGAGAATGCAAGGCAACAGATTATCGGTGTTTCCACCGATGAGGAGCTTTCCAATATGATCCGGTTCCAGAACGCATACAATGCGTCCAGCCGGTATATTAACGTTATCAGTGAAATGCTGGAGCACCTTTTGAATACGCTTGGAACCTAAAAGCGTAGAAACCGGTAAATAAGAATTTTACCGTTGATTAAAACAGAACCCGGGAACAAAACTCTGCCGGAACAGTTTCGGAGTGCAGAGGTGCGGACCTTATAAAGGATGAAAAGGAGGAGATGTTATGGCCTCACAATTTTATGGATTAAATATTTCATATACAGGATTGCTTGCATCCAATGCAGCATTGAATACAACTGCAAATAATATTGCCAATGCGGAAACACCGGGCTACAGTCGTCAGCAGATTAATCAGACTGCGGCGAATGCGTTGCGTACGTATACAACTTTTGGCTGCTCCGGTTCCGGCGTTGATGTCAAAAGTATAGAGCGGGTTCGTGATGAGTTTTATGATGTGAAATTCTGGAACAATAATTCCATCAAAGGTGAATATGATAAGAAGCAGTACTATATGCAACAGCTGGAGGATTACTTTCTGGATGATGACAGAATCAAGGGATTCAAGACTATTTTTGATGAGATGTGCGGTTCCCTGGAAGAGCTGATGAAGAATGCCGGTGATACAACCGTAAAGAGTCAGTTTGTGGGATATGCCAAGAACCTTACTACATATTTCAATGAGATGGCAGGAAACTTATCCAAGATGCAGGAAGACATTAACTCTGAAATTCAGGTTAAGGTGAATGAAATCAATTCTTATGCACAGGAAATCAGCTCCTTAAATAAGCAGATTAACGTAATCGAATTGACGGGAGTTACCGCCAATGAATTACGTGACCAGAGAACGGTAATTGTGGATAAACTGGCAAAGGTTATCGATGTTGAAATCACGGAAACACCGATTTATGATACCAACAATCCGGACCGTTATACGGGTGCAAACCGTTATATCGTTCGTATCGGCGGCGGTCAGATTCTTGTAGATATGAATGAATATAATCCTCTGGCATGCGTGGCAAGAGAGACGACGGAGAAAGCATATCAGTCAGACTCACCCGGTCTTTATGACATTACATGGGCGGACGGTTCAAGCTTCGGAATGTACAGTGCAGTTATGGAAGGCGAATTGGCCGGATTGATTCACTTAAGAGACGGAAATAATGGGGAGCATTTTAACGGAACTATTGAAGATATTAAAAGGGATGCCGAAGGGAACAGTTTCGTTACCATCGAGGTGACGGCGGATTATCTTCTGGATATGAAGAAGTCTACGCTTCCCAACGAGGGCGTAATTAATTTAGGAGACTCTCTGTTCCACTACAGCGGATGGACATTCGATACCAATAATCAGACCTATACCTTCCGTATTGATGCCAAAGACAATGAACAGATGGTTCCTTTCAGCAAACTTCACAGAGAGGCAAGCACCAATCAGGCAGTGGAATATAAAGGAATTCCTTACTATATGGAACAGATGAATGAGTGGATTCGTCTTTTTGCCAGCGCGGCAAACGAGATTCTCACCCAGGACGGAAGCTGTGATGAGTACGGCAATCCGGGACGGATTCTTTTTACCGGAGATATGGCAAACGCAACCCAGCTTAAATTAAGGCGGGAGGGCAATCTGGACGGCATTATCTCCTCTACGGATGACTGTTACCGTCAGCTGACGGCAGCTAACTTCGGCATTAATAAGGATATTATGGATGATGCCAACTTCCTGGCAACCCGCACGGATGTCCAGGCAGGACAGGATAAGTACAATATTCTGGAACAGCTTTACGATATGACCGACGATGAAAGCCGGATGAGTTTCCGTGGCGGAAGCGCAAATGAATTCTTAGAGTGGATGTTGGCAGACGTATCTTTGAATACAGAGCGTGCCAAGACCTTTTATACCAATGCGGAAGCGATGGCAGCCAGCGTGGATAACCAGAGAATTTCCATTTCCGGTGTTGACCATGATGAAGAAACCGTAAATCTGGTGAAGTTTCAGAATGCATATAATTTATCTTCCAAGATGATTCAGGTTCTGACGGAAATTTACGACAGACTGATTCTTGAGACCGGTGTATAAAAGAGCCGGGATAGGAGGCACTTATGAGAATTACCAACAAAATAATGCAGAACAACAGTCTGTATAACATTAACAATAATAAGATTCTTCAGGACAAGCTGAATACCCAGATGACAACGAAGAAAAAGGTGGTGAAACCTTCGGATGACCCTATCGTGGCAATCCGCTCCCTTCGTCTGCGCAGCAACTTAAGCCAGGTAAGTCAGTACAATGACAGAAATGTTCCTGATGCGGAACACTGGATTGAGTTGACGGAAAGTGCTATTTCCACCACTGTGGATGTGGTAACGGATATGGTAGAGCAGTTCCAGAAGGGGTCTAAGAGCAGTTACCTGACTTCTGACCGTGAAATTCTTCTGGAGAGCCTTAAGCAGCTTCGTGATGAGGTGTATGCTACGGGAGATGCTGATTTTGCGGGAAGAACTATTTTTACGGGGTATCGTACGGATACGAAGCTTTCTTTCCAGACGGATACGGAGAAAACCTATACGATTCATGAAGTAGTGAATAATACGGCAACGGATACTTTTACCTATGTGGATTACGGCCGTGTGGGCGAGATGAATGAGACAAACTTCAGTGATGCGGACATGACAATCCAGCAGGATGTGGAAACCTATCAGGTAAACAGAATCCGTTTATCTTATGATAATCTTGATGCGGGGGCGACTCCCACCATCAACCAGATTATCAGTTATGATGAAGCGGGTGAGCCTATGTATGCATCCCTTGGAACAATCCGAACGGTGTCTGCTAATTCCGATGAAGACCCTTATCGGATGGTTGCGGACCCGGAGTATGCAGGATATGATCCGAATGCCATGATTTTTGTGCCGGAGACCGGAGAACTTCTTTTGGGAAAAGAGGCGTTTGACAGACTTAAAACATTGCAGATTAATCAGGAAATAGTACTTACTTATGATAAGACAAACTGGAAAGACGGTGATTTACGTCCGGAGCATTATTTCGCATGTGAATCGGAAGGGTTGTCTTATAATGCCGAATACTTAACCAAGGTAGGGCGAAGCAATAAGCAGGTGATTTCCTATGACGTTGGATTTAACCAGGATATACAGGTGAATACCACAGCAGATGAAGTATATAAGCATGGCATCGGCCGGGAAGTGGATGAATTAATTCGGCTTCTCGAGAAGATGGGCGAGATTGACCTGGCAGTAAGTAAGATTTCTGCGTTGGAAGGAAACGGAGAGTATGATGCGGATGAGGTTGCCACGGCTCTTGCAACGGCAAAGAAAGCGCAGACATACATGAAGGATACGCTTCAGAAGCGTTTCGAAAGAGGCATTACGGAAATGCAGGGATATCTGGATGATGTAAATCTTGCATATACCACCATCGGAAACAGATCTCTTCGATTAGAACTGGTAACCAATCGTCTGGGAAGCCAGAAGGAATCTTTCGAGACACTGGTATCTAAGAACGAGGATGCGGATCTTGCGGAGCTGGCAGTACAGTTAAGCAGTGCGGAGCTTACCTACGATGCGGCGCTGGCTGCAACCGGTAAATTATTGCAGACGACGTTGATGAACTACATCTAAGAATCGTTTCAGAGAGATATTGCGAAGTGTTATGTGAGAAGTCAGAAGATTGAATTGTTTCCGAAATAAATTGAAAAGAAGTGCTCTGAAGGATTTATTCCGGAATTAAAATGTGTTACAATACAACAAGGGTGATGTGAAAAGCATAATAGAAAGGTGGAATTTGGGTATGGTAATTAATACAAGAGTTTTTGGTGAAATTACAATTGAGGACAATAAGTTGATTCATTTCCCCGGTGGAATCGTAGGGTTCCCTGAGTTACAGGATTTCGCATTAATACATGATGAGGAGAAAGGAGACAGTGCAGGGATTCGTTGGATGCAGTCCGTTCAGGAACCCCAGTTTGCAATGCCGGTAATTGATCCTTTATGTGTAAAAGAAGATTATAATCCGTTGGTAGAAGATGATTTACTTGCTCCTCTCGGTAACATTGAACCGGAAGAATTATTGGTTTTGACAACCATCACGGTTCCCTCTGATTTAACTAAGATGACAGTTAATCTTAAAGCTCCTTTTATCATTAATGCGGCAAACCGCATAGCGGCGCAGGTAATAGTTGAGGACTATGAGGTGAAATTTCCGGTGTACGACATTTTACAAAAAATGAAAAAGGAAGGTGAGTAGTATGCTTGCATTATCAAGAAAAAAGAATGAGGCTATTGTGATTAACAATAATGTAGAAATCACCGTCCTTGAAGTGAAAGGGGACCAGGTGAAACTCGGAATTTCCGCGCCGAAAGAGGTTCCGGTATATCGTAAGGAAGTGTATGTTCAGATTCAGGAGGCTAATGCAGCTGCCATGAATTCCAATTTGTTTGGTGAATAAGTAAATTGACTGATTTCAAGTAAGAATTAAACAATCTGAAAGATTTATAAGGCAATAAAAAGGAGATGCCACAAAGAACTTATTAAAATAGGTTTTTTGTGGCATATTTTTTGCAAAGGAATATAAACTTTAGGCGGGGTTTGTCCGATAATCTTTGTAAGAAAGCGGGGAAACCCCTTTTATGATTGATGCATGATTGCATTATTTCATAGCGGTCCCGCAGAAGTTACTGATTTAAAACATAAGCATCACACGGAGGTGATTGAAATGGCAATTGAAAGCTTAGGTGGAGCAATGTCCTATCAGGTACAGCCCACAGTGAAACCACAAGTAACAACACAGACCCCGGTTCAGACCATGGAAGGTCAGGGCTATGAGGGTGCCCCTATGGTGGATGGCAATACGGTTGCTGTCGCAAAGGTTGGTGAACAGCAGAGAGAATATCAGGATCCCGGTTCTGACGCGGGAAGAAATCAGCCTACAGCGGAACAGCTGCGCAAAGCAGTGGAAGAGATTAACAGAAAGGCTGCACATACTACTGCACAATTCGGCGTGCATGAGGCAACGAATCGTATCACCATTAAGATTGTAGACAAAGACACCAAGAAGGTTATCAAGGAACTGCCTCCCGAGAAGACCCTTGACATGATTGCCAAGGCATGGGAACTGGCAGGAATTCTTGTAGATGAGAAGAGATAAGGAGGGAACGCAATGGCATCAGATATGATTAGAATGTCAGGTTTGAATTCCGGACTTGATACGGAAAGTCTCGTTTCTGCATTGGTTTCCGCCAAGAAGACCAAGGTAGATGAAGCGAAACAGGCCAAGACTAAATTAGAGTGGACACAGACCGCATGGAAGGATATGAACAGTAAGATATATGGTTTATATACAGGTAAGTTGTCTACAATGAGATTCTCAGATGCTTATATGAAGAAGACTATGAAATCTTCCAATAGTGCATTGACGGCTATTGCCGGAAGTAATGTATCTAACGGTGTTCAGACCGCTCAGGTAAAGGCACTTGCGAAAGCAGGGTATTTAACCGGTGCTGCGATTAAGACAACAGCCGGCGAGAAGGTTACCGGTAATACGAAATTATCAGACCTGGGAATGGAAACAGGCGGTGTAATTAAGTTACAGGTAGCAGGAGAAAACAAAGAGATTACCATTGAAGACGGTATGACTATGAATGACCTTGTGAAGAAATTGCAGGAGGCAGGAGTAAATGCCAACTTCGATGAGAACAACCAGAGAATGTTCATTAGTGCTAAAGAAACAGGCGTTGCCAATGATTTCTTATTTACCGGTGGCGGTGCGCTTCTTGATAAGATGGGTATTACCGCTTCTGTAGGAGCTACCAGAATTAAGGGAAGTGATGCAGAATTAATTCTTAATGGGGCATCTTTTAAATCAGATACAAATACTTTTGAAATTAATGGTTCCACTTATACAGTAAATTCTGTAACAGATGAAGAGTTTACTATTACAACCGAAACGGATACCAGTGGAATTTATGATATGATTAAAGGATTCTTCACAAATTATAATGAAACGGTTAATGCGATGTCTTCTGCATATAATGCTGATTCGGCAAAGGGATATGAACCTTTAACGGATGAGATGAGAGAACAACTTACGGACAAGCAGGCAGAGGACTGGGAGCAGAAAATTAAGGATTCTCTTCTTCGCAAGGATTCCACCTTGTCCGCTGTATTACAGGCTATGAGAGGTGCGATGAATACCGGCATCGAAATTGACGGCAAAACTTATTATCTGTCAGATTTCGGAATCAATACGCAAGGCTATTTTGAAGCGGATGAGAATGAGCGTTATGCATATCATATTGATGGTGATACGACAGATTCTGTTTCTGCCGGAAAAACCGATCAGCTGAAAGCAATGATAACGGCTAATCCGGAACTGGTAACAAAGTTCTTTACCAAGTTGTCACAGAATCTTTATGATTCTTTGACGGATAAGATGGGAAGTACTGAGTACAGCAGCATCTATAAAGTGTATAATGACAAGAAGATGAAGACTGATTACGACGACTATACTAAGAAGATTGCTGAACTTGAAGCCAAACTACAGGATTATGAAGACAGATATTATAAGAAGTTTACGGCAATGGAGAAAGCGCTCGCAACATTGAATTCACAGCAGAATGCGATTTCCGGATTGCTCGGAATGTAAAGAGTTATTCCCTACTCCTTAAACGGGGTAGGGAATTTTTGAAAAGAAAAATTATTACAGTTTATGGAGGTTTCTTACATGGCAGTTAATCCTTATGCACAATATCAGAACAGTAAGATACTTACAGCATCCCCGGCTGAATTAACTTTAATGTTATATGATGGGGCAATTAAATTCGGAAATATAGCAATCAGTGCAATGAACGAGAACGATGTACAGAAAGCACATACAAATATTATTAAGGTGCAAAAGATAATAGAAGAGTTTCGTTCTACACTGGATTTTAAATATCCTGTGGCACAGGATTTTGACAATGTGTACAGATATCTTTTACAGAGACTTTTTCAGGCTAATGTAAAAAAAGATCCTGCCATCATGGAAGAGGTTGTAAGTCATTTGCGAACCATGCGGGAAACCTGGGTTGAAGTAATGAAGAAATCCAAGGGATTGGAAGAAAATTGAGGATAGAAGCAGAGGAGTTTGGTGGGATGGCTACAGAATATTTGAAGGTCATGCAGGATTCGCTCAATAAGAAGGAACAGTTGTTGAAGGGAATTCTGGAATTGAGCAAAGAGCAAAGAGACATTGCGGAACAAGATACTATGGACTGGGAAGTGTTTGACAATAACGGAGAGCGTAAAGGTGAATTGATAGAGGCTCTTTTGAAATTAGATGAAGGATTTGAACATATATATGAAAGAGTCCGGGAGGAGTTGACACAGAATACATCAAAGTATGCGACACAGATTTCTGCAATGAAAGACAGTATTCGCCGTGTTTCTGAACTGGGTGCACAGATAGAAAGTCTGGAACAACGAAACAAAGTATTGATAGAGAAACATTTTAGCGAAACCAAGAAAGAAATCAAACAGTCTAAGGTTGGAATGAAAGCTGCGATGCAGTATTATCAGGGGATGAATAAGATAAATACCGTTGATCCGCAGCTGATGGATAAGAAAAGTTAGAAAAAAGTTCAAAAAAAATAAAAAAAATCAATTTTTACTATAAAGTATTCACAAAAGACACCGATATATATTACAAGTAAAACAAAGTTACTTATTAACCACAGTAATAAAGTTGCTAAGCGTACGATTAGGAAACTTTATTACCACCAGTTAAGACGAGTAGCAAGGATGCTACCGTAAATTCAAGGAGGAAAAACTATGATAGTACAGCACAATTTAAGAGCAATGAACTCAAACAGAATGTTAGGATTAACCCAGACCACACAGTCTAAGTCAACTGAGAAGTTGTCATCCGGTTACAAGATTAACCGTGCAGCTGATGATGCAGCTGGTTTGGCAATCAGTGAGAAGATGAGACGTCAGATTAGAGGTCTTACACAGGCTTCTGCGAACGCACAGGATGGTATCTCTTGTGTACAGACAGCTGAAGGTGCATTGAATGAAGTTCACGATATGCTTCAGAGAATGAACGAACTTGCAGTTAAATCCGCAAACGGAACAAATCAGACTGAAGACCGTTCATACATCCAGAAGGAAGTTGCAGCACTCATCGATGAAATCGATCGTGTTGCTACAACAACTACTTTCAACAAGCAGAACTTGTTAGACGGATCTTTAGACGTTGATTTACAGGTTGGTGCTGAATCCGCATCCGGAAATCAGATTAATCTTACTATTGCATCCATGAATGCAGCTGGCTTGTCAGTAGCAAGTGTTGATGTAAGTAGCGCTAGTGGTGCTCTTAGTGCGATTGACGCGATTAAGGGAGCTATTGAAACACTGAACAATCAGCGTGCAGAGCTTGGTGCTGTTCAGAACAGATTAGAACACACAATCAATAATCTTGACAACGTTGTTGAAAATACAACATCTGCAGAAGCAGCTATTCGTGATACAGATATGGCTTCTGAAATGGTTAAGTATTCTAACAACAACATCCTTGCACAGGCTGGTCAGGCAATGCTTGCACAGGCTAATCAAGCTAATCAGGGTGTTCTGTCATTGCTTCAGTAATTTAAACGGTGACTATCATAAGGGCCGGCAGATGCCGGCCCTTATTTTTTAGATTTAAACAAGTTATAAGATTATTTTTTACAGAGTAAAGGTGGATAAAACATATGTTGGAATTTCCCGCAGACTATTTTGAACGAGAAGTACAGGATGGACATTTGGTTGGGCAGCTTGTAAAGAGAGCTTGGGCAGTTCAGTTAGATGTATTGGATAAGATAGATGGAATTTGTAAGAAACATAATTTGACATATTTTGCATATTGGGGAACCCTGATAGGCGCAGTTCGTCATCAGGGTTTTATTCCGTGGGATGACGATATGGACATAGCAATGCCCAGACAGGATTATATGAAGTTTATTGAGATAGCCAGAGAAGAATTGCCGGAAGAATATCGTTTGATAAATAATTATGAAGAAGATTGGGTAAACAGTTTTACAAGAGTTACCAACTCACGAAAAATATATATTGAAGGAATGAAGCTGGAAGAGAATCATAATTGTCCTTTTATGTTAGGAATTGATATTTTTCCTCTTAGTTATATTCCCAGGGATGAAAGGGAAGCGGAAGAACAAGAAAAAGTACTTCGTTTTATTGGAACTTTACAAGGTTTACTGATTGAACGAAAAGAAATGGAGAAACGTAATGATGATGCAGAAACCATTCAAAAATATAATGTGGCGATTGCAGAGAATTTGATTTTTCTGGAGAAATTGTGTGGTGTTCATTTTGAAGGGGGAGTATCCTTATCGAAGCAGTTAAATATACTGTATGATCAAGTTGCGGCTTTGTTTACCGAGGCGGAAAGTGATTTTTTGACAGATTTCCCTAGCTTTTTTCGGAATGGATATAAAGTTAGTAAGGAATTCTTTAGTGAGATTGTTAGAGTACCTTTTGAAAATACAACAATTCCAATTCCGTGCGGATATGATAGCATTTTGAGAAAAACTTATGGAGATTATACTGTACCCAGAAAGGTAGGATCAACGCACGGAGATTTGTGTTTTCGCCCACAAATTAGGATACTTGCGGATGCGTTGGAAGAGCAAATAAAGACATTGATGGAGAGGGGAGACAAAGATGCACTGCTAGATGAAGTAAAGTCAAAATGTTTTTCAAACGGAGAGAAGAAGTCGATTATTTTAGTTTACAATTCTGTATATGAAATTATAGCAAATGAGACTTGTTTTATTGAAAAAATGAGAGCGGTGTTTCGAACATTCAAACAGCGGAAAGATGTGGTTATATGGTGGAGAGCTGCCGGTATAGAACTGGACGGAGTACATGTTTTAAAGGAAATGTTGCCTCAACTGGTGAGAGAATACCGGGAATTAGTAAAGGAATATGTTAACGGAGAGTACGGTATTTATGATGTAGGAGGTGAGATTGCTACTGCACTTGAGTACTGTGACGCGTATTACGGCGATGAAGGCAAAATTTCTAAATTGTTTATGTTATCGCAAAAGCCAGTGATGATAATGGATTATAGAAACTTGTGAGGTGAGAAACATGGATGTTTTCGAAAAACTTATAACAGAGAATATTGTTTTAGATCAAGATGTGCTATGGTTTACAGATGTATATTCTGACGGATTGTATAGTTATTCTCTTGAAAGCGGAGAGGTGTCTTGTGTCGCCGCATTGGAAGATGAGAAGGTTAGAAGAATACACCAATTCAGTCATATTGTTGCGATAGAGAATGAAGTCTATTTAGTTCCGTTGCGTGCTTCTAAGATTTTTTGTTTTGATAAAAAAACGAGTGAAGTTTTGAGTATTGACATCCCGACTAATGTTATTTCTGAATGGGATTATTATAATGTAAACAGAAGATTTGCGAAAGGATTTTATTATAATGACAGCATTTTTTTAGTTGGTATGACTTATCCTGCAATTGTGCAGATTGATGTTTTGAGTAAGAAGACAAAAGTTTGGAATGCTTGGTTGCAATCTGCATTGAAGTATTGTAATACAGAGGGTGCAGATATTTGTAGAGAGGCTATGGAGTTTGAAGGCAAAATATTTGCCCCTATATCCTTTGGGAATGCTGTTCTGGAATTTGATATGCAAAAATGCTCCTCGCGAATTTATGAAGTGGGAGATGAATCCAATAGTTATAGTACAATTTGCTATGATGGTGATTCATTCTGGCTGAGCACTTGTGATAACCGAAAAATAGTAAAGTGGAATAAAGGGGCAAATGTTGTACAAGAGTATCCGTTACTTTCGTTTATGGAAACGAATGATATCGACATCTTTAAAGAACTAGTGTATGAGGATGGGTGGATATATATGCTTCCGATAGTGACTGATCGTGTTGTCAGGATAAAAAAAGAGACGGAAGAATTAGAAGTATTGAAACTTGAGGATGAGAATATTTTAAAGATACATAGAGATGAAAATGGTATCAAAATGCGGAAGAGATGTTGCAGAATCAGTAGGTTGATTGATTGTACGGATACAAGCGTGAGAGAGCGCTTATTGGAGAAAACCTCAAGATTGAAGGAAGAAAGGCGGAAGGCATGTTCGGAAGAATATAAGGTTTTTCACGGACAAAAAAGAACAAAAGAAAAGACTTTTCAGGAGAACTATGCTGAGGCACTGCAAGATTATATTGAATATGTATGTAAGGGGTAAAAGATAATAGTGTTTTAAATGTAAAGAACGGGGGATGAAGATGAAGGTCATTTTATTAGCAGCAGGAAGAGGAACGCGAATATCAAGAATGGTAAAAGAAGTACCAAAGTCCACATTACCGATTGGCGGTAAACCGCTAATAAGAATTACAGTGGAGATGTTGCTTGAACGTGGAATGGAAGTAATTGTTTGCGTAGGGTATCAGCAAGAAAAGATTAAAGAAGCGTTAGAGGGATATAGTGTAAAATACTATTTTAATCCTTTTTATGATGTGACTAACAGTATTGCGAGCCTTTGGTTTGCCAGAGAAGAATTGCAAGGAGAGTGTTTAATATTAAATGCGGATGTCTTTTTTTCGACTAGAATATTAAATATGATTATTGAAGAAAAGCAACCTGCTGTTATGTTGGTAGATAAAAGTCGAAGAACTACGGGAGACTATTTTTTTGCAACAACTGATAACGGTTGCATAAAGAAATACGGAAAAGATTTACCCTTGCAACTTAGAAGTTGCGAGTATGTTGGTGTGGGGAAAATCAGCGAAGAGTTTATGACTACTTTTAAAGAGCGTTTAGAGCAGATGATTAATGAATCAAAACATGATAAGTGGTG
Source organism: Lachnospiraceae bacterium (assembly GCA_045595325.1). Classification (GTDB taxonomy): domain Bacteria; phylum Bacillota; class Clostridia; order Lachnospirales; family Lachnospiraceae; genus UBA3766. The sequence goes on from JAZOAG010000061.1 coordinate 28,042, forward strand.
GGAAAATGTTCTTTATTCTTTTACGGATAAAGACGAGAAGCAGATACATACAAGGGATGTAGAAGGTTTGTTTTGGTCAGAAATTGATTATTTTGATGATTATGAGCGAATATTGAATTATTTAAATAAGAAGGGTAAAGAAGTATGAAATTATTCACAGTTGGACCGGTAGAAATGTTTCAGGAGACCTTGGAACTTTCAGGGAAGCAGTTGCCATATTTTAGGACAAATGAGTTTTCTGAAGTTATGCTGGATAATGAACGGTTGTTCAAAAAGAGTATAGGGGCGCAGGGTAATGACAAGACGGTCTTTTTGACAGCGTCTGGCTCTGGCGCTATGGAAGCAACAATATTAAATTGTTTTTCCAGGAATGATAGAGTACTTGTCATTAATGGCGGAACATTTGGCCAGAGGTTTGTGGACATCTGCAAGGTTCACGGAATACCTTTTGATGAAATATCATTATCGTTTGATGCTACATTAACGCTGGAGATGCTGGAAGAGAATTATTGCAAAGAACATACTGCTTTACTTGTGAATATTCATGAGACATCAAATGGAAAATTATATGATATTGGTATGTTGTCAAGATTTTGCGCAGATAAATCTCTTTTTTTTGTGATAGATGCAATCAGTTCGTATTTGGCGGATGATATTAACTTTAATAAATATAATGTTGATGCATTGATTGTGAGTTCGCAGAAGGCATTGGCACTGGCACCTGGGATTTCGATTGTTCAGGTTAGTGAAAAACTGTATGAAGAGAGAATCGATGGGAAAGAAACAAGGACATTCTATTTTGATTTTTACTCTCATATTAAGAATTTGGAAAGAGGACAAACACCATTCACTCCTGCAGTTGGTATATTGTTGGAATTAAATCAACGTTTGAAGCAGATTGACAGTATAGGTGTTGCTGAGGTGGTGGAACATAGAAAGAAGATGGCAAATATGTTTAGGACCGAGGCCTCAAAATTGGGTTATGAGGTGCCACAGTATACATTATCCAATGCGTTAACGCCCCTCATTGTTAAGCCTCATGCAAAGCAGTTTTATGAGATATTAAGAAAACGATATGACATGATGGTCACACCCAGTGGAGGTTCAATGGCAGACGTTTTAGTTCGAGTAGGGCATCTGGGAAATTTGGAATGGAAGGATTATGAACTTTTGTTGGGTGCAATGGATGAAATGCGAGATGAATTAAAGTAATGAAATACAAATCTATGGTGAAGGAGTGCAGACGGATGGAGAAGCAAGCGAAAGCTGAAAACGAAAAGAAATTGGCATTGACACAACAAGCGGCTCTAGAACTATTTGACTATTTCGTTGAAATATGTGATTCACACGGATTACAATACATTTTAATCGGAGATGCACTGTTGAGTGCAGAATTGTCAGAAGGCTATTTGCCTTGGGTTAGTACAATCGACGTTGCACTTCCTATAAAGCAGTACTCTGCTTTTGTGGATTTGCTACAAAAAAAAACGAATCATGACGAGATATATTTAATCAACAAAGATAATTGTGAGCAGTATTATGAATATTACAGTCAATTAAAAAAACGTAGTCGCGTTCGGCTCGGTGAAGGTAGAGAGAAGGACGAGATTTATTACGATTACTTCATTAATGTTAGACCTATATGGTATGTTGGCGATGTGAGGCGTGTGGCTGAAAATGCATATAAGACATATAAGCATTATATGAAATGTTATAATACGTTTGCATTAGAACCTGATAAAAAATGGAAAATAGATGGAAAAAGAATTGTTCAATCACATTATTTGAAGGCAAAAGGCAGATTAGAAACGGATAAACTTGAACAATCGCTGTTTCAATATGATGAGAAGACAAAATATATTTGTATTCCTATGGGTGAAGGTTATATTGGCGGAAGTGTAATGGAAGAATCCCAGTACGCTGCCCGCTCTAAATGTGTTTTTGAAGGAAGGGAATGTTTTACCGTTCGAGACGTGAAGCATTATCTGACGTGTTTATACGGAAAAGCGTATAGAAAAATAGGTAAGAATAAAGGAATTAATAAAGCACTGTTGGATGGACCGGAGGTGTTGCGCCGGGTTCAATTGGTTGAATTGGATATTCTGGTCGAAATAGACAGAATATGTCGTAAGCATAATATTAAATATGTTCTGGGAGCTGGAACGGTTTTGGGAGCTGTCAGACACAAAGGATTTATCCCTTGGGATGATGATATCGATGTATTTATGCTTATTGAAGATTATTTGACTTTTTTAGATATTGCTGAGAAGGAAATAGATCAAGAGAAGTTTTTTTTAAAAACACAGAAAAGCGATACGGATAATAATTTGGCGTTTGCACAACTCAAAAGAAACGGAACTACATACATGAAAGCCAATCGTGAGCAATTTGACACACATCCAGGTATACTGGTAGACATATTTCCGTTATTCAATTCACCCAAAACTGTGCTACTGCGTCAGTGTCAAGATATGATTTGCAAATTTTATCGAACTGTATTGTGGTCACATATGGGTATAACAAGCGTGAGAAGAGGTTGGACAAGAATATTCTATTCATGTACGTCCAAAATTTCAAATAAAACGGCGTATGATTTATTTTTTAAACATGCAAATAAAGTAAAGAAAAAGACAGACTATCTTACTTATTTCTTTTTTAGTAGAAATTATTTTGAAAATCCGGTTAATCACAGGAAGAATTATGAGGATGTTATGGAAATTGAATTTGAGAATCATTTATTTTATGTAATGAGAGAATGGGATGCATACTTGAGATATACATATTCTGATGATTATATGAAATATCCGGAATTAAGGGAACGGGTATCGCAACATTTACCGGCAGTTATTGATTTGGGGGGGTTGCACCCACTGGATGAAGAAGAGTGATTGTATTGATTTCGAAAAAGGGATTAAAGAATTAGAATACAGAGAGGTGTTTAAACTTGAGTAAAACCAAAAAAGACTATTATAGAAGCATGAAGGTTATACGTTCTTTTGAGGAGATGATACTTGAATTATTCGAAAAAAACGAGCTCTCAGGGACTACACATACCTGCATAGGGCAAGAGGCCGTTGCCGTAGCTGCAATGTCAGATTTGCAGGAAGGTGATATTGTATTTAGTAATCATCGTTGCCATGGACATTATCTTGCATACGGAGGCACTGTTGAAGGTCTTTTGGCAGAAATAATGACCAGAGAAGGTGGTCTTTGCGGGGGTAGAGGCGGGAGCCAACATATTCACTACAAACGTTTTTTTTCGAATGGAATACAAGGCGGGATTGTGCCTAACGCAACAGGAATGGCATGGGCAGAGAAGATAAAAGGAACTGACAATATTGGTATAGTTTTTATTGGTGACGGAACACTTGGACAGGGAATCGTTTATGAAACAATGAATATGGCAGCTTTGCTTGAGATTCCCATTCTTTATGTTGTTGAGAACAATCAGTATGCGATGACAACAAAAGTGTGCGACGGCGTAAGCGGTGATATCGTAAAAAGACCACAGGCATTCGGAATTACTACGTATTATTCGGCCAGTAAGGATGTGGAGGAACTTCGTCATTTATTTTTTAATGCCAAAAAAGAGGTTCGCTCTGAAAAAAAGCCGATATGTGTTGTGGTAGATACATATCGATTAGCGGCTCACAGCAAGGGAGAGGACACTAGGGATCCTAATGAGATACAGATGAAGAGATTACAGGATCCGTTAATGCTATTGGAACGTGAACTCCCGGATGAAGACGTTGCTTTGATTAATGACGAAGTTCAACATTTGTTACAGTGCACATTGGAAAGTGTAAAACAAATGGATATGGCTGAGTTACAAAGCAAAAAGAATCTTCAGCCGTGTGGGAAGTATGAAAAGGTCATTAGCGAACGGGGAAAAAGATGTGTTGAAGAAATAAATGACGCGTTGAAGAAATTTTTGAGCGTTGAAGAAAATGCATATATACTTGGTGAGGATATATGCGATCCCTACGGTGGGGCTTTCAAAGTAACAAAGGGTTTAAGCGAAATATTTCCCGAGAGGATTATTAATATGCCAATCAGTGAGGCCGGATTTACCGGCATGGCGGTAGGATTAGCAATGAATGGCATGTTGCCTATTGTCGAATTAATGTTCGGTGATTTTGCGACTCTCTCCTTTGATCAGATTTTAAACCACGCCGTTAAATATCAGTGGATTTATGGTGATGATGTTAAGGTGCCTTTTGTATTGCGGGCACCAATGGGAGGGGGACGCGGATATGGTCCGACACACAGTCAATCACTGGAGAAGCATTTTCTGGGAATTCCGGGATTAGAGATTATGGCATTATCTCCTGTTCATAATGTGTTTGAATTGTATTTGTATGCTCTTAAAAAGAGAACCTCTCCACTGATGATTATTGAAAATAAGCGACTGTACGCAGAACCGTTATATGAGATGAAAGGAAATAAGATTGAGCATTTTTCGGTTCGCGCATTGTTTAATGATATTTATCCTACTGTGTATATGACATTGGATGATTCAAATGCACCGGATATTATTGCTTTAACCTATGGTGATGTTGTTCGTGAAGTGATGCATGCTTCTCTTGATTTAATGATAGAAGATGAGATACAGATGGATATTCTTGTGATTTCTCAATTACATCCTGTTCCAATTAATGATATAATGAGTGTTGTTGAAAATAATGCAAGGATTATTACGATTGAGGAAGGCACTATGGATGCAGGATGGGGAAGTGAGATTATTGCACAAGTGGCAACAAGAAAAAGCGGAATGATTTTCGGAAAAGTTGCTGCTGAGAATGAGCCTGTGGCCAACGGACGTATTTTGGAACAAAGGCAAAGCGTGAACTGTGACAGAATAAAAGCAAAGGCAAGAGGTATGATGGATGAAAATTGATGTATTGATGCCGAGAATCGGGGCGAATGATAATTATGTTACACTGTGCAGCTGGAATGTAAAAGAAGGTGAGAAGGTACAAAAAGGTCAGGTGTTGGCACAAATCGAGACCACAAAAGAAAGCGGTGAGATTGAGGCAGAAGAGAACGGATATATTCATATTTTGGCAAATGAAATGAGTGCAATTCCTGTAGGGGATTGTGTTTGTATAATCAGTGAGGCGTATGATGCAAGCCAAACGAAGGAGAAAGTACTTTCTGCTGACCTTCCAACAGTATCAAAGAAAGCACAAGCACTCATTGAACAGTATGCAATTAACATGGATGTCTTTTTGGGGATGAGTATTGTGAAGGAAAAAGATGTTTGGGCATACATTGAAAAGACCCGAGAAGAGGAAGAAGCCGGCGATACGGATGAATGCACATTAGATAATCATATAATTATTAATGGAGCAGGAGGCATGTGTAAAGTTGTTTTGGAAATACTTGCACAACGCGGCGAATATAAAGTAGACGGGATTTTGGAAAAATATTATCGGGAAGGGGTATATATAAAAAATATACCGGTTATTTCAACCAATGATGAAGAAGCATTGTTGAAATTATACCGTGACGGCTATCGTTATATGATTAACGCAATCGCATTTGACAGAAATAAGCATGATAGGAAAGCCCCATTCTTGCTTATGAAGAAATGTGGCTTTAAGATGATTAATGTTATTCATAACAGGGCTATCATTGAGCCCAGCGTCAGCATGGGAGAAGGCAATTATGTTGCAGCAGGAGCCATGCTGGGGACAGATGTTGTCTTGAAAAATAATTGTATGATAAATGCCGGAGCAATTATTTCGCATGACTGTGTGATTGGTAGTCATTCACATATTGCTTCAGGTACTGTTTTGGGTGGTGGTGTAATTGTCGGAGAGAATACACTGATTGGACAAGGCTGTACGGTTTTTAAGGGAGTTTCAATCGGAAAAAATGTGATTATTGCAAATGGAATGCATATTTTCGAAAATGTGCCGGATGATACGGTGATTAAATAAATGGAGAATGAATTACTGGTAGTTTTTTCAAAAAGTACGGACCCGTTTTATAATATGGCTTTGGAAGAATACCTGTTTAAATTTGCTGGTAAAAATGAAAGCGGACAAGAATATCGACACATTATTTTATTTTGGAAGAACCGGGATGCTATAATTGTGGGGTGTAATCAAGACACAGAGAGTGAGTGTTTTGCAAGTGATTTTATAAAAAGCGGCGGGCACATTGTCAGACGAAAAACAGGCGGCGGAGCAGTTTATCACGATTTGGGGAATTTGAATTTTTCCTTTTTGCAATCCTGCGAAATTGCTGATAAAGATAAGAATATGAATATCATAAAAGAGGCTATTATGTGTTTTGGAGTAGAGGCGGACGTGTGCGGAAGAAATGACATATTGGCAGAGGGAAAGAAAGTGTCAGGGAATGCCTTTATGCGTGGCAAAACCCGTAATATTCATCATGGAACGTTACTGCTTGATTCGAATCTGAACAGGATGAATAGCATGTTAAAAGTAAAGCAGAAGAATTATTCTACCGAACGAATAGCGTCTGTTTCAGCCCGAGTGGCAAATTTATCTTCTTTTTGTCCGGATATTACGGAACAAAGTCTGAAAGAGAAAATCATACATATTTATTTCTCGACATATTCTTGTACTAATATAGTATATGCTCAGAAGAATATTATTAGAGATGAGATTTTATTTCAAAGGCTGGTTGAACAATATCGGGTTGAAGAAATGAAGGTGCGGGATTTTGGCACCTTTACTGACAATGTTAAGGGAACTTTCTCTTGGGGGCGTGTGGATGTTTGGTTAGATATATGCGATAAAAAGATTGGCAAGATTATCATTTTTTCGGATGCCTTGGAGTATGATGTTGTTCAGTCTGTAGAAAAAGAATTGTGCGGAATCAGATTAATTGAATTACAGGAAATATTGGAACAAAAGCAAATCAGTAACATAAAAAGAGATATTGTTAGGTTAATGATCGATAGAGGAGAAGATTATGTATGATGTGGCTGTAATTGGTGCTGGGCCGGGCGGTTATCTCTGTTCTCAGTTATTGACAGAGAAAGGATATAGCGTTGTTTTGTTTGAAGAATCACACATAGGCGGAGTGTGTTTGAACGAAGGGTGTATCCCTACTAAATTTTATCTTAATAAGGTAAAAGAACTTAAATTATCCGGTGTGAAGGCTAATGATGATTTGTTGCTTTCCTGGAAACGGGAGATAGATGAAATACGTTCTGTAATGAGAGGAAATATGGAAAATACCTTAAGAGGTAAAGGCGTGAATATATGTAGAAATAGAGCTCGTGTTAAAAGTATTTCTGATGAGATAATTGAAATATACGCCGGGGACGATACGTATGTATCAAAACAACTTGTCCTTGCAGTCGGTTCTAAGGAAAAGGTTCCGAATATTGGCGGTTTAAAAGAATCTATGGAATCCGGCTTTGTTCAATGTAGTAATAAATTTATTTTTGCAAGCAATATGCTGCAACATATTACTATTATTGGTGGCGGTATAATCGGGCTTGAGTTTGCTGTCATATGGAATCGTTTGGGTTGTGAAGTAACCATATTGGAGAAGGAGAGTAATATATTACCGTTTCTTGATGATGATGTGCGCAAATTATACACCAAAGAATTGGAGAAGAAAGGGATTAATATTATTTGTAGCGCTTCTGTGGAAGAAGTTGACCATGATGAAAAGTGTGTTGTTTATAGCCGAAACGGAAAACAAGAATTGATTGATTGTGATCGGGTTTTGTTGGTGTGCGGAAGAAAAAGCCGTCTTGAATTTGCGGACGAAATAAAAGAAATTTTTGATTGTGACGGTTTTGATATGCAGGATAAAAAGATATATAGGATAGGAGACTGTAACGGAAAAAGACTATTAGCCCATGCTGCATATGAGGAAGCCAAATGTTTGGTTGAATGCATGGATGGTGCTGAGGCAATCGTTGCGTACGAGTTGATTCCGAGTGTTATTTATACAAGTCCGGAATTGGCATGGGTCGGAAAGACAGAAAAAGACTGTTCTGAACAAGAGATTGATTATTATTCTTGCAAGAAGGATATGAGATACAGCGGTAAGTATTATATTGAAAATAAAGAGGAACAAGGGGTTTGCAAGTTGATATTTGAGAAGACTACAAATCGATTAATCGGAGCACAATTAGTCGGAAACGGAAGTGCGGAATTGATTACATTTATAAAATTGGCAATACAAACAAGGATGACCAAGAAAGATTTGGCATATTTTACACCACCACATCCGAGTCTTGCCGAAATAGTTTCAGATACAGTAAACTAAAAAAGGCTCCTTCACGGAGTCTTTTTTTACAGTCTCGATAGAACAATTCTCAATATCGAATACTACTCATACATTCTTCCTGAATTTCTTTATAGCTTTTGCCGAGGTATTTTTCGTATTTTTTTAGAAAAATCTGTCTATACTTATTGTAGTGTGTCAGATTTAGAACAACGCCATCGTCATGCAAACACCAGGGGGCGCGTTGGTTTGGAACGGCGATGGAATATCCGTTAAGAAGAAATTCCATACTGTGAAAAGCATCATAGAAATCCCAACCGGTTATATTTTCTGTATCCCAAGGAAGATCAACACAAGTAGCCATTAGTAGTCCGTCTATTTCTGCCACATAAGAATAATTATCCTGTTCAAAGGAATAGAAACAATCTGTCCGCGCAGAGTTTATGCTGGGCAGAGTTCTTATATATATTTTTCCTTTGGAACGTCCGTGCCACATCAATCCGTCTGGAGAAACGTTTTCATATCCAATCATGCCAATCATTCCGATTTTCTTATCAGAGTTAAAAATCTGCAGTAAGTCATTTAGGAAATTGGGATTGAGAATAAATACGTCCTGATGCAGGTATATTTTGTATTTGGCATCGGATTGTTCCATTGCTTCATTATAACCTTGGGTTATAGAAGAAGCATCCTGCACGGTAAGAACATCAATCTCATATCCATCAGGAATGATGAGATGCTCAATATAGTGTAAAGATTCGCTCATATACAGTTCATTGTTAGTACACATGATAAAACAAAATTTCTTTTCATTCATATAATAATCCATCCTCTGTAGTTCAGGTATGTGTAGCCATGAGAGTCTGATATTGTACAAGGTTTTCCTGATTCCAAATATTTATATATATTTTTTGCATGGATTGACTGAAATCATCATTGACGTCTATTAGTTCTTGTGAAGAAATTATATATACGGCAAAATGAGAGAGCGGTGAATTTTGCAGATAGTACGTAGCTTCCTCGAGTGAAATATCGGACAGCTTAAAAGCTATGCGACGCATGGCAAAGAGCGAAAGATAATATTTCTCAAGAAGTTGTTCTACATTGCTGCAACCAAATGCAAAAGTAGAAGGCAAATATTTGGATTCCATAGAAATGATATTTAGTATTCTAAGTATTCGTCTGATTTCTCCATTGCGCTGAAAAACTATATGTCCATCACCTGTTTCCAGGTAGGGAATGAGAGATAGGAGTAAGAGCAAATCACCGGATTCCAACCCTTTATTAAGTGTTTCATATACGTATTGACTTGCGAGATTGTAGCTCTCATTAGTATTTTCCAACATTTTGAAATATTCTTCGGCTTCTTTATTATAGAAAAAATTGTTCATAAAGTGCCCTCCTCTGCAAATCCGTCACATACATATTCTAAACATTTCTTCAATTCGCTGAGAATATCGGAATTGTTCTTTGATTTTGCTATAGCCGCTGTTTGCAATCGCTTCTAACAAAGCATCATTTTTTAAATAGAAAGCAGCTTTGTCGAAGAGCTCTTCCAAACTTCCGTAAAGAATCAAATCTTTGCCGTCTTCGAAATATTCTGCTAACTCCGGCTGGTAATTGGATAGTAAAACACCTTTTGCCCCCATGATGTCAAGTGCACGCAACGGGATACCTGATTGAATGCTTCGAAGCGTGGGATTCAAATTCAGTTTGCTGTGACGGAAAATGCAAGGCATCTCGGTAAAATATTTTGCTGGTCCGCATAGTTTTACCGGGCTTGTAAAAGTGACATCATCCGTAGTGTAGAATTTGGTGTCAAAAAGTTCCCCCATCTGTTCAAGAATAAAGGTACGCTCCAGATGGGTAATCTCCGAGGCAATGGCAAATGAAAGTCCCTTGGCATTAAGCGGTGTTATTCCGGGACTGATTCGTGCCATGGCAGAATTTACGTTTTCCAGAATTTCCTCTGTCAAAAGTTCATCAATGAAATAGTAACCGTAGATGCGCAATTGTGCCTGCAGAATTCCCTCAATAAATCCTTTGGTATAGGAATCTGCCGGATAGAGTAATGTTTCAAGGGGAGATTCGTAGAGATGTCCTATAAAAGAAACTTCCGCTGAGTAACGGCGGATTTCATCCGTGGAGAATTGCAGTGCATCAAGGCGCGGGACGTTGACCGCCAGGGGAAGATGATAGACTTGGTTGTATCCTAAACCGCGATATCTTTCTACCTCAGCGCGGTCGAAGAGAAAAATGTAGTTTTCCCCCGTCTTAAAATAGGATTCCAGATTGAGGTCTAAGGGGCTGTCATAAGACCATGAGACATAGCGAATGTGATGGTCGTTACAAACAGCGGCCACCAAAGGAAAGAAATTAATACTAAATACCAAATCATAATGATCCTGATTCAAATAATCTGCAAAACGATGGCAAAAAAAGTCATCACAATATTTGTCTGCAAAGTGATAATAAACTGTTTTACAGATATGTCCGGCTTGTTCTAAATAGTAAATCATGTCTTTGGAAGTATAACTTCCCATGTCATAAAAAAGTATTTTCATAGTAACGCTTCCCCATTGTCTATCACATTTCTTTTATGATACAATCATAGTATGCAACAGGTAAAAAAGCAACTGTGTTTTCTGATAATCTTACCGTCAGAAAATGCGGATTTTTCTTTATAAAATCCGGCGCGGAAATGAATATATGAAAAGAGGTGTATGCAGATGATAAAAGCGGTTGTCGTGGCAAGAGAGAAGGAAGTGGCGCAAAAACTTGCAGAAGCATTAAATGCGGAATGTGATGATTCTGTCAGATTTGAGCCAATTTCTATGGTGACGGATATGAATAGGGCAATTAGAAGTGACGGTGTAGATTTACTCCTAACGATTGATTTGGCCGGGTTCGAGGGTCAGACGCTTACAGATAATATTTCGTATAATTTATTGGATTGTAAACAGATTCATTTCATGACCAAAACGAATCTTCCCAATGAAAAATATTTAAAGAATTTTTTGAGCATCGCTATGTTTTTTGTCTGCGTTGGAGAAGCGGATGAGATGTATTTCCGGAGCAACTATCCCAATATTCCATGGCTACGCCGTCTATTCTTGGATGATGGAAATAAAGAATGCGGAATAAATAACCTTTGTTGTGCGAATGAAACCGCATTTATCGCATCTGCCCTGGCGGAGATTATACAGCAGGTGTTTGAGGAAGCCGGGATGATTTGTGGAGAATAGCTAAAAGCAGTAAAGACAAAGGTTTGAAAGAGAAGAAAACGTAAGCCGAACAATATGCTTTTCACAGTGTAAAAATATTCTTGTTATTTTCACAACCGTGTGATACGATAATCACACGGTTGTATTCCTTCGGTCAGGAGGAATTATGTATGTACATAAATCTTTTGATGAGTTAAATCTAAACGACTCATTTCTATTCGGTTATTCTACCGAGAATCCCAAAAACGCAGAAATAATTGCGAGAATTATTATTAAGAGGGTGCTGAAGCGTGACTTGAAGTGTGTCCGTATTGCACAAGAGAAAACTATTCTTGGTATTACTCATGATGCTCACGGAATCCGTATGGATTTGTATGTGGAGGAACTTGCGGAAAACGGTGAAGAGCTGGCTACCATTTATGATATTGAGCCAAATAATTATGGGACGAAAGACTTGCCAAAACGGAGCCGTTTCTGTCAGGCGATTACTGATGCCAAAAATCTTTCGGCAGGGAAACCATATGGCAAAATTCCGGAATATTTCTCTATCTGGATATTAAAGGACGATCCTTTTGGAAAAAATTGCGTTATGTATGAAGCAAAAACTACGGTGGTAAATCATCCTGATATCGTGTATAATGATGGCGTAACTAAGATTTTTCTCTATACCGGCGGTGAAGTTGGCGGAGATGAAGAATTGTGCACATTGTTACGCTATTTCGAAGACTCGACTGCGGCAAATGCAACAGATGAGGAACTGAGAGCTATTAATGAGATTGTTAATGATGTGCGTCTGAATGAGAAAGCGAGGGAAAACTATATGACCCTGGAAGACATTATTATGTACAGAGCTGATGAGGCGCGCGAAGAAGGCCGCGAAGAGGGCTTGCTGGAAGGCATGATTAAAGTTTTGCTGGATATTGGCACACCCCCTCAGAAAATTATTGAACAAATTACTTCTAAGTATGAATATACGGAAGAAGAAATCCTTAAGTGCATGGAAGCAATGCAAATGCATAACAAATAAACGAAACTTACAGAAACATCTATTAAAGAAGGGTACAACCGTTATTAAAATGTATTTGGCTGAGAGGAAATGCTACTTTCAAAATATTCTTGACATTTTTTAGAAAAATGTATAAAATTGTCGACGTAACATAAAATCATTAAAAAATGTGAGGAGAAAATGAAATGAAAAAATGGTTAGTGGCAGTTCTTGCCGGAGCAATGTTAGTAGCAACTTTAACAGGTTGCAGCAAACCCGAAACAGTAGAAGAGTACTATGATAATCCTGCAATGTCAGCATTGTTGGATGCAGCTTGCGAGCAGGCGATTGAAGATTCTGACGGTGCTTTCTCAGATGTATATGTTGAGACCGCAGGAAATTCTTTGACATATGTTTATGTAATGTCTGAGGCAATGGAACTTAATGCTGCACAGGAAGCATACTTTGAAACAAGCGGTGAGGCACTTTTGGATGACTTAGGTATGACTATGACAGCAGATCTTGGTATTGAAGGACCTGTTACCATTGGTCTTTGCTACCAGAATCCTGACGGAAGTGCTTTATATGAATTATTCAAAGATTACGAATAAGATATAATTTAGAGATAAGTAAGTTCCGTAGAGGGCTGTCGAACCGACGAATTCATCGGTGGTTCGACAGTCCTTCTTTGTTTTTAAATCAACACTATTTTATTGGATTTATAAAAAACAGGCAGTTTTTTGCAAGGGGTCATATATTTAAACCCATGAAGAGCAAAATGTCAATTAAAAAAATAGCAATTATATAATTATCTACTATTTTATACAAAACAGCACATGATTTTTTGTCACTTTTTGTTGACTACGGATATAAAAAAATATATACTGTTCTTGTAGTAAAAGGAGCGTGACGGACGTATGAGAATTTTGTTTTGTGAGTGGGGAGCCCCTAATGAGGCTGTTATTGCAAAAACATTAAGGGATTTAGGTCACTTTGTACGTGAGCTGAAGATGAAGGAATTACCTCAGAGAGAAGTGGAAGAAGAGGTGATTTTTTTGGCCCATGCTGCAAATGAATATCATGCAGAGCTCTATTTTACGGTGGATTATTTTCCGAATTTAGCCATGGCGGCGAAGCGGGCAGGCATTTTATATTATTCATGGTTATTCCACCTACCCCAGTGGAATTTGTATTCTTACCAGGCGCAGCTTCCCTGCAATCGAATTTTTATCTTTGATAAGATGCAGATTAAGGATTTGCGTCAGCAGAACATTAATACCACACAGTATATATCACTTCCCGCAGATAAGCAGATTCTCGAAAATGCCCTTGAAGGTGCAGCCACGAAGTGTTATCGGTTTCAGGGGGATGTTTCCTATGTGGGAGCGGTGCTTGACAACGGTGTAAATTCCGGTACGAAGTTTACGGCAGAAGCTCGTAATGACGAGCGCTTTGCGAAGCTGGTAGAGGTGATTAAGGAGAAGAAATTCTCATACGGCAATCAGGTTCTCTACCGTGGTGTGCCGGATGATGTGATTGAGTTTTTAAGTGAGGAAACTGCGGGAGATAAGAACAATTATTTCTTTGCCCGTAAGGAAGATATTATTATTCAGTCCGTTCTTTCCAGGAAGATTACGGCTGAGGAACGAAAGACTGCCTGCAGAATGCTGGCGCGTAAATTTGATTTGAAGGTTTATAGTGAATCCAATCTGGAACGTTATCCGGAGATTAACAATTTGGGTCCCGTGAACATGTTGAAAGAAGCGCCTCTGATTTATAATCAGAGCAAGGTTAATGTGTATGTTGCACCTCGCTGCATCCGGAGCGGGATTCCGCAGCGTGTGCTGGAAATCATCGCCTGTCGCGGATTTCTGATTACCAATTATCAGGAAGATTTGGCCCAGGAGTTTGAAGAGGACCGGGAAATTGTAATGTTTAGGAACTTAGATGAACTGGTCAGCAAGACGGCGTATTATCTTACTCACGAGCAGGAGCGTCAGGAGATTATACGGGCCGGTTATGAGAAAGTTCTTCGCGAATATAATTACGCTGAGAAGCTTAGAAAGATTCTGGATGCCAAGAGCGGCAGCAGTTTCGGATTTTAAAAAGATAAGTGCTTAATGAATCAATCCGCAAAACGGAAAGAACATTAAGCACTTTTTTGTTACTGCGTCTATTCTTCCAAACTATAGGAGTTTGCTGTTTTTATTCTTCCAGACCATAGGAGTTTGCGGCTTCACATTCCTCTAAAACAGCAGTTCCCGCTTCTAAATAAACACTGTATCCGGTGGAGGTGTTGGTGATGGTTCCGCCTTTGGCGGTAAGGGCCGCTTCCTCTGCATTAATATATAAAACAGGGTGGGTTTCAATTCCTGCCCCTTCGATGGTGCAGTTGTTTAAGCTCATTTCACCGGAATTAATAACTACAATACAGTCGTCTGTTCGTTTGACCACACATTCATTCATTACCATCGTACTGCCGCCATTGTTGCTGTTCCAGACGGATACATTGGTGGTGCCATTCTCGATGTTAACATTATTAAGCGTCAGAGCGCCGAAGTTAACAAGGGATTTGGAGTATTCACCGACTATGGTGTTGGTAATGGTTCCTTCGCCGTTGATAATCATCTTGCCATTGCAGGTGATGGTATCAAAGCCAGCGCCGTCTAAGGTGAAGCCGTTTAGGTTCAGTGTGATGTCGGTTCCTGTGGCGGAAGCGGCATATCCGCTGAAGTTGGCCGTGGTTTCGATGGTAACGCTTTCGTAACCGGCGGCATAAGAGAATGCATCCTGTAATGTTTCGAATCCGATTCCGTCAATGGTAAAGGGGAACGGGGTGTAGGTGAAGTGCACGTTAATCTCCGTATCCTTTTTGACCGGTTGATAGGTCAGCTCCCAGGTTTCGGAATTCCAGGTTGCGTTTGCTTCTTCGTTATCACAGTCCAAAGACTGTACAACGTAGAAATCATGATCCGGCGGGGTTTCCGCCTTGATTCCGTCCACGTAATAATTCACATATACAACCGGTTCTTTACAACCGGAACATATCAAACAAAACAACGCGATAAGAAGTAAGAAAAATATGCCGATACGAATCTTTTTCATTCATTTATTATCCTTCCATATAAAAATAACTTTTAAAATAATACCACAGATGCCGGCAAATTACAAATCTTACTTGCCTTGCCGGTAAAATATGGGTAAAATAATAAGGACAAGATTGTAAAAGGAAAGAAGGTTTTTATATGAAAAAAATCATTATTACCGGCGGGAACGGTCAGTTGGGCCGCGCAATGAATGCATTATATCGTGATAATAAAGAGATAACCATCATTAATACGGATGTGGATGAATTGGATATTACAAATCTG
The DNA here is from genome assembly GCA_045595325.1 of Lachnospiraceae bacterium. GTDB lineage: Bacteria > Bacillota > Clostridia > Lachnospirales > Lachnospiraceae > UBA3766. The sequence continues at coordinate 43,839 of JAZOAG010000061.1, forward strand.
GAGCAGGTGAAGGACTTTGTAGCAGAGGAGAAACCCTATGCCATTGTAAACTGTGCAGCCTACACGGCGGTGGATGCCTGTGAAGATGAAGTGGATCTGGCATATCGCATTAACGCAATCGGACCGAGAAACCTTGCCATTGCGGCAAACTTAAACGGAGCGAAATTGATGCACATTTCTACGGATTATGTTTTTGCGGGAGATGCCACCGAGCCTTATCTTGAGTTTGATACTCCGGCACCGGCAGGAATTTACGGAAAGAGTAAGCTCGCGGGAGAAGAGTTTGTAAGAACCTTCTGCAAGGAACACTTCATTATCAGAACAGCGTGGCTTTACGGCGATGGCAAGAACTTTGTGAAAACCATGCTTCGCCTTGCGGAGACAAGAGATGAAGTTTCTGTTGTAATGGACCAGGTGGGAAGTCCCACCAGCACCAAGGAACTTGCGAAAGGAATGGACGCGCTTTTGTTTACGGACAATTTCGGCACTTTCCACGGAACCTGTGAAGGCGTGTGCAGCTGGGCAGATTTTGCGGAAGAGATTTTTCGTTTGGCAGGCACCAAAACGGTAGTGAAGCGAATTACCAGCGAGGAATTTGCCGCGAAGGCGAAACGCCCGGCGTATTCCGTATTAGAAAACTATATGTTCAAGATTACCTGCGGTTTCAAGTTTGCAGACTGGAAAGATGCCATTCGGGAATATATGGAAGAATTACTGCAGCAGGAGTAAAAGAAAATATCGGCTTTTGCGGCCGAAGTATGAAAAAGCAGCCATGATAGTCACCAACCGGTGCCAGTCATGGCTGTTTTAGACAAAGCATCTTTTTATAATTGTTTCATTATCGGATGATTAACAGACAGTAAATCAATGCAATGATGATACCGAGAATGGCACCAACCAATACCTGAAGAGGTGTGTGTCCGATGAATTCTTTCAGCTTCTCATCGTAGGTAACGTCTGCACCTAATTTCTCGATGATATCTACAATCTCATTCAGTACTGTCGCCTGAAGTCCGGTTTCCCTGCGTACGCCTCTCGCATCGTACATAACGATGATGGCCAGAATTGCCGACATGGCAAAGAAGGGTGAGTTTATGCCTTCATTAATAACGATGGAAGTGGTAAGCGCACACACCGTAGCGGAGTGGCAGCTTGGCATTCCGCCGCTTCCGATTAAACGTTCTGCCACAAATTTCTTAGTTAAAATCAAATGGATGATTGTCTTAATAACCTGCGCCAGCCCCCAACTCAGCGCAGCAGACATCAGTATCTCGTTTGTAATAATGTCCATTACATATTTCATATGTATGCCCCTTGTCCTCTTGTTATTCTTCTTATTTGAGTATTATATACACTTTATTGCAAAAATACAAGTAAGGCGGTCAAGTTTCCAATCTTTTTTTGGTCTCCTTTGGGGAAAAGCGCTTTTTGTGCTTTCCAAAGATTGTAAAAAGGTCATAAGTTATGTAAAATAGAGATGGTCAACAAGTAATGAATGCTGGAGGATACTCTTTTGATAAAAGAAAAGAATAAGATAAAATGGCCGGAATACATTACGGCTTTTATAATGATTGCAACCCCTTTAATCATCGCCCTGGCGGTGGGGATTTTTTATTGGATCAAAACCGGTATTTTTCCGGAGCCGGGTCTGAAATGGAATGATGAGGCGGCATATCTTCAGATGATTAAGAATTGTATTACCACCGGGAATCCTGTGGGATACTGGGGATTTAACGGTAATCACGCCATTGTGGGAACGGGAGGCGCCTGGAGTCCGGCCATTATCTGGCCCTACGCTATTTTTGCATTCATATTTCCCTTAAGTCACGGATTTGTGTATTACGTGAATCTCTTTTATATTACGCTTGCCAATGCGCTGTTTTTTGTGTCGGTGAAACCGGATAAAAGACAATGTATCCGACTGGCGCTGATTCAGGCTACTTCGGCGATTCTGATTCTCTATCTTTCCGTCAATATGTCGGAGATTTTTCGCTATGCCATCGCGATTGTGATTGCAGGTCTATTGTATCGGATGCTGTTTCGGGAATGTGGCAAAGTGGTTCGCTTTGTCCTGACACCGCTGTTGATTCTGGGGGCGGTGCAGGTGTATGTTTTCTTTGCCTTCTGCGTGCCCATTTATGTATTTGCCCTGCTGAAAAAGAGCAGGCTCTGGGTTCGTCTGGTGACGGGAATTGCATCCACCGGCGTGGTGGCCCTGGGAAGTTATTATCTTCTGCATTTGATTTCCAGCAATTATAATATTTACAAAACCGAAGCGCTCTTGAATGCGGTGAAGCAATTTGACATTACCGGTGCGGTTGTAGCGTTCCTTCGCATGATGAAACAGGGGGCAACTCAGGTATTTCAGCTTTGGACCTACATTTACGCCAGGCCTCTGATTCCCTGGCACGTGGCTTTCAGCATTCTTCTTGTGCTGGTGGGAATCTTTGTGGCAGTGCGCTTCCTTATTTACAATAAAAAAAGCGATGCTCGGAAAACAGCGAAAAACAAAACAGAGGAAAGCAAAGCAGCGAAAAACAAAACAGCGAAAAATAAAACAGCGGAAAGCAAAACAGCGGAAAGCAAAATAGAGGACTGTGGCCACGACGCGGCGCTTGGTATCATTTGCGTGTATTCCGTGGCAATCTTCTATCTTATGTATATGACGCTTTATTCCATCGAGCCTTTTACCTTTGTGCGCGGTACCCAGATTGTGGTTGTCTTTGTGCTCTGGCTACTGGCTTTGATGAAAGATAAGATTCTGTTTGGAATTCTGATTTGCGCCCAGGCAGTGAGTCTGATTTTTCTGCCTGCCAATATGGAATATTTCATGGAGGATCGGTACGAAAGCAAAGAGATTAAGGCAGAATGGCAGGCTCTGGAAGAAGAATTTGCAGAAGTGTTTGTTGTAGATGAGTCCTTAGGTCCCTGGGCCAATACGGTGGAGATGTTCACTATGGAACCGAAGCCCATCTGTGCATTGCCGGGAGGACTTGGTGTGAACTTTGTAATGCAGGACGGAATTCTTCCCACGGATGCAGGCTATCTGTTATTCTCCAAAACTCCTGCGGAAGAATTGAATCCGGAATGGTTGGAAAAGGACTTTGCGGTAATTTATGAGCAGTACGGAGAGGTGCTTGACGAATCCTACAGTGTCATATATGAGTCTGAAGACTACATTGTTTACCAAAAAAGATAACCTCAATTGTAATCCGAAAATCCATACCTATGATTTCGGATACTCCTTTATCAAGTAGATATATTACCGAAGAGAAAGGAGTTATTTTGATAAAAAGGGCTGAATCCCGGATGCCATAATTGACACGCCTGGGCATTCAGCCCTTTCTCATGTTTACTTCCACTTGGGCCGTATTGACACGCCCGGGCTTTCAGCCTTATTTCATGAATTCCACTGCATAGGCTGAATCTTCCGTGCCGGCATTCGGCCTTTTCTCTTGTTTTCTTCTCTTTAGGCCGTATTGACACGCCCGGGCATTCAGCCTGATTTCATAAATTTCACTGCTTAGGCTGAATTGATTCCCAAAAAGATAAAATAATCGGAAATTGACAAAAAAATTGTATAAAAACTCATTAAATTTCGCGGAAAAGTCTGTTATTTTATACAAAAACGTGTTATAATCTTCTAAATAACTAGATGAGAGGGAACGTTCAATAGGATAGTGTCCCGGGAGGTTGCCATGGAAATTTTGTTAATTGTATTAGTAGTGTTAGAAGCAATTGCCATTATTGCATTGCTGATTGCCCTTGTGAAGAATAACCGCGCGTATAAGGCAATTGTAGATAAGGGGCAGCAGATTGTGAAAGGTAAGCTGAATGTAGAGGATATTCAGGTGGAGGAAGGGAAGGGAACTTCAACCATTATTGCCAGTTCCATTAATGCGATTAAGAGTAACCTGCTTACTTTCGTAGAGGCTACGAAAGGAAACGTGATTATTCTTTCAGATGCCATCGATGTTCTTTCTAAGAGTGTTGAAGCGAATCAGAAGGGAAATGAACAGATTGCGGATGGTGTTACCAATGTGGCAGGCAAGACAGCAGAGCAGTTTGAAATCGTTAAGGATAATTTAGCCCTGATCGAGTCTAGCAATGAACAGATGCAGAATGTGGAACAGTCCATGCAATCCATTCGTGCCCTTCTGGATGAAACAGTTGTGAACTGTACGGAAGGTATCACGAAACTGGAAGGCTATGAGAAGGATATGAATGCCATGTCCGTGGAATTGAACAACATTGATGAAATTCTTACGGCATTCAATGCAGAGATTAAGAGAATTGAAGAAGTGGGCGATTTCATTATCGGTATTTCCGAACAGTTAAAGCTCCTTGCTTTTAATGCTTCCATTGAAGCCGCGCGAGCAGGACAGGCCGGTCGCGGATTTGCGGTAGTTGCTGATGAAATGAATGACATGTCTGCCAAGACCAAAGATGGTATGGATACTATCAATAAGATTGTGCGTGAAATCATTACCAGCAGTAAGCAGGTTAACGACAGTATTCGTACTTGCGAAGATACATATAATAAGAGTAAGGATACGTTCGAACGTGTAAACAGCTCTTTCCGTTCCATTAATGAGCAGTCTCAGGATATTCACAATATGATGCAGGATGTATCTGCGAAGTTTGAAGTGATGTCCGATAATTCCATTGCAACCAAGAAGAAAGCAACCAAACTCTTTGATACTTCACAGGCAATCAGTGAAAGCACTCACGAAATTGCAGCCGTATCCGAAGAGGTTGCTGCAGAATCTTCCAAGATTGCAACCCATACAGAGAAACTTGGCGGTATGCTTATGGGTATCCAGGGCTTACTCGGTCAGTTTAACACAGCGATTGTTCCTCTTAATTCCAAACGTCAGAAACCGGTTAAGATTCTTCTCATGAGTATGTATGATAATGATTTCTGGTATGGTGTAGGAAGAGGTGCGAACTATGCGGTTCGTGAATTGCTCTCCGTAGGCGGTATCGCGGAGTATGTTCCCCTGGTTCCCGGACCCGGCGGAGATTTGGATGCTATGGTTGCACAGGTGATGCGCGATGCAATTGACCGCAACTTTGACGGTATTATCTTTCCCGGATTCCTGAATGTTGGACCCATGGCGCCGGAAGCCATTGCCAAAGGCATTAAACTGATGTCCTTTAACTGTGACTGTGGTGCTGATGTGAAGCGTGTTGCCTGCTTGCGTCCCGATCCTGCGGAACCCGGACGTCTGGCAGCTGAGTCTTTGGCAAAGAACTTAAACCGTAAAGGTAACGTGGTTATGCTTACCGGTAACCTTGATGTAGGCGTTAACGTGGAACGTAGCGAAAGCTTCAAGAAGACCATTGCCGGATTTAAAGGTATTAACATTGTTGATGAAGTATTCATTTCTGATGACGCAGATGATGTATATCGTAAGACAATGAATGTTTTGCGTAGCAGAGAAAATATACAGGCACTCTTTATTACCAATGGTTTCCCGACCTCAGCAGCCAAAGCAATTGAAGATTGCGGCAAACAGGGCAAGGTGGAATTATATGCATTTGACCACAATCAGGAAATCTTTACTTACATTAAGCGTGGTATTATCGCGGCTGCGATTGGTCAGGATGCATTCGGACAGGGGCATGACCCTATTATCTGGCTCTACAATAATATTGCAGCTGACGAAGCGTTCCCCGGCGAATTTATTCCTTGCCGCTTGTCCGTAGTAGACAGAAGCAATGTAGAAAGCTTAATCTCATAAAAGACAGTAATTTCTTCATAAAATTTACTAAAAATCCTTCGGAATTCATATTCCGAAGGATTTTTTAAGTGACGAACAGATAGATATGTGTTATACTATAGGATAATATGCCCATTTTGTGCTTGGAGGAGAAATGGAAGAAAAAGTCAGTATTATTATACCGGTTTACAACGCAGAAAAATATATCAAAGAAACCGTGGAAAGCGTACTGCAGCAGTCCTACAAAAACTGGGAACTTATTCTGGTGGAGAATGGTTCTTCGGACCGCACCGGGGAGATTCTTTCCGAATTGACGGATGAGCGGATTCGTGTAATTTTTGCGGGAGATAATGTAGGTGCTGCAAGGGCGAGAAACCTTGGGATGGAAGCGGCCTCCGGACGGTATGCAGGTTTTCTGGATGCGGATGATTTATGGATGCCGCAGAAGCTGTCCGAACAGATTGCTTTTATGAAAGATAAGAATGCGGGCTTTTGCTTTACCGGTTATGAATTTGGGGATGAGTCGGCAAAAGGAACCGGCAAAGTAGTGCGGGTACCCGAAACGATTACGTATCGGAAGGCTTTGGGAAATACCACAATTTTTACCTCCACGGTGCTTTTTGACACCTCTGTTTTACCGAAGGAGAAACTGATGATGCCGGATGTCAAAAGTGAAGACAGTGCATTGTGGTTTCAAATTCTGCGGGAGGGTGTAACGGCTTACGGATTAGACCGGAATCTGGTGATTTACAGGCGTCCGGGGAAATCCTTATCTTCCAACAAGTTTGAAGCGATGAAGAGAATCTGGAATTTGTATCGCAGGCAGGAGAAGCTTAATGTTTTTGTCAGCAGCTTCTATTTTGTGCAGTGGGCGGCCAGAGCCGTGTTGCGAAGAATATAAGAAATGAATTCCGCATGTTTGATTGTTGCATAAATGTGGGGTGATATCCATGAAACAGCGGTCATCAAACGTAATATTTGTATAGCGGATGAAACAAAGAATAGGGAAATATTTCAGAATGATAAATGCAGATGATTTATGGAACCGATTAAAACAGCATATTAAGCCGGAATGGAAGAGTGCATTTTTTGCCACGGTAATTGCGGGATTTCTGATGCATCTTTATCCCATGACGCATCATTTCCTGACCTATGATTCTCTTTGGAACCAGTTTTCCAATCAGGATATGATTGCATCGGGACGACAGTTTCTGATGTATGCCTGCGGAATATCTTCTTTCTTTGATTTGCCCTGGGTGAATGGCGTTTTATCCATCTTTTATCTGGGAATTACGGCGATTGTTATCACGGAGGCATTCGAATTGAAGGACCGTTTTTTTGCGGCCTTAGGAGGTATCCTTCTGGTGTCATTTCCGGCGATTGTATCTACTTTTTGCTACGCTTACACCATTGACGGATATATGCTGGCCCTGTTATGTTCGGCGCTGGCGTATCTGGTTACAAGAAAGTATAAATGGGGATTTATCCCGGGGATTATATTGGTAGGATTTAGTCTTGGAGTTTATCAGGCGTATTATTCTTTTACGATTCTTTTGTGTATTCTGGGATTGCTTAAGGATGTGCTTACCAAAGAAAAAACAAAGGAACTTCTCGGCAAGATTCCGGCATACCTTGGAATGGGAATCGGCGGCTATGCCTTTTACGTGATAACGCTCAAGATTATGCTTGCACTGAAAGATGCGGAGATATCCGGCTATCAGGGGACGGATAAGATTCTGGCCTTTTCGGTGGCGGATATTCCAAGGGGGCTTTTTGCAGCATTAAAGAGTTTCGGCTCATTTGCTTTACGCAGCAATGTGCTTACAGCCAATCCGTTCATGACCGTGGCATTTGTGCTTCTGGTTTTGGCGGCTGTGGGGATATATTTGAGTCTTTTTATCCGGAGGAAATGTTATAGGAGTTTTCTAAAGATTGCCATGGTGCTTGCGTTATGTATCTGCATTCCCTTTGGGACAACCATGGTTCTGATTCTTTCACCGGATGCATTTTTCCATCTTTTGATGCGTTATCCCTGGGTGCTGTTTTTTATTTTTGTGCCGGTGTTGTGTCAGGAATTTTTCAGAGAATTTGACGGTAAAAGAATTGCAGTTGTGACCGCAGTTACGGTGAGTATCGCCACGGGAATCATGATTTTTTCTTTTGCGGTAAACGGCAATATTGCATATTTTAATTTGAATGAGCGATATGAGAAAAGTTATGCCTACTGTATTCGGCTTGCGGACCGTCTGGAAGAGACGGAAGGGTATAAAACGGGGGATAAGGTGGCAGTAATTGGCGGATTCCCCAAGGCAGAGTATTATCCGTCTACGGATATTACTGCCGAAGTTCTGGAGGGCTATTTTGGTGCCGGCGGAGATTTGGTGGTAAACTCTACCGATAAATATGCTGCTTTTTTTGAACGGTTTCTGAATGTGACAATTGAGCAGGCCACCTACGAGGAGGAGGCAGCGATTTTGGAAAATGCAGAATTTTTTGAGATGGAATGTTTTCCCAAGGAAGGATGTATCAAGGAAATTGACGGCATATATGTGATTAAAATAAACGGATAAATGAGCGGTAAGGAATGAATATTTTCCGGCCGGGAATGGAGAAATAGATGAGAAAAATAGAGTCAATTAATCGACTTGTGGCATTGCAGATGACGACCTTGGGCCTGTTGATTCAGATTGCAGGGTATGGTTTTATCTGGTTTAAATTTTATGAGGATGCAATTAAGCTGGTGTTCTGGAGTCGCGGTGATTTTCTTGTGATCGGAATTTACGGCGTATTGCTGTTGTTCTTTACCGCCACATACGGAGGCACCAAGACCGGATATTTGAAGCCTCTTGAAGTATTTCTTTCCCAGGTGTTTTCGCTCCTTATGGTAAATGTGATTACTTATGCCCAGGTATCCCTTATGTGTGAGTGGTTTGCAAATCCCAAGCCCATGCTTCTATTAACGGCGGCGCAGCTGGTGTTTGCATTTGCATGGACGTTCATCAGTGACGGATTTTATAAGATGGTATTCCCACCAAGGGAACTGCTTCTGGTACACGCAAACCGTTCCGTAGACCGCATCAAGATGAAGTTTGCATCCCGTGGTGACCGCTATCAGATTGTGGGAAGTATTGATATTGCAGACGGTGTAGAGGCTGTTGAAAAAGAAATCATGCTGCGCTACGGCGGTGTAATTCTTTGGGACATTCCCATTGAAGAGAGAAACCGATTGTTAAAGTTTTGCTACAGCCAGTCCATTCGCGTATATATGATGCCTAAGATTTCGGATGTTATCATTATGGGTTCTGAGCGCATGCATTTGTTTGATACCCCGATTTGTCTTACAAGGGAGTATGCCCTGACCATTGAGCAGCGGATCGCCAAAAGATGTATCGATCTGGTGTGTGCCCTGCTTTTACTTCTGATTACATGGCCGATTATGCTGATTACGGCAATTGCCATTAAATTCTATGACAGAGGACCGGTGCTTTATTCCCAGGTCCGGTGTACTACAGGAAACAAAGAGTTTAAGATTCTTAAATTCCGCAGTATGCGGGTTGATGCAGAGAAAGACGGCAAGGCCCGTCTTGCGTCGAAGAAGGATACCAGAATCACCCCTATCGGGAAGTTTATTCGTGCGGTACGAATTGACGAATTGCCTCAGCTTCTTAATATCCTCAAAGGTGATATGTCTTTTATCGGTCCGAGACCGGAGAGACCGGAGCTGATAGAAGAATATATGAAAGAGATGCCGGAGTTTGTATTCCGAACCAAGGTAAAAGCCGGTCTGGCGGGATATGCCCAGGTGTACGGGAAGTATAACACGACCCCTTATGACAAGCTCAGACTGGATTTGACCTATATTGAGAACTACAGCGTCTGGCTGGATATTAAACTGATGCTTTTGACTTTGAAGGTATTACTTACCCCGGACAGCACGGAAGGTGTGGAAGAGACGTCTGCTGCGACCAGGAGTGAGGCAGACGGGAACGATACGGAAACGGAAGCAGCGGATAATTCCGCTGCGGAAGTGCAAAATGCTAAAGCGAAAGAAAAAGGTGCGGCTAAGCGTAGAAAATAACGGGAGGAAATACCGTGAAAGGAAACCAATTGTATTCATGCAAATACGGAAATGAACCGGCAGATTTGAAATTGATGGTAGTATATTTTTTGAAAAATATCCACTACGTTCTTTTCTCTGCTTTGGCCGGTCTGATACTTGCGGCTTTGAGTTATTATCTTTTTACGTTTGTTCTGGTGGAAGAGCATGATTATGTCGCAACCGGAGAGCTGTATCTGGAGTATGCTACGGATGTCAGACTGGATAATGTTTATATCAACGATTATACATGGCAGGGGCTTGTGCATACAGACAAGGCCGTGGATTTCGTTATGGAGAAATTATCTTTTACCATTACGGAAGAAGAATTAAAGGCCAGTGTTACTGCAAATCTGGTTTCCGATGTACGGTTTGTAACGCTTAAGGTTACTACCACCGACCCGGGAAGAAGTGTGGAGATTGCGCAGGCATATCAGGAAGCCATCATTCATTTCGCGGATGAGATGGTAGATATTGAGCGGATTGTGGTTTTTACCGATGCGGATACAGCCCGGGAGATTACTGCGGATAATAAAGTGGTTAATATGGGGCTTGCCGGTATGGCGATAGGTACATTCTTGTCAGTATTTGCGATTCTCTTCTTTTTTACCATGGATGATTCCATTCATGTGCCGGCGACGTTTGAGCGCAGATTCGGCATACCCGTAATTGGAATTTTTCATAACAAAACAAATAAGGAACTTCAGAGAATAGACGAAGGAACCACCGGTAAACAACCGGGGGAAAAGAAGGCGTTAGGGATCATTAATATCCAGGCGGCCAAAAATAATCTCAAGGTACTTGCCAGGGGCTGTATGGATATTGCGGTTACGGATATTTCCATTACGCCCATAGGAAGTGTTCCTTTTGAAATGCTTCTTTATCTGAAACTGTTGATTGAGCAGGATGAAATGACAGCGGTTGCCATCGGCGATTTGGCGGAAGCGGATACACAGTTTAGTGCACCGAATTTCCGAATGGATCAGAAGAGTGCCTTTTGCGAAGATGCCAATGTGGCAGCAGAATGTGCGAAATATGACGGAACCATTCTGTTGGTTCGTGCCGGTGAGCATAATACCAGAATGTTGGAGAGTACCATTAATCTTTTCCAGAAACAGGAATGTAATATTATCGGTGTGCTTTTATATGATGCGGATTACCGTTTGTTACAGTTCTATTATTTTACGCCCATCTCTTTAAAAGAACGCCCCGGCGCAACGGAAAAAAAGGACGAAGAGTAAGGATATGTTGTAAAAGAATACGGGAGAGACAGAGTATGAAACTGCAGATGTTGATATCGGGATTGGAGAAAGACCCGGTTCAATTGCTTTCTCAAATGAACATAGAGTGCGACGCCGTATTGGTGAACCAGTGTGATAAGGATGAGACGGAAGTGATTCATCGCGGGGAGTTGACGTGGAATGTTCTTCATCGGAATGAACGAGGGGTAGGAAAGAGCAGAAATGCGGCGCTTGATAAAGCGGAGCGGGAATATATCCTCTTTTCGGATGAGGATGTGGTATATTTCCCGGGATATGCAGAGGAGGTTGTCAAAGAGTTTGAACGAAATCCGCAAGCAGATGTGATTCTTTTTAATGTTAAGGTATGCACGGAGCGCCGGACTTACTGGAATGAATCCCGTAAAAGGCTGCATTGGTATAATTGCGGACGGTTTCCGGCATACAGCATTGCGGCCAAAAGAGGGGCAGTGGTAAACAAAGGAATCCGCTATTCCGAACTTTTCGGAGGCGGTGCAAAGTACAGTAACGGGGAGGACAGTTTGTTCTTAAAGGACTGTGCCGATGCGGGACTGAAACTTTATACTTCTACGGTTTGTATCGGTGAAGAAGTACCAAGGGAGTCTACCTGGTTTCATGGGTTTAATGAGAAGTTTTTCTTTGACAGAGGCGTGTTGTTTTATTTTCTCTACAAAAAGCTGGCAATACTCTGGGCACTGCGCTTTGTCCTGACCAAGAGGGAGATGCTTCAGGGAGAGATTAAAGGAAGAGAAGCTTTTAAACTGTTGCGACAGGGGATTAAGAAAGGAAAAGAAGAGTATCTTCGGACCAAAGCGCGTCGTAGCTAAGAGGTGCTAAGGAGGCATTCATGATTGTATATATCATTCTCACAATCTTCACATGTGCAATTGCGATGTTTGTGGGCCCGGCCATTGTGACGGAGGGACAGCGGAATGTACCGCTGAATCCGCAGAATCTGACCAGACAGAGACTTCGGAATATTGTGGTGCTCAGTGCTATCTTTATTGCATTGTTGGCAGTTTCGGCCCTGCGTAAGGGAATCGGACATGATTATTGGGAATTTACGGGAATCTTCAGTTTAATAGAGCAGGACCGGTACGTTTCCACGGAGTTTGGGTTTAACATGGTGGTGCGTATTTGTCACTTTTTGTTTGGACCGGATAATTATTTTATTATTTTTGCCCTGTTTGCCGGGGCGACCATATGGCTTTTTGTCCGTGGATTGTATGAGCAGGCAGGGAAGTTTGGCTTCTCCTTCTTTTTGTTCATGATGTTCGGATATTATTTGTCCAGCATGAATACCATCCGGTATTATCTGGTATTGGCCATTGCGATGTATGCTTCCGCTTTTCTTTTGAAGAAAGAGTATGTGAAGTTTATTTTATGCATTTTGTTTGGCGCATGCTTTCACAAGGCGGTGCTGTTTGTGTTGCTGGCTTATCCGCTGGCTTTGATTAAGTGGAATAAGATTACGGTTCCCCTGGTTACGGTTTTCACAGGGTCTTTGTTGTTGTTCCCCAATGCTTACCGGTGGCTGATTTTTAAGTTTTATCCATTTTATGAGAATTCGGTTTACGATACGGGAGAGACTTCCCTTTCCAATATTCTGCGTTGCGCGGCGGTTTTGGTTTTTGCCCTTATCTTTTACAAAAGAGCCTTGAAGGGCAACAAAAAGAACATGTTTTATTTCAATCTGAATCTGGAAGCGCTGATTGTATATTCCTGCTGTTCCTTTATTCCGGTGGTTTCACGAATCGGTTTCTTTCTGAATATTTTTCAGATTTTCCTGATTCCCAACGTGATTGGGTCTATGGAGAAGAAGTGGCAGAAAGTACTTTTTACAACATTGACCATACTGGCAGGAGTGGCATATTTCGCCATGTTCCTCCTTGCCTGCAGAAATGATGATACCAGACTTATTCCCTATTGGAACTGGATTTTGAATTAAGATGGCGGAGCGAAAGGCAACAGATGAAGTTTACGATTATTACAGTTACCTACAATGCCGGAGATAAGCTGGCAGAAACGGTGACCGACTGTTTGAAACAAACATATACTGATTATGAGATTCTGGTGAAAGACGGGATGTCAACGGACGGCTCTGTGGAGAAACTTCCCGCGGATACAAGGATTCGCGTGGAACGATGCAAGGATTCCTCCATCTACGATGCCATGAATCAGGCCGTAAAGATGGCACAGGGAGATTACGTGATTTTCATGAATTGCGGTGATTTTTTCCACACGGAAGATGTGCTTTTACAGGTAGCAAAGGCCATAGACAAGGAGCCCGGCAGGGGAATCTATTACGGGGATGCTTACTTTTGCAAGGCAGAGCAGATTATGCATATGCCTCCCGAGATTACTGACTATGTGTGCTTTAGCCACATTCCCTGTCATCAGGCCTGCATCTTTGACAGAAGTCTTTGGAACGATGGCGGATTTAAGACAGAATACAGAATCCGGGCTGATTACGAATTCTTTTTGCGAAGCTTTTATACCGGTAATATTCGTCCCTTTTATACGGGATGTGTGATTGCGGATTATGAAGGCGGCGGATATTCGGAAAGTAGGGAGAATCGCCGGAGAGATAAAAAAGAACACCTGGAGATTGCCAATCGCTACATCGGCAAAAAGAAGGTGTTACGATATCGGATGCTAATGGTAGTTACGCTTCAGCCCCTGCGAAAATGGATTGCACAGGACAGTCCTTTTTCGGGAATATATGACAGGGTTAAAAAGGAATTGTACCGGAGGTGACGGACTAAAAATGAGAGTGTTATGGTTGTGTAACCGTGCGTTGCCCGTTGTGGCGGCGGAACTTAATATAGATGCCGGAAATAAGGAAGGGTGGCTTACGGGTCTGTCAGAGCGAATCATGGAAGAAAAGAATGAGGAGTTGACGCTGGGAGTCTGCTTTCCTGTGTCGAAGGAGTTAGCAAACCGGAAGTGCGAGGGCGTAATCGAGGGTTATACCTTTTATGAGGATACTTCAAGACCGGAGAATTACGATGTGAGATTAGAACATCGTATGAAAGAAATCGTGGATGATTTCAGGCCGGATGTTGTGCATATTTTCGGCGCGGAATTCCCCCACACCCTGGCCATGGTGAAGGCTTTTAACAACCCTTCCCGCACTTTAATCGGAATCCAGGGAATTTGTACTCTTATCGCCGGCGCATATCTTACCGGCCTGCCGGAGCGCGTGGCGAAACGCAGCACGCTTCGGGATATTCTGAAGTCTGACAGCATCTTGGAGCAGCAGAAGAAATTCTTCAAAAGAGGTGCTTACGAACAGAAGGCTTTGTCCCTGACCGGAAACGTAACCGGCCGGACAGAAGTTGATAAAAAATATGCATTTGACTGTAATTCCAAAGTGAATTACTTCTTTATGAATGAGACACTGCGGTCTAACTTTTATACCGGAACATGGACTATGAAGACCTGCGAAAAACATTCCATTTTTGTAAGCCAGGGGGACTACCCCATTAAAGGGCTTCATTTATTGCTCCGGGCCCTGCCGGCGATTCTGGAGGAATATCCGGACACCAGGGTTTACGTGGCGGGAAATTGTATTACCGGAGATGAAAGCTTCCGAAAGCGCATCAAGATTTCTTCCTATGGGAAGTATCTGCGGGAGTTGGTAGAGGAGTACGGCATTCAGGATAAGGTTGTTTATCTGGGAAATCTTACGGCGGATGCCATGAAGGAACAGTTTTTAAAGAGCAATGTTTTTGTATCCTGTTCCACAATGGAGAATTCACCTAATTCCGTAGGCGAGGCCATGCTTTTGGGCGTGCCTGTGGTAGCAAGTGAAGTGGGGGGAGTCAGCAGTCTGATTACCCACATGGAAGAGGGAATTCTTTATGAAGCAACCAACACCAAGGCATTATGCAATGCCGTGCTCAAGATATTTGATGCCTACGAATATGAGGACCAGGATAAAATGCGTCCTATCCGTGTGAAAGAAGAGGACGTATCCAAAGTCCGCGCCTTCCCCGTAAAGGCAAGAGCCAGAGCTTTTGAGACCCATAATCCCGGGAAGAATTACAAAAGGCTTATGGAGATTTATGGGCAGATTATGGAAGGAAGCGCAAAAGAAGAATGAGAATAACTTTTGTATCCAATTACATCAATCATCATCAGATTCCCCTGGCAAGGGAGCTTTATGCGGCTACCGGGGGACAGTATCGTTTTGTGCAGACGGAACCTATGGAAGAGGAACGTGTGAAACAGGGATGGGCTGCGGATTTTTCCGGACTTCCCTTTTTGTTGCGATATGACACCGAACCTGAAGTGTGCAGGGAATGGATTGCCGAAAGTGATGTGGTGATTTTCGGCGGCTGTGAAGATGAAAGTTTCATTGCCGGACGGCTGCAGCAGGGCAAAATTGTTTTGCGGTATACGGAGCGAATCTACAGGGAGGGACAGTGGAAAGCAATCTCCCCCAGAGGGCTTTGGAAGAAGTACCATGACCATACCAGATACCGGAATGCACCGGTGTATCTTTTGTGTGCAGGCGGTTATGTGGCAGATGATTTTTCCATCATTCATGCCTATAAGGGAAAGCGTTTTAAATTCGGTTATTTTACGGAATTTGAAGTGATTACTCCGGAGGAGATGGACTCGTACAAAACCGGTGAAGTGCCCCGTATTATCTGGGCAGGACGTTTCATGCCCTTAAAGCACTCCATGGATGTGTTAGAGGCTTTAAGACGCCTGAAAGAGGAAGGCATATCCTTTCACATGCAGTTTGTGGGAGACGGCGAATGCAGAGAAGAAATGCAGCGTTTTATAGAAACAAATCACATGGAGAAAGAGGTAATAATTACAGGATTTCTAAAGCCCAAAGAAGTGCGGGAAGAGATGAAGAAATCCCACATCTTTGTGTTCTCCAGTGATTATAAAGAGGGATGGGGAGCCGTGATGAACGAGGCCATGAACGCAGGTTGTGCCGTAGTGGCCGGCCACGGAGCAGGTTCTGTGCCCTTTTTGATTGAACATGGGAAAAACGGCCTTATTTACAAGAGCTGTGATATAGATGAATTAACAGGACATCTTCGGGATTTGTGCAGGAACCCGGAGCGCTGCAGGGACTTAGGAAGTAAAGCCTATCAGACCATTGCCGCGGAGTGGAATCCGGTGGTAGCGGGAGAGCGACTGCTTAAGCTTTGCAGGCTTTTAACGGAAGGAAAGATTCAATTCGAAAAGAGCGGTCCTTTAAGCGAAGCAGTGGCTGTAAAAGAGAGAAAAATGTATCGAAAACTGACAGGAAAGAAGTAGCTTTTATGGAACGAATCAAACGTCTTTTATTCAAAAAGAAAAAAGAAGTCCGGCCGGCGGAACCCAAAAGACCGCTGATTTCCGTAATCATGCCAATCTACAATGTGGAGAATTATCTGGAAAGAAGCATCAGTTCCATTCGAAACCAGACCTATGATAATCTGGAGATTATTCTTGTGGATGACGGCTCCACGGACAGAAGCGGAGAGATTTGCGATATTTTTGCAAGAAAGGATCCCAGAATTCTGGTGATTCACAAACCCAATGGGGGTTCCAGTAGCGCAAGGAACGCGGGAATCACCATGGCAAAGGGCGATTATATCGGATTTTGCGACAGCGATGATTATATAGAGAAGGATATGTATGAAGGGCTTCTGGGGATTTTTGCCAAACATGAGGATGCAAAGATTGCACAGATTATGACCCGCATTGTTTCGGAAAGCGGAGTAACGGTTACCGGTCCCCATAAAAATTCCGGCGGCATATCGTATCTTTCCAGGAATGAGATGTTCTGTGAACTGATGCTCCATGTGGGAGACAGTTCCTTTTGCACGAAACTGATTGAAGGTTCGTTGATGAGATCTTTCCGGTTTACGGAAGGAAAGTTAAATGAAGATTTTGAACTTCTTTTACGGATGTTGATGGAAGTGGACGGAATTTACAGCTTAGAGCGTGTGGGCTACCACATTGTGCTTCGCAACATGAGCAATACAAGAGGCGTGTTCCGTACAACCATGTATAATGCCATGATTGAGAACAGCGATACTGCCTATGCGTTAATGGAAAAGGAATTCCCCATGTATGAGCAGCAGGCCAGACGGTTCTGGCTGTATCAGCGGCTTGATTATATGCTGCACATTCCGGTTTCCATGATGAAGAAGGATAATACAGTCTGCATGGGAATCATCAAAGATTTGAAAGCTTATCGGAAAGAGATTAAGACAAATCCCTATCTGACAAGGAAGGACAGGCGCAATCTTCTGATTTTAAGCCGTATGCCTAAACTTTCCAAGCGGGTACACGGCGTGATTATGCGTCTGAAAGGAGTTTCATAAAAAGATGAAAGAGCGTGTGTATGTTTGTCATACCTATTATCACGTATATGTTTCGGTGTTAAAAGAACTGGCTCTGCCGGAGGAACAGCACGGACAGGCTACCATGATTTTAAGCACCATGTCCACAAATTTCGAAAAACTGCCGGAGCGGCTTCGCAAAACCGGATTTTTCGAAGAAGTAATTCTCTTTGAAGAGAAGGCAGAGACCTATTTTCCCGAACTGGCGGAGCTTCGCAAGGAGCAGGGAAATATTGTAAAAAATATGCTGGCCAGAATGAAGTTCACCAAACGCTATGCGGAACTGGAAAAGCCGTTTGTTCCGGTGAATTTCAAGGAGTATGGTGAGATTTATGTTTTCTGTGATTCGGACCCCATCGGATATTATTTAAATCAAAATAAAATCCGGTATCATGCGGTGGAGGACGGATTGAACTGCTTAAAGAATTTTGACGCAGCCAGATATGAGAACAGAGGACATTTTAATCTGAAAGCTTTTATGAGTAAAAAGCTGAATCTGATTTTTGTACAGAACGGTTACGGGAAATACTGTATGGATATGGAAGTAAATGATATTTCCGCCATTGCCCATCCCTGTAAGTATTATATCGAGCAGAGCCGCAAGGAACTGGTGGACCGTCTTACTCCGGAGGATAAGCAGCTGATTTTGTCCATGTTTGTGGCAGATATTGAACGGTTGAATGAGCAGATTAAAGAAGGTGAAAAATATCCTTCCAAAGTACTGATACTTACGGATCCCCTTTGCACCTTGGAGGTGAGGGAGCAGATTTTTAGGGATATTATTGCGATGTATGAAATGGATGCCCAGGTGTTCTTAAAGCCTCATCCGAGGGATTATCTGGATTATAAAACATTGTTTGCCGAGTATCCTCAGTTCGATGCAACCATGCCCATGGAAATGTTAAACTTCTTTGATAATGTGAAGTTTGATAAAGCGGTAGGCGTATTAACGGAGATGAAGGGGATTACCTTCGCAAAAGAAGCCATCCGTTTAGGACCTGATTTCATGGATAAATATGAGGAACCATCCATTCACAGACAGAATGAGATGATTGACAGAAAGGTATAAAAAGATGCGAAAGATACTGAAAAAAATGATGCAGCTGCTGGATGGAAAGCAGAAACGATTCATGGTGCTGCTACTTTTTATGATGTTAATCGGGGCGGTGCTGGAAGCTGCCAGCGTGGCAGTTATCGTGCCGGTGATTTCCATTGTGGTAGACCCGATGTCTTTTCAGGAAAATGATCTTGTAATCACATTGTTTCAGATGTCCGGGTTTCAATCGGAAAGAACCTTTGCGGTATTTGTTATGATAATGCTGATTGTGGCATTCTTACTGAAAAATGTATTTCTTTTTGTGCAACAGAAGGTGTTGTACCATTTTGTATATACCAATCAGTTCCGCACCTCGGAGCGCATGATGAGAAACTATCTGCGCAGGGGATATGAATTCTATCTGAATGCGGATACGGCAGTGGTACAGCGAAGCATTACCTCTGACGTAAATAATATGTATGCTTTGATTCTTGCGGTGCTGCAGTTGGTTTCCGAAGGAATCATTTTCGTGGTGCTGGTGGTGATTTCCGTCATTAAAGAACCGGTTATGAGTATTCTGATTGCGGTGCTTCTTATGGTAACCCTGCTGGTAATCAAGATTGTGCTAAAGCCTATCATGTACAAGGCGGGAAAAGATAATCAGGATTATTACAGCGGATTGTTTAAGTGGATCAGTCAGACTGTCACCGGTATTAAAGAGGTCAAAATCGGAGGCCGTGAAAAGTATTTCGTGAATGCCTACAGTGCCTGCGGTAAGGGCTATGTGGATGCGGTGCAGAAGTATACCCTTTTTAACAATATCCCGAGACTCTTGATTGAGGTTATGTGTGTAACCGGTGTTGTACTGTATTTCATTATTATCTATTTAAGCGGCGAAGGTTCCGGGGATGTGATTACTACCATTGTGCTTTTGGGAGTGGTACTGGTGCGACTGATGCCCTGTGCAAACCGCATTAATAACCAGTTGAATAATATTTCCTATTTTGAACCTTTCTTCATGGGTGTATCAGACCATCTTCAGGATGAAATCGCGGAGAAGAATGTGGATATGACCATCTTCGAAGTGCCGAAGGAGAAACTTCCCATTCGGGAAGAGATTCGAATGGAGCATGTTTCTTACCACTATCCCAATACGGAGAAGTGGGTTTTGAAAGATGCCTCCCTTACCATTCCGGTGGGAAGCGCCATCGGAATTGTGGGAAGCTCAGGTGCCGGTAAATCTACCATTGTGGATGTCATGTTAGGGCTTCTGGAACTGAAGGAAGGAAGCATTTTTGCAGATGGTGTCAATATTTTAGAAAAAGGAAATTATCGGAAATGGCTTAAAAACATCGGCTACATTCCCCAAAGTATATTCATGCTGGATGATACCATCCGCAGAAACATTGCCTTTGGTATTCCTGACGAGGAAATTGATGATGAGAGAGTGTGGCAGGTATTGCGGGATGCCAAACTGGAAGAGTTCGTGAAAGACCTTCCGGAAGGACTGGATACGGGAATCGGCGAGCGCGGAGTCAGAATTTCCGGCGGACAGAGACAGCGAATCGGAATTGCCAGAGCTCTTTACGAAGACCCGGAGGTACTTGTTCTGGACGAGGCGACTTCAGCCCTGGATAACGATACGGAAAAGGCAATCATGGATTCCATTAACTGTCTCCACGGCAAGAAGACCTTAATTATTATTGCCCACCGTTTACAGACCATTGAGAAGTGCGATAGCGTATACCGCATTGAAGAGGGGAAAGCCGTAAAAGAACGCTAAGAGTACCGGACCGGCAAATGCGTAAAAGAATGCTAAGGGCGATGAAAAGGTAAAGTATGAAATTAAGTATTATTGTGCCTGTATATAACATGGCAGGAGACGGAAAACTGAATTTTTGTATGGATTCCCTGTTGGCACAGGATGTCAGGGATTATGAAATTATTGCCGTGGATGATGCGTCTACGGATGATTCTTTGGCTGTTTTGCGGGAGTACGAGGCGAAGCATCCGGATAAGGTCCGGGTAATCGCGTCCCCTGAAAATCGTCGTCAGGGTGGAGCCAAAAACTTAGGTCTTCGCGCCGTCAGAGGCGAATGGGTGGGCTTTATTGACAGTGATGACTGGATCAGCCCGGACTATTATTCCAAGCTTTTGGCCAAGGCGGAAGAGACAGGGGCCGACATTGTGGCATGCAATTACAATATTACCTATGAGCATTCTTTTAAAGTGGGAGATGTGATTCGCAGCAACAGCCCGGAGCAGGCCGGCGTTTTGGATGAAGAGAAGCGGGGACGTCTCATTCTTTCACCGGGCAGTATGGTGACAAAGATTTATAAGTACTCCATTTTTTATGTTAACGGATTATGGTTTCCGGAGGGGATGTTTTACGAGGATAACTGTACCGGACCGCTGACACTTTTATATGCGAAACATTTTGAGTACATCGATGAGCCGGGATATTTCTATTTTCAGCACTCTGCATCCACGGTGCATCATGTCAGTATTTCCAAATGCAATGACAGACTGACCACCATGGAATATCTTATGGATGAATGTTATAAAAGGGGCTTCTTAGAGGAGTTTCCGCTGGAACTGGAATACCGTTTTACGGAGATTTTCTATGTGAACACATTGTTTACCTATATGTTGGGGGTTCCTTTTTTAAAACGGAGATTGTCTTATGTGAAGGCATTGCGGGACGGCATTATGGCCTACTTCCCGGAGTTTGCCACCAATCCCTATTTTGAGGAACGTCAGGACGAAGAGGTGCGGCGGCTGACTGCCATGCATGTGAAATCGCCATTGAAATTTTACTGGTATTACACCTTGCTTACCGCATATCGTTCTGTCCGTAAAAAAATCGCAGGAGAAAAAAAGAAATGAAAGCACTTGCAATGATTACCGCCAGGGGCGGAAGTAAAAGAATTCCCCGTAAAAATGTGATGCCTTTTTGCGGAGAGCCTATCATAACCTATTCCATTAAAGCCGCATTGGAAAGTGGGATTTTTGATGAGGTGATGGTTTCCACCGATGATGAGGAGATTGCCGGGATTGCCAGGGCGGCAGGGGCGAAGGTTCCTTTTATGAGAAGTGAGGAAACCTCCAATGATTTCGCTACTACCAACGATGTAATTCTGGAAGTTCTTAAGGAATATGAGAAGCGGGGACAGAAGTTTGACCTGGCCTGCTGCATCTATCCTACGGCGCCTTTTGTCACAGCCGGAAAATTACGTCTTGCCGAAGCGAAGCTGTCCGAAAGCGATGCAGACACATTGATTCCCGTGGTGCGTTTCTCTTATCCGCCGCAGCGGGCACTGGTAAACGAAGAGGGATTTCTTCATTTCCGCATGCCGGAATATTTGGAAAGTCGCTCCCAGGATTTGGAGAGCTGGTATCATGACGCAGGGCAGTTTTACTTCTTCCGTACAGACCGGTTTGCCGTAAACCGCAAACTTATGGTAGGTAAGATTCTTCCGTTAGAGGTTGATGAAATGGAAGTGCAGGACATTGACACTTTGACGGATTGGAGACTGGCGGAACTGAAGTATAAGATGATGATGGAAGATTATACGGACGTATAAAAGAATTTGCAGATTAGAAAAGAGTTTGTAACGACGCAGGCAGGGAGAATTTGTTGAAATGGATAGCCTTATGAAAAAAGCATGGTCCATGCTTGGGAAAAAGAAATATATTGTACCGGCCCTCAGCGGAATTCTCATTGGACTGCTGACACATTTTC
The DNA here is from genome assembly GCA_045595325.1 of Lachnospiraceae bacterium. Classification (GTDB taxonomy): domain Bacteria; phylum Bacillota; class Clostridia; order Lachnospirales; family Lachnospiraceae; genus UBA3766. The sequence goes on from JAZOAG010000061.1 coordinate 66,048, forward strand.
CGGTGTTGATAAACAGGTTTCCGAATTCGGATTCCATGGCGAATTTTTATTTCGACCAGAATATGATTACATCGGGAAGATGGTTTTTGACAGTGGCTTGCGGAATTTCCTCTTACTATGATTTGGGCTGGTTAATCGGTGTTTTGTCCATTGTTTACATTGCAGTTGCGGCAGTGTTTGTTTGTGAGTTTTTCGAAATCCGTTCCCTTGTAAACAGAGGGCTGATTGCGGCACTTTTGGTGACTTTTCCGGCAATCTGCGCCACCTTTTCCTACATGTATACCATGGACGGATACATGATAGGGCTGATTCTGGCGGTGCTGGCGGCTTATGTTACAAAGCGTTACCGTTACGGATTTATTCCCGGTGCCTTTTGCCTGGCCTTTTGTCTGGGAATCTATCAGGCATATCTGGCAGTGACGATTCTTTTGTGCATCTTTTATTTGATTATTAAGTGTCTGGAAAATAAGAAAATCGCGGAACTCTGGAGTGCGGGATGGCGCTTTCTTGTGATGGGTATTTCCGGCGGTGCACTCTATATGGGAATCCTTAAAATCCTTCTGGCGATTCAGGGGAAAGAACTGGATTCCTATCAGGGAATTGATGAAATGGGAAGCTTCTCGGCGGCGGAATTGCCGGGGCTTGTAGCGGCTGCCGTTAAGGATTTCGGAGCCTTTGCCCTAAAGGGCAATATTTTGATAAATAATGGATTTTCTCTTGTGGCTGTGGTATTATTAGTAGTGGTGGCCATTTGTGCTGCCTTATTTTGCTTTGCAAAAATCGGGGGCAAAAGACGGTATATAAATCTCTTATTCATTCTCGTTTTTGCGGCAATGCTGCCGGTCGCTACCAATGTGGTGATGATTGTTTCCGCAGAGGCATATTACCACCTTTTGATGCGCCTGCAGTGGGTAATGTATCCGGTCTTCGCAGTGGTGCTTACGGATGCAGCCTCCGGTTATGTCAAAAGCATCGAAAAGGATTTCCTGAAAACGAAAGCGGGCAGGAGATATGCCAAGGGCATTCTGGCAGGTAGCATTGTGACGTTTCTTTCAGCAGCAGGATTGTCTTATTGTTTCCTTTTAATGGACAATATTGCGTACTTTAACATGAACGAGCGCTATGAGAAAACTTACGCCTACTGTCTGCGGCTGTTAGACCGGATGGAAGAAACACCCGGATATGAACCGGGAATGCCGGTGGCTATGATCGGTGTTGTGAATGAAGAAAATTATCCCAATACGGATATTACAACGGAGGTGACGGATCGGATTTCCGGAACCGGTGGCAGTATTCTGATTTACAAGGGAGAACAGTATGCCGCTTTTATGAAGCATTATATGAATGTTACCTTTGAGACCATCGAAGGTGATGCATTGATTGAGATCTATCAGTCCGAGGAGTATCGACAGATGGACAGCTTCCCGGCGGCGAATTCCATGCAGGTGGTGGATGGAATTCTGTATGTTAAGACAGAAGCAAAGGAGTAGCGTATATGGCGTTAATGACGGTAGTAATACCTTCCTACAACGAAGAGGAGAATATTGAACGTGCCGTGGAAGTAATCGGAACGGTGTTAAAAGAGGCCTCCATTGAATATGAATTGGTTTTTGTAAGTGACGGTTCCAAAGACAAGACCTTTGCACTGGTGAAGGAATTGTCGGAGAAGGATTCTCATGTGCAGGGAATACAGTTTAGCCGGAATTTCGGGAAAGAGTCCGCAGTGTTTGCAGGTCTTGAAGTGGCAAAAGGGGACTGCGTGGCGGTAATTGACTGTGATTTACAGCATCCTCCCCGGACACTTGTTGAGATGTATAAGCTTTGGGAAGAGGGCTATGAAGTGGTTGAAGGAATTAAATCCAGTCGCGGGAAGGAAAGCCTGATTCACAAAATGTTCGTGGGTATCTTTTATGGAATTATGAGTAAACTGATGAAGATTGATATGAATTCAACTTCTGATTTCAAACTGTTAGACCGTAAGGTAGTGGACGCCCTTCTTTCACTGACGGAGAAAAATACCTTTTTCCGCGCCTTGAGTTTCTGGGTGGGATTTAAATCTACATCCGTTTCCTTTGAGGTGCAGGAACGTACGGCAGGGGAAAGTAAATGGTCCTTCTTCGGACTGGTGCGGTATGCAATTTCCAATACCACATCTTTCACCACGGCTCCGTTACAGTTTATTACTTTTACCGGTGTGGTTTCCATCATTTTTTCGATTATCGTGGGTGTACAAACTCTGATTAAATACTTCACGGGAACGGCGGTGGAAGGTTTTACCACCGTGATTATTCTGCTTCTTATTATCGGAGGCTGTATCATGGTGAGTCTTGGTATTATCGGACACTACATGGCCCGCATTTATGAGGAAGTAAAGGGGCGGCCCAGATATATTATCAGTGAGTGTACCGGCGGCTTAAAAAATAAAGATTGAAAAACTATAAAAAAACAAGAAATAAACAAGAAATAAACGTATTAGAAAATAGGACACTATAACACTTAACACAGTCCGGACCAATAAGAGGTGACAAACTATAAATAGTCAAGTGTTTTTTGAAAATAGTTTGTGCTATAAAAATGGGTAACTTTAATAGACCATCTGAAAAATCGTATTTCAGATGGAATAGAACTTCTCTGAAATTCAGATATTAG
>JAZOAG010000062.1:0-27996 GCA_045595325.1 Lachnospiraceae bacterium
CTCATACCAGTCAAAGCTGTAAAAACATAGGAACAGATCCACAGTGCCTTTTCAAAATATATCAGAGATGGAATGAAATACCCAGGTGTTCTTGGGAGAAAGGAAAAATCCAATTACCATCTAAGATAATTGGATTATACGAGAAACATGGGAAAGAGTATAGCCGATCAAAGAGAATACTGTTATTCAAAGGGACAGATTACCGTAACCCTTGCAATTGTGCTGGTTGTATCTGTATCTCTCCTTCTTTCCGTGATAGAGGCGGCTCGTTCAAAAGCATTGGAAGTGCGGTTTGAATGTGCGGTTTCCAACGCAATGTATTCTATGTTTGCCGAATACCATAAGGAGTTGGCGGAACAGTATGATCTTTTGTTTCTGGACAGTTCCTATCAGACAAATGACCCTTCTTTTGCGGCGATGGAAACCCGGTTTTTGTTTTATATGCAGAATAATTGTCTGGCGCCTGAGGATCAGATTACCTTCTATTTGCGGGACTGGTACGGAATTACGAAAAGCAGCTGCTCAATAGAAGGCGTACGGCTTGCTACAGACGGCACTTCGCCGGCGGTGTATCAGCAGGCAGTGGACTATATGAAAACCATTGTGGGAGCAGATTTTTGTGAAGAGATACAGGGCTGGGTAAAAGATGTGGAAGAGTATGACTTGGACGGGGAAGAGATTGTAAAAGACAATCAGAAGCTGATAGAACAGACACGGCAGGAGCGCGATGGGGACAGTCAGTGGGATATTACCAGAATCTACCCGGAAATGGATATTATGGCGCTTTACAAAGACCATGAGGTGGCATTGTTTACAGGATACGGGGAAAAGATTTCCGATAAAAGCATTAATTTGCAGAATACCTACAGTATGAGAAAAAAGAAAGAAGGCGCTCCCGGGATGATTCCGGCACCGCTTTCCGATCCGCTTCAGGATATCTATTTTAACGAGTATATCCTGATGAAACTGGGGAATTACGGTGATGTCAGGGAGGAGAGTGCGTTAGATTATCAGACGGAATACATACTTTACGGTCTTCCCGGGGATGAGATGAATCTGGGGAAAACCTGTGATGCGTTGTTTCTGCTGCGCCTGGCTGCAAACATGATTCCTCTCTCCCAAAGCAAGGAGGCGAAGGATATTGTGGAAACGATATCGCTGGTACTAATACTTCTGAAACTTCCGCAAGATATAACCAAACCTTTGCTCTATATGTTATGGGATGCGCTGGAAAGCATTCTGGACATGCAGAAACTACTGAGAGGGGAACGTGTGCCGCTTCTGAAGGAATATGAGGATTTTTCAATCAGTCTGAACGGTATCACAGAGATTGGGGAAGGCTTAAGTTCTGTGAAAACTGACGGTTCAATTGCTGACGGGATGTCTTATGAGGATTATCTGCGTATTTTTCTTTTGATAACACCGCGGACAATTCGAATAGAGCGTTGTGTGGATATGATTGAGCATAATATCAGATTAACTTCGGGAAATGCGTTTTTTACGATGGATGGATGTGTAGAAGCGGTGACCATGCAGGTGGCACTGGAAACAGCATTCGGACATTTCTATTCCATGAACAGAAAGTATGGTTTTGGGAAATTATAAAAAGAATAAAGTTAGATGATTACAGTTTTTGAGGGGGAAAAAGAAGCATTCTTTTTCAGGGTGTCTATTCATCATATCTATTCTCTCTCTCGGCAAATCTGCGGAAATGTTTTTCTATGCTTGTGGAGAAGAATGCTTCTTTTTCCCCTTCAAGGACTATCATCATTAAAATGGGAGAAGTACGGTGGGGGAAAGATACGAAATCATAAAAAGAGAATACGGGAATCGGAAAAACGGTTGTGAAATCCCGAACAGAATGCTGAAAAAACAGGGAAGTATGACAGTGGAAGCGGCATTGGTATTGCCGGTTTTTCTTTTTTTAATGCTGAATCTCATATCTATTATGGAAATGCTTTATCTGGACATCAGGATAGACGCGGCATTAAGTGAAGTAGGAAGAGAAATGGCTACATATGCTTATGTGGCGGATGTTTTAACGGCAGAAAAAGAGGGGAAAAAGGAGTATGTGTGGAGTGAGGATGAGGAATATCCGGAAGAAGGGAATAAACTAATCCGAAAGGCTCAAAGTGTACTGCTGGCCCAGGGGTATGCCAGAGAGCGTATGATTGGCATGATAGGAAGGGATTATCTGGATGCGTCCATGATTGTGGGAGGAAGCAACGGACTTGTTCTGTTTCGCTCCGATGTTATGGAAGAGGATGAAACCATTGATTTGATTGTTACCTACCGGCTTCGCCCCTGGTTTGATTTGTATGAGGTGTGGGAAAAACCTTTTATGAAGCGTTGCTATATAAAAGGTTTTACGGGATACATACCCCGGGACGGGATTTCGGGAGAAGAGGTATGCTATATTACGGCAGACAGTGAAGTTTATCATATTACCAGAGAATGTACCCATTTGAAATTGTCCATATCTTCCGTAGACTTTGATATTTTGGAGGAGTGCCGGAATCTGGATGGTTCAAAGTATAAACCCTGCGAGAAATGTATCGGAAAAGGAATTGAGTATGAACGGGTCTATATTGCTCTGCAGGGAGACCGGTACCATTCCACACTGGCCTGCAGCGGGTTGAAGCGCACGGTCTATGTGATTCCGCTTAGGGAAGCAGGGGAGAGAAGACCTTGCTTAAGATGCGGAACGTAAAGAAAAGGGGGAAGTTATGGGAATTGTATTAAAAAGCCTTGCGGGGATACTCTTGCTCGAAGAAGGAATCCGGGATTGGAGGCAGAAGCAGATTTCACTACCGGTTTGTTTTGTTGCGGCTGTTTTGGGAATTCTGTTACAAATAAACAGAATGCCTGCGTGCCTGTGGTCGATGGGGAGCGGAGCAGCCGTGGGAGTTTTTCTTCTTTTGATTGCATTGCTGACCCGGGAAAGCATCGGATACGGAGACGGCGTAATAATATTGACTGCAGGAATCTTACTGGGAGGAAGGCAGACGGTCATGCTTTTGTTTTTCTCTCTCTTGTTTTGCGGGATATGTGCAGGGGGCATGCTGCTGTTTGGTCGGAGCGGGAGGAAAAAGAGGATGGCGTTTGTCCCTTTTATGATGCCGGCGTTTGTGCTGGTGGTGTTGGGAGGTTAGATCAATATGAGGATTTCCGGATGGTTGAAAAGAATTTGCGGAGTAAAGTTAAAAGGGAGTTACACGTTGGAGGCGGCATTGCTCTTTCCCCTTATTATGATGATTCTTGTATTTCTGCTGTTTTTTACATTCTTTCTGTATAACCGGCTCGCCCTGCAGACTTGTGTAATCAGGGGCTCTAAGCAGGTTCATTATTATCATACAGGAAGTAATGCGGAAATACAGAAAGAATGCGGCCGGGTGGCGCGGGCGTGTATAAAAGAGGAGTTGGTTGCTGTTTGCGACAGCAATGTGACCATTGCGGTATCACATTCCGGAGTTAATGCCGAAGCAACGGCCGTGCAGAATGTGGTTTACTTATGGCCGAAAGAAATGTTAGGAGAAGACTTTTTTGCGTTGCGGGAGAGTTGGGAAACTTCCGGGATTTCGGAGGAGGAGATTTTTCGAGAGGTGCGCAAGTATATTTTGTACTGGGAATTGATACAGGATTATGCAGACGGACAGAAGGAGGAAGGTGAGCCGGAATGAATGTGAATTATCGGCGCGAAACGGATAAAAGTTATATGATTTTAAGCGGAACCCCCATACGGGATTACCAGCTTCGAATGTTGCAGGAGAATTATGTGGAAGGGTTGCTGCCGGTAGAAATACGAAGAATGAACGGAGAGGAGTCCTTTTATTATGAAATAACCGCAAGGCAGTCGATTCGTCATATGTATGAGAAAAGAGGGATGAACTATAGGGACATCCGAACTCTGTTGCTTTCCTTCAAAAACTGTACGGAAGAAATGAAGCGATACTTATTGGACCCGACAGGGCTTTTGCCGGATCCTGAGTATTGCTTTTATCATGGTGAAAACGGGCGGATTGAGTGGGTATTCTGGCCGGAGCAGAGAGAAGAAGAGATATACGTTGCTTTGGCGGAATTCATTCTGGAACATATGGATTATGAAGACAAAATGGCTGTGGATATAGGGTATAAGTTTTACAAATTTGCCAAAGAGGAGCATTTCAGACTGGAGCGGATTCTTACCTATATGGAAGACAAATATCCGGAACATGGCGGATGCGTTTCGCGATTGGCCGATGCAGAGGAGGATACGAAAGTCCTTGCGGAAAATGCTCATTTGCCGCAGGCATCGGCGAGAGAAACCGTCTATGCGGCTTTCCCCGGGGAGAGGGATGTTTCCGGGACTGTGAAGAAAAAAGAAAGCCCCTTTGCAGGCTCCATTGAAGAATGGAAGCGTAAGGCAAATGCTCTCCTGAAGGGTTTGGGAATTGGTAAGGCGGGGGATAAGAGGCTCTTTGCGGAGCAAAAGGAGAATGACGATGAAAAAGAAAGTATTCCCCGGAATATCACGGATGTGCAGGAAGTATGCCCTCCCACCGTGCTCCTTTCCGTCGCACCGGTGGGGGAATGTACCAGATTGCGTCGCATGGGCAAGACGGAAACCATTGATATTCCCACGGTGCTGCCGGCGATTGTGGGGAAGGATAAAGAACGGGCGGATATTGTAATATCCGGAAGTGCGGTAAGCAGGATTCACGCCCGGATTTACCGCCGAGAGGGCGCGCTTTGCTTACAGGATTTAAACAGCCGTAACGGTACCGCTAAGAACGGCATTTTACTGCAGACCAATGAAACGGTTGAACTGCGGCCGGGGGACGAAATCGCCTTCGCAAATTTGCAATATATTTGTGAATAGAATTGCTTTTTCCATCAAAAATAAGTATATTTATTATATATGGTTTTTGGTTGGAGTAAGTTATGAAAGAGAATTTGGTATCCTTCTTAGTTTTGGAAGGATTTACGCCTCTTGCGACGAATCTGCCTGATTTCAGCGTTTTTCTGAAGAAGGAATTTTCTCATGTTAATGTCCTTTTTCTGGCGGAACTGGAAGCCGGATCTAATTGCACGGAGAAACGATTTGAAGAGGTGAAGAAGAGTGCAGTGGAGCTGCTGCGGAAGCAGGGGCTGACATTGGAGTTACATATTCTTTCCATCCTGTTGGCGGCAGATGCGGAGCATGCGTTGGAGATATGCGCATCCGATTCGCGTTGCTGGGTAATTGATAACAGGCGGAGAGAACTGATTGTTGGGGAAGATAAGATTGAGGATTTCTACGGCTTGAAGGGAATGTTGCAGTCTTTTCTGCGAAACCCCGATGCAGCCGGTGAGCGTCTTGCGAAGATTAACAGGGAAGTAGAGAATGAGATTCGCAGGCTTGAGCAGAAAAGTAAAAGACCCCTCCCTTATGCAACCATTGTTCTGGGAGCCATAAATGTTTTGCTGACGGTAGCGGATTTGATGTCCGGTTATGCTCTGACGGAATATCTGGGGCTGGAAACCTCCGGGTTTGCGTGGCAAAAATGTTATCAGCTGATTACCCATGCGTTTTTACATTGGGATTTGTTTCATTTGGCGGGGAATATGCTGATTTTATATGTGGCCGGAGAGATGTTAGAACAGAAATTCGGGAAAGGAAAGTTGGTTCTTTTATATTTATCATCAGCCTTTGTTAGCGGAATTTGTTCTCTTTACTATTTCACGATGCGGGGAGAAGCTGTTCTTGCGATTGGCGCCAGTGGGGCTGTTTATGGACTTTTGGGTGCAGTGATTGTTCTGCTTTTGACGGCAGGATATAAGAACCGCAGATATCCGATATTCCGGATTGTCATGATGATTCTTTGCGTGATTGCAGTTATTTATGACGGAGTGTTACAGGAGAATGTGAATTATGTGGGGCATATCAGTGGTGTTTGCTTTGGCGCAATTGTGATGCTGACAGTGGTTCTGGTGAATGTCATTTGGAAAGGAAGAAAGCATGAAGGTTAATATTTATTATGGCGGCCGTGGATTGATTGGGGATCCCACCTTATATGTTATTCATAAGATGCAGGAGGTTCTGGAAGAACTGAATGTAACGGTGGAAAGATTTGATTTATATGAGAAGAAGAACTTGATTACAACCCTTCCGAATACCTTGAAGGATGCGGACGGCATCATTCTTGCCAGTACGGTAGAATGGTACGGAATCGGCGGATATATGCAGCAATTTCTGGATGCCTGCTGGCTCTATGGTGACAAGGAGAGGATTTCCGAGATATATATGTGTCCCATCGTGATGAGTACAACCTACGGTGAGAGAGACGGTAAGCTGATGCTTGCTACCGCGTGGGAGATTCTCGGGGGCTTGCCCTGTAGCGGAATTTGCGGCTACATTCCCGAAATTTCAATGCTTGAGTGCAATTCGGAGTATGACAGGATTATTGATAAGAAAGCAGAGAATTTGTACCGCACCATCAACCAGAAACTGGTAAGCTTTCCTGCCAGCAATCAGGTGGTGAAGCAGAAGGTTTCCCGTACGCAGAAGGTTGATTATACCCCGCAGGAGACGGAGCAGTTATCCGTCTACGCATCAGATGATGACTACGTACAGCGCCAGAAGGATGATATTAAGGAACTCACCAGCCTGTTTAAGAACAGAATGGAGAGCCGGGAGGCGGAAGAAGAAGCGGATTTTCCGGAATTGCTTGAAAAGAAGTTTACGCCGAAACCCGGTGTGTCCGGTATTTTTCGGATTATCTTAAAAGAGAAGAACAAGCCTCTCATTATCCGGATTCAGAATCTGAAATGTGAGTGCTTTTACGGAAGCAGCGAGTATGCGGACGTGGAGATGCAGACTGATGTGTCCGGGCTGAAAGAGATTCTGGAAGGAAAGAGTTCATTCCAGCGTGCTTTTATGGGTGGGACCATGACACTAAAGGGTGATTTTAAGAGCATGAGAGAGTTAGACCGGGTATTTGCCGAGAATGATAAAGCGGAGGAATAGAAGATGGTAAAAGATGATTGTATTTTTTGTAAGTTAGCAAACGGAGTGTTTCCGACCAACTCCATTTATGAAGATGAGAATTTCAATGTAATTCTGGACTTGGGGCCGGCCACAAAAGGACACGCCCTGATTCTGCCGAAGCATCATTATGCTAATTTGTATGAGATTCCGGAGGATTTGGCAGCGGAGGCCATGAAACTGGGAAAGAGACTGGCGATTCATATGACCGACAAGCTGCAGTGCGACGGATTTAACCTGGTTCAGAATAATAATGAGTGTGCCGGTCAGACCGTGTTCCATTTTCATCTGCATCTGATTCCGAGATATGAAAATGACGGACAAGAGATACTGTGGAATCCCCAGGAACCGTCGAAAGAAGAACTGGAAGAACTTCGTCAGATTCTGACGCTGAAGCAGGAGTAGTGATTCAACCGGATAACAGATAGTTCTTCCTACTGAAAAATGTAAAATGCGAAGGGGTAAATCAGGCTTTTGCATTTACAAAGAAGTGGGTTAGTGATATTGTTATATAAAGTGTTCTTTAGAGGAATATGTTAGTGGGAATTATAATGTTGCGAATGGAGGTTATCATTTATGGAAACAGGGAAAGAGAATGTAACACAGACACAGGAAGAGGTAGTTTTAACTCCGGAGCAGAAACTGAATGAGAAACGTAAGGTTTGCATGAAGGCAGATTTGATTTACAAGATTGTAAGTATTTTGGTTATCGTGCTTTCTCTTGCGTATGCAGTGGGGCTTTTTATGGGATTCCTTTATGAGCAGACTGCAGTAAGGGTTACACTTGGCATAGTATTGTTAGTGGGTATTTTATTTGCGTTATTTATTTTACCCAAGATTCTTAAGATTTCATCGAAGTACAATGACTATTCCATGGACTATAAGAATGCTTACTTAAAGCCTGTATTCGAGCAGGAGTTTCCCAAGGCAGAGTATAAAGAAACCGATAAGATTTCTACCAAAGAAATCAGTGAATGTTCCCTTTTAAAGAAGGCTCGTTCTGCGAATGCCAACGATTGCGTATCCGGCTCTTATGAAGGTGTTGATTTCACGCGGTGTGACGTAGAGTTATCCTACGGAAAGAGCAAATCTACTTCTGATTGCGTGTTGATTGCATGTAACAGCAAAACCATTTTGAAGGGTGAAATGCAGGCAATTAACAATAAGTTTTCCATCGGAGGATCCGCATATGAGAAACCGGAGCAGTTATTGCCTTATATCAGCGGAGACGAATCTTTCGATAAGAAGTTTAAGCTTTATGTAGAGAACAGAGAAGAAGCGGACAAGGTTCTTAGTGACTCTTTGCGTAAGAAATTGAGTAAATTCGCGGCAGGTGGCCCGATTGCAGTGTTCTTTGACAAGCAGAAGGTTTATCTTGTAATCCGCAGAAATAAAGATTCCATGGAAGCACCTGTTTACAAAGCAGCAAAAGAATCCAGTTGCCGTAAGGTTGCAGAACGTGAAGTTGTGATTATCAAAAAATGGATTGATTTATTGAATGATGAAGTTATGAAATAAGTAAGGCATCGGGGAAAGGGAGAAGATGAAAGTTACCTGTGAATATTGTGGAAGTCAGATTGATGATACAGCGGCATATTGCCCCAATTGTTCGGCCTCTAATGTGCATATGTTGCGCAGCGCAAACGGAGTTCCCAAGACAATAGAAGAATTAATTGCATTTTGTAAAGAGGAAAAAGTCCCTCTGGCGCAGATGCGCTTTTTCCTGAATGAGAATTATACCAGTCCCAGAGCATATGGTATTTACAAGGATGAAGAAGGCAATTTCATTGTTTATAAGAACAAAGGAAACGGTGAAAGAATTGTTCGCTATCGCGGAACAGACGAAGCATATGCCGTAAATGAGATTTATCAGAAGCTGCGTACCGAAATGTCTCAGCAGCGTGAAATGCAGAATAAAAGGGCGGCGAATACGAAGCCTGTGCAGCCGGCTTCGAGTCAGACGTCTTATTCAAATAGCGACGCATATGAGCAGCAACGCAGACAAAGTATGGACTATTATCAGCGTTACGGCAGCAGAGAAATGAATCGTAACAGGAGATCGCGAAACGGTACCAGTCTTATAATCAGATTGGTGGTTTTTCTCATAGTACTTTTCATTATTACAGGCTCTAATTCCTGCAGAGGGGATCTTGCCAACCTGATTATTTACGGAGCTCTCACCGGAGATTCTTATAATACAGATTATGATTATGACTATGATTATGACTATGATTATGACTATGACTCCGGATACGACTATGACTATGATTCCTATGATTCCTGGGATGATGATTGGGATGATGATGATTGGGATTACGGCGGTGACTGGGATAGTGGTTACAGTGATTGGGATTCCGATTGGTGATATGTGATTGCAGTTGAATGGAATATGATATATTGAAAGCCCGGTGCATAAGCACCGGGCTTTCAGATTGTAATCTGATGAATCATTTCAGAATATATTATTTCCAAACAATATCATGTATCTAAGAATTAATCCGTGAAGTTATCGAAGTAACCCTGAATTAAGATGAGGGGAGTTCCCTTATCTCCGGAACCGCTGGTTAAGTCACACAAGGAACCAATCAAGTCTGTTAACTGTCTGGGAGTTGTTCCCTGGGAAGCCATGTTACCTACAAGGTTGGAAGATTTTTCTTTGATGCTCTTGGAGATAGCTTCCTTCAATTCAGCACCGCTTAAGTTCTTGAAATCATTGTCTGCAAGATATTTCAATTTCAATTCGTTAGGAGTACCTACCAAACCGGAAGTGAATGCGGGAGATACAACAGGGTCTGCAAGTTCCCAAATCTTACCCTGAGGATCCTTGAATGCACCGTCACCGTATACCATAACTTCTACATGTTTGCCGGTCTTGTTAAGAATCTCTTTCTGGATATCTTCAACCAAATCCTGGCAATCCTGAGGGAAGAGTTTAATCTTGTCCTCTGTGGACTTGTTGGAACCAAGAAGGCCGTATTTGCTGTTGAAACCGCTTCCGTTTACGGAGCTTGTAAGGATATCATCCATGCCGCATACCACAGTAGCACCGGCAGCCTTTAATAAACGTTTGGTTCTTACCCTGGTGTGAATGTCACAGGTGAGAACCTTGTCGGTGTAGTTAACAATTGTCTTAGCCTGGTTGGAGAAAATAATCTCTACTTCCGCACCGGCTTCCTTAATAATGTTAGCGTAGTAATCTACATAATCAACGCCTGTAAATTCATGCTTGTTCTCGCCAAACAATTCGCGATATTTATCTAAAGTAAGTACGTCACTGTAGGGATTGATGCCTGCGTCATCTAACTGGTCGTAGGTCAAAAGCGCATTACCAACTTCATCGCTGGGATAGCTTAACATTAAAACAACCTTCTTTGCACCCATTGCAATACCTTTGAGGCAGATTGCAAAGCGGTTTCGGGATAAGATCGGGAAAATAACACCGATGGTCTCTCCGCCTAACTTTGCCTTCACATCTGCTGCAATGTCTTCTACAGATGCGTAGTTGCCTTGCGCACGTGCCACGATGGATTCTGTTAATGCGATAACATCTCTGTCGCGAAGTTCGAATCCTTCACTCTCAGCTGCTTCCAGTACGCTTGTTACAGCCATTTCCACCAGATTGTCGCCCTCACGAATGATAGGACAACGAATACCTCTTGAAACAGTTCCGACTTTTCTTTCCATAATATTTTCATCTCCATTCCGTCGCCCCGAAAGCGACAAGCTAAAAAACACCAATGACATTATACATGGAAGAGTGGTGTGATGCAAGAAAAAAATGCGGAAATTTTGTGTTTGATTGCATATCAGCCAATGTAGAGACAGAATGATTTAAAAAAAGTGTTTATTTTATGGTCGGAACCTGTTTCAATAATCAGAACAGGAAATAGGTTCACAAATGGATTGCAATATGGTATTATGTTAGAACGCAAGGAGGAGATGAAAAATGGAATTATGGGATATTTACGATAGAAACAAGAAGAGAACAGGTCGAACAATGAAGAGGAATGACTGGAATATGAAGGATGGCGAGTTTCATCTTACGGTGCTGGGTGTGATTATGCGCCCCGACGGTAAATTCTTAATTACCAAGCGCGCCATGACTAAGAGCTGGGCTCCCGGCTGGTGGGAAGTCTCCGGTGGCGGTGTTATGGCCGGGGAAGAATCTGCCGATGCAATTGCCAGAGAGATTATGGAGGAAACCGGTCTTGATGTGAAAGGTGCCGAGGGAGGATATCTGTTTAGTTACATGAGAGAGAATCCCGAGGAACGAGACAATTACTTCGTGGATATTTATCGTTTTGTGATGGATTTTTCGGAAGAGGATTTGAAATTGCAGACCGAAGAAACTGCCGGATATATGCTGGCGACCAGGGAAGAGATTGAAGAATTTGCAGCACAGGGAATCTTTTTACATTACAGCAGTATGAAAGAGGCCTTTCAGGTATAATGATAATATATTAAAAGCCGGCAACCGAAAGTTGCCGGCTTTTGTGCGGAGATGGAGGGATTCGAACCCTCGTGCCGGTTGCCCGGCTAACGCATTTCGAGTGCGCCCCGTTATGACCACTTCGATACATCTCCAAAAGCGGAACGTGAATTTACGTTCCATACTGCATTATAATGATAAAACTGTGTTTCGTCAATGAAAGATAATAATAAATTAGTCAGGGAAAGCGGAATCCGGAAGACGGTAATTTGTTTTTATCTCTTCAAAAAGATTGAAGAAATGCGCGAATTGTATTAAAATATAATAGGATTTTTGGCTTTCGGCTGAAACATGTTATTATAACGAATCAGAAGACAACGGAGGTGCACTATGAAGAGAATCGGTATGTTAACCAGTGGTGGTGATTGTCAGGCATTAAACGCGGCCATGCGTGGTGTTGTAAAGACTATGATGAACAGCGATGAACAGGTGGAAATCTACGGATTTTTAGAAGGATACCGAGGCCTGATTTATGGGAATTACAGAATGCTTAAAAGCAGTGATTTCTCGGGAATTCTTACCAAGGGCGGTACAATTCTGGGCAGCTCCCGCACCCCTTTTAAGACCATTACCGACCCGGATGAGAATGGCCTGGATAAAGTGAAAGCAATGAAGCAGAATTACTACAACCTCAATTTGGACTGTCTGGTAATTCTGGGCGGAAACGGCACTCATAAAACAGCAAACCTTCTTCGCAAGGAAGGTCTGAATGTGGTGACCCTTCCCAAGACAATAGATAATGATTTGTACGGAACGGATATGACCTTCGGATTCCAGAGCGCGGTGGATATTGCAACGGACTGCATCGACTGCATCCATACCACGGCTGCTTCCCACGGAAGAGTTTTCATTGTGGAAGTTATGGGACATAAGGTAGGATGGCTTACCTTGAATGCCGGAATGGCTTCCGGTGCGGACATCATCCTGATTCCCGAGATTCCTTACGACATTAAAAAAGTGGTAGAGGCGATCGAGAATCGTAAGAAGAACGGCAGCCGCTTCACCATTCTTGCGGTGGCGGAAGGCGCTATCTCCAAAGAGGATGCTAAGTTATCCAAGAAGGAATATCAGAAGAAATTAAAAGATCGTAAATACCCCAGCATCTCTTACGAGGTTGCAGCACAGATTCAGGAACTTACCGGTGAGGAAGTGCGTGTCACGGTTCCCGGCCATACCCAGCGCGGCGGCAGCCCCTGCCCGTATGACAGAGTGTTTGCATCCCGTTTGGGCTCTGAGGCGGCTAAGTTGATTTTGGACGGGGAGTACGGATTCATGGTGGGCTACAGAAATCGTGAAATTGTGAAAGTTCCCCTGGAAGAAGTTGCGGGTAAGTTAAAATACGTTTCTCCCGATGCAAGCATTGTAAAAGAAGCGAAGATGTTAGGCATTAGTTTCGGCGATTAATAAGCCGGAGCGGTGTAAGGGATGAATTCAAACCCGGAAATAAAAAAGAAGGAAAGAAAGCGCTGTTCGTGAAAAGGATTGCAGCAATTTCGGAGGTTATAGAGAATGTCCTATATGGCACTATATCGTAAGTTCCGACCGATGGTTTTTGATGATGTCAAAGGCCAGGAAGGGATTGTTACGACATTACAAAATCAAATTAAGACAGAGCGCGTGGGACATGCCTACCTTTTTTGCGGAACCAGAGGAACCGGTAAAACCACCATCGCCAAGATTTTGGCCAAGGCGGTTAACTGTGAGAATCCGGTGAACGGAAGTCCCTGTTGTGAGTGTGAGATGTGCCGTAAAATTGCGGCCGGCATCAGCATGAATGTGATTGAGATTGATGCAGCATCCAACAACGGTGTGGATAATATCCGTGAGATTATTGATGAAGTAACCTACTCCCCCACGGAAGGAAAATATAAGGTATATATCATTGACGAGGTGCATATGCTCTCCGCAGGTGCTTTTAACGCCCTGTTAAAGACTTTGGAGGAGCCGCCCTCTTATGTTATTTTTATTCTGGCGACCACAGAGTTCCATAAGATTCCCATCACCATTTTATCCCGCTGTCAGCGGTATGATTTCAGAAGAATCAATATGGAGATGTTAGCGTCCCGTATGAGAGAGCTGACGGAGAAAGAGGCGGTCGATATTGAAGAGGCGGCCCTTATGTATATTGCCAAAGCGGCGGATGGTTCCATGCGTGATGCCCTCAGTCTTTTAGACCAGTGTATCGCATTTCACTATGGCGAGCGCCTGACATACGAGATGGTTCTGGATGTGCTTGGAGCGGTGGACACGGAGATTTTTGCGGACCTTTTGGACGCCGTGCTGGATAAGAATATTACGGGGGCAATCAGAATTCTTGACGATATTGTTTTGCAGGGGCGTGATTTGTCCCAGTTTGTCAGCGAGTTTACCTGGTATCTGCGTAATCTTATGCTTGCAAAAACCGAAGAGGTATCTGCGGATGTGTTGGAAATGTCCGGGGAATCTTTTGAAAGATTAAAAGCAGAGGCGGAGCGGGTAGAGCTGAATGCGGTTCTGCGTTATATAAGGATTTTCTCGGAGCTTTCCGGGACCTTGCGTTATGCGGTGCAGAAGCGTATTATGATAGAGGTGGCGATTATTAAACTTTGTCGCCCGCAGATGGAAACGAAGAATGAGGCTCTTCTGGAGAGAATCCGTGATATCGAGAAGCAGATTGCACAAGGAGTTTCTTTTTCTCCGCAGATTCAGGGTGGAGAGAGTGTGTCGGGAAGCAGTGCTTCCGCGAAGCCTAAGCCGGTGCTTGCCAAGGCGATTCCGGCTGAAATTCAAAGAATCTGTGAGAACTGGGGCCCGCTTTTGGACGCGGTAGGGCAACCGCTGAAATCGTATCTCCGTAATGTGAAGGTATCCCTCGGCGCCCAGGACGAACTGGTTCTGGTAACAGAGGATTTCATTGCGGAAGAAGCATTAAATGAAGAAAGAAACCGCCGGAAACTGAAACAGGAGCTGGAGGATTTCATACAGAAAGAGATCGTAATCCGTATCGACAAATTGCAGGAGGGCACGTATTTTGAGGATTCCTATGTGGATATTTTCAAGTCCCTTGGCATGAGTGTGGATATTGTAAGCGAAGATTTCTAAAACATTATAAAAATGAGAAGGGCGGAATCGTTGTCTTTGACCCCGTGACGCCCGGCAAATCAAAATGAACGAGGAGGTAACCCCATGGCAAAACGTGGTGGATTCCCGGGCGGCGGAATGCCCGGAAACATGAACAATTTAATGAAACAGGCGCAGAGAATGCAGCGTCAGATGGAAGAAAGCCAGAAAGAGATGGAGAACGCTGAATTTGAAGCGAAGGCAGGCGGCGGTGCCGTAACCGTTAGAATTACCGGTAAGAGAGAAATTACCAAGATTGAACTTGCTCCCGAAGTAGTGGATCCGGATGATATCGAGATGCTTCAGGATTTGATTATGGCAGCAACCAATGAGGCGCTTCGTCAGGTAGAAGAGGCAAACAATGAGGCTGTAAGCAAGATGACCGGAGGAATGAACTTCGGCGGATTAACCTTTTAGTGGCAAAATAAACCAAAGCGAGGATGCTTTTACATGGAACTGTATAGCGGATATATTGCCAAACTAATTGAAGAATTGGAGCGTCTTCCCGGAATCGGAACCAAGTCGGCGCAGAGAATGGCTTTTTATTTGATTAATCTTCCGCAGGAGAGAGTGAAACGACTGGCGGATACGATTGTGGAAGCCAAGGAGAATGTGCGCTACTGTGAAGAATGCTGTACCCTTACGGATCGGGATATCTGTCCCATTTGCAAGGATACGACGCGGGATAAGAAGACTATTATGGTGGTAGAGAATTCCCGTGATTTGGCGGCTTATGAGAAAACCGGCAAATATAAGGGTGTTTACCACGTTTTACATGGTGCAATTTCTCCCATGATCGGAATCGGACCGGGAGATATTCGCCTGAAAGAGCTAATTACCCGTCTGGAGGGGGATGTGGATGAAGTAATTATTGCCACGAACTCCAGTCTGGAGGGGGAAACAACAGCAATGTATATGAGTAAACTGATTAAACCTACGGGCATAAAGGTAACAAGAATTGCCAGCGGTGTTCCTGTGGGGGGCGATTTGGAATACATTGATGAAGTAACGCTTTTGCGAGCGTTAGACGGCAGAATAGAACTATAATGAATGTGAGGAAAATGAAATGGCAGTGAAGGTAAGTGAATTTGGCAAGACCAGGGATGGTGCAGCGGTATCTTTGTATACCATCACCAATGCAAACGGAATGCGTGCAGTCGTTACGGATTTCGGTGCAATATTGGTAAATCTTTTTATCAAGGGTGCAGACGGCGTGGAGCGTGATGTGGTTTTAGGATATGACGAGGTTGCAGGTTATGAAGCGGATACCTGCTTTTTGGGTGCGACAGTAGGTCCCATTGCAAACCGTACCGCCAGGGCGAAGTTTACAATTGGAGATACCACATATCAGATGGATGTGAATGACGGTGAGAATAATTTGCACAGTCATTTTGTAAGAGGTTTTCATAAGGTAATGTGGAAAGCCTCCTTTTATGAGAATTCCGTTACTTTTAAATTAGAAAAAGAAGATATGGACATGGGTCATCCCGGCAACATGAAGGTGAAGGTTACATATACTCTTACCGATGAGAACGAACTTAAGATTCAGTACGCGGTTACCTCGGATAAGGACACCATCATCAATATGACCAACCATACGTATTTCAACCTGAATGGTCATGAATCAGGACTGATTCTTGATGAGTTACTTTGTCTGAAGGCTGCGAAATACACACCGGTACTTCCCGGAGCAATTCCTCTCGGAGAGATTGCGGCAGTGCGTGCGACTCCCATGGATTTCACGGAAGCAAAGCCTATCGGCAAGGAAATTGAGGCGGATTGTGAGCAGCTTAAGCTGGTGAAGGGATATGACCATAACTGGGTTGTAGACCATTGGAATGGTGAAATGAAGCTGATTGCAACACTTGAAGATCTCAAGTCCGGTATTATGATGGAAACCTATTCCGATCTTCCCGGCGTGCAGTTTTATGCAGGAAACTGCATTACACCCGTAACCGGTAAAGGCGGTGCGGCATACGGTCCTCGTACCGGATTGTGTCTCGAAACACAGTATTATCCGAATTCCGCAAACCAGGAAGGCTTCCCCCGTCCTTTATACGGACCGGAGAAACCCTATGATACCACAACAATCTATAAGTTTATTGTGAAATAAAATGGGCAGAGAGTATACACAGGATGAATTGTATATGAAGGAAGCCATGAAAGAGGCGAAAAAGGCGGAAGCATTGGGGGAGGTTCCCATCGGATGTGTTATTGTTTACCGTGGTGAGATTATCGGCCGGGGATATAATCGCAGAAAAACGGACAAGAACACCTTATCCCATGCAGAGTTAAACGCCATTGCCAAGGCCAGCAAGAAACTTGGAGACTGGCGGCTGGAGGAATGTGTGCTTTACGTTACCTTAGAACCCTGCCAAATGTGTGCCGGTGCCATTGTGCAGGCCCGGATTCCCAAGGTTGTACAGGCCTGCCGTAATGTGAAGGCGGGATGCGGCGGCACGATTCTGAATCTGATGCAGATTCCGGCCTTTAATCATCAGGTTGAGATTGAAGAGGGTGTCCTCGAAGAAGAGTGCAGTAAGATGCTGACAGACTTTTTCCGTGCACTACGTTGTCAACTGAAGGCGCAGAAAGAGACAAAGAAATAAAGAAAGAAATAAATAAAGAAATAAAGAAATAAAGAAAGAAGACTAGGATAACATGTCCTAGTCTTCATTTTTTTCGGATAAGGGAAGTGTGAAAATGAACTCACTTCCTTCGCCTTCCGTACTGATTACATTAATATTTTCGCCGTGGGAGCGGATGATTTCACGGGTAATGGAAAGGCCTAAGCCGGTTCCTTTTTTATCTTTTCCGCGGGAAAGATCCGTCTTATAAAAGCGGTCCCAAATCTGCCGGATACTCTCTTTGGGGATTCCGATTCCCTGGTCTTTGACACTGACAAGAATTTTGTTGTGTTTCTCAATGGATTCCATCTTAATCACAGAGTCTTTGTGGCTGAATTTAATGGCATTGTCCAAAAGGTTGTAAAGCACCTGTTGAATCTTGGTAACGTCGGCATGGGTGTAGAGCTTATCGCCGGTTAATGTCAGCTGAAGGGTGATACGCTTCTGCCGGCAGGTACCTTCAAAGGTTGCGGCAGTTTTGCGGATGACTTCGTTAATATCAAAATCGGTTTTTTCCAGAATCATACCGTCTGTATTTAAGTTGTTCAGAGTCAGTAGTGAGTTGGTAAGCTTAATCAACCGGTCGGACTCGTTTCGTACAATGGTCAGGTATTTCTCATGCATCTCCGGCGGAATTGTGCCGTCTAACATGGCTTCCGAGTATCCCTTAATGGAAGTAAGAGGGGAGCGGAAATCGTGGGAAACATTGGCGACTAACTTCTTCTGGTCATCCTCACCTCTGGCCAATTCGCTTGCCATGTAGGAAAGAGAAGCCGCCAAATAACCAATCTCATCCCCGCTGTCTACCTGGAACTGATAGTGCAGGTTTCCTTCTGCATATTCTTCTGTTGCCTTGGTAATCTTTCGCAAGGGAATGTAAACTAAGTTGGTAAAGAATATGAGAATAATCAGGGATAACAGGAATAAAATGACAAGAGTGATATAAGTAATATTCAAAAGCTGGTTGGCGAAAGATAAAATCTCATCAACTTCAGAGTGAATGTATACATATCCCTGCACCTTGAAATCAATCACAATGGGCGCTGCCACACTTAGTACATCTTCTTCAAAAGTCCCGAAAAAATTACTGATGGTGTAGTATCTTCCGGAATTTCCCACCGGGTCGAATTTTTCAATCACAATGGGATTTTCAACGTCTAAAGGCGCGGAAGAATCAGCGATGATGGCCCCGGAAGGGCTGATAATCCGTATGGTGGAGGATAAGTAAACAGCCATCATATCCAGCTGGTTTTTCACTGTGTCTAAGGACGTATTGCTGTTGTAAAGGTCGGTAGCATAGGTATCCGCAATCAGGGTGGCTTCCTTGTAAAGGGACTCCGCCTTGTTTTTAACCAGCATATCCTCCGTCATGGAAGAGGCGAAGGTGGCAACCACAACAAACCCGAAGAAACCGAATATCAGGTATGCGACCAGAAATTTAAAATAAAGGGTATTTTTCATAAGTCCCGTTCCTTCCGTGGATTAGGGGTTTTTGAGAGTTTCGAATTTGTATCCCACGCCCCAAACGGTGTCGATGCGCCAGTATTCGTGGTCTTTGATTTTCTCGCGAAGGCGCTTGATATGAACGTCCACGGTACGGGTGTCACCTGCATATTCATAGCCCCAAATCTGATCTAAAAGCTGTTCTCTGGTAAAAACTCTTCTGGGGGAAGAGGCCAGAAAGTATAAAAGTTCCAGTTCCTTGGGCGGCATATCGATGGGATTTCCTTTGTAAACAACGGAGTAATTAGCAAGACTGATTGATAAATCCGGATATTCCACGGACTGGGACGTTGCCGGTTCTTCCGCATTACTGCCGTTTAGCATCTTATAGCGGCGAAGCACTGCCTTGGCTCTGGCAACCAACTCTTTGGAATCGAAGGGTTTCTCCATGTAGTCGTCAGCACCCAATTCCAGCCCCAGTACCTTGTCGAAAATTTCTCCCTTGGCGGAAAGCATAATAATGGGAATCTGGGATTTGGACCGCACCTCGCGGCAAACCTGATACCCGTCAATTCCGGGAAGCATAATATCTAAAAGAATCAGATGGGGAGAAAAAGAATCTACTGCCGAGATGGCAGACTCTCCGTCATTTACAATCATTGTTTCAAAACATTCTTTGGTCAGGTAGAGTGAAATCAGCTCTGCAATATTGTTGTCATCATCCACAATCAGGATTTTCTGTTTTGCTACCATGTTTGTTCCTCCTGCATTTTATTTAAACTCTACAATCGTCACACCTGCATCCCCTTCGCCGAATTCTCCTAAGCGGAAAGATTTCACATAGGATAATCTGCGCAGATGCTGGTGTACTGCGGAGCGCAACGCCCCGGTTCCTTTGCCGTGAACCACCCGCACACTGGATAAATGTGAAAGATAAGCATCGTCCAGATATTTATCCAAAGCAGCTAAGGCTTCATCAACGGTTTTGCCAAGAAGATTGACTTCCGGCGAAATAGTGGCAGATTTGGAAAATGCGCCGCCGTAGTATGTCTTGCGCTGTTCTTTCTTGGATACCGGCTCCTCCTGAAGGAGCTGCAAGTCTTTGATATTGGTCTTGGTATTCATGATACCGCACTGTACCGTCAGATTTCCCTTGGAATCCGGCTTGGTGTGAACCGTTCCCTTGATGCCCATGGAAATAATCTTAACCATGTCACCAATCATAAGCTGGTCCGGTTTCAGGATGTTGGAAGTTTCCTTCTTGGGTTTGCTCTTCAGGGCATCGCTTTTGGCGGAAATTTTGTTACGGAGTTTCGCGCGGTTTTTCTCCATTTCCTGAATGGTGCTTCCCTTTTGGTAAGCACGAATTGCCTCGTCAGCCGTATCTTTAGCATCCTGAAGAATCTCACGGGCTTCTTCCTGGGCTGCTTTCAGAATACGCTCTCTGGTTTCTTCCATGCGTTCCTGCTTGGCGGAGATTTCTTTTTTGAGTTTCTCTATTTCCGCTTTGTAGGCCTCAATCTCCAGACGCTCATTTTCTATGGTTACGCGGGAGATTTCCAAGTCGGATAAAAGGTCCTCGAAGCTTTCGCTGGCCTCACTTAACTCATCTCTGGCGTTGTCAATAATATCCGCGGGAAGCCCGAGCTTACGGGAAATTGCAAAAGCATTACTCTTTCCCGGTACCCCCACAAGGATGCGGTAGGTGGGAGAGAGGGTTTCTACATTAAACTCACAGCAGGCATTTTCCACAAAGGGTGTGGAAAGTGCAAAAACCTTTAACTCGCTGTAGTGGGTCGTTGCCATGGTGCGGATTCCCTTATCATGTAGGGTGCGCAGAATGGCGATTGCCAGAGCGGCGCCCTCTGTAGGGTCTGTACCGGCACACAGTTCGTCAAAAAGACAAAGTGAATTTTCGTTCGCATTTTCTAAAATGGACACGATATTGGTCATGTGGGCGGAAAAGGTACTGAGGCTCTGCTCAATACTCTGTTCATCGCCGATGTCTGCAAAAATATCGTCAAATACACAAAGCTCGCTCCGGTCTTTGGTGGGGATATGAAGCCCGGACTGGCCCATGGCACAAAGAAGTCCGACCGTTTTGAGAGAGACTGTTTTACCGCCGGTATTCGGTCCGGTAACAATGAGCAAATCGAAATCTTTTCCCAGTGAAATATCAATGGGCACCACCTTTTTAGAATCGATTAAGGGGTGTCGGGCACTGTTTAATTTCAGGGATTTCTCGCTGTGATAAATGGGCTTGGAAGCATTCTGGGCAAGAGCAAGGCCTGCCTTGGCAAAGACGAAATCCAGTTCCGTCAGGGACGCCTGGTTGGCCAAAAGAGAATCGGCATCTTCTCCCGCAGTAGCACTTAAAGTTGCTAAAATGCGTTCAATCTCATCCGCTTCCTCCATGGAAAGCTCCTGCAGCTTATTGTTTAATTCTACGACTGCCGCAGGCTCGATAAAAAAGGTGGAACCTGCCTTGGACTGGTCGTGAACCATACCGTGAACCATGCCCTTGTACTCGGCTTTGACCGGAATACAGTAGCGGTTGTTTCGCATGGTAACCACAGCATCCTGCAGATAGGTACGATAGGTCGAATTCACCATGGTGTTTAACTGCTGGTGAATCTTATCTCCCGTCAGAACCATGCTTCGTCGTATATGCTTCAACGTGGAAGATGCATCGTCTGCAATCTCTTCCTCGGATAAAATGCATCGTCTGATTTCTCTGGAAAGACCGGTAAGGGGAACCAGGGCATCGAAAAGAGAGGTAAGAGAATCGGATGGTTCGTCTTCACGCTCTTTGGCGCCATAGTTTTTTACCCTTGCTGCACATTCTGCCAGGGATGCAATTTTGAGAAGTTCTCCTGCGGATAAGGCGCTTTCCAGGGTAAGATTTCGAATGGTGCGATATAAATCGTAATTTCCCTGAAAGGTTACGCGTCCCTTGCGCAAAAGCCTGGAAACCGCATCGGCGGTGTTGGTCTGGGCCGACAGGATTTCACTCATGTCCGTGCCGGGAGTGAGCTCCTCACATTTGCGTTTTCCCAAAGGAGAGGAGGCTTGCTCGGTCAGTTGTCTGATTATTTTATCGTATTCTAAAATACGCAATGCTTTTTGATTCATAATGTTCCTCGTTTTTTCCGTAATAGATGTTTGCCTATTAAGAGTTATTGTATCATACTTTTTACAGAATTTACAGATGTTTATATTTTCAGTTTAATGAGAAACAAACGTGTTTTTATTCGGAAAGTATGTTACAAAGGTTGAATTATATGTTATACTTAAACGGAATGCGGAATGAAGGAGGTGCGTCGTGAAAGAGCAACAGGACAGCGATTATTCCTTTTTACAAGAGAAGATTAAAGAACGCCCCATAAACAGACGTAAATTGATTCGAACCAGTTTGAACACAGCGGTTTTTGCGGTGGTATTTGGTTTGGTGGCTTGTGTGGTTTTTATTTTGCTGGAGCCGGTAATCAGTAAAATTCTAAGTCCCGAAGAGGAAGAGGTGCGGAATCCCATCGTACTGCCCACGGAGCAGGAAGAGATGCTTCCGGAGGATATGGTGCTTGACGAAGAGGCGCTTAGCGAGAGCCAGAGTGAGGAGCCGTCCACAAATATTTCCAGTGCCGTAAGTACCATCGAGCTGGGAGTTACGGATTATCAGCAGCTTTATGACAAGATGCGTACCGTGGCCAAGGAGGCAGAGAAATCCGTGGTAAAAGTAACGGGTATGCATGAGGACGTGAACTGGTTCCAGAATCGGATGGAGCGGACCAATGAAACTTCCGGTCTCATTTTTGCAGACAATGGTCTGGAGCTTATGGTTCTTTGCGACCAGAAGGCGATTAGCAATGCGACGGACATTGTGGTGACATTTTGTAACGGAACCAAGAGCCCCGCTGTTATGAAGAAGGTGGATTCCAATACGGGATTTGCCGTGCTGGCAGTGGAGCTGGAGAATGTGACGGAGAATACCAGAGAGGCCATTTCTTATGCCAGAATCGGAAGCTCAGCCTCAACCAGCATTGTGGGAAACCTTGTGATAGCAGTAGGAAGCCCCTTGGGCTACAGCGATTCCCTGTGCTACGGAATGATTACTTCTAACCGGAATCCGGTGAGTCTTGTAGATGCCAATTATACCCTGGTGACAACAGATATTTACGGAAGTCAGAATGCCAGCGGTGTTCTGATAAATACCCTCGGGCAGGTAATCGGAATCATCTGTCAGGACTACAATAACGCTGACATGAAGAATCAGATTTCCGCTATCGGAATTACCGAATTCAAGAAAACCATGGAAGATTTATCCAACGAGAAGGACGCAGCACTGCTGGGTGTTTACGTCACGGATGTAACCCAGGAAGCCCAGACGACCTTATCCGTACCGGACGGCGCATACGTAACGGATGTTATGTTGCATTCTCCCGCGATGGAGAACGGCATCCGCAAGGGGGATATTATTGTGGCCGTAGGTGATGTGGTAGTAACCGGCGTGTCGGATTATTTGGAGGAGTTAAGCGACTATGCACCGGAGGATGAAGTAAACATCAGCATTATGAGAGCCGGTGTGGACGGTTACCAGGAGATGGATATTAAGGTGGTTTTGGCAAGTCGCAAATGAGCCATCCCGGGTGAATGATCCGGAAGCGAATGAAACAGTTTGAATGCTGTACCCATCCGCATGATGTCTTCTAATCAATGAAGTTGCCCGGTTCTAAAAGAGACCGGAGCGTGAGAATATAACGGAGGAATGTATGAGATTTATTCAGGAATTAAAAGAAGGAAGTGCAGTAAAAGACGTATATCTTTGCAAACAGAAAAATGCGGCGACAACCAAGAACGGAAAAGAATACTATAACGTTATTTTGCAGGATAAAACAGGAACTGTGGATGCCAAAGTCTGGGAACCCAACAGTTTCGGAATTGCAGATTTTGAGGCCCATGATTATGTTTTTATCAATGGTGATGTGACCAGTTTTAACGGTGCCCTGCAGGTCAATATTAAGCAGGCAAGAGTTGCGGATGAAGGGGATTACGACCCGAAGGATTATTTCCCCGTCAGCAGTAAAAACGTGGATGAAATGTTTGCGGAGCTTATCGGAATCATCGGGACGATTCAGAATCCTTCCCTGAAAGCGCTTCTGGAAGCCTTCTTTGTGAAGGATGCGGATTTCATCAAGGCATTTAAGCAGTCTACGGCGGCAAAAACCGTGCATCACGGTTTCATCGGCGGACTTCTTGAACATACATTAAGTGTAACGAAGTTGTGCGATTACTACTGTAAAACATACCCTGTTCTGAAACGTGATTTGTTACTTACGGCGGCAATCTGTCACGACATTGGTAAGGTGCGTGAGATTTCACTTTTTCCCGAGAATGATTATACCGATGAGGGTAATTTAATCGGCCACATTGTGATGGGCTCCGAGATGGTAACGGATAAAATGCGAGAGATTCCCGGTTTCCCCAAAACACTGGGCAATGAATTGAAGCACTGCATTGTGGCACATCACGGTAAACTGGAGTTTGGTTCGCCCAAGACTCCGGCGCTGATGGAGGCGGTAGCACTTAATTACGCGGATGATACGGATGCGAAGCTTGAGATGTTTACGGAGCTTGTGAACCGTACCGATACATATGAATGGCTTGGCTACAATCGTTTGCTTGAAAGCAACGTGCGTCTGACACGGGGAGAATAACGATGAAAGAATATCGTAAAGGTGACTGTCTGACGGTCACAATTGAGGATATGGACACCGAAGGACAGGGGATTGGCAAAGCGGACGGATATACGCTTTTTGTCAAAGATGCCCTTGTGGGTGATGAGGTGAAAGTAAAGATTATGAAGGCGAAGAAGAACTTCGCCTTCGCCCGTTTAGAGGAGGTAATTACCCCCTCTTCCCGTCGTGTGGAACCGATGTGTGAGCATCACAGACGTTGCGGCGGATGCCAGTTGCAGTGCCTTTCTTATGAAGCCCAGCTGGAGTTTAAACAGAATAAGGTGCGTAATAACCTGATTCGGATTGGCGGTCTGGAGGCAGAAACAGTGGATGCCTGCATGGAGCCCATTATTGGGATGGAAGAGCCCTTTCATTATCGGAACAAGGCACAGTTCCCGGTGGGAACAGACAAAGAGGGCAATCCCGTAGCCGGTTTTTATGCGCAGCGTACACATGCCATTATTCCGAATACGGACTGTGGTTTGGGTGTAACGGAGAATCGGGAAATTCTGGAATTGATTCTTTCTTTCATGAAGGAAAGCGCGATTCCTGCTTATGACGAAGAGACGGGACGCGGAGTCGTGCGTCACATCCTGATTCGTAAGGGATTCGAGAGTGGCGAATTGATGGTGTGTATTGTCATTAACCGTGATTCCTTCAAGGGTGAGGATGAGCTTGCGAAACGTCTGATGCAGATCCCCGGCATGGCGAGTGTGACGGTAAGCATCAACAAGGAGCGCACTAATGTGATCATGGGAACGAAGATACGCCTGCTTGCCGGCAACCCCACCATTACGGATACTCTTGGCGGCATTTCCTTCGAAATCTCGCCTTTATCCTTTTATCAGGTGAATCCCGTCCAGACCGTGAAACTCTACGGTAAGGCTGTGGAATATGCCGGTTTGACGGGGAAAGAATCCGTGTGGGATTTGTATTGCGGTATCGGCACAATTTCCCTTTTCATGGCGGGAAAAGCAGGCAAGGTCTATGGTGTGGAAATCATCCCCGAAGCCATTGAGGATGCACGCAGAAATGCGGAGCGTAACGGTTTTGCCAACACGGAATTCTTCGTAGGAAAGGCAGAGGAAGTGTTGCCGGAATTCTACGAGAATGCCGCCGCACAGGGCAAAGAGGACATGCTTCACCCCGATGTGATTGTTGTGGATCCGCCTCGCAAGGGTTGCGACGAAGCATGCCTTGATACCATGTTAAAAATGCAGCCGGAGCGAATTGTATATGTCAGCTGCGACAGTGCGACACTGGCAAGGGATTTGAAAGTCTTGTGCGCGGGCGGTTATACGCTGAAGAAGGTGTGCTGTGTGGATATGTTTGGGCATACGGTGCATGTGGAGACTGTGTGCTTATTGTCCAAAAATCCATGATACGAAACACTCATAAATAGCCATATCAAGTGATTTAAGGAGGGTAAAATGACACATATAGATAAAAAGGGGTATACTCCTATAACAATACGAATTTATTCCAAAGAAAAACAACTTTTGCTGGAAGATGAAGTGTTATTTGAATGTGTCTCGAGCAGAGGCGGATTTGTTATTAGTCCGAATGAATAAGAGAGGATAAAAGAACATGTTAGAACAAATATTTTGGTTTCTCATTTTTTTAGTAATCACGCTTACACCAATAGTATTGATTGTTGCAGATATTGTGTTTGTGATAAAAAGGAAAAAGCATCCCCTATTTGAATTGTTTGCTTTTTTGGTGGGTACTGTCTATATGATATTTGCCTTTTGGATTTGGGATTTGCCAAGTTATGAGTATTCTCTTAATGTGTTTGGATTTGCAAATGCTCATGAGCCGGTGAATGTTACCTATATGGGAGCGATCTTATTGTTTGCAGTATGGGGCTTTCTAAGTTATTTCATATTGAAATTCTGCAAAAAGAAATGCTCACCAATAATGGAAGTATTCCTTCTGGCCGGGGTGTATGTGGGTGTTGCATTAAGCATTGTATGGCTGATACAGTTTTTGGGAGGGGCGCATCCTCCGGTTAGGGATTTGGTGTTTTATGGAGAGTTAGGAGAACCACATAGTGAAATTGTAGAGTTTCATTTAAATGGAACAGATTATTTTGTCATTTTATGTGAATGTATAGTTCCTATTATATATATTGTACATTGTATTCGTTTAATGGTCAGCATTGTAAAAGAAAAGGCAAAGAAGCAGGAACAGATAGTATATGATAATAAGGTGTTGAATATGGTGAATGGTTTTGTTTATAGAGGAGCCAATCTGTTTTGGTTAGCTGTGGTAGCTTTACTGCCCGTATTGGGAATCCTGACCATGCTTCTGGTGCTTTTCGGTCAACAGCCGGATAGTATTATTCTGGCTTTCACCAAGACCAGTGACTGGGTACTTTCGGGGGAATTTTCACCACCACCGGTAGCATATGACACTCATTATCTGTGTACGGTTTCCCTGCGAGGACATGAAAAGCTGGTAAAACCTACCCGCTACGGTATCAGACGAGGAGAAAAGATTGTAGTAAACAGACAGCTTTGTGTGGCCAATGCTTTTGAACAACTAATACAAGAGCGCACGCCCGGATTTCATCGTAGACTTCGTAATTTTTATGATACCTATGGATATCCTATATCCAGACATATCAATACTGCCTGGTCAGCAGATGTGGTTTATCTGTTGATGAAGCCATTGGAGTGGATTTTTGTGTTTGTACTCTATCTGTTTGATGAGAAACCGGAGAATAGAATTAATAGTCAGTATTTGCCGAAGATATATACTTAAATCCGTCTGCTTTGTCTACAGTCTGAAGGAAGCTTGTGAAGCTTCCTTTTACATTTTTGGTGAAAATTATCTTGTCTGTTTTAATAAGTTATTTTACTTCAGCGGAAATAAGCAAAATGAAATTAAAGGGAATGCAGGTAAAAAATAAAAAAGTACCTACATTCCCTTTAAAAATTCTTGACAGTGTTTTGTAGTATGATATAATTGAAGTAAAAGTAGGTAAAATGCATTTTAATACTTACATTTACATGAAGGAAGGTGAAGAAAATGCTACTGTCATATCAGGAATGTTTGAAAAAATATGGAACGGATTATAAAATTAAAAAAGGTCTTCAAGAAGGGGAACTGTATGTAAAAGAAAAGGGAATTTATTCAGATAAGAGATATGTACCGGAGCTGGAGATTATTTCTAAGAAATATCCCAATGCAATTATTACGCTGAATAGTGCCTTTTATTATTATGGTTTAACGGATACCATACCTGATTTTTATTATGTTGCCACACCGAAAAACACAAGAAAAATCAGTGATGAAAGGGTGAAGCAATTTTATGAAAATAGCAAAGCCTTTGACATGGGAAAAACCAAGATGAATTATGATGGTGTGGATATTGTGATTTATGATAAAGAGCGTCTTCTTGTGGAATTGATACGAAATAAAAGAAAATTTTCTTTTGATTTTTATAAAGAAATAATTGCGAGTTATAGAAGAATTGTTCATGAGTTGGATATGACTTTAGTTGCGGAATATGCGTATGAATTACCAAAATCCAACACGGTTATGGAGACCTTAAGATTGGAGGTTTTATAATGATTAATATACAGAAGTTGATTGAGGAAG
>JAZOAG010000063.1:0-8536 GCA_045595325.1 Lachnospiraceae bacterium
TGATATGCCCCCTGTCAAGTAGACAGGTCAAATATCTAAAGCAAAGTACTAATGAACGACCGTACGAAATGTGCGGTCGTTTTTCTATGCACACCATTTCTTTTTGTATTTCTCAATTCGCTTATTTCGGGGAATAAGGTATTCCGTTGGACTTCCTGAGGATAGTGCTTCCGTTCTAACTTCCAGCGGTGTTTTACAATGATATCTGTCCTGAGGACGTTCTTCACTGTAGAATCTGATGTAATCCTTTATTGCAAATCTTAGAGAAGATTCGTCAGTGATTTTATACATCTGGTACATTTCTGATTTTATAATTCCCCAAAAACCTTCTGTAGGACCATTATCAATGCAATGACCAACTCTAGACATGGATTGTTCCATTTCATGATCCTTGAGTTTCTTTTGGAAAACTTTGCTTGTATATTGAAATCCACGATCACTATGAAATAGTGGTTTGGCTTCAGGATTGGCAGCTAGTGCTTTATCAAAGGTCCCAAATACAAGCCCGTTGTCATTTCGGGTGCCGATTACATATGCAACTGGATACCTATCATATAAATCAAGTATTGCACTCAGATACAACTTTTTGTTCTCTCCCGGAACCTTAAACTCAGTCACATCTGTAGCCCACTTTTTGTTGGGAGCATCTGCATAAAAATCTCTACCTAGTTTATTTTCAGCTGTAGCCTCTGGAGTTGATGAAACATATTTCTTCTTTTTCTTTCTGATTACAGAATGAATTCCCAGCTTCTTCATGATTCTGTGTACTCGTTTTGGCTTGTAGCAAGTATGGTTGAAGTGATTAATCCAAGAGGTCATTCTTCTATATCCCAAGATATGATTAAATCGCTCATCATACTCCTTTATAAGCTCGGCCAGCTTTATATTTTCTGTTTCCTGTTCAGGTATCTCGCGGTGCAACCACTTATAGTAGGCAGCTCTTGATACTTCAAGCTGCTTGCACATCCAATTAATACTCCAATTCTTTTTTTCATAGAAAAACTTTATTGCCACATATTTTGAATCATAGCGAAGTTTTCCGAGCCTCACATCCTTTCGAATTCTTGTACTTTTTTTAACAGTTCAGCTAACATATCCTTTTCTTGTAGTTGTCTTTTTAACCGGATATTTTCCCTGCGGAGGCGTTCTAATTCATCTACCTCTTCGTCGGTTTTATGGTGTCCCCGCTTATCCGTTAATCCAACTTCGCCCTGTGCATCATACTTTTTTACCCAGGAATAGACTTGGCTGTATGAGACATCATAAATGCTTGCCGTTCCTTTATAATCACGGTTGTGATTAATACAGTAATCTACTATTTCTTTGCGTTCTTCAATGGTTGTTTTTCTTCTTGCTTCTGCCATATAGACCTCCCGTTTAGGACAATAGTCCTTAAGTTCTCTATTGGCATTATACACTGAAATCCAACTACGTAGTTGTTTTGTAGAAGAAATATCATATTTTATAATCAGTTCCGCTAACGAACCTTGACCACTTATATATTCTTCTACCACTTGAAGCTTAAATTCTTTTGTATAACTTTTGTTATATGACTTTTCAGAAAAAGCGCACATTCCATACTTCTCATATTTTTTTAGCCATTCTAGGATAGTTTTCTTTCTTGGAGTTCCAAGAGTAGCACATATTTCTTCTAAACTACGAGTTCCATTGCGATAGTCCTCACATGCTTGTACTCGCTGTTCTGAAGAATACTTAGACCTTCTGGACATAAAAAATTCCTCCTAAGTAGATTTGGTTATTTACCTTGTCTACTTAGGAGGAATCATATCAGAAGATGATGCCTGTTCTTTTTCTTTTATTCTTTATTTTTTTGATACTCCAAACACTCCTTGAGGACATAATCTCCACCTTCCTCAAAAAGCACTTTTACGGCCTCTTCATCAAAAGGAATGACCACATCGACCTGATTGTTGCTTTCAAAGTCTGTGCCGGAATCGATAAAAATTTCTCCGTCTTTATCCAGCATTAAGGAACCGGACATATTCAACTGCCCGCTTCGAAGCCTAACCGCACCAAGCCCCTGTGCCGAACCGTGTGGCTCCGTAAAGCCCATAACCGTTACATTCTCCATCCCCTGCATCACCTTGGTCAGGTGGTCTGAGGCACTGGCACTATTTTGATTCACCAGCAGCGTAATGGGACCGTTCCAGATATTCTCCCCTTGGAAATAATGTTCTGTACCGGTTCTGTAATTGCCCTCTGTATCCTTCGCAAAACCACCGGCCTCATCATCCCATAAACCGTCGGTGCAATAATAGTATTCTCCCTCCGGCGCAAAGAGAGAAGCGATTGCTTTCACCATTTGTCCGGAACCTCCACCGTTATTCCGCAAATCTATAATCAGGTGTGTCTTTCCGGCTGCCTGATATTCCGCTGCATTCTCTCTGATTTCCTTCTTCATATTTCCAAAATCCGATGACTTGCTTGACTCAGTGTCAAACATCATCATTTTAACACGGAGAGCCACTGCTTCATCACTGACCTCGGCCCACATCATATGCCCCGTTTCCACGCCATGATTAATGATTTCCATGGTTTCTTCCAGACGGTCAAAATATTCTCCTGCTTTAGGAAGCACCAAATCCTGTTCTGCACCGTTTGAATCCAGATATGTAATTGTCACACTCTCTCCCCCGACACCGGCTGCGTACCAGGCACGTTCAAAGTCCTGATTGTCCTTGTCGGCATAGGGTGTCATGCGAAACAATACGGAGTCTTCTGCCGCATCAGCGATTTCTCTGCCGTCCCAGGAAGTAACGATGGTTCCGTTCTCAATTCCGGCACTTTGGAAAAGCTCACTCTCCTCCACATTCACGGCTACCACCCTGCCGTCTGCCAAAGTCACCAGAGACAAACCGTAATCATTCCCGGCCGCCCGGCGTAATGCCTCGTCCCAGGTCTCTTCCTTTTTCGGTGTAAAGCCAATATGTCCGTCATGAAACTCCGCACTGAAGAGACACCATGCAATGACATTGGCCACCGGGTCATGTTCCTTGTTTGCCTCTTCAAACATGGGAAGATACGCTTCATAAAGAGCATCCAAATCCACCCCCTTATGTTCCGCAAGAATATAATGCTCCTTCATACTTTTCACGCCATCTTTGAAATCCTTAACATAGTCATCGGCACGGTATCCCTTGTTGCAAAGACAAACAGGAATGGTAATCAGGCCCAGAAGCATAGCACCCACGCAGACAATCCGCCTCACCTTAATATTGTCCTTAAGAAAACCTCCCAACAAAAGCACCATTCCTGCATAAGCCCCCAGCATCATCGGTTCAAAGCCCGCTATTGTTAAGAAGAACAGTCCTACAATGGGTGGCAGACAATACAGTGCCCTCCACTCAGTATTAATGTATTTTCCGGCCACTTCCGTCACCATGTACATCAGCAGTGAACCGCCCAGCAATACACCTATGAATATTTGATCGTATAGAATCATAGTTGTCCTCTTTTCTTAGTTTAAATCATTATTTTTAAAGAACACATATCCAAGATACAACGCGGCACCACCAAAGACTACGGACGCCAATATGGTCTGTTCTATGACATTTGCTCCCAGCGAAGTTTCATAGATATAATTAGAAGTCTCCCCTAATCCGTATGTAACCCAGCTCTCTACATTCAACAAAAGTATTGAATTGGTAATACCAAGAAACGCATTGAAAGAATGTTGTGTTCCGGCCATACCCATAATCGCTATGAAAATAACGTATCCCACGCCCATCATTATGTAAGGATTTTTAATCAGAAAGGTTATAAAGGCAAACTCACACACCATGCGCAGCACAGGGAACAACAGCAGCACCAGGCGCAGCACCACATCTCCCCAGTCCACCTTGGTTCCCCAGCCGTACAGCATCCCATAGAGAATCAAGGGGATTACGGTTAAAAACATTGTCCCCAATCCGCCGATTAGGGCGGCAGGTACAATACGACCGAAATATACCTCATGTCTGTGATGTCCGCTCATTAGCTCATAGCAGTTTGTTTTATCCTTAAAATCAGTACCGCAGATATATCCCACTATCATCACCAGGAAAAAAAACGGAAACGCCATCAGTACAAACCCGTTAGAGACAAAGCATTCTCCGGCGGAAGTCACCTTCTCATTCCCCATCCAAACGGGCATCAAATACAACAATATCTGTGCCGAAAGTACTGTTATGAACGCATACCATGGGAATTTACTCCGCACAATTTGATAAAACTGTGATTTCATAATATTTATCATCTGACACACTCCTTAATTCATATCACTCTTTTTAAAATACAGATATCCAAGAAGCAGACAAACCACCCCTGCAATCAGTGATACTACGATGGTCCCTATCATAAGTTCCGGTCCCGCCGCACTTTCATATACCCACACATCCTCACCATTGACGTAATGCATGCGGCCATTGTCTATGCTCAACAATTTATTCAGATTAGAACAACTAAACTGCAGTATGAATTCAAAATCCACGAATATCTTCGTTAGTAGTACAATCAACATACTCCCATAAAACAATACAGTGCCGATAATCATAGCCATATAGTCATGCTTTAAAAGCATCGTTAATAATACGCACTCTCCCCAAATACGAAACAGCGGCAGGAAACTGACTACGTATAAAAGAATAACATTCCCAAAATCCGTACTGTTACCCCAGCCGTTTATCACTGTAAAAAAGACCATCGGAAGGAATAGGCACAAGATGCAGCCAACCGCAGAATGCAACAAACTGACGATTAGCCTCGACAAAAGCACATCACTGCGACTGTGTCCGGCCATCAGTTCATAATTCATTGTCTTATCCTTATAATCACGACCCATGACGCGGGCGGTTACTGAAACTACAAAAATGCTCAAAATAATAACCAACTCAAATGCGTCCCCAACGCAGCTGTAACTTCCTGTCATTTCACCCAGAGACACATCTTGTACTTTCACCCAATAAGTCCACACCTGACTTCCCAGAAAGAGGATCCAAATCCATCTTATCACTTTATCGTTTCTTAATTGATAATGTTGAGCCTTTATCAGGTTCCACATTCTCCTCACCACCTATCATGTTCATATAGTACTGCTCCAGATTTGCCTCATTCATATGCAGCACTGTCGGCACCACACCGCCCTCATACAGCGTTTTCGAAATGATTCGTGCATCTTCTAAACGCTCGAACAGACGAATGCTTCCGTCTCTTTCCACTTCGAATTCCTTAATCCCCAGTTTCTCCTGCAGAATACTTAACGCCAGAGCATTATGATCCGTACCGATGTGGTAATATTCCCGGCAAACCCGCTTCAAATCCCTGCTTGATACACTCTGCAGAATTTCTCCCCTGTTAATAAACAGATAGTCCGTACAAAGAAGAGATAACTCACTTAAAATATGTGATGAAATCAGAATCGTAATGTGCTCCTCCCGGTTCAGTTTCAAAAGAAGCTCGCGGATTTCCACGATACCCTCCGGATCCAGACCGTTTACGGGCTCATCCAATACCATAATCTCCGGCTTGGTTAACAGTGCATTGGCAATACCGAGTCGCTGACGCATACCTAAGGAAAACTTCTGCACCGGCTTTTTACCCGTATTCTGCAAGCCTACCAACTCAAGCACTTCACCGATACGTGCTTTGTCAGGAAGTCCCTTCTGAAGCCGCTGTATCTCTAAGTTCTGCACGGCAGTCATCCTCTCTTTGGCATATGGTGTCTCTATGATAAAACTCATGCGGGTGCGTGCCTTCGCCATTTCTTCCTCCGTACTGCCTTCATAAAGTAAAAGACTTCCGGAAGTGGGAATCACCAGCCCGCCCAACATTTTCATAATGGTGGTCTTACCGGCCCCGTTCGGACCAATCAGGCCACAAATACTGCCCTCCTTAATCTGAAAGGACACATCATTTACAACCTTCTGTTTCATATATTGCTTGGTTAGATTTTTCGCTTCGATTACTGTTTCGGACATCATAAACCTCCTTTATTGCATCTTACAATACCGATTCTAAAATCAAATCTTAAAGAATTTCTTAAATCATTAAAAAAAGTTGCCGAATTCGACAACTTTTTACTTCACAATCGGAAAATGTACGCTGATTTCCAAAATATTTTTCTTTAAATGTGCCTCTACACCTGCCTTCTGCTTCTGTGCCAAAAGCTTGACGATGTAAAGTCCCAGGCCCGCACCGTTTCCGCTCCGGGCCTTGTCGCCACGGTAAGTACGTTCAAACAGAGCATCTGTCTGCAACCTCTCCGGATATCCTGTTTCGTTGGCAAAGGTAATGACTACTTCTTCCTTTTCTTCCAAACGGATGGTAAAACGCTCCCCCTTGGCGTGGCGAAAAACATTGTTTAACAGATTCCCGAACATTCTGTCTAAGAGTTTCTCATCTGCCAGGACAAAAATACTCTTCTCCGGGAAAATCACCTCCGGCTCCATGCCCTTAGTACGAATCAATGCCTCTCTGGTGCTTAAGAACTGAAGCAGTGTCTCCGTCATGTCCAGACGTTTGCACTCCACGGCTTCCAAATCACTCTCCAAGAGTGAGAGTTGGAAAAAGTCGTCCGCCATCTCGCGGATTTCATCGGCTTTCTGTGAGCAGACATCCACATACTGCAACCCTTTTTCCGAAAGTTTCTCTTCCATACGAAGCATCTGCAGATTTCCCTTTACCACCGTCAGAGGCGTCCGCAAATCATGGGCGATATCCGAGACACTCTGCCGAATTGCCCGTTCCGCACGCTCCGTCTCGTTCTTGAGTTGCTTCTGGTAATCCATATTTTTATTTAATTCCACGGTCATGTCCGTCAAATCTTTGTCAAACAAGTCCACCCGCAGTTGGCGGTTGTAGGACTTGTCCCTGGTTGCTTCAAGTTCTTCCTTGATGGTGCGGATTTGCTTCTTCATACCAAATATCCAAATCACCAGCCCCAGACAAAGAGCGGCCAGAACACCGACTCCTATCTTCCAGATAAGCATCTTAATTCTCCTTCAAACGATATCCTATGCCCCAGACGGTTTCCACAAACTCCCGCCCTGTGGCTTTCTTAAGTTTGCTGCGAAGATTACTGATGTGCACGTTGATGGTATTATCCTCATAGTAATACACATCATTCCATACGGCCTCATATAGATTAGCCTTGGTAAAAACCTTCTTGGGATTCTCTAAAAAAAGTCTGAGCAGATGCATCTCCTTGGCTGTCAGAGGAATCTCCTTCTCCTGGAAGGTTACGCTGTTGGCATTTAGGGAATACTTTAACGCCCCACAGTT
The DNA here is from genome assembly GCA_045595325.1 of Lachnospiraceae bacterium. Classification (GTDB taxonomy): domain Bacteria; phylum Bacillota; class Clostridia; order Lachnospirales; family Lachnospiraceae; genus UBA3766. The sequence continues at coordinate 7,279 of JAZOAG010000063.1, forward strand.
TAGAATGTCTTTTCCGGCTGCCTTTTCATCCTCCGTGCCGCTCCGGCGCAGCACTACCTCCATGCGCACCAGCACCTCTTCCAAATCAAAAGGCTTCAGAATATAATCATCCGCCCCGAGACGCAGAGCCTCCAACTTGGTTTCCATCATGGTTTTGGCGGAGATAACAATTACCGGTGTCTGTGACTTTTCACGCAGCTCTTTAATCAGGCGTTCGCCGCTTTTATACGGAAGCATCAAATCCATCAGAATCAAATCATATTCCCGCTCAGCCATCTGAACTCCGGCCGCATGTCCGTCCAACGCCGTCCACACCTCATACCCTTTCTGTTCCAGAAAACTCTGCAATATATTTACAATCTCCTTATCATCTTCTACGATTAATATCCCCTTGCTCATTATCGACCTCCAATCATTCACTCCCCGGCAGAATTGTCTCTATTTCCACCACCAAACGATAATTAGGTGTATATGTGATCTTATACATTACCTTATCGGCACGCTTCCCTGAATTTGTCTTTTGTTCTCCGTCCTTATACTCTTCATCCGGCTTAAAACCGACGTTTTTCATTACATAGAATTTCGTCCAATTGTCCAGCTCAGCACTGATTCCGCTGTAACACACTACCTTTTTAGGGTAGTTCCCCACAAAATAGCCCAGACCACTATCTTCGTAACTGCTGCTGAAAGATACCGTTGCGGACATAAGCTCTCCATTTTCCAGGGCTTGCATATCTTCCTTAAACCACCCTGTCCTGGCAAGCAGCTTGGTCTCTGACATCATTGCCACGCTGCACACAGCAAAGATGGCCAGCAGCATCGCCATCAATAAAATATATATATAGTTCATTTCTCGCGCAGAGGTATTCTTTCCGGCGCCACCTCCAAAACCGCCGCCTCCGCCAACTGCAACAGGTCTTCCGCTAAAATGCCACATGCAAAATGCCATCAGTATCGTAGAAATCCCTAACGAAATAAGTCCCAATATGATATATATCACAACGGTAAAATTTCTTTTGGCCTTTGTCATCTTCTTTTCCTGTGCTGCCTGGTCCGCCATTCTAAATGAACTGATTATAATGATACCTATGCAAACTCCCACAAATAGCACAATGCTGCTTATCGCCAACACCGAAATAAGCAGATACCATAAGTAATATCCCTTCAGCAATTCCGCCGGGGTCTGCGCACTTCCGATGAACCACTCGGCCGTTCCCTCATTTATTGCAATAATCAATAAAAACAATCCGCCAAAGAA
>JAZOAG010000064.1:0-5043 GCA_045595325.1 Lachnospiraceae bacterium
CTAGGTATACTACATATATATTGATATGCAAAGGTAATACTCAAATGGAATATATAAATAGAATGAAAAATTTAAGAGAGGACGCCGACTTCACCCAAGAATATGTTGCTCATTATTTAGGAACATCTCAGACCATGTATGCAAGATATGAACGTGGTGCAAACGAAATGCCTATTCGCCACTTACTGGCCCTATGCAAATTATACAACGTTTCTTCTGACTATCTTTTAGGACTTACCAACAAGAAATAAATGACATTTTCAGCCACGTATCTATTGCGTGGTTTTCTTTTCCCTTTAACCAATCTTCCATAAACCCCAATTGCTTTTTCCCCACAACTCCATGCCGCACATGGCTTTCTGTCCCTTTTCTCCACAAACAACAAATGGCTCAGAACCGTTATGATTCTGAGCCATTTTTCATATCTTTATTTACTTTCTACAAGCCTTATGCCAAGGATGTACTATCTATTATTGAGATAAGCCTGTGCCGCACTCGCACAAAGGGGTAGCTATCTCTGGGGTAAGATACCCCCTTTCTCGGTGAACTCCATATAAATCATGACAAGGATAGACTTGATATTGTAGTCTTCTCTAGGTATTTGCCAATGAAAACCAATATAGAAATCGGCTGATGTTTGCCCTTACATCTCTTAGTGAAACTGAAATTTCACTTTGCTTCAATAATATCCTTTATCCAATTAACATATTCATCTATATATTCACAAGAATAAGTCATATGCCCATGCCCTTTCTCAATACGGTAATTTGCATGCGGATACGCCTTTTGAACAAGCTTATAGCATGTCTTATATGCTTTTTCATCTTCCCCATAAAAGAAATATGTATTCTTCTGCATATCATTATCTAACGCAGGGAAATCGAACGTATAACAGCATTCCACTTCATTTTTTAGAGATTTTTTTGACAGATACGGAGCTATCATTACCAAAGATTCAATCATTGGTTTTAAACTGTTGATTTTATTTCCGGCAAATTTCTTTAAAAACTTCATATTCATAGCTTCATCTATCGTTTTATCTCTAAATACTTTAATCATTGTGCCAAATTTAAACCGCATAAACGCCTTATATGCTCTTGATAACCGAATCATCGGTGCACCATCAAAAAACAGATTATTAACTTTGATTCCATCTTCTGAAAGTTGTCTATATAATTCCATTCCGACTTCCGAACCCATAGACTGTCCGTAAATCATATGAATTTTATCAATTCCCAATTTAATAAGGGAATCCTTAATTTCTTTTGCCTCATTTTCCCTTGTAGTAAAATCCTTTGAATCTTTATAGTGTCCATTGTATGTCGGAACTATAACATAAAACTCTTTCATCCGTGAATAAAGATATTCCAGACATTCTCCCGGACAAAAAGAACCTGTTAGCATTACGACTACCGGATTACTTTTTTCTCCTAACACTTTAAATCGCATATATCTATCCTCCTACATATTATCCAATGATTCATCTATTACGCTGATTATCTGTTCCAATGCCATTTTACTTTCATATGACAATCCACATAATATTGAATCTATATTCTCTAACATTTTTTTATGCATACTCTGATGATAAGAATGGACTATTCTTCCTTTATTTGTCAGTGAAATCAAAACCTCATTGTTCTTTTTGTCAGAAGGTGTCTTAACAATCAGATTCTTTTCTAATAGTTTATGTGTAATTTGTGATACTGCACCTTTTGTGATTCCCAATGTTTTCGCCAAATTGGTTGTTGTAATTTCTTTATAAGCCCCTATTATTTCAACCATATGAACTTCTGCCGCATACAACATATCCTCTGTTCCATATTGTTTTGCTGTCTTGGTTTTTTGATTATATTTATTGATTAACCGATATATATTTTCAAAGAAATGCATAATTACCTCCCTTTGTTGTTTAGCAACTAAACATATTGTAATCAAAAAAGAGCTTGATTGTCAAGCTCTCCATTTAAACTATATTTAAGTTGCATTAATTGTCTCCACAGAACTGAAAGTTTACGCTTATTTCATATTATATAAGAGCAATTCACATCATCTTTAAAAATATCAATCCTCTTTAGATACTGATTAAATCTACCCTGCTGTTTTTTCGATATAATATAAATGTAGCGATTCCCAAACCAAGACATAGCAGTATCATTGTCAGATTCGTATATTGTGCCGGAATCAGCATCACGCCAAAGGTCAATATAAGCATTACCAAAAACGGTACCAACCCACCCACAAGCATAGACGCACTTTGCTTTACTACAGATACTTCATTCTCCCAATCAAACACAGGAAGTTTTAAATTCACAGTCTGTCCAAACACACAGGAAAACAGCATAGATAAAAATGGTACAAGCAGAAGCCATACAAATTCCACAGGTGTAACCTTTTGTCCAATCGCTACCATAATCACAGAAATACCGCAGCATGGTGATAGTATACTAAGATTCATAAGTAGCTTACTGTCAAGTAAATGCTTCGCGCTAATAGGCAATGTCTTGATAATCCACCACTGCTTGCCTTCCATGGATATAGAAACTGCTGTAATGGGCATCATGCAAAAGACAGTTGCAAGTGCCATGGGTAACATGCTTCTTATCTGTAACAGCAATCCGCTTTGTGCATAAAAATCCGCTACCGTAGTTTCTAATTGTTCCGGTGTTATGAAAAGCATTGCCCCCGCAAACAGAATCCCCATGAGTGGGCTAATAATCGTATTCGTCACATAAACACTTGAAGCAAAATAACGTTTGAACTCTCTTTTATATAATGCACCAAGCATATGGAAGCTTTTCAAATCTTCCATCTGATAATCATGCCTTGCACTTGTACTGAAAATCCCATGGCAAATCCGAGTGTAATTCGCTGATACAACACCAATCACAAGGCACAAAACAACCATGCCGGCGCACACACAGCCAAAACATGCCACAAAATCCCCTGCTAACATTGCATTACCCAGCCACAACGCCGGTGGATAAATACGATTTATTACATCCAGCATCACATTCAGCAGATTTTTTAATTCATTTATATCTATATTCTCTACGGATACGGAAAGGCTCATGCCCCCAACCATAAGTCCTGTTACAAGGGCTACCGAAAGAAGCACACTCACCAAATTCTTGTGTCTGCTTCTGGACGAAATCGCCTTGATCAATGCTCCCACGAACACAGAAATCGTAATTGGCACAAGAGGTATAAAAAGCACTGTAATCATTCCAATCACATAAAATGACCCGGACGGTTTCTCCATAATACCAAACACTACCATTGCCGGCAGCATGACGATCAAGGAAAGCAGAATATTTTCTACATAAAGACGTACAAATCTGCTGATCACAATCGTACTATTCCTCACCGGAAGGGAAACCAGTATATCATAGGAATTCTTTTGAAAAATAATATCCCCTGCCTTGAAGATAGAAAACAGCAAAATAATAAGGCTTACCACCATAATTAAATATGCAGGCAAAATCTCTGCAAGCCCCATGTATACATAACCATAGCTCATTCCACCGGCATAACCCGCTACTACAATGATAACAAATAGGCTCACTATATAGAGCCAGAATTTCTTTCTTTTTTCTTTGGGGTCTTTTAAGTTACGGAATACATTTTTCCCGTACAGATTCACAAGCTGAAGCTTTGTGAATGTAGCAATTTGCCCCCGGGAATTGCAATTATTCATGGCAGACTACCTCCATAAAAATGTCTTCAAGAGAAATACCATCTTTCACAATATCTTCCATGTTACCGGTTTTTATCAAGGTTCCGTCCTTAATAATCGCCACCTTGTTACATAGCTTTTCTGCTACATCCAGCACATGGGTGGAAAAGAAAATTGCTCCGCCTTCTTCGCACAATTCATGCATTGTTTTTTTCAGCACAACTGCCGCCTGGGGATCTAAGCCCACGAATGGCTCGTCTAAAATAAGCAGTTTCGGCTTATGTACCAACGCCGAAATAATAGCCAGTTTCTGCTTCATTCCATGGGAATAAGAGGAAATCAGATCCCCTAAAGACTCCATAATCCCAAAGGCATTTGCATATTTTTCGATACGCATCTGCCTATCCTTATCTGATACCTCAAATACATCTGCTATAAAATTCAAATATTGAATTCCTGTCAGATAGTCAAACAAATCCGGATTGTCCGGAATATAAGCAAACTGCCTTTTACATGCCAAGGGGTCCTCTTTCATAGACAGACCATTCATGTAGATTTCTCCCTGCTCAAAGTCATGAATTCCTGCCACACACTTTAAAGTAGTCGTCTTTCCTGCACCATTGTGACCGATAAAAGCAAAAATATCTCCTGCCTCTACACTTAGACTAAGATCCGTTACACCCTTTTTACTACCTTTATAATGTTTTGTCAGATTTTTGATATGCAACATAATGTATCCTTTCTTACTTCCTTGTTTTCTTTACACAAATGATGACTGCTACAATCATCATCGGAATCATACTGATGATACCGATATATGCCGGCCCCAGTATTGCCATATTGGAATATTCAGGTTTTACCAGAAATGCAAAGGTGGTAAATGCATTTACAGCACCATGCATAAGGGATGGCAACCAGATGTTTTTTGTCTTTTCATATACATAATCAAGTAAAATACCCATCATAATAGTACAGATACAGAATACGATTGGCCCAAGTACCGGTGCGCCAATATATTCTTTACCATACTCATAACCAGCAAAAATCATAGCTGGCCAATGCCAAGCCCCCCAAATAGTACCACCTACAATTCGACCCTTAGTAACACCCAGCTTTTCCTTCAAATATGGATACAGCGCACCTCTCCAACCGACCTCTTCGCCTAATGCAACAAACATATTCATAAATGGTGCAACAGTTACCGCCTGAATGCTAGTAATTAACAAATACATTGGCATAGTGATACCTTGTGCTTCAAACTGTTCCAACGCTCCCGCTTCCTCTAAAAGACCTCTTAACGTCATAAATTCAGAGTCAAATGTATCCGGGAAAATCACAAAGAACAATACTCCACCAAGTATACTTAG
>JAZOAG010000065.1:0-30169 GCA_045595325.1 Lachnospiraceae bacterium
AAAATCAACATCTAGCTAATTTCTTCCGTTTTACTTTGTTTAGGTTTCTTTCTCTGAATAATTCTCTCTTTGCAACTTGCTGTGTATTTCTACACTCACAGTGGAACTCATAAACGCTGGCGCGTTTATTTCGTCACGGGCAGTCGCCCTAACAATCTGTAATCCGTGTCGCAAAATCATGCAAGCATGATTTGTGTGCCCCGTCTTACATCTTGCCACTGCTCGTTGCTTATCTGAACTTTCAGGGTTGCATTGCTGTTTATTTGTCAAGGTTGTATTTGCCATGTTCTTGTCCGCATGACCGTGACATTTCTGTCAACGGAGAAGGAGGGATTTGAACCCTCGCGCCGCTATTAACGACCTACTCCCTTTCCAGGGGAGCCCCTTCAGCCTCTTGGGTACTTCTCCAAATAAGCTAAATCACTATTCGTATTAGATTGGCAGCGAGGTGCAAAAGCGGAGAGGGTGGGATTCGAACCCACGCGCCCTTTCGGACAAACGGTTTTCAAGACCGCCTCGTTATGACCACTTCGATACCTCTCCAAAGTGATGCGCCATTTGACAGGCGCAAAATGAATAATATCAGAATTTCGACTTAATGTCAACACGTTTTTTCATTTTTTTAAACAATTTTTAGTTTTGGTTTTTCTTGTATTTTTTATACGCCAACTTGTCTCACATTCTTCTACACAATTCTCAATTCACCGGGCTTTACTTCACAGCACAAAAACAAAACATCTACCCCTGCATTTCGTGCTTCTTCCAGGGCTTCTCCAAAAGCCGGTTGAGTGACATCATAAGGACGTACTTCATAAACACCTTCCATCTGAATCACAAAGGCAACACTGCAATGATACCCTTCTTTCGCTGCCCTGGTCAATTCTTTCAGATGCTTCACGCCGCGTTCCGTAGGCGCATCCGGAAAATATCCGATTCCGTCAATCTCTAAGGTACACCCTTTCACTTCAAGAAGATATTTTTCTTCTCCCTTTTCCATATAGAAATCAATTCTGGAATTACCGTAAGTATACTCCGGTTTGATTTTGGTATAGTCCTGCCCTTTCAGCCACTCCGCCACCACCTTGTTGGGTGCCTGGCTGTCCATATTCACAAGACCGATTTTTTGCTTATATACAGCAATCAGGTCATAAGCAGTTTTACGATTAGGATTATCCGACACCTCTAACACCACCGTCGCCCCCGGCAAAAGAAGTTCCCTGCAACGACCGGTATTCTTTACATGAACGGTTTCTTCCTTGCCATCAATGCTAACCTGTGCAATAAAACGATTGGGGCGGTGTAAAAACCGCCCTTCCACTACTTTTCCGTATTTCATATCAAGCTCTCTTTCAGTTTCCACGCCCTGCAAGAATTGTTTCAGCCGTTCCCAAATCCTCCGGCGTGGTAATCTTTACATTTTCAAAGGATCCTTCCACAAGTTTCACACGGGCACCACCGTAAATCTCCGCCACCATCGCATCATCCGTAACAGGGATACGCACCGCTCCGGCTTCCATCCCGTCAAAGAATCTCTCATACGCTTCTTTAATAAAAGTAAAAGCAAAGGTCTGGGGTGTCTGCACGGCACACAAGCTGTCCCTTGCGGGAGTGTGCGCCACAAAACCTTCTTCATCCTTAATCTTAATCGTATCTTTAACGCCAACCGCTGTCACACAGGCACCAAACCGCTCTACCGCCTCCCGGTTCCGCTCCAGTATTCCCGCATCCACAAAAGGTCTGGCCCCGTCATGAATATACACATAATCGCATTCTCCAACAGCGCACAAACCGTTGTATACGGAATGGTACCGTTCCGCGCCACCGGCAATAATGTGACTTACCTTTTTAAATCCATACTTCTCCACGATTTCATTCTTGCAAAAGGAAATGTCGCTCTCGCCTGTAACAAGAACGACTTCATCCATGAAACTCTCTTCCATTGCGCGAAGTGAATAGTAAAGAAGGGGTTTTCCTCCGACCTCAAGAAACTGTTTGGCAATTTTGCCACCCATTCTTTTCCCCTGTCCTGCCGCCAGGACAATCGCAACATTACGACTCATATCTTTCTCCCAAACGAAGACCCGGAACAGCATTTAAATCATAACCGTGACGGGTTCCCTTCATATATTCATAATATCCTGCCACGCCAATCATTGCTGCATTGTCTGTACAATATACCGGCGCAGGACAATAAAACGCAATCCCCTTAGCGCGGCACGCTTCCTCAAATGCAGCCCGAAGAGTCCCGTTAGAAGCAACACCTCCGGCGATTGCAAATTTGTCAAGTTTATATTGTTCCACCGCTGCCATGGAATGCTCTACCAAAACATCCACCACTGCCTTTTGGAAAGATGCTGCCACATCCGCTTCACAAATGGTCTCACCCTTCATCTGGCAACCATTCAGATAATTAAGCACTGCCGACTTCAATCCGCTAAAGCTGAAATCATAGATTGATCCGCCAACCTTAGCCCTGGGAAAGTGAATTGCTTCCGAATTTCCTTCCTTAGACAACTTATCAATCTTTGGTCCACCGGGATATCCCAGGCCGATTGCTCTTGCCACCTTATCAAATGCTTCTCCTGCCGCATCATCCATGGTACGACCGAGAATCTCATACTTCCCGTAATCCTTCACGGATACCAGGTGGGTATGTCCGCCGGAAACCACAAGGGATACAAAAGGCGGTTCCAGTTCTTTATGTTCTATAAAATTGGCGCAAATATGACCTTCAATGTGATGCACGCCTACCAAAGGCAATCCGGTAGCAAAAGCAATTGCTTTCGCTGCAGATACCCCCACAAGAAGTGCACCCACAAGTCCGGGCCCGTATGTAACCGCAATTGCAGACAAATCCGTCCATGTCACTCCGGCCTTCACAAGTGCCTCTTCAATTACCTGATTGATTTTATCGATATGTTTTCTGGATGCAATTTCTGGCACCACACCCCCATACAGGGTGTGCAAATCAATCTGCGAGAAAATCACATTGGACAAAATCTCCCTGCCGTTTTTTACCACTGCCGCTGCAGTTTCATCACAGGAACTCTCGATTGCCAAAATCAATACATCCGATTCTATGCCCTTACTCATTCCTACTCATTACTCCATTCTTCACTTCGTTATTCCGTTCTGTCGTTATTCCCCCGCCGATTCACCGCCGTCAAAGGTTTCTCCTGTTTCATCCGTTACCGTTTCCTCTGCCATATCCCATCCGTAAATCTTCCAATGACCGGCATCATCCTTACGCATCAAAAACACTTCATTGACATAAGCATATTCCGTCCCCTGACGCAAACGGTAATTAACATACAATCTGGCAAATTCAAATCCGTCATCTGAGAAAAATTCCACATCTGTGCTTGCAGATAAAGAATATCCCGAAACGACAATTCCCTGTGAGTTAAATTCCAAAATATCATTTTTAAGATCTTCCAAATACTCTTCTTCCGTTTTATCCGCATGGAGTTCCTCATCGTAAAGCTCTCTGGCTTTCACAGCCAGAGCCTTTAGATCTTCTTCTTCAAGACTTTCACTATAAAAACAGGTGGTGATATCACTGTAATATTTCAATACCTCCTTCGGTGTGGGAGGATAATCTCTGGACAAATCCCGCAAGAGCACTCTGTCCACTTCGCTCACCGTGGTCACTTCCGCAGGAGTATCACCGTTTTTCTGATTCAGAACCACAAAGAATCCCACCACAAAAACCGCAATCAACAGGATTACAATTACACCGGCAATGGTATTTCGTTTTTTATTCATAGCGCACCGCCTTTCCTTTTAATCTTCGAAACGCAACTCTATGCTTTTTCCATCCTTTCCCGCTTCCGCATTGGGGAAAATTTTACGAACCTTGTTCATGTAATCTTCCGCCCGCACCAGGGAAGGACTATAATGGGTCAGCCACATCTTCTGCACTTCGGCCTTTTTGGCCATATTGGCCGCCTCGTAAAAGGTCATGTGCTTGTTTTCCCTTGCTTTCGCCGCTTTCTCTTCCTCTCCGTACATACCTTCACAAATAAAAAGGTCTGCTCCCGCCGCATTCTCTACAATACTGTCACAAGGTCTGGTGTCCGTGGTGTAAGTCACTTTTAATCCTTTACGGGGCGCGCCCAACACCATATCCGGTGTAAGCACTCTGCCATCCTCGGTTTCAATGACCTCACCCTTCTGCAAGCGATTCCAAAAGCGCTGCTCAATATTTTGTGCCTTCGCCCGCTCCACATCAAACATTCCCTGACGGTTAATCACCAGATTATATCCGTAGCAGGTTACGTTATGGTTTACGCGAAATGCCTCAATCTGCATATCGCCCAAATCAATCACCTGGTTCGCTCCGTTTAGCTCCAAAAACTCTATTTCAAAGGGAAGCTCCGGTGCAATACAACGAAGAGAATTGACAATACGCCCAAGCCCCTTCGGACCGATTAAAAGAAGCGGCTCCGTCCGCTCCGCATTTCCCATTGTCAAAAACATTCCGGGAAGTCCGCTGATATGGTCCGCATGAAAATGTGTAAAACAAATCACATCGATGGGCTTTGGGCTCCACCCTTTCTCTTTCATGGCAACCTGCGTTCCTTCTCCGCAATCAATCAATATGCTTTTTCCGTTATATCTTGCCATCAGTGATGTAAGCCACCGATATGGCAGCGGCATCATTCCGCCGGTACCCAACAGACAAATATCTAACATCCCGTTGCTCCTGTTCTGATAATCAATTATAAAAGTTCCGTCACAACAATCACTTCCGGCGGAACGGCAAACCCTTCCACCATTTTCTCATAGCATTCCTCGCACAAATCAAAAGCGTGCTTTTCTCTGTCCCGCTTGGAAAAATAGCCAAACATCCAATCCGAGTGAAAACAGCCTTCCATAAGAATTCCGTTTTCTACTTCCATCTCCCGTCCGCACTGATTGCAGCAGACACGTTTCAACTTCTGCATATCTTCATTGTATTCCCGCATTGGTTTCCTCCTTGTCCAAAACATTCAAAGCCCTTACCGGCTCTTTTATCTTACCGATAAAAGAATCTAAAACCAAGTGGTAATTACTGTCATCTTAACCAGTAAATCACGGCATCTTCCGTAGGATTACTGTAAAACCGGGGACGAATCCCTTCCTCTTTGAACCCCTTCTTCTCATAAAGCGTCCGGGCAGCCACGTTCCCCATGCGCACCTCCAAAGTGAAAGCAACCATTCCCTTTTCCCTGCCTCTTTTGATCAGTTCATCCATCATGGCTGAGGCAATCCCTTTTCTTCGCATGTTTTTACGAACGGAAACATTCATAACATCCGCCTCGTTGCAGGAAGATACATATCCGCACACCCCAAGAAGCGCTTCCCCTTCATATGCCACAAGATACAACGCATTTTCATTGGAAAGTTCTTCCCTAAATGCATTCTCTGACCAGGGCTCGGAAAAATTCTCTTTTTCCAGTGCCGCCGCTGCCGGAGTATCCTTCTCTTCCATCCTTCTGATGATCATTCCTTCTACCTTTTCTTTCTTCTATGCGTTTTTTTCTGCTTCCATGCGTTCACGCTCCGCCTGGGAAAGGCGAAGATATTCCGGGGAATGCTCTCCTGCCGGAACCGTTTCTCCCGCCTTCCATTTCCGAAGTCCCAGTTCTGCCACACAGGCTGCACGCTGTCTCGCCAAATGAATCGGTGCGAAACGATAGGGCACTTTCATAATCTCTGCCAGATGTTTTTCAAATACGGGAACACCGTCCCCCAGGAAAATCACTTCCCTGTCAAGACGGTTAATCGCTTCTGCAATCTCGTCAATAAGAACCGCGCAGGGTTCTTTTACCACCCGAAGAGAATAAGATGTTTTCTCTGCCGCATATTCATATAAGCCGGTATACACCTGGCCTCTCCTTGCATCCATAATCGGACAGACAAGGGAAGCACATCCGTACAAATTCCACGCAAGGGCATCAAGGGTGGAAACCTCCACCACCGGCACCTGCAACGCCTGGGCAATTCCTTTGACTGTAGCCGACCCGATTCGAAGTCCCGTAAAAGAACCCGGCCCTGCTGCTACCGCCACTGCCTCAACATCCTTCAAATCCGTTTCGGTTATTCTTTTAATCTCATCCAGCATGGGAAGCAGTGTCTGGGAATGGGTCTTCTTATTATTAACGGTATATTCCGCAAGAATACCTCCTTCACATGCAATGGCTACTGATGCCACCAATCCCGAACTGTCTATTGCAATTATACTCATTCTCAATTTCCTTTCGCTTCCGCAGGGACGTAGCCGGTTCATTATCACACTCCGTCCTCAATCGGCCTGCCCTTTACTCTTCAATGGTAATTCTACGATAATTAAATCCCTTCTCAAGGTCCTTCTCAATACGGATGATTACTGTCTCCGGCGGCATAATCTCCTCTACCAGATTCGCCCACTCCACGAAGCAGATTCCTTCTCCGTAGAAATAATCCTCGTATCCGATTTCATCCATTTCTTCCACGTCTCCGATGCGGTATACGTCGAAATGATAAAAGGGAATCCGCCCGCTCTCATACACCTGTACAATAGTAAATGTAGGACTGCATATAGGCTCTTTGATTCCGAGTCCGACTGCCACTCCCTGGGTAAAGACAGTCTTTCCCACACCCAAATCCCCTAAAAGAGCATACACAGCTCCGGGCTTCGCCTCCTTGCCAATCTTCTCTCCGAGTTTAAAAGTCTCCTCTCCGGAGAAACTCTCTATCACCATAATTTCACTACCTTATCTTCCTCAATAATCTCTGCCCTCAGGCGCAGTCTAATAACGAAGTTTCAACTTCTTCGGCTCTATATGTGCCGCAATCATTTTAATCACATCTTCCGTCTGGTGATCCATTTCCTTACGGGGAAAAATAAATGCTGCCCGCTTTGTAGAATAGACAAAAATACTCTTGCGGGTGCCCGTAACCTTCATCACCTGATTCCATTCAAGAAGCTGGGATACCTCTCCCTGAGAAACTTCAATGCCTTCCTCACTAAGCTTATAGTGCAGGGGCGTCTGAAAAGCCTCAATCATTTTGACCTTAATAATGGAATTGTAAATATTCTGAACGGGGGTTAAAAAAATCGCGATAAGACCAATCACTATATACAGGGGGCTTGTCTGCTTCCCGCTGATAAAAAGAAAACACAACACAGCGCCCGCCGCCGTCATAAAAATGGTAATTGCCTGTTTGTAACTGTGCTGCATCTGAAAATCAATCAATACCGGGGCCGTCACTTTGACGTCAAATTCGATATCCATACTACTGCTCCTTTATTCTCAATCTTTCATGTTCATCCTTTCTTAACATAACACAAAAACACGCAAAAGAAAATACCTCATCTGAACCGAATCCCTTCGGTATTCAAATGAGGTATTGTTCTGTTTATTCGTGTCTCAATGCTTCAATGGGGCTTAATTTCGCAGCCTTTCTTGCAGGATAGATTCCGAAGAATATACCGATAACACTTGAAAATCCGCAAATCAGGAGAATCGTGGGAATACTGATGTATGCCACCATATTCATTCCCGAAACAGAAGTGATTATGGAGCAGACAACCAATCCGCCAATCCATCCGATTACCAGACCTACGATACCGCCAATCAAAGTAATCATTGCAGACTCTGCAAGGAACTGTAACATAATAGAACCGGTTGTAGCTCCCAAAGCCTTACGGATTCCGATTTCCCTGGTACGTTCCGTTACGGATACCAGCATAATGTTCATAACGCCGATTCCTCCTACCAGCAGTGAAACTGCGGCAACGAAAGAAATAAAAAGTGTCACAAAATTAATAATCATACTAATCTCATCCGTGGCACTGGAAAACTCTTCCACCTGAATAATATCTTCTCCACGCACATCCTTTCGGCCTTCCAAAAGACGCAAGGTATCCTGTGCCACCTGCATGGAATCCTCCGGTGATTCCGCAATAACATTCAAGGTTTCGTAATTTGCAAAAAAATCACCGCCCAGCATGTTATTCACACATGTGACAGGCACCTCAAGCTCAACCTCATCCCATACATAAAACAAATCCATCATGGCCGACTCGCTCTTGCCCCGGACGCCCACAATACGAAGAGGATAAGTTCGATTAAATAACATTACATCTACATATTCTCCTACCACATTAACACTGCCGAACAGATTAAGTGCACTCTGTTCCTGAATGACACAAACCATTTCACCCTCGTAATATTCATCCCATGTAAAATATCGTCCCTTAACCAGTTTATTTGATTTGGTATAATCAAAATCCGGGTTACACATCTCAAAATACCCGGTATAGATTTTACGCTTGCCTTCAACTTCTCCGCCGATTGCCGAAGATATGGTTACACCTTTAACATTCTCCACCTTATCCTTAATTGCCTGAATATCTTCATCATTGAAGATTGGATCAAAGAAATAATCCTCATCCAGAGAATAGAACATAATCTGCCCGCCGAAAAGGCTGTTCATCTCACGCAAAAGTGAAGACTTAACACCGTTACCCACGGACATAATCATAATAACCGAAGCAATACCGATAATAATACCAATCATGGTCAGAAAGGAACGTACTTTATTATTCTTAATGCTTTTAAGCGCAAGTTTAAAATACTCTTTCATCCGTTTCCTTCTTTCCCCTAGTTATCTTCCTTCTCTGTATCCGTTTCTGTAGCTGTCTCTTCCGGCTCTTCTTCTGACATCTCTTCTTCTGAAGTTTCTTCTATCGTTGCTTCCATCATACTCATCATATCGGGAATCGCCATTGCTCTCGCGCCTTCCACAACATTAGCGGTAATCATGGACACAACATCCGCATTTAAATCAAGACCGTCTACAATTTCAATATGGGTATCCGAAGAAATTCCGACCGTAACATATTTTTTAGCAATAATACCATTTTCTACAACATAAACGAAGTCTCCGTCTCTGTCAGCGTTAACCACTTCCACGGGAAGCATCATGACATCCTTCCGGCTTGCGGTTAAAATGCTGATTTTGGCATCCAGCCCCAAGAAGATATCTTCATCCGGATTGTCAATCACAACCTCCGCGGAAAGGGAAGCCACACCGCTGGCATCTGCTGTTGCAGCCTTATTCACACGCGAAACCGTTCCTTCATATTCCTTATCCATTACTCTGATGGTTGCTTTCTGACCTTCTTGTAACTGATAGATGGCATTCTTGTTAATGGCAAAACGAATCTTTACGCCTTCCGTACTTGCAACACTGACCAATGTTGTTCCGGGAACGGTAAGGGTACCGTTAGACGCACCGACTTCTGTAATGACACCATTACACTCCGCCTTCAATCCGCCGTTATACATTGCAATATCCTCGTAGGACTTGCCTGCACGCATGGTAGATAATTCGCCGTTTAAAGCAATGTTGGCTTCATCATATTCATTGCCAACTGCGACGGAAAGACTTTCTTTCTCTGCCTTGGCGGTTTCCAGTTCCATCTCATAATCAGATAAAAGCTTCTGGGCATTGGTCAAAATCTTTTGCTGCTCCAATGCGGTAACGCTTCCCGTAAGCTGGCTGAGTTCATGCTGCAATTCGGCAATACGCTGAGACTCTGACTGGATATATCGGGTATAGGCTTCAATGCCTTCCTTTCCCATTCCCAGCATCTCTGCATTGGAAATGCAGTACTGGAAGTCAGCAATCTTACGCTCACACTCATAAATTTCCACTTCAATCTGTGCCGCACGGATTGCATTGGCATCCGTAATACTTGCGGTAAGCCGATCCACTTCGGCCTGCTGTGTCTTCACCAGTCCGGTGTACTTTGAAACATTTGCATTGGCAGTTGAAAGGTCTTTCTTGTTATTCTCAAATTCCACAAGCTGACTCTGATAACTGTTCTTTGCGATTTCGTTCTCGATCTCATATTCTCTTAAAACGCGACTGTAATCTTCTTCATCAAACAAAACCAGAATGTCTCCCTTAGAAACCGCCTGACCTACGCAAACCATCTCATCCACAAGAATGGATGCAGGAATCTGATACTGTATGGTTTCCGTACTTTCCAAAATACCACTGGAAGCATAAGTTGAATCCAAATCTCCCATAGTGGGTTTTACCGTAGATACGGTAGGGGGAACGCTGTTTACAATAATTGCAATAACCACTCCAATCACAACCACTGCCACTGCTGCAATAATTGCAATGATAATAATCAGTTTTTTGATTTTCGCTGATCTCTCTTTTGCTTTCTCTCTTTCCAATCTTGCTTTCGCAAGCGTTTCCTCCACACTGTCATTATATGTCAAAGGAATTCCTTCCTCTTCATGTACGCCCTTACTCATTTTGCGCCTCCTTCACCTCGTCATAATCAATCTTTCCGTCTTTAATATGTACGATACGTTTTGCCTCCATGGCAATTTCGCTATCGTGGGTAATTAAGATTACCGTTCTTCCGTCCCTGTTTAATTCCTTCAGAATTCCCATAATCTCCTTACTGGAATTAGAATCCAGATTACCGGTAGGCTCATCTGCCAGAATAATGGGCGGCGCCTGCGCAATCGCCCTCGCAATGGCCACACGCTGCTGCTGCCCGCCGGACATCTCTGCCGGCTTATGGTTGATACGGTGTCCGAGTCCCACTTTCTCTAACGCCCGAAGCGCCAGTTCTCTTCTTTCGCTTTTCCCTACTTTACGATAAATCAGCGGGAGTTCCACGTTTTCCAATGCTGTCAGGCTCTGAATCAGATTGAACCCCTGAAAAACAAATCCTATTTCTTTGTTCCTGATAAATGAAAGCTCATCATCCGATAAACGTCCCACATCCTCGCCATGTAAAAGATACATGCCCGCGGATGGTACATCCAGACACCCTATCATATTCATAAGGGTGGATTTACCTGAACCGGATTGGCCGATAATGGCAACAAATTCGCCTTCCCTGATACTAAGGTTCACACGATCCAATGCCCAGACTTCATTCTCTCCGGGATTATATACTTTACACATATCCCGGATTTCAATTAATGAATCCATCACATCGCCCCTTTTCGTGCTATTTTTTTCATAATAAATTTATATGAACCACCCGCGTTTGTCAATACAATATCTCTGTTTTTTGACATATTTTTACACCAACACCCACATGCAAAAAAACGTTATGATTTCATTCGCTTTCAGGCTTCAAAATCATAACGTTCTTTTCATCGATATACTCCTTTGGAAAACAACGTCTCCCAAAGATGTGAGGTCAGATATGTATTAATAACAGAATGTATTTCAGTTTATGTGAGACAGGTTACGTCGTTCTCCAAACCTACATCTTAACTGTAGTTTACCATAATGTTTTTCCTTTACAATTATATTGACATTTTCTGCTTCAAATCTGACAGATTCGGTACGTTTTTCATTGCAGATTTTCCAGATAACGGGCATACGTTTTGCGTACGGAATCCCGTCGTGTTCTGGAGATATCAATGGACGTTTTATTCCACAGTACAAGACCGGCCTTTTCCATATGATGTACAAAACGAAGATTCACCAAAAAGCTCTGGTGTGTCCTCACAAAACCCAACCCCGAAAGTTCTTTTTCAAGGTGGTTGAGTTTCTCATAAGTAACGTATTCTTCTATCTCTTCATCCCAAATAAAAAAATGCAGTTTATGAAGTCTGCTTTCCACATAAATCAACCGGTTCACCAAAAAGGTTTTTTCACCGGAAAGAAAGCGTATGGTCAGTACCTTTTGTTCTGACTCTTTCTGCTCATAAATTGCATCCATACATTCGTTTATCAGTTTTTTTCTTAAAAAGCCTCTCTTTTTATAACAGCGCAATGCGCCCACATAATAGCCGTCCCAGGCACACACCGACGTGGTAGCCAGCAAAACAATCAATGCGTTTTGCGGCATCTGATGAATCTGCTCCGCAAAGGAAAAACCGGGCGTCTTTTTGCCTCCGGCACAGATGAAAAAGATATCCTCCTCCAGAAATTCCCATAATGCCTCTTCATTTGCCTCGGAAATACTCACTTCCCTAAACTCCACCGTCACATCCTTTTTCTTCGCATAGGTCACGATTTCGTTTTTGATTCTTTTACGAAATGAAGTATCATCATCACACAATGCAATCCTAAGAATCATCCTTTAAACTTCCCCCCCTGGGTTTACCGGCAGACCACTCAACTGCATATTGATAAAATACAGAACACCTCTTCTTTCCCCGTCGGAAAGCTGTTCCAAAAGATAGTCAAATTCCCTTGCCAGACCGTTTCGGTCCTTTAAGATAACAGCGGGCGGAATATGAAATTTTTCATATACCGCAGTCAGGATTTCTCCGTCCGGCAACGCATTTCCGTTCGAAAGAGCGCGGTACTTCTTCGTATCAACAAGAAATTCCTGACGCATCTGTTCTTTGCTTTTTCTTTTGGTTCTTTCAATATACCGGAATACGGTTTCATCCGTCCCAAACGTTTCCAGGATATACTTGGCATAATCGTTGCCAACCATTAAATCCATCCGTATTTTTCCGCTTTCCCGATAGAACAGATACGCTGATATTAACACCCGCAGTGCGGCGAGAATATAATTATAATCTTTTTTCATCATCCTGCTTTCGGAAGACAATACATACTTCACACCGGTGATGATATAGTGAATATCAAAAGATAGTTCACTCAAACGACGAAGTTCCTCATACTTCAGGGTATAATTTCCGTTTTCAGCTTTGGTAATTTTACTTTGAGAAACGCCGATTCTGCAGGCCACCTCTGCCTGCGTATATTTTAACCGCTTCCGCTCTTCCTCCAAACGTACTCCGACACTCATTTTAGTTTCCTCTGGCACATCTTAAGCACATCTTGGAAAAGTCCGAAACATGCCTCCGATGATAGAATTATTCATTATGTACTCTCAACAAACACTTTTCATCTCTATCATAAAACTTAAAATATGCCTGCTGTTGGTGGAATTTGGAATGTTTTTATCAATTTTTTGCCAAAAAAGCCCCCTGCAAATCTGCAAGAGGCCTTTCTTCCCATTCACACCGGTATGTTTCACCGGCTTATTCGATTGTTTCCCGATATTACATCATATCTTTAAATCCTTTGATAAACTCAACATCTTCTTCCGTCACCTTCATGTTAGACGTCCAGTTACGTCCGTCAGGCATGGTTACCGTAATATCAATAACGCTACCTACACCAACGCCATTTTGAATCAATGTGATAATAAACTGCATAAACTTCGGATGACGCTGTGAAAACGCAGTATACTCCTTCTTAAGTGTCAGCAATTTAGCCGGATTCATCATAATAATTCTCTCCTCTTCTTTCTTATATTTCAAACGGGACGTATCGTAATCTCGCCGCTTCGCAGAATCCCGACGCTGCCATCCGGTTCTTCAATCACCAGACCGCCCTCTTCATCAATACCTACAGCCTTTGCCTGTCGCACCGCCTGTCCCTCATAAACATAAATGTCTTTTCCGATTACATTGGACCTTCTTCTGTATTCCTCTAAATAAGTCCTGTCTGTCCGATTGCCGTTAAACCGAAGAATACGCCGGACAATCTCATCAATAATCCGCTCCTTTATGCCCTTCTCTCTGACATTCAGGCCGCCTGCAATATCCGCCAGTTCTTCCGGAAACTCCTCGGTACAAAGATTAATGCCGATTCCTACCACAATTCCGGCAGGTGCACCTTCCTCCGTTCCCCAGACAGCCTCCGTAAGAATTCCGCAAACTTTCCTGTCATTGTAAAACAAATCATTTACCCACTTAATGGAAAGTGACAATCCCGTAACCGCTTCCACAGCCTCCGCCACAAACACGGAAGTTGCCGTCGTAATGCACACTGCATCTTCCAAATCCTCAGGGGCAGCCAGAAGAATGGACATATAAATTCCTGTATCTGCCGGTGAATAAAACTGTCTTCCCCTTCTTCCCTTGCCGGCAGTCTGTCTGTTCGCCACAAACAACGCCGTACTGCCTTTGCCGGATTGAAAATACCGTTTGGCATCCTCATTGGTGGAATCTGTTTCTTCACTGTAAAAACGCGGCAACGATTCTAATTCTGTTTCCTGCATATAAATGCGTTCTCCTCCATATACTGCAGGGATGCTTTCTGTTCTTCTATACTGCTTGTCTCTATCAGAATTGTTGCATCCGCAAAATATTTCTCTTTCAATACCCGAAACTGCTTCCAGTCAATCACGCCGCTTCCCACAGGCCGGTGCAGGTCATTCACACCATCATTGTCATTGATATGTACATGCCGGATATAAGGAGCAAGTGCCCTTACAAATCCTTCAATATCATTCCCGTAAATGCATGCATGGGCATAATCCAATGTGACCCCGAAATTCTTCACATCCCGTAGAGCCTCTGCAATACGCACAATCTCTGCGGGTGCCTTATCAAACATATTCTCTAAGTATATCTGAATATCCGGATACTTCCCGGTCAATTCTCGCCATACCTTCACATTGGCCTCTACGAATCCCTCTCGGTATGTTTCTGCCGTAAGCATGGGATTTAAATTGGAGTGAAACACTACCCCTTTCACACCAAGACGTTGCGCAATCTGAAGACTCTGCTCAATTCGCTCCACGCACACACGCCGAATTCTCTCATCCATACTGAAAACAGCAATATCATAGAAAGCCCCGTGCATGGTATTAATCCCACACGGCATCTGTTCCCGATAGAACGCAATCCGTTTCTGTACCCCTTCTTCATCGTCCAATACATCGGGCAAACAGAAATCATTAAATTCAAATCCTAACCCATAGCATTCCGCAAGTTTAAGACTTTCCTCCAATCGCTCGGCTATGGGAATAATCAGATACTGAGACATCTTTCATCCCCCCGTTTACACATACTGTCTTATAAATTATAGCACAATTCTTTCCCTCCGTCATCCAAATCCTGTAAAGATTTTCCCTTTCTTCCCTCTTTTCACATCCCTCTTATTTTAGAAGCGTGAAAGAAAGAAAAGAGTCTTTTTTTCATAAAGATTCTATGTTATAATCCTTTTATAAGATCATAAAGGAGCGATGTGTATGGAGCGTGAACTCAAACAACTTTCATCAGATGCGCTTTTAGAAAAAATCTTTTATTACATGGAACGCTTATTTGAAGAGAAGGAATTATCTTCCACTCTTCTTCTTTTGACGGACTTGGGACGGACGCTGGTCAATTCAGACCGGGCTTCTTTCTGGTTCTGGGACAAGGAACAGCACCAGGTTTGGACGCTGGCTGCCCTGGATATCAGCAAGATTGTAATTCCGGAGGACACCGGATTAATCGGTGCATCAATTCTCCGCAATGAGGTGCTTATTATCAACGATCCTTACAGCGACCCCCGTTTCAACAGTACGGTAGACAAACAGTCCGGATATATTACCAAATCGATTCTCACGCTTCCTGTTACGGATACCGCAGGAAATGTGATCGGTGCCTATCAGGCGATTAATAAGTTGGACAGCGAAGGAAATGATGCGGAATTCACGGAAG
Source organism: Lachnospiraceae bacterium (assembly GCA_045595325.1). GTDB lineage: Bacteria > Bacillota > Clostridia > Lachnospirales > Lachnospiraceae > UBA3766. Next base: position 15,468 of record JAZOAG010000065.1, read on the forward strand.
CGGATTTGAAGAGATTGTCTCTTGCCACTGCTTTTTGCGGAAAGAGTCTGGAGTCATATCTGCACTACAACGATGCGCAGGAGGATGCCCTGACCAGACTTAAGAACCGACGCGGGCTTTACTCCCATTACGAGAAGAACATCGTTCCTGTTCTATCCTTCAAGAAAGCTTCTGTCATCATGTGTGACATAGACCATTTCAAACAGGTTAATGATACCTTCGGACACAATGCCGGAGATGCCGTACTGCAACAGTTGGCAGACACCTTCCGTTCCCTTGTCGGAATTGATGACGGTGTTTATCGCTGGGGCGGCGAGGAGTTCATTATTCTTCTTCCCGGCAAGGATCTGGTTTTGGCAACGGACTTTGCTGAGAAATGCCGGCAGACTGTTGAAGCATGTCCCTGTGAGTACGAAGGAAATACCATAGATATTACACTTAGTTTCGGCGTTAGCGAATTGGATGCCACCAAGAGCATGGACGAGAATGTTGCAGATGTGGACCGCAAGCTTTATTATGCGAAACAACACGGGCGCAACTGTGTAATCAGTCTTATTGCTGATTAGAGAGGTTATTTTATGTTACGAAGAATATGTATGCGGGGTCTGGCACTTCTGACCCTGCTTTCTTTTATGATTTCCATCCCCGGCCTTAGTGCCTGTAAGGATTCCGAACCGGCACTTCAGATTAAAGAAGAAAGTTTTGCCGTTGACGGTCTCACGGAATCCGTCGATATTGTCTTTCTGGCAGATACCCATCTTTCACTTTGCGACGAAAGAGATGAAACGCTTTCCGCCAAAGCTGCTGAGCGTTATTCCTTCTTTACCGGCAAAAACGGCCGGAAAGCCGACGAGAATTTCAAAGCCCTCATGAACTATATCCGGGAAAAAGATCCGGATCTTGTGATTCTTGGTGGTGATATTATAGATTCCGCCATGTATGCTTCCATAGAGTATGTAGAAGAATCACTGAGCAGTTTGGAAATTCCATGGATTTACAGCATGGGAAATCATGACTTTGAATACGGAACGGAGTATTTCTCCGAAACCGCGTACAATACTTATCTCCCGAGACTTGACTCTATCAGTCAAACCGCTGACGGATATCAGGTTTACGACGCAGGAGACTTTCAGATTCTGGCTGTGGATGATTCCAACAACCAGGTTACTGCCGAAGCCTTGGAGGCGCTTCTTACGCTCCAGGCGCAGGGCGACCCTATTGTGGTAGTATCCCATGTTCCCATCCAGCCCATTGACAATGAAGAACTGATTCTTTTAAGCAAGCAGGTATGGGGGGAGGATGCAAACGGCAATGCCACCGTTCTTTTAGGCTACAAGTCCTGCATCCCCAACGAAATCACTACGGAGTTTATTAACTCCGCCTGCGGAGAAGAAAGCAATGTTTGCTTAATTCTCTCCGGTCACATCCACTTCTATCACAAGGATGTGCTTGGACCCCAAACCACCCAGGTAATTACGGGAGCCGGCTTTGAAGGAGAAGCCGTTCATATTACCCTTACCCCGCAATAAAGGTTTGAATGAACCAATATATAAGCCCAAAGGCCCAGCTGCAAAGGATTCCGTATAGAATCACAGGGCCTGCAATACTGAATATTTTACTGCCCACACCAAAGACCCATCCTTCCGCCTTGAATTCCGTTGCCGCACTGGCCACGGAATTGGCAAAACCGGTGATGGGAACCAATGCCCCGGCACCACCGAAACTCACCAGTTTACGGTAAATACCCAGATTGGTCAGAATCACACTAAGCGCAATCAGAATCAATGTACACCATCCGGCAGCATCTTCTGCCGAAACACCTGCCCATTCCTCCATCAACCAAAGAATTCCCTGACCAAGCAGACAAATCAATCCACCTACCAGAAATGCTTCCATGCATCGCTTTGGCAGACTTGCAGTAGGGGTTATTTCTTTTACAAGTTCCTTATACTGTTCTTTGACACCGGAAGAGTTCTCCTTTTTACCATACACTCCGTTTGTGTTCTGCGATTTTAATTCTTCTGTCTGATTCTGCATACTATCCCATCCTCCAATACCAATATAATAAACTTCCTATCATTTTCCCTATTGCCACACTAAGAATTGCAACACCCAATCCCCGGCGAAAGGAAAGTCTTCTTGCCAGAATGGGGATTCCGTCCAAAAACTCTGCGATGGCCAATGCCATACATCCCACAAAACAGCCGAATCCCACCCCGCTTACACCGAGAGCAAACTGCATAATCCCCTTGGAAACATCCGTGATTGCCTGCAAAACGGGTACTGCAAAATTCCACAATGTGAATAGTGTCGCCCAGACTGCTCCCAAGATGATGCTGTTTTCATACCACAGAATTGCCCGGGCCGTATGCGTTCTTCCTGCAAACCGGGGCACCAGCCCCAGTGCAATCAGGGTTGTAAAAACACCTCCCGCCACAATCGTACCGGCGGACAACCCGATTATTAAGAAAAGCACGTTTCCCATTCTCTTTTTCCTCTCTGTTTTTGCTTACATCTCTGCTTTTTTCCTCAGCTTTGCTTCTTTGCCCGTCATCCCTGCTTTTTCTCAGTTTCGCTTCTTTGCCCGCATCTTTGCTTTTTTCTCTGCTTCATTTCTTTGCCCGCATCTTTGTCGCTTCCGACTCACTGTCCTCTTTTTAATTTGTTCGCCTCTTCAATCAGCGTATTATTCACATCATCCTCATATATCTGCATTTCCACTTCCACGGGAGTGGGGTCATGGGTAATTCTGCGTTTGCCGATATGATTGTAAAATACAATAATCCCCACCGCCAGGCCAACGGAGTATCCGATTTCAAGCATGGGAAAATCGTTGCTTCTCGACAAGCCGACGCCTTCATAAATCCTATCAAAAACACCCTGAATTCCGATATCATTATGAAATGCCATAATCGAGAATGCAGTACCGAAAAAACAAATTCCGCACACACAGATGATTTTAAAATAATCCATTCCTGTCAGTTTTCCTGTGGTACCGGACTTATTCTTCCCCGGAGTGAAATAAATCAATACATCGGGGGGGCCGATTTGCGTCACGTCACTTCCCGGCAACCCCTGCCAGATTATTTCGATAATCTGCAGGGAACTTATTACATACCTGTCCTCTTTATTCTCCGAAAACCGGTATAATTCCATTTGGTCAATCTTCTCTTTCAGTACCTCATCTTCCGCAATCACCTCTGCCACATCGGAGATTCTTACTACCGGAGTATGCACCTGACTGTCCTGCTGCGTTTTGATATATATCTTCTTCACGTTCTCTGCCCTTATACATGTCCTTTGATATTGATAAAAAACCTATGTGGCTAGTATGTACAAAACAGTCTATGCATATACATTTTTATTCTGCCGGCAAGAGGATTTTAAGGAAATTCACTTGCTTTCTTTGTTAAAAATCGTTACACTAAATGAAATATGAAGCACCACGACAAAAATGTATTTTAAACTGCTTTATAAGTAATACACTGCTATTATTCCAAGCAAACGGAGGTCAGAATGGAACAAGACAAAACCACAGCTCCTCAAAAAGACCTGCGGGAAATCATTTCCCATGCCAATCCGGATTATCCGGTGGGCGTTTACTATGTGGAGCCTCTTAAAATGTATATGGAATTTGTGCGTTGGCACTGGCATGAAGAGCTGGAAATCAACTACATCAAAGAAGGAACCGCTGTTTTCTCTATCGGAGAAGATTCCTTTGAGTTGCGGGCAGGACAGGCAATCATGTTAAACAGTAATGTTTTGCATTCCATCCGTTCCAAGAAGGAAGATCCCTGCGTCATTCTCTCCCTGATGTTTCATCCCTCCTTTCTTTTTGATGTCAATTCGCAGTCTGCCACCTTATATTTGAATCCGATTCTGAATGATAATAATCTTCGTTATTTTATTTTTGACCGGAAGGACATCTGGAGCCGTGGAATGCTCAATTATGTTTCCGATGTATTAGACGCTAACCTGGCTCAGGAGTTTGGCTATGAGCTGCTTACCAAGAGCATCCTCAGTCAGATTTGGTTTCAGATGGTGAAGCATTTCAAGGTACAGCCTGACCGCCGCCCGGTTCAGACCAAATATCTGACCCATACGGAAAGCCGCATCAAGGATGCTATTCTATACATTGAAACACACTATCATGAGACAGTATCCCTGGAAGATATTGCAGACTCCATCCATGTAAGTAAAAGTGAGTGCTGTCGTTGTTTCAAGCGGGCCGTGAATCTAACTCCCTTTGAATACCTGATGAAATACCGGGTTCTTCAGGCTGCTGAGCGCATTCTGCAGAACGACGAATCCGCTTCTTCCATCGCAAACTTAGCCCTCTCCGTGGGATTTAATAATACAAGCTATTTCAACAAGCTGTTTAAGGAATATTTCGGTTGCACACCGCTTCAATATCGTAAGACAAGTAAAACAGAACACAGAGATACGCTCAGCCACTTTGGTCTGTCCCTATCTCACATATAAAAAGGGCGTTGAAACTCCCACAAAAAAACTGCCATGATGGTCACCAACCGGTGCCGTCATGGCAATTCATTTCAGGACGTCCTGCGCCCGTTTCTGTACTATTCTCTTTCTGTATTGATTCCCTGATTAATTAACTCCTGCTGGAAATCACATATCTGTTCTTTCCTCTCTTCTTAGCCTGATACAATGCATCATCAGCGCTGGTTACCAGAGAGTCATAATCAATACCATCCATGGGATAATATGCAATGCCGATGCTGCAGCTGATTGCACAACTGCGACCGTCTTTCTCAAACTTGCGGTGTAGGGATTGGTTTAAGGCAACCGCCCTCTGCTCCGTAACTTCTTTGGTGGTATTCTTCATGAAAACGAGAAATTCATCACCACCGATTCGGCCCACAAAATCGCTTTCACGGAAGGTATTCTTAATGGCTCTTGCCACAAATTTAATCACTTCATCTCCGAATAAATGTCCCAGCGTATCGTTCACCGCTTTGAAATTATCCGTATCAATCATCATAACCGCATGCAAAGATTCCGGTGCGGAAACACTTAAATATTCCCGAATGGAAGCCTGTATTGCAGCCTTGTTAAGAATTCCCGTCATGTCATCCATGCGAATCTTATTCTGCATCTCTGCCTGCATCGCCTGATTGGCCTGATTTTTGACATAAAGCGCCTCATTCATCCTGGACATTTCCTGCTGGGCAAGAACCTGCTCCGTTACATCATTTAACACCGCATAGAAGCGCAGGGCACCGTCACTTTCCTGCACCTTACGCCCACGGTATTCCACATACATTACATCATCTAACATTCCTTTAATTCTGAAACTGACCGAAATGCTCTCCTGGGTTTCAGCCTGGTACTCGATTAGTTCCTTTGTCTGTTTCCTGTCCTCCTTATAAACCATCATCTCAAAGGTGTTAAAAAAGTGTTCCCGAAACACAGTCTCATCACACCCAAAAAGAGATAAAAATCCCCTGCTGAGTTCTACGAATTTGCCTGTCTTTGCATCATAGGTAAAAAATCCGCCCGGAAGACAGTCCATTAATATTTCAATCTTGCGATTGGCATCCGCCAATTGTTCCTGTATTGTTTTTGCCATACCTCTTCCTCTGAATGTTTCCTTTATTCCCCTGCTAATGTAACCGTTCCCTTTTCGTAAATCATGGCGGGATAATAGGAAAGCTTTGCTTTCCGAAGACCTTCTTCTCCTAAATCCTCTTCCCGATTGATATACTTGTAATCTTTCGCAAAATAAGCTGCAAACTCCCTGTTAATCATGGGATAAGCACCCTGAATCTCGCCAAACGCTTTTTCAATATGCACCACGTAGGTTTCCTCATCCAAAGGCTCTCCCAATGCAAAGGCCACAACCTTTCCGCCGGCCCTTATGAGGCCTCCGTCCAGCCCCAGTTCCTCTTTCTTACGCAAAGCCTCCAGGGTCACACTGTATTCCTTCTGCTTATCCTCTGTCATACCGCCCGGCGTGGTTGTAATCCAGGCAGCTGCCATCTCCTCGCATTCCTTCACACTTTCCCCGCGAATTTCTTCAAAGGTCCAATCCGGGTTATTCTCCCGAAACCGGTTAATATGATTCCGCTTGCCGTGAAGTTTTTTCCCGGCCAGGGAAATCAGCGAACTGCTCTCATAAATGTAATCTGCATTATTGCGGTTGTAGGCGATTTGGAATTTCCCCGGAAAAGCTTCCTCCAGCATGGCAAACTGTTCCGGTGTCACAAGACCTAAGCGCATGGGCAAATTCTGTTCTTTAAAATATGCCTCAATGGCAGGAATTATCTCCAGCGGCTTCTCTCCAATCGGGAAACTGACGGAATGATACAATTCATTATAAAAAAGCATGCAATCCTGATAAAATCCTACAAATGTTTTATAAATATCTGCCCATAAATAATTATTTCCAAAAGAAAGTTCACATCCCTTGGAAGATTTGTATTTGAAGAATGACTCCATTACATCTTTCTCTTCCAATGTGATTTTTTTCCAATTCATATTCTCTCATTTCCGAACTGTCATTTAGTTCCGTTTAAATTCTTATCTTATTAATTATAACAGAACTACATCAATTTATACAACTATTTCAAACACATTATGACAGGATTCATATCGGTACTGAAGACTTCCGTCATGCTTTTCCGTAATTAGGCGTGCTATGGCAAGCCCCAGTCCGGTTCCCCCGTCACTGCTTCGCTCTTCCGCCCCGCGACGGAATGGCTGAAACATTTCCTTTGCGAAATCATCCTCTATTCGTTCGCCGTCATCATAAACCCTGATAATCCTTTTGCCGTCAACTACCCGGAGGGAAACACCAATCATTTCTCCTGTCTGATTATACTTACGGGCATTCATCAAAAGATTACCAAGCACTCTCGCAAAAAGATTCCGGTCCAGTAAAACTGCAATCTCTTCCTCGGGGATATCAATCTCAAAATCAAATCCGTCCCCGGAAATCTCCTCATAATACTCTGCGCAGATTCTGCGCAAAAACTCACAAAGCTCCACTTCCGACTTGTTTATCACATACTCCGGATTATCCATTTTAAGCATGGTAAACATATCATCCGCAATCAGGCGCACCCGGTCAGACTTTTTGTCGATGGTGCGATAATACTCTTTCTTTTTTTCCTCCGGCACTAATCCGGCATCCAATGCATTGGCATAACTTTTAATGGTGGAAATCGGCGTTTTGATATCATGGGAGAGTTCCAAAAGGAGGCGGTTTTTACGTTCCTGCATCAGATGTTTTTCCCGCTTCTCATCCTGCAGATTTCCCGCCATTAAATTAAAGGTATCTACAATATTCTGAAACTCCGCTTCGGTTTTTAACTCTATTCTTGCACTGTCATCACCGTTTTTAAGCCTCTCCATTCCGTCCACAATGGCAGCTAAGGGCTTTTTGATTTTGTGACGTAAAAAGATACTTAATAAAAGAATCTCACTCAAAAGAATTGCCACAAACAAAGCGAAAAAAAAGAAGGGTTCTTTCCCGTCCACATAATTTAATACAACCGTGGCATTCACCTGCATAACTTCTTTGGGATAAATGCAAAGATAACGCCGCTCCCCCTTCTCGATGTAAAAGCCGATATACTCCCCGTCATGAAAAGCGGAAACCAGTTCCAGAAGCTCCTGACCGCTGTAGCTTTCATTTGATGTCAGTTTATCCCCCTGCACGGCAATCACTTCATTCTCTTCATTCAGTTCTTCCACCCAGCAACCCAGTTTTTCCATGGTGGCTTTTTCCGTAACTTCCCCGTTCTCATTTACCAGCATGTAAGGAGAAAGTGTATTTACATCTCCGCCGCCAATCAACACAGCCGTCGCAATGAGGCTTAACATAAAAGTTCCTACAATGGCAAAAGCAAAAACAATGAAACTTATGAACAATTTGGTAAAAATGCTTTTCCCTACTTTCATTTTTTTACTCCTCCCTAAGCTTGTACCCCAATCCCTTGATGGTTTTAAGCAATTTCGGCTCCTTGGGGTTATCTTCAATCTTCGCACGCAGATTGCTGATATGTACCATGATTGTGTTATCATCCGCAACATATTCTCCGGCCCAGGCGTATTCAAAAATCTGCTGTTTCGTAAGAATCCTGTCCTTATTCTGTAACAATAACTCCAGTATTAAATACTCGGTTTTGGTCAGCTCAATCGTCTGTCCGTTCTTCTTTACCACCCCTGTATCCTTTTCCATGGTAAGTCCTCCGCAGGAAAGAATTTCAGAAGTTGCCGCTTTTGGCTCCATGTAGTTATAATTCCGACGCAGTCCCGCTTTCATCCGGGCCACTACTTCCATGGGATTATAGGGTTTGGTAATATAATCGTCCGCTCCCAGCTCCAGTCCCAGAATCTTGTCATAATCTTCACTTCTGGCAGTAAGCATGATGGCCGGAACATTACTGACGTTGCGAATACGCTTTAACACCGAGAATCCGTCAAGTCCCGGCATCATAACATCGAGCAATACCATATGTGGCTTCTCTTTTTCAAATAAATCCAAAGCGGATATGCCGTTATCCGCTTTGATTAATGTAATATTCTCACGCTCCGTGTACAATTCCAGTGCATCCAGAAGTTCTTTTTCATCATCTGCTGCCAGTACTTTAAATTCCATGGGGCTCTCTCCTCTATGTTCTTTTATCTATTATTTGCTTCTGTCATCTGATGCAATCCTGTCGTACATCCTTTTATCATACCTCGTTAAAAAGATACGTTTCCAGGGATTCGGAGAAATCGTATTCAGCTTTCCAGTCCGGCTTCAATTCATCCAAAAGGCGGCAGATTGCCATACCCTTCTGATAGTATTTCGCGGAGCCGTCATGGTATGTGCCGATAGTGTCCACATACTTTATCCACGCCGCTGTTTCATCCTGAATCTCACAGACTTTACTTTCTATGTAGTATGCGCTTCCTTCTACCGTTACATAGTATTTCTCAGTCTTTAAAACATCTGCTTCCAGGAGTGCTTCTCTTTCCTTCTCCAACTCCTCATATTGTAAAATATACTCCTTTTTCTTGTCAACATCAGCCTCTTTTACTGCTGCCTCAAGCACCTCTAACTGTAAGGTAATATTATCAACTGCTGCCGCATTGTCATCCACTTCGGAAGCAATCATGGCTTCCTCCACGCCATTGCCCGCCAGGGCAATTACCTGCGCTTCATAGTTCGTTAACTGAAAACAATGGAATGCCTCATGCCATAAGGTTGCCACCTGATCCGCCTCGGTATAATCCGCTTCTCCCAAACTGGCCATGCCAACCAAAGAACTCATTCTCTCCACGGTAGGAACCAGTACCTCGTAATGCTCCTCCACCGGATATGCAGTAGCCGCAATTGCATTTAACACAGGCTTTCTCTTTGCAGTTACCACTTCGCCGTCTTCTACGGTGAGTACATAGTCCTTATCTCCGTCATAGTAGGCTACGGGATAATCAGAAATATGAAATGTGTCAAATCCGATTTCTTCTACCTGCGCCTCCAGCGCAACAGCACTTTCATATATCTTTGTATTTTCTTCACTTAATCCGTATTCTCCTGTCAAAACAACTCCCGCCAAAAGAATAACTCCTAATAAAATCACTGCTGCTTTTTTCATTTTCTATGCCTCTTTTCTTTTAATAATCAAAATAAGAACTGCAAAAATATATACCCAGAGCAAACCTTTTAAAATGATATGCAAATCTGCCATTTCACCACCCATGAATTCGCCGGCACTACGGCTGATTTCATGTAAGTTCGGGAACAGGAAGAGCACTACCTTTAAGAACCCGCCTGCAAATCCGCCCAGCACATCTTTTACGAGTAATAACAGGCTGTAAAAGATTCCTACCAGAGTAATCACCACTGAGATACTTCCCGAAAGAAAAGGGGGCAGGATGATTGATAATGTACTGCTTAAAAAGGAAACAATTGCCATGTTAATCGCCATCATAAGAAAGGCCGGAACCAATTTCCAAATATCTCCCGCATGCCCCTGTGAAAAGACAAAAATCACAACTGAGAGAAAAAGGATTCCTAAGGATGAAAGTCCTGCAAAGAAGTTTGCCATGGCAAGTTCGAAATGGTATCTTGCCTGACTCACTTTGCGGATTCTAATCAAATGATCCGTATGTCTCTGATACTCATTGGGAATGGTGGATGCACTCATGATTGCTGTGAGAATGCAGGCAACCGCATTGACCACAATGAGGATCACCGGTGAAAGCATTTCATAACCGGTAATGGGCTTTCCGCCTATTGTAATTTCTCCGTTTCCGGTGCCGAAGAGAATCACAATAAGAATTCCTATGATACAAACGATATATAGTTCTTTTCTTCTGATTTTTTCCTTGAATGCATTCATTGCGATGGTCATGACTCTATTCCTCCTATGGTTTCCACGAATAATTCTTCCAATGTTTTTTCGCTGCTTTCCTTTTCCCAGGTGGCAACTTTCTCACCTTTTTTGATTATGATTCCTCTGTCACACACCTTTTCAATATCGTTTAAGATGTGGGAATTGATTAAAATTGTTTTGCCCTGCTTGCGAAGCGAACCGATTAACTGTATCATCTCTACCCTGCCCATGGCGTCAAGCCCGGCGGTAGGCTCATCCAGAATAAGAAGTTCCGGATTTCCCAGAAGTGCCTGCGCCAACGCAAGGCGCTGCAACATTCCTTTGGAATAATGCTTTACTTTGGTTTTGTTCTTTTCAAGTCCAACCTGATTTAATAACCCTTCCAGCATTTCACTTCTTCCTTCCTTCGGAAGTTTCTGCACTTTGGCGTAATACTCCAGGGCTTCATACCCGGTGAGAAACGGGGGAAAGAACGGGGTTTCGGGCGAGTAACCGATGGAAATATTATCTTTCACATGAATGGCTCCGCTATCCTGTGAAATAAGACCCAGGATCATTTTGATGGTGGTTGTTTTTCCTGCACCGTTACTTCCTAAGAATGCGAATATTTCACCCTCCTTAACGGAGAAGCTTAAGTCGTTTACGACGAATTTACCATGATATGATTTTTTTAACCGGCTGCACTCTAACATAAAAAAGCCTCCTTATGTAAGTTCTTGTATTTCAAAACGTCTTTATGTTTCCGTTTCGTTATACTCATCTTACATAAGAAAGCTAAATTTACACCTAAGGCAACCTTAAGATTTCCTTAAGATTCGTCTGAATTATTAGGTTATTACATTTTTAATTCATCTTTTTATAAAGTCTATTCATTTTCCACTATTTACATTATCCCTGTTCTGCCATGGCATAGGATAATCGGTTCTCAATGTTATCCTTCACGGATTCAATGGTTGCTTCACCGTTAAAATACCGTTCTGTTTCTTCCTGAATGATGGAAAGATATGCTTCCTTCATCGGCGGAATATACCGAGCGCTTTCTATCTTCTCCATCATGGTTTCCGCCTCTTCTTCTCCAATCGAGCCAATGGTTACAGACATGTCTCCGACACCATAATAAAAATCTCCAACCAATATATTCTCTCCGTAACGGTCAGTATACCCTTCTGTCGCAGTCAGTCGGATTCTCCATTCTTCCCAATCAGTTTTCAGCACCGGAAAATACATATTTCCATAAAGTGTACAATATACATCCTCTGAAAAAATGTGATCAAAAAATGCGTACATTCCATCTTGCTGATTGCTGCCTGCCAGAACACCAAACTCTGAAAATCCCGGCACCAAAACCGGAGCGTCACCCGCGACTGCACCATACTCAAATTGTTCTTCCAAAATCATATCAAAGAACAGATAAGAATAAGGAAATTCAATCATCTCCCAACTCGCATACGCCTTATTTTCTGCCAGAACGCTTGCCGTACTTTCCTCCGCTCCGCGAAGAGAAGCAATCTCCTGATTTTTCTTTAAAGAATCAAGAAGATTGATAAACTCTTCCGTAACGACCACGCCGTCATCCTCTTCCCTGATATAGCGTCCCTCCGAATATGTCAATAAGCTCCACAGATTCCCTATTGCGTCTCCGTCTGCAAACAGTGTCTGTTGGTCTGTGATATTATCAGTTGAACCCTCCCAGTTCTCGTCCAGTTGTCCATTGGATACAATTCCTTCCAGCCAGTACTCCGGATACACGGAATAAATCTTCCCATCTTCTGACACCATACCCTCTAAAACATTGGGCATAATACTATCCTTTGTCAAACCGGTACCACGCTCCAGATACGGCGTCAAGTCAGCCAACATCCCGTTCTTAGTCAGTTGTTCCTTATCCATGCCGTAGAGAAGAACTGCATCCAGATTATCTCCCCTTGTAATATCCAGAATCAAAGCATTCTCAGCATCTTCAAGTTCTTCATACAGTGTTGAATAGTCCTTTATCTCAATATAATAATTCTCGGAAGTATTATTAAAAGACAATACACTTCCTCTAATCATATCCATTCCCAGCAAACCGCCGATAACAATTTTTTGCTTTCCTTCATTTGCCATGTATGGTTTCATTTCATCGCCGGCGGTTACAGAATATACCACAACGATGTCGGTGCCGGAAAGCAATGCGGACACGATAAAATTATCTTCTCCATCCGGTAAAACAGAACATATTGCATCATCTTCCATCCCAAGGTCGCTAAAGCTAAAAATACTCTCCTCGGTTCCGTCTTTTGCGCCCATAAGAAGATAATGATATACACCTACCTCTTCCTCGATGGCTTTCAAATAATAAAAGTCATGCTTGTCATCTCCGGGAAAAACTCCGTTTGAAAGCATCCGCTCTTCAGATTTAGGCAAGCCTTTTGATTTTACTTTTTGCAATGCGTTTTCCTCATACGCATATATGGTTTCACCATTATCCGGGGTAAACATGCACGGGCCGGCCACATTAGGAAGGAAAATCAACTCCGCCATTTCCTCCGGAAGAACCTCCTGATAAATTAATTCCGGGGAATAATCCAAAACCACGAAATCCCCGTTTCCCGTTTCCCAATTATAGGTACTTATATATATATATTCTTCGTCGCATCCGATACTTGCAATTCCGTTTTCTTCTAAACCCGTTAATCCGATTTCTTTCATCTCTTTTCGGAATATCAGTGTTCCGTCCCCTTGAAAAAGAGAAAGAACGCCATTCATTTCATCCGCAATCAAAATTTCTCCGCGGGGGCTTGCAGCATATAAAAAATATGTATTCTCTTCTTCCAATCCTGCAAATGTTAATTCCTGTAAGGTACCATTCTCTTCTTTATAAATCCAGAAGGAATTCTCACACTCAAAATTCTCAATATCCCCCATAATGCGGTAATCATTGAGAATGATTCCTTCATTAGATTGACCGATTATTTCATAGGTACTTTCGAATGTAAGCATCTGATTAACTTCAAATTTATTATAGTCTTCCGCCTTTTTTTCTTTTTCCTCACACCCGGAAAAGATGACGGCCATGCTCAACATAAGTAAAATAATTCCATATAAATATCTCTTTCTCATCTGCATTGTTTTTCCTCAAATCAATATCTTTCTTTTCATGGAAGAAGTTGGATTCACACGAAATATCCGTATAAATCCAACCCCTTCTGCAATCCATCAATCAAACTTTCTTTAAAGGATCAGTAAATCTTAGTAGGTTGATTTCTTATTTGAATAAAACACTCTCTAAGCCCCCAACTCGCTTCTGTGCTTAAGTACATAGCCACGCAAAATCAAATCAAATACACATCCGATTACACCAATTCCGCCCCCTAAAAACAGATTGACGAGGCCAACGATAATTGTACCGGCTAAAGATTTCTCATAAGCTGCTACGATACCCTGCCCTTGCATCGGTGTAGAGATATTACGTACATAGCTGGCATGCTTGAAATTTCTTATGCAGGCATAAATGTTCCAGCCACCGCAAGCAATGGTGGCAATTCCCACGCCAAAAATCAACAGAACCAACCCAATCATAATCTGATAAACCGAAACAAAAATCCAGATGATGGCACTTATGGTCACCATGTTGGCAATGGTTTCCGTGGTCTTGTTAGGTAAAAATACCGCATCCACACGTTCTGCCCTGGGCTGCTGTGCCTGCTGGGGCTGCTGCACCGGTTGTGCCTGCTGCGGCTGCTGTTCTGATTGTGCCTGCTGCGGCTGCTGTTCCGGTTCTGCCTCAACTGCAGGTGCAGCATCGGAAACCGGTTCTTCTGCACCACTTGTTGCTTCTTCCATAGGCATCTGCTCGTTCTTCAAGTTCTCATCCATGATAATTTCCCTCCTGTGTTTTATAATTTTTTATTTTTACTTCAACTTCTGTACCAATTCCTGACATCTTTCTAACGTCTCTTTTGCCATAATACGGTAAGATTCCGTTTCACCTTCTGTCGCATCTTCAAAAGCATCCTTGGCTTCTGTTGCAGCGTTCTCTTTCTCCTTAATAATACAATTCTGTACCCCTGTTTTTCATTATACAGCATTTCATGGGAAAAAGCACTCCCTATCCCAAACAAATAACACAAAACATCGCCACAAAACATCAACATAAATCATCGCAGTGGGGAAATGCATTTTCGAGGATATGCTTGGGTATATCCCGTACAAAAAAAGAACAGCCTTGACATCATGATATGATTCCTCCTAAGTAGACAAGGTAAATAACCAAATCTACTTAGGAGGAATTTTTTATGTCCAGAAGGTCTAAGTATTCTTCAGAACAGCGAGTACAAGCATGTGAGGACTATCGCAATGGAACTCGTAGTTTAG
>JAZOAG010000066.1:0-54643 GCA_045595325.1 Lachnospiraceae bacterium
GAAAAGGGAATCCAAATAATCCGGATGGTGAGTATCAACAGGCAATTGGTGTATTGTATGCGGTTGCCTATACTTTAAAGATGAGTTACAAAACAGATTATAAAATAGAAGGGTTTTTTGAATATGTTGTACCGCCGTTGGAAGGTTTCTGGTGGCAGGACAATGTGGAAGGCGTGGACTATGGAAATAAGGATTCCTTTCATTGGATTTCTGTTATTCGATTGCCGGATTTTGTCACAAAGAAAGATTTTGATTGGGCAGTTGAAACTGCAGCAAAGAAGAAAAAGCTGGATTGTAGCAAGGCAGAATTTATGACAATTGATGAAGGGTTATGTGTTCAAATTATGCACATAGGTCCCTTTGATGATGAACCGGAGTCGGTAGCAATTATGGATGCGTTTCTTGAAGAGAATGGATATGAAAACGATATCAACGAAAAGCGGTTACATCATGAAATCTATATGTCTGATGCAAGAAAGGTCGCGCCGGAGAAATGGAAAACGGTGATACGACATCCCATCAAGAAATGTTAGAAAAGGAAGACATTGACACAGCAAAAAGGCAGTGTTAGAATGACACTATCTTAAGGAGAGGGGTGGAAAGATGAGAAGATAATTTACTTTTGATTACATGAATGTTTATGCAGTATGAGCCACAGCGCCCATACTACTTGTCATGTTGCCAAAAGTGGATTATGTTCTCATAACCTCTCTTTTTGTGTGCACAAAAATAATTACAATGTTGGGATAATCCCTTTTGGGGAACCATATGAGGTTATAGTATGTAACGGAACTGTTTGGCAACAAATGGTTCTTTTTATATTTGAAACCGTGAAAGGAGATTTGGCATATGAAAAATATATTTGTAGAAGGGATACAGGGTTCGGGAAAAAGCACTCTGGTAAACAATATTTCTAAGTGGAATTCTAAGTTGCATGTATGCAGGGAAGGAGATTATTCCCCGGTAGATTTGGCGTGGTGCGCGCTGATGACGGAGGAGGAATACAAGGTCATTCTGGAAAAATACAATTCCATGCGGGATGAGATTATGAAAAATACGGTTAAGGAGCAGGAAAAATATATCGTTACATACACGAAAATTATTACGGATATCCCGGGATTTTATGAAGATTTGGAGCGTTATGAAGTCTATAACGGGAGAAAAACCTTGACGGAGCTTACGGAGATTATTCTAACCAGATTTCAAAACTTTACCGATACGGGATATTTGTTTGAATGTGCACTCTTTCAAAATATAACAGAGGATTTGATTCTGTTTCACATGCTTGGTGATGAAGAAATTATGGCATTTTATCGCAACCTATTTGAATGTGCCGGTGCAAAGAATTTGGTATTATTTTATCTGTACAGCGATAAGTTGGAAGAGAATATTAAGGCAATCCAAAAGGAGCGCTGCGACGAAGACGGGAATGAAGTGTGGTATCAGATGATGCTGGAATATTTCGTGAACTCTCCCTATGGAAAGAAACACGGTTGCAGCAATTTTGACGATCTGGTCAGTTATTTAAAACACAGACAGGCACTGGAATTACGTATTGTAAAAGAAATCATAGGATCAAATGCAATCGTTCTTCCCGCAAAAGAATATGATGAGAATCAGATTAGAACCGTGATTGGTTCCGGCAGTGAAATCAGCTATAGAATAAGGTACATGAATAACGAGGAAACAGCATTGTTGGATGATTTTCTTTACGAAGCAATTTTTATTCCGGAGGGTGTAGAAGCACCGGCAAGAGAAATCATCAACGCACCGGAATTACAGGTTTATGTGAAAGATTTCGGTAAGATGGAAGGCGATATCTGTTTCGTTACCGAAACAGAAGAAAAGATAATCGGAGCGGTCTGGGTTCGCATTATGGATGATTATGGGCATGTAGAAGATGGAGTCCCCTCTTTTGCAATTTCGCTATATAAAGAATATCGGGGCCGGGGAATCGGAACAGAGATGATGAAAACGATGTTGACGGAATTAAAGACAAGAGGTTATCAGAAAACTTCTTTGGCGGTACAGAAAGCAAACTATGCCGTGAAGATGTACAAGCACGTTGGATTTGAAATCGTTGATGAAAACGAAGAAGAGTATATTATGGTGCGTGTGTTATGATTGAGCCCAAGATATCTGACTGATACAATTGGAAAGTAGAGTGAAATAAACCTTCTTGTTTCGCAAAACTTAGCTCGCAAAACTTAGCTGTTTACAAAATAAGGAAAATATTTTACAATTATCACAGCAACTTTATATAAAGCAACCCAATACGGGTTCTTTAAGAAAACTTGTTAGGGAGAGATTTGAAATGAGACTAAAAAGATTATTAGCAACTGTAGCTTGCATTGTACTGGGTATGAGTATCCTTGCGGGGTGTGCAAAAGAAGAGCCTGCAGTGAATCCGGCTGTTGAAGAAACAAGTGTGTCAGAAATGACGGAGGTGTCAGAGGAAGCGAGCGCGGAGTCAGAGTCAACCATATCAGAAACAACGGAAATATCTGAAGAAGCAGAATCAAGTGAATCGAAAAAGAAAGATGTAATTGACCCGGACGATATTAAACTTAGAAATATTTATACGGAAGCTTATGCAAAAGTTGTGGTTTTGCCGGCAGAACCAGATATGGAATTTGATGAAAATGTAGAGCTTGAACTTGAGCAGTTAACATGGATTCAGATGGGAGATTTATCAACGAATTTGGGTAAGCTTACAACAGAGGATGTACTTTCGGTTGGATATGAAGATGTACTCGGCAATGCGGCATCCATTGATGAGGATATGGGAATGATTTATGCTTTTGCCAAAGGTTATAATTTTGATGCACATTGTGATGGGAATATAATTAACAGAATCATTCTGTTGGATGTTGACAGGGAAGGTGCTGATTTGCCTGAGATTTCCACGAAATTCACTGAATTCGGGATCGAGGCAGGTACAGCGGCGGAGACTTTAAAAGTTCTTGGAGAACCTGATTTAGCAGCACAAATTGATGAGGAGATGTATTATTATTGGCAGGTGGAAACTGAGGCGGGTGGATGTTGCTTTTGCGCCCAGGTAAAAGATAATAGTATCGTAGTAATCGAAATAATGATTTTCTAGAAAGTTAAAATACTGCAGAAATGTGGTGTTTTAAGCCCGTAAGAGGTTTGCCCTATGTGATATGACGCGAACCTCTTTTTTTATACTTCATACATACTACTCATCCCAAACCTCGGTCAGTGTTACCTGATATACAAGAATCATGGCATCATATAAGTCAGCAGGAGCAATTCCCGGCTGAATTTGTGATGTCTCGTGCAGGAAGCAGATTCCTAATTGAGAAACACGATATAAAATGATATACTTAGTAGGAATAAGAAAGGCTATTCTGGAAGGAAGGGAAGAACAAGATGAAAAAACACATGTTACTTTGGGGAGTATTGGTTGTGATGCTGGGGGCGCTGACTGCGTGCAGCATGAGCGCGACAACTTATACGTATCAAAACGACGAAGTGGAAGGTGTAAAAATTGAAAAAACCGAAATACACCGGGATAAGATCGTGATTAAATTTGCAAAAGATTCTTTTTCCAAGGTGGAGCACGTAGTGTGCTACGGAGCGGATTTCGCGGTGCTGGAAGAACAACCGGAGTTTTTGTTCAGAAGTAATACGCTTACCATTGAAACAGAAAATGCAGGATTAATAAGCGGGTTGTATGTGGAAGAAAATCAAGAGTTTTATATGAAGGTAAGATATCTGGATTCTGATGCATACGCAATGTTAGTATATGCCGAATATAATGATGCCGGACTTATGATAAGCGGCAATAAAGACACTTATTATACGCAGGAAGAAAAGGCGGAACAGGAGGCAAAAGAGCTTGCGCTGGCCGAAAAAGAAAATTCTTCATACGGGAAACTGGTGGGAACGTGGATGAATGAAAGCGAAACCGTCAGTATTTCGTTTTTTTCCGAGTCAGATGAGGATGAAAAAAGATTCACGGTTTATGAACTTGAAGATGATGCATGGAATGAAAGAGAAACCGTATATGTTTCATCAGTGACAGAGGAAGAGGGTTTCGAGTCTGTTGAAATAACATTATATGATAATCCTTACTGGGGATGTGCGTATTACTTCAATATCCTGGATGATGATACGGGGATGGAATGTCGCTATTCGGACGAAAAATTTGTGAGAAAGCAGCCCCTTGTGCTGGATGTTGAAGATGAGGAATATGAAGCTTTTATCCAAAACGCTGTATATCTTTCGGATGGCGAAACAGTAGAAAAGGCGGAATGGATTGAAGAGAATGTTTGTTACAGAGTGTCAATAGAGCGGACAAGAGAGCTTGAGGGTGAATATAAACATTTGTCGGATTACATATTTGTAAAAGAAGATACGATTACATTTATTAAGGTAACTTATCCGTCAAAACTTGAATCGCCGGAATCGGATAGATACGTCTATGATGCATGCGATTTTGAGGTGAGATATGAAGATGTAACATTTGACGGACACAAGGATATCACTATTTCGCTTGGACATCAGGGTGCAGCGGGAACCTGTGTTTCGTGCGCATATGTTTATGCGGAGGGAGAGTTTGTCTATAAGAAATCCTTCGAACTTATTCCGAATTATTCAATTAATGAGGAGGAAAAATGTATTGAAGGATATTATGAGGATAAAATTTTTAGATTCGAATTTGAGGATGGTCAATTTGTTGAAGTACAGTAAATTTTCACCGGGTGAAAGCTGTACTTTAAGTGCATTTGTGTTGAATAAAAATACGAAGGGAAGAATAGATGAAAGAAATCGTTTTTAAGAATAAAATATGGTCCCTTGTTCTGGGAATTGTAATACTTCTTTTGCTGAGTCCTTTTGTCATCACAGGGGTCTCTTTTCTTGTTTTACCGGAAACGGAATTCGCGGACAAAATTATCATTGTGGTTGTAGGCGGTATGCTTCTTTTTATGCCTGTTGCCATGGCTGTTTTATGTATCATAGATTATTTCGAAGTGAGGAAAAAACTTCAGGCGAGGGTAAAAAAATACGGGAAGGACAATTTGATTGAGAACATACGGAATCATACGGTCAGTGAGTATTCATCCCCCCTTGGAGGTGCGGAGAATAAGGTATATTTTACGGATAGATTTATTATCAATCCTGCCAAAGCGATTATTGAGTACAGTGAAATCAGTATGATGTATAAGCATGTGAGCAGAGTGAAATTCGGATACGTCTCCTCCATCGCTTTCGAGTTATCAGACGGCACCAGCCGTTATCTTTGCGATTTCATTGACGATGAGCAGATACGGGAATATATGGAGTTGTGCCATCAGTATAATCCGGATATAATGTTCGGATATAACAAGGAGAATTTAAAGAAACACAAGGAACAAAAGAACTCCTCTAAAAATTTTCCGGCAACCGAAAAGAGTGATTCGGGCAAAAAGAACCCGGCAACCGAAAAGAGTAATTTCATTCAAAGACAACTGACACCGGAAGGGCGTAAGTATCATACCGGAGCACGTATGTTTTACGGCGGTCTCATTATGACACTGATAATGATTCCGATGTTTGTCGGGGTATCGTTAATCATTATTTTGCAGGGGAACGTGATTGTAAATGCGTTTGTTACACTGGCTATATTGTTTGCTGTTTTTCTTCCGGGGTTTATCGTTTGCTTACTGCTGGTTTTTTTCGGGAAGCGGTTAATGAAGAAATATGCAGATGCTGCCGGGGAATATGAGGAGGCAGTTACAGTGATAAGTCTTTAATCCGGCAGGGGAGGAATGAAGAAAGATATGTCATTAGCAAGTTTTTATTTCTGCAGAATGTGTACGAAGTCTGACCGAAAGAGGGATGCCGGTTTGGAAATACCCAAAGAGGTTCGGTATGTGCGGTCTCTTCGATACGGAGAAAATAAAAAATATCATACTCTGGATATTTGCTGGCCAAAGCAGTGGGACGAAAAAGCGGTTGACCCCGGGAAGGATAAGCTTCCGGTGATTATCAGCGTGCATGGCGGCGGTTATGTGTACGGCAGCAAAGAGGTATATCAGTTCTATGCGGCAAACCTGGCAGAGAAGGGTTTTGCAGTGATTAATTACAATTACAGACTGGCGCCTAAGTATAAATTTCCGGCGCCGCTTCAGGACTTGAGTCTTGTGATTGACTGGATTTTGGCGCATCAGGAGGAGTATCCGCTGGACCCTGACCGGGTTTTTATTGTGGGTGATTCGGCAGGGGCACAGATTGCCTCCCAGTATGGCGCTATTTATTCAAATCCGGAATATGAGAAGATTATGGGAATTGCTAAACCACCGATTACACTGCGGGCATTGGGACTTTGTTGTGGGACTTATGACCTTAAGAAAGGAATCAGCGAAGCAAAGGGCAGAGGGCTGTTGCGGGAATATCTGACAGGGAATCCCTTTCAATTTGGGAAAATGCTGGATGTTCTTGAGCACATTACCGGGGAATATCCGCCGGTGTATATGTTCAGCGCCCACGGGGATTTTCTCGTGGAAGAGTGTGGCATTATGGCAGAGTTCCTGAATGGTAAAGGCGTACTTTGCAGACATAAAATATATGGCACCGAGCAGACCGGCCATGTTTTTCACGTGGATATGAATGATGCGTTCGGAGCCGAAGCAAATGAAGAGCAGGTGGCATTCTTTAGAGAGGTCTTAAATGGGAAAGAGAAACGATGAGAAAATAATCAGCCATAGTGAAATATTGGAACTTCTCCATACAAATGCGGAGAAGGGGTTTTTCCATACTTCTTATCAGGAAGAGTCACAGCGTTTTCACTATCTGATGAATGGTGACAGCAGAGCCGTGGAAGATTCTGTCAGGCTTTTTAATCCGCAAATACAAGGGAATCTTTCCGAAGACCCTGTAAGAAACATGAAATATCTTTTTGTGGTGAACACAGGAATCGCCACGCGATATATGATAGAGGCCGGTGTTCCTCAGGAAACGGTGTATTCCACCAGTGATTTGTATATCCGGAAGGTGGACCTGGCCAAGACGGTGGAGGAGATTTTTGCGTTAAATCGTGAGGTCTGGACTGTTTTTGTGGAAACCGTCCGGTTATTCAAAAAGAAGCAGGCTTATTCCAAGCCCATCTTGCAGTGCCTCAATTACATAGAATCTCATTTCAATGAGAAAATAACCCTGGATTTACTGGCGGAGAGAACCGGTTTGTCACCGGGATATCTGGCTTCCCTGTTCAAAGCGGAAACAGGGAAAAGTTTCGGAAATTATCTTATGTATTTTCGCATGAGAATTGCAGTGGCATTGCTTACCAAAACGGAATATTCGTATTCCCGGATTGCATATTCCCTGGGGTTCTGTTCCCAGAGCCATTTTATCAAGGCTTTTCGGCAGCATACGGGATATACACCGAAGCAGTATCGTATGGATTTTTATAATGCAAATCTGTCGGACATGGGAGAATCGCATATCCGATAAAAAGGAGACATGGATTTATGGAAAAAAAGAAAAAAAAGAACAATCCCGGGCGGGCCATAAGGAATAACTTATATGCCTGTAAGCTTCTGTGGAAAATTTGTCCCGCACTGGTGGTTCATCAGGGGATTATCAGTTTTCTGGGATACTTTGAATGGCTGTTTTACAGCGCGTTTTTTATGCGCTATGTAATCAATGCGCTGGAAACAGAGCAGGCATTTGGCACCATAATGATCTTTCTTGGGATTACCATTGTTGTGTTTGCATCCATTTCGTTCTACACCAACTATGTGAACGGCAAAGTGATTCCCATCAACAAAGAGGTGGTGTATAAGAACCTGAATTTGTTGCTTTTTGTGAAGTCTTCCAACGTGGAACTGTCCTGTTTCGAAGACAGTGAGTTTTATAATAAATATACCTTGGCGCAGGATAAGGCCACAGATCGCCTCATAGAGACTGTAAAAAACGTCTGGGGAGTTCTCTTTGGTGTGATTGCCTGCGTGTTGTCTTTTGTGCTGATGTTTGAAGTAGATCCTTGGTCAGTGCTTTTTGTTCTCTTCCCGGTAATCGGTAATTTTGTGTTCAATCAGCAGGCGGCCAAAATCGATTTCGTCCGCAATAAGGAGATGGCGCCGTATAACAGAACCATAGCCTATGTGAACCGTGTTATGTATTTGTCCGATTATGCCAAAGAAATTCGTTTGACCGGCGCATTCGGTCTG
The DNA here is from genome assembly GCA_045595325.1 of Lachnospiraceae bacterium. Lineage (GTDB taxonomy): Bacteria > Bacillota > Clostridia > Lachnospirales > Lachnospiraceae > UBA3766. The sequence goes on from JAZOAG010000066.1 coordinate 8,178, forward strand.
ATGAGAAGATATTACAGAGAGTCCATTGACGGGCTTCGTCGTGTAATCAGCCGCTATACTGTTAAGTCAGCTGTTTTTCACTGGCTTTATGTCATGTTCACATTCTCTTTTATCTTTGAAGGTTTGCTGATTTACGGAGCGTATCGAACGATTGTAAATGAAACCATGGGACTTGCGCAATTGGCGGTTATTACCAGTATGATGGTGTCCACCACCTGGATTCTCATTGGATTTACGGACAATCTGACGACGGCCTTCAAGAACGGTCTGTTTGTGGATAACCTGCGTACTTTTATGGAATATGAAGAGAAGATTCCGGAAAATCAGCAGGGAGAGGACCCGGGAGACGTGATTCGTGAGATTGAGTTTCGTAATGTGTCATTTTCCTATAAGGATGAGCAGGTGATTCATAACCTGTCCCTACGGATTGAGGGAGGTAAAACTTACGCACTTGTAGGTCATAACGGTGCGGGCAAATCCACGATTATTAAATTGCTTCTTCGTTTTTACGATCCTACGGAGGGTGTGATTCTGCTAAACGGCAAAGATATTAGAACCTATGAATTGGCGAAGTATCGTGCATTGTTTGCAACTGCTTTTCAGGATTATCAGATTTTCTCATTGTCTGTTCTTGAAAATGTGTTGATGCATCAGGCCAAAGAAGGGGAGGAAGAAACAGCGGTGAATGCTTTGAAGCTGGCCGGTGTATATGATAAGGTATGTTCCCTTCCTAACGGAATTCACACTATTTTGACCCGGGAGTTTGCAGAGGATGGCGCGGTGCTTTCCGGCGGTGAATATCAGAAGGTGGTTGTGGCGAGAGCCCTGGCCAATCCCTGTCCGGTTAAAATCTATGACGAGCCGTCCAGTGCGCTGGATCCCATTGCGGAGTATGAACTGTTCCGGAATATTTTGAAATCCGGCAGAAAAAATACCATGCTTTTTATTTCTCACAGATTGTCTTCCGTGCAAACGGCAGACTGTGTTTTTATGCTGGAAAACGGTACCGTAATTGAAGAAGGTACCCATGCAGAGCTCCTGCGTCTGAAAGGGGCTTACAAAGATATGTATGAAAAACAGGCAATTAACTACTTGGCGGGAGCGAAGCATGATACGGGCATCTTTGCCGTAGGTGAGGAGGTGGAAGCATGAAAAAAGTGTTGAGCAATCACCTCTTTCTCTGGAAATTATGCTTTAAAACGGCGCCGCTTTACATGTTGTATTTTCTCTATGACGGCTTTCGTTATCAGTTTATTATTTTCATAGAGCATGTTCTGGGAATCCGTTATGTTCTGTATTGTGCGGAGCACGGGGAACCTTTCTGGAAGGTGCTTCTTGTAATCGGCATTATTCTTCTGATTAATGTGATACAGATTGTGCCGGACGGTTTGTTTATTTATACATGGACACCCAGGCAGAAACCGAGACTTTATCAGGCATTGAAAGAAAAAATGTATGCCAAAGCGGCCGAGATGGACTTGGCCTGCTATGATAATCCCACCTATTACAATGATTTTGTGCTTGCGGTGGCGGAGTCAGAAACTTCCATTGACCGTTTCCTGACCATGCTGAATCTGATTGTACAGAGCATTACGGTAGTGGTTACCACCGGTGTCTTTTATCTGACAACGGACTGGGTGGGCATTGTATTTGTATTTGTTTCTTTTATCTTAAATTTCTTCCTGGCTAAGTTTGTAAACAAGCTTAATTACAAGGTAAGAATCAAAATCAATCCTCTGGAGCGTCGTCGTAACTATGCCGGCCGTGTATTCTATCTGCGGGATTATGCCAAAGAGCTGCGTTTAAATCCTGCCATCGGCAAAATGTTGCGGGCGGATTTCGAAAAGACAGGCGATGAGATTGTGGAGGAACAGAAGAAGGTCTCTTTCCGGAGGTTTATGCTGATGTTTACCCAGCATTACTGTGCGGGTGATTTTATTCTGGACGGTCTCTACATTACATATTTGATTTTCCAGGCCGCAGTGGTTCATGCCATCGATTACAGCGGTGCCGTGGTTTTATTTAACCGAACCGGAAGCTTGCGTAATGCAATGCGCCGTTTCGCGGAAATCCCTGCCCAGGCCAACGAGAACAGTTTATACATTGATAAAATACGAAGCTTCCTTGCTTACGAACCGACCATACAGTGTAAGAAGCCGGAGGAAGAGGGAAAGAGAATTCCTGAGGGAACGGGAGAACTGGTATTGGATCATGTGTCTTTCCGCTACACGGAGGATGGAGAAGACATTCTTCATGACATCAGTTTAAAAATTACGCCGGGAGAACGTATTGCGATTGTAGGATATAACGGTGCCGGCAAAACCACATTGGTTAAGCTTCTGATGAGACTTTACGACCCGACCGCAGGAGAAATCCGCTATCATGAGGAAGGAATCTCTTCCTTCGATTTAGATCAATATCACAGACGTATCGGTGTTGTATTCCAGGATTTCAGGATGTTTGGTGCAACTTTGGCGGAGAATGTTATTTTAGAGGATGTGGCATCCACCACTCTTTCGGAGAAGGGAAATCTTACCGTGTTGGAAGGTGAGGTACGGGTTAAGGTGAAAGATGCTCTCGTGCACAGCGGTTTCGGACCACGTCTGGAGGAACTGCCCCAGGGCCTTGATACCCCGATTACCACTGAGTTTGATGAAAAAGGTGTGGACCTTTCCGGCGGTGAGGCACAGAAGGTTGCCATTGCAAGAGCTTTTTATAAGGATGCGGATATTTTAATCATGGATGAACCCTCCAGCGCCCTTGACCCGATTGCGGAATATCAGTTGAACAAGGCAATGCATGATGCCGCCAAAGGCAAAACCGTATTCTATATTTCCCACAGATTATCCACCACCCGCGATGCGGACCGTATTATTATGCTGGAAAAGGGACGTATTATAGAATCCGGTAAGCACGAGGAATTGCTTGCTTTAGACGGAAAATATGCCCAAATGTGGCATGCCCAGGCGGGTAAATATTCCGAATAAAAAATTACCGCTGTTCCATAAAAGTAGTCGCTTGGTTCGTATGAAAGATGAGAACCGAAGTAAGAACACGGATTATTAGGAGAAAAGTAATGAAAAGATGGTTGGTTTTGATTTGTCTGGCACTTTTACTGACCGGGTGTGAGAAAAATCCGGTACAGGTGGAAAGTAAGGGGGAGACCGCTGCGTCCCCGGCGTGGATGAGTGAATCAGAAAAAAACGGGGAAGAACTGCAGGTAAAGTCGCAGACGGAAGATGCAGGAGAAGAGCTGCCGGCAAAGTCACAGACGGAAGGTGCAGGAGAAGAACTGCCGGCAAAGTCACAGACGGAAGACGTGGCGGAAGAGATAACACAGCAGGATATGGAAGATTTGCAACAGCTGGAGTTCTTTTTCCCGACCAGTGACGTGCAGGAAATATCCGATAAGGATATGGAGGGGCTTTCCGCGGATGCGCTTCGTCTGGCAAGAAACGAGATTTATGCAAGATATGGATACATCTTCAATGATGCGGTGCTGAACGCATATTTTAGCAATTGCAGCTGGTATACACCGAAGGTGAAGTCGGCGGATTTCGACGAAAGCATTTTATCTGCGACGGAAAGAGGTAATATTCAAAAACTGAAAGAGGCGGAAGATGCCAAGAGAGCAGATGAAGTACCGTCCCGGCAGAAGTATGCCGTAATATACGAATATGTAGTATATCTGGATGACGGTTATTTGTACTATAACGTAGCAGACGGGTTTTGCTTAGATAGCAATTCTCATGAATATATGGATAGATACGAGGGTGTAAATGATATCAAACGTCTGAGAGTTCTGAATGTCGGAACCGACGTGAATCCGGTGGTGTTTTTAATCACCAATCAGGGGGATGTGTACGAGCAGGTTTATTATGATGGTGCAAAGAAAGCTCCGGTCTTCGAAAAGTTTGAACTTCTGGAAGGGTATGCGGTAGAAGATATTTTGTATTTTGAAGGAGAAAGGCAATTTAAGGTAGAAGTGTTGCTCAAAGACGGAAAAACGGCATATGTGGAAAGTGAAGCCTGGGATTGATTCGGAAGAAAAGGGAAGAAGGAAGATAAAATATGAGAAAATGGATGTTCATTTTGATGCTTCTTTTGTTTTTGACGGGGTGTCAGAACAAAACAGAAGATGCGATAGTACAGGATTCGGCAGGGAATTCTTTGGTTGAGAGCGGGGAATTTGATGAAGAAGAAACTTCGGATGAAGAAAACTTGAAAGAGAATGATTCAGATGAGGAAACCGTGAAAGAGGACACTACGGATGCGGAAGCTTCAAAAGAGGAAGAATATTTTCCCACCAGCAGTACAGAGATTATTCCCAATGAAAGTCTGCTGGGTATGTCTGCGGAAGAATTGAAACTTGCCAGAACGGAGATTTATAAACGGAATGATTATGATGAAACAGCGTATAATGCCGTAGAGAAGCATAATATCGAAAAAATCAAAGCGGTGGAAGGCAGAAAACGTCTGGCGGCTGAAATTCCTGTAATAGATACGATAGCGGTGAAAAGAACACCGGACGATGTATCTGAGTTTCATTTAGAAGATGGATGTGTGTATTATTATATAAATGAGCAATCCGGCTGGCTTTCTTTCCCGCACTATTATGACAATGAAAAATTGGAGGGAATAGATCATGTCAGAAGAATGAAATCCTTGAATCGGGGGAGTGGCGTGGATATGACTCCCTGTCTGATCACCGAATCAGGAGAAGTTTACTGGGTAGAGAATTCCTATCCCTGGGATGATGAAGAGCCTTGTCTGAGTCCTTTTGAGTTGTTGAAAGGATATGCGGTGGAAGATATTATTGATTACAGCGGAGAATGGCAGTATAAAGTGGAAGTTTTGTTAAAAGACGGAAGCATTATTTATCTGGAAAGTGAACCCTGGGGCTGACGCGGGGGGCACTTTATCAGGAATGGAGGGTGTTATGAACATCAACCGGAAGCGTTGAAATTGCAACACCGCTCGCGCGCGTAGAATGTGCGAAGCTCATTCTTTGTTATTAGTTCTGTTAGGCAATTCTTTTTTTCTTATGAATGTAAGTAAAAAAGTTGGAAAAAACGCATAGAGTATGATAAAATAAATTCTGAATATCAAAGGATTGCATATTGAAATACTTTGGAGCGCGGAAAAAGGATTTGTGCGAAAAGGAGAATTGCTACAAATGGGGAATTTAGAGACTAAGATTGACAAATGTGGTCAACGACTCAGGTACTTACATCATGAAGTAAAAAAACTTGAGGCAGAGATTGAAAGTCTGAACCAGCAGTATGTCAAAATGACAGGGATGCAGAATGCGGAGATGGGACGTATGCCGGGAAATATGCCGGTGCAGCCGCAGATGCAGAATGCAGAGATGGGACGTATGCCGGGAAATGTGCCCGCGCAGCCGCAGCGCCAGGTTGGACTTACGCCGGCTGAACTTGTTGCGCAAGAGAATGAGGCACGCAAGGTAGAAGAAAAGAAGCGGGAGATTCAAGAGAATGTAACCAAGATGTTCGGACAGAATGCAGCACCGCAAGGAATTCCTCAGAATGCAGTGCCGCAAGGAATTCCTCAGAATGCAGTGCCGCAGGGAATTCCTCAGAATGCAGTGCCGCAGAGAACTCCTCAGAATGCAGTGCCGCAGGGAATTCCTCAGAATGCAGCACCGCAGGGAATTCCTCAGAATGCAGCACCGCAAGGAATTCCTCAGAATGCAGTGCCGCAGGGAATTCTTCAGAATGCAGTGCCGCAGAGAACTCCTCAGAATATTCAGCCTCAGAATTTGCAGCAGAAACGTCCGGAAGAAGTGGCAAAGAAGAAAGCAGAACGTCTGGATTTTGAAAAGACCATCGGTAAGGTTTTGATGGGTATTTGTGCATCGCTGATGATTTTTGTCAGCCTGATTGTTTTTGCAATATGGGCTGTTCCCAAAATGGGCGATACGTCCAAGATGGTTCTTATGTTTACTGTCAGCTTCCTTTTTGCGATTGTGGGAAATCTGTTGCTGATTAAGGATAAAAGCAATAAATTATATTTATCCCTTGCAGGGTGCGGTATGGGAGCCATATATGTCTCACTACTGATTACAAAACTGTATTTTGGCGCAATATCGGATATGTTGCTGTATATTTTTATCCTGATATGGGCCGTAGTAATATGTGTATTATCAAGGTTACGATCCGTTCTTTTCCTGGCAATCGGACAAAGCGGTGTACTTATTTCCGGTATTTTGGGAATGGTTCATACGTTGTTAGGCGGCGACGGAAGTATGTTTTTGTTCCTTATAATCTACTACATTGTTGCTGAGAGTGTTTTCCTGCTGGTTCATATGAAGAGAAAAGCAGGAGCCAATATTCTCAATTGGTCGTTCGCGTTAGTTTCCTTATGTTACCTGACGATAGGAGCATGTGTCGATTTTGCAAACAGCCCCGGGCTTGGCGTGGCTGCAGCAATTGTTCTTATGTTATTTGAGTTGCTGCTTATTGTATTGTCCTTGACGGTATATCGGTATGAAACGGTTGTGGATAATATATTCTTTGGAATCGGAAATGCATTTCTGACAGCATTGATCTGCATTGTTTACATGGTTCAGTTCCACGAAGCAAGTATTGTGCTCCTGATTTTCCTGGCAATATTGATGCTTGTAATGGAATTAATCAGTCGTCGTAAATTCGGTGAAGCGAAATTCACCGGAAGAATGATTTATACGCCGGCGTTACTGTTTCTTTTTGCCATCATCTGGATCTGGCAGGATACATTGTTAGAATATACAGTTTATGCAATTCCGGCTATCGTGTGCCTGTATTATGGCTACTTGGGAAAGAAGAAGATATATGTGATTGCGGGTTATGTGTTTGCCGTACTTTCGCTAATCATCGGATTCCATTCATACTCTTACATCTTTACCGGTATAGCGATTTTTGCATTATATACTCTCCTGTATCTGTTTTCTCCCAAAAAGTCGGGAAGGTATTGGAGAAGTGTCATTTATCCTGCGTTTGTGGTTTTTGCCGTTATCGCAACAATCGTAGCAGGTGTCAGCGATTTAGACACTGTATGTAACTATATCGCAGTATTTCTACTTTTGGCATTTGAGTTGCTCTTTGTGATTCTGTCCTTAACGGTGTTTAATGATGGCAACCGTTTGGACCGTGTATTGATTGAAATCGGCAGCAGTGTATTGGCAGTATTGATATTCTCACTGTACATGATTCATTTTGCAGATTATGATTATATTCTCTTGATTGTATTGGGTGTATTTCTTGCAATTACAGAGGGACTGCGTCTTTACGAGATTAAGAAAGACTCGGAAAAATGCAGAAAAGTTGCTTTACGTATTACGTTGTTGCTGCTTTTCACCGTCGTATGGATGATGCAAGGGAAGTTCTTTGACTATGTCACCTTCTCCATACCGGCTATTATTTGCCTTTGCTACGGTTACATCGGAAATCGGAAGCTTTACAAGGGTGCGGGCTATTTGTATGGTATCTTGACGGTGTTTGTTGTTGAGTCCTTATATCCGTATATTATTTCAACCCTTGCGGTGTTTGCAGTTTTCACGATATTAACACTTATTTGTCGGAAGAATTATTCCACAATAGTGAAGATGGTTGCGTACCTTTTATTCTTACTGTTTGTTATTATAGCCGGACAGGAAGTGGGAAATGAATATGAGTGGTCTGATCTCAATATTTTCCTGACACTAATAACTTCCGTTTCCGTAATCAACGTGTTGTTCGGGCAAATCCCCTTTTTGTACAGGGATTTGAAGGATGGAAACGAGGAGAAAGCTTTCAGAGTTGAGACCGGAGTGATTCATTTTATCTGCATGATGGTTAGTTTGCTCGGAATGATTGTATTTGAGACTGTGCTTCAGCAGACGGTGATTACGGCGGTAACATTCCTTTTATTTGCAATCAATACGCCTGTGATTCTGCGTGCGGCAGGAACCAAATGGGGATCCTTTATTACAGCAGCGAAACTGTTAATTTATATCGCTGTTCTGTTATGGGTACATAACGCTCCCGCAGCATTTTTCAGTCTTGTTACCTTTGCACTGGCGATTATCTTTATTGTCTGCGGTTTCCTTGTGGAACTTAAGTTTAATCGTGGCATGAAGCCTCTTCGAATTTTCGGTCTGGTACTTGCATTGATGTGTACCGTTAAGCTTCTGTTGGTAGACATTTATTATGAGAATAAACTATTGCTTGCGTTGAACCTCTTTACCAGCGGAATCCTGTGTTTCGCAATCAGCTTTGTATATAATGTTATTGACAAAGTTATTCGCAGAAATAAGGAGAAGCAGGGATTGGAAGAGAAACCGGCAGCAGAAGAAATGCAGGGACCGGAAGAGAAACCGGCAGTAGAAGAAATGCAGGGACCGGAAGAGAAACCGGCAGCAGAAGAAATGCAGGGACCGGAAGAGAAACCGGCAGTAGAAGAAATGCAGGGAACAGAAGAGAAACCGGCAGTAGAAGAAATGCAGGAAATAGAAGAGATACCGGTAATAAAAGAGAAACAGGGTATGGAATAGACACATACAGACGAGTTGGATTTTTGTGATAATAGAAAGAGGGTGTCCCAAAACTATGATTGATTAAGGTCGTAGAGAGGGATACCCTCTCTTATGCTTCAGAAAAGAGTACATTTTTGCGATGTTATGGGCGATTGCCGGCAGACCCCATTCTATTTTTACCTTATCAGTTCCACGTAAATGAAACCGTCGGAACGACCAACAGCCTTTGAGCCTGCCAAAGACCTGTTCCACTTCCACAACTCTTTGTGAGCGTAGCTTAAGTCCTTTTTCGGAGCAAAGGTTCTCATTTGTTTTGCTTTTCAGTTCATTCAGTCGGTGCGATACCTGAATTGTATGGTTTCCTACATGTATTAGTTGTTTCCCTGTTCGGCAGACGAAGCTGTCTGTTTCTTTGTTGTAGGGTAAGTTGTCTGTTTCCCGGTTATAGAGTAAGTTGTCTGTCAGATATGGATTCTCCCTGCTTTTCTTTTTCTTCTCCCAGTGAAACTTATTATATTTTACAGTGGTTATTTTAAAGCTGTGTTGAGAGCAACGATATACAACACGGGTACTACACGGGGAGTCGGTTTTGAAAATTATGCCTGTTTTCGTAAATTCAGCCTACCTTCATGAATTCAAAAGAATAGGCTGAATGGCCGGGCTTGTCGATACGGCCCAAAGGGAAGAAAATATGAGAAAGGGCTGAAAGCCGGCGCGAAAGATTCAGCCCAAGCAGTGGAATTCATGAAATCAGGCTGAATGGCCGGGACGGGGATTCAGCCTAAAGAGATGAAATCAAGAGAAAGGGCTGAATGCCAGCCATCCGTGATTCATCCCAAACGAGCTAATTTGTTAAGAAAGGATGAAGCTACTTTTGTGCGCATGAAAGAAGAACATAAAGAGAGGGTATCTCTCTCTGCGACTTTAATAGTCATAGTTTTGGGACACCCTCTTTTTCATGCCGTGATTAAGGCAAATTGTTTATGAAAACTTGCGCCTCGTCAGCAATGAGCCTATGCTGGTAAAAAGCAAAATAGGGATTGCCGGGGAGCACTTTTATCTCCTGAATTTCAGGATTGGTAATAAGAGAATTATGAAGCGCCTGCCAGTCCGATTCCGGGAAGTAAATGCCTTCACAGCTTTGAGACCCAAGAATGGACAGAACCGGAAGCGTTTCCGGATAAGTAACGCCGGCCAGTTGTTTGTGATTGTCGTAAACACGGGCATATGCATCCAGGTGATTGTGATTATACCAATGCTGATGATAATGCTCTTCCAAAAGAGGGAGAGTATTCTCGGACTGGGAGTATTTAAAAAAGCGCTCCATCATGAACCAGGTGGTACGGTCGATTCCGGTGTAACGATAAAAGGCATGAAGCGGTTCATTTCCTATTTGCTGACGTTTCAGCCGGGTCTGATAGGATTCCGGTGTTAGTTTCAAATCAGCTACCACATCCTCCTGTTGGGCGGATACAGCACCATCAAGTGCGATAATGGCTTCCACTTCCGCCGGATATTCTGTAGCATAAAGAAGCGCATACAGTGCCGATATTTCGGAGGGCATAAGGATGTATGGGCCTTCAATGCCAAGATTGGAAAGAGCAGTCCGTATTTCATAGACGTAGCGCCCGGCTGTTCGCGGCTCTGCGGTATCATCGCTGAAACCGCAACCGAAATAATCCAGAACAACAACCCGGTTTTGCTCGCTCAAACGATTTGCCAGCGGGCGTAAACTAATGGTGGAAGAAACATCGTAAATACCGCCCAGTAAGACCACGGTATGCTCTCCCTCTCCCACAATGTATGTTGACATGCGTAGTCCGTCCACTTCGGTATAGGTGATATTTTCGTTACGGAAAGTTTCTAAATCATTTTTTCGCGATTTTGCCAAATCATCGCTTCTGACTTTAAGGCAAAAAACGGAATAAATGAGGAATACGAGAGCAATGCAGCCCAACACGATAAAATCTTTTTTTATCAGTTTTAAAATCAAAGGCTTTTTGGCAACCCAGCCGGAAATCAGCCGGCTTAAATAAAAGAAACCGGTGGCAAAAGCAGTGCTTAAGAGAAGAATGACAAGCACATACAGGGCAAGGTTTTCAATTGCAAAAAGTGTCTCGCCGGTTCGCGACGTGCCGATAATACGCAGCCACAGAATATGAATCAGGTAGAATTCCACGGTTATGCTGCCGTAGAGGGTGAGGGCCCGATTGGAGAACGTAAGCTTCATCCCCGCAAGAAGCAGCAGAAAAATGAAAACAATGCCCGCCATGGTCTGGGAAAGAAGAAGCAACCAGTGCTCTGTGAAATAGTGATATGTGATACCCGTTAAGCTACGCAATTCGTCTCCGTACTCGCCCAGACAGAAAAACAGGGGCAGAGAAATAAGGGAAAGAATCAGCAGCAGGGAATACTTTTTCTCCATAAGTGAAAATAATTTCTTCTCATATACGGCAAAAAACAGCCCCAGGGGGAACAAAAGAATGACGTTATACCACCAGTTTCCGTACATCCACCAGTCGCAGAATCCCATGTAAACAAGTGCCATTACCGAGACGGAAATCATAGCTGCCAGCGGTTTTTTAAGAATGCGGAAGGACAGCCAGAATGCCAGATACATAAGAAGGAGTGCATAGATAAACCAGGAATAATCATTGATCAGAACAGCCCCGCCCATATTGAATGGAGTAGGAATTGTGACCATGCTGTTTCTTAGGTAAGTATCGGGAAAATAGACGGATAAAAGAACGAGAATAATATCCGAGGCAACCAGAATTAAAACAGGCCGCAGTGCTCTCCTGATAAAAAAATCCTTCAGATAGTTTTCCTTGGTCTGATGGCTCTTCATCAGTCCGTAGCCGGAGCAGAAGAAAAAGAGCGCGACAAAGAGATAACCCACGGGAACAAAAGGATTAAGTCCGTGAATTTTATCTTCCGGGGAAAGCCAGGGCGCGCAGGTATTCTGGGCAATGTGGTGAAACATGACACAGACTGCGGCGAACCCCTGCAGGGCTTTCGCCTGTCCCAGAGAGAAGGGCTCTTTGTTAAAGCTACCCTTTGAAACTCTCTGAAGTCCAAAGAGAAGCAGAAATATTAATGCAGGATAATATAGTAAAACAAGCCAGTTCATAATAACCCTCTTTCCTGTGTGTTTTAGCGACGGGCAATCGTTGCCATGAAAGGATGATTTGCACCGGAACGTAAAACTTATTACATACGTAATAATTCATGATATAGCAAAAACAGAATCTCTTATATCAAAATAAAAAGATTTATATCATAATACGACGGAAAAGAGGGAAATGGATTTTTATCTGCAGTTATCTTATGCTGATAGTTGTTTTTGGCTGTGCACCTTAGGGAAGTTGAAGGGATTTAACGACTTCCTCAAATGCATGAAGGGTCTCTTCGTCCATGGCAGGACAACTGTATTGAATCGTAATAAAATGGTCTTCAAAGATGCCGCGGTAACGTACCTCCTGCAGAATGACGCTTTCGTTCGGATAAGATTTCTTGTATTCTTTCAGATATTCTGTCTTTTTCCAGACGCGGTTATTCAGCGTGATTTCAGAGATTCTAACTTCTGTGGCTGTGGGTTCTGAAAGTTGAATATCTGCAATGATATCTTCATCCGGAGAGTTCATGAAGGAGAGGACCTGGTCCTTATGCTCTTTTGCTTGAATATCTGTTTCTGACAACCGGTCCGATAGAATATAAAGCGATGCTAATTCAATTTCGTTTGACAATGTCAAAAGCTGTATATCATTGGGGCGAGCGTCCACTGCATGAGAAACCGGGACATTTTCTTCTACGGACCACCCCGCAGGATAATAGAAGGACATACTCCTCCATTCGTATTTGGTTATTTTCTCATTCGGTAAAACGAGAAAAAGAAGTAAAATCAAAAGAAGTGCACACCCCAAAAAGGCTATCAGGGGGAGTATTATTTTTTTATTCAAAGGCAAGCTTATTTTGGTTTCAGTCATCTTTTGTATGGTTCCTTTCTTTAAATATTTCAGCGGTGCGGTGGCACAATCGTGTGATTATGACAGTGTGAAAATCGGTTAGTCTTCTTTTCAAGCTGTTGCCTGATATAAGTATAGGACAATATTCATGAGATGACAAGAATTAAAAAAAAAGGAGAAGAGAATGTCATAGATTTTCAAAGGGATTTCAGACAAGGGCAGGTGCAAGAGATACAGCAAATAACGGGAGGTACTGCGATTTGTCTGGCATGGGTGTTGAAATTTGAGGGGGAGCACTGTGATCCTATCCCCCGGTCTCAAGTATCCCGCCCCCCGATTAGGCTTGTGTTTTCAAGGTGGATATGTATAATAAAAGATAGGGTTTTGTAAAGGAAACAGGAAGAAAAAGAGGGAGCAGAAATGGAAGCATTAAAATTAGTTGAAGACTTAAGAAATAATATCAATCAGGTATTTGTTGGGAAAGCACATATTGTGGAAGACTGTCTGACCTGTATTTTGGCGGAAGGGCATGTATTGCTTGAGGATGTGCCCGGTGTGGGAAAGACTACTCTGGCCCTGGCTCTTTCCGGCAGTATGGACGCGTCCTTCGGACGAATTCAGTTTACACCGGATACTCTTCCTTCGGATGTTTTTGGCGTGTCGGTATATGATATGAAAAGCGGTGAATTTTCGTTCCGCCCCGGCGTGGTTATGAATCAGATTATTCTGGCGGATGAAATTAACAGAACTTCGCCCAAGACCCAGTCAAGTCTCTTAGAGGCCATGGCAGAGCAGCAGGTGACGGTAGACGGGAAAGTATATCCTCTTCCGCAGCCGTTCTTTGTAATTGCAACCCAGAATCCGGTGGAGTTTATGGGAACCTATCCCCTGCCGGAGGCGCAGCTGGACCGTTTTATGATGCGTTTGTCCATCGGATATCCTGACAGAGAAGATGAAATCAAGATGACGGAGCTTCATTTGAAGGGGGAGACTACCAAACAGATTCAGCCGGTATGTAAGGCAGACGATATTCTCAAACTCCGTGAAGAGGTTCAAAAGGTCACGGTAAAAGGTAGTGTGTTAGGATATATTCAGGACATTGTCCGTCTGACAAGAGAAGAGAAACGCTTCGTTCTCGGTGCCAGCCCACGTGCCATGATTGCCTTAACCCGTGCTTCTCAGGCCCGTGCCTTTTTGCAGGGGCGCGACTATGTGAAACCGGATGATGTAAAGGCAGTTGCAAAGCAGGTGTTGACGCACAGACTGGCTCTGTCAACGGAATCACGTATCCAGAAGGTGGATCCGGTAGCTATTTTGGAACAGTTGATTGCCAAGGCAAAGATTCCCATGTAAAAAAACCGGCTGCAGAAATGACAGGGAGCAAATATGAAAAGTAAGAAGTATGGTTTTGCAATACGCAGAATTATTTGGATAGCAGTATGGCTGATTTCTCTGGTGACCATAAGTTTCTATGGTGGCCCGGTTAGTTATGCTTTCTTTTATGCCGTGACGTTGCTTCCCATACTTTCTTTCCTCTATCTGCTGGTGGTATTCGGTTTATTTCGTGTGCACCAGGAGTTAGATACGAGAATTCTGATGTGTGGCCAGCCCACACCTTATCGATTTATTCTTCGAAATGAAGGGTTTTATCCCTTTGTCAGTGTCAGTGTGACGCTGCATTCCTTTTTTTCCAAAGTTGAAAACATGAAAGAGGATACGGAATACGAACTTCTGCGAGGAGACGAGCACGAACTGGAAACAAACCTGATTTGTAATTACAGGGGAGAGTACGAGGTCGGAATTAAGGAAGTGATTGTGACGGATTTTTTACGATTGTTCCGTTTCAAATACAGAATCGGAGACAGTATTAAAACCTTTGTAAATCCGCGGTTGACGCACATGGAGTATTTAAACGGAATTGATGAATTTGTCAACATTTTACAGAAGGATTCCCAGATGCATGATACAGAGCCGGATGTATTGGTAAGAGATTATGCAGAGGGAGATTCCCTGCGGCAGATTTCATGGAAAGTCAGCGCAAAAGAACAGTCCTTAAAGGTAAGAAAACGTATCGGAGAAGAGAAGCACGGCGTGATTCTTTTTGCGGATACCAAACGTTATTCCGGAGAAATCAGGAAATATATTCCGCTGGAGAGTAAGATGCTGGAGGTAATGGCGGCATTAGGGCTTTATTTGGCGGAGCATGATATGGGATATACCGCCTGTTGGAAACAGGATGTTATGGTTTGCAAACAGGTGGCTCGTCTTGGAAGTTTCGAGGATTTCTACGACGGAATATCCCGGATTGCATTCCAACCGGAGAATGATCTGACGGAAAGTTTAAAAGCATTGGCGAAGCAGGGAGTTCTTTGGGATGCCCGTATCATTGTTAGTATTGTGCATGAGATGAGCGAAGAGGTATATTCCATGCTGAGCAAGATGGCGGATCAGGGAAGTCTTGTGGTGATATATGTGGTTACGGACCAAAATTGTGACGATTATGCGGCAAGGAGCAATTCCCGCATGAAAATTATAGCTGTGGGTACGGAAGATAAGTTGGAAGGTTTATTATAAAAGTATTTTCCATTAAAAAGGAATCAGGAAAAGAGCAGATGTTAAAGGAAATTAATCTCTATGGCATATTGAATACGGGATTGCTGGCTTGTGTGGCACTTTTTACCATAGGTGGTGTAATGCAGGCATTTGAGCCGGAAGCCGGTCACCTTTTAGGGGTGGCTTTCCTTACTGTGGCAGTGAATCTTTGGGCATATGCCTTCCGTCGTCGCAAAGTGGTAACTCTGCTGATTACGGGTGGACTGCTGGCAGGATTTTGCCTGCTGGCCGGATTAGAGAATGTGGGAGCGTTTCTTGGCTCATATTTAGAGTGGATGGCAGGCACGGGAGAGAGGGATGAAACCCTGGTCAAAGGATTTGCCCTGCTGCACATGCTACTGTTGGTTATTCTCTCTTATCTTTTGGAACTCCTCATGGAGAAGAGGTGGATTCTAAAGCCCGTTGCGGGGGCGATTGTCGGAATTGTTTTGGTTCTTAATATGGTTACAAAGGGCGGCATCAGCCTTTTGGGCGTTGTGATATGCGGCTGTTTTCTGGTCTTTATTTTATTGGAATGGATTGAGCTGAAATGGCAGAAGGTTAAACTGCGGGATTCACAAACTTATATGCTCTGGATGTTTCCTTTTATCCTGCTTTTCGGCATTTTACTTTATCAGTTTCCGGTATCGGAAGAACCTTATGACTGGAAATTTGTAAGAGAGGCCTATGATTTAATCGAGGAGCAAACGCTGTCTTTACGGGACGGATTGTTTGAAACCGAGGATGTTTATGATCTGAGTTTAAGCGGATTTTCCGAGGACGGAAGCTTAAACGGTTCCCTTTTTACAACGAAAAAAGAGATTATGGAGATCCGAAGCGGGACGCTTAATACCAACTTATTCCTCTGTGGAAAGACGTTTAATGAATTCGACGGTAGAAACTGGCAGGCGCTTCAAGAGGAGATTCCGAAAGAGCAGTATATTGACACGGCGCAGAACCTGTGGTCTGTTATGAGTTATGATCCGGGCTATACGTTTAATTATCTGCGTAAGGCAAATCTTACCGTAACATATAAAAATACGCGTACGGATCACATTTTCCTGCCCATTAAGCTCTGGAGTACGGATGTGGGGTTTGCAAATGAGGACGGAAGTCTTCTGATGGAGAAGTATCAGGGGGCAGGTTTTACATATGAGGCGGAGTTTTATCAGATTAATATAGACAATGAAATCTATTACGATTTTCTTGACGGCGAATATGTAATTGATGAAAATGCCAAGGCAGAAGTAATCGAAAGAATGTTACAGCAGTGTAAAATATCCATTACACAGGAAGAGATTGATGCCTATGAAAAGGCGGTATACCGGGATTATACCGCAGCGGTTTCTCTTTCGCCGAAGGTGAAGGCTTATCTTGCCGAGGTGACGGCGGATGCGGAGACCGATGTGGAAAAACTGCGTGCCATAGAAGCAGAGCTGGCATCTTTTACATATACGACGGAGCCGGGGAAAATGCCGGCGACGGTTAAGGACAGTGAGTCTTTTTTGGATTACTTTCTGCTAGAGGGAAGAGAAGGGTATTGCACTTATTATGCCACGGCATTTGCGCTCCTGGCGCGTGAGATGGGCTTCCCGACCAGATATGTACAAGGGTATTATGTATCTACGGACCAGACCGGGGTTTTCAGTGTTCGCAGCAACATGGCCCATGCATGGCCGGAGGTTTATTTCGAAGGTGTAGGCTGGATTCCGTTTGAGCCTACGCCGGGATACGGTGCGGCCCGCTATACCCCTTGGAAGCTCATCGGCGGCGAAGGGGCAGCAGAGGACAGCGCCGTGCAGGGAACAACAGGCGGTAGTGGCAGCGGCAACGGTGCAGAACAGCGACCGGAGGAACCGGCGGATGCGACGCCTGAGGATGCGCCGGAAACGGAACAGGAGCAGCTATCCTTCGGTGAAGCCATGCGGGCAGCAGGCGTAGTTGTTCTGGTTGCTGTTACTCTTTTGGCTGCGGCTGTTATGGCAATCCGGATGGGTGCGGAATATACTTTTACCCGGAAAAATGGAGAAGAGCGTTATCACATCCTGGTCAGAAGAAATCTGATTATACTACAAAAACAAGGGCTGCAGCCGGGCAGGAGGGAGACTCTGTCCGAGTTTTGCCGGCGGGCAGAAGAAGAACTGACGGGGCTTAACTGCCTTGGTTTTATTCATGATTACGAGGATGTAATCTACGGAACCAGACCAATCGATGAGGGAATTAATAACGCGTTGAAGGAAGAGAACGCGGTTCTTTTGGAAGAACTAAAGAAAAAGAACGAAGTGGGATATTGGTGGTATAAGCTTTGGGAACATGTTTACGGTCTTTGGATCTAGGCTGTTTTCCGGAAAAATATTCATATAAAAGAGGAATCGGAATGAAACTGGTACAGATACCGAAGGAAAAATATGATGATTACCGATTAGACCTTATGTTTGACTGCTACAAGTGGGATCCGCAGTTTGCGGACAGCAATACTGTTGCCGGATATGCATTGGTATTGACCCGTGAGGAGCACGAACAGGTGGAGCGCTATACGGAGAAACTGGATGTGGAAACCAGGGCGGCGGAAAACTATTTAAACCGTCACCCGGAGATTACCAGACCTTTGGCCCTGCCGCGCCGGTTAAAGAATGAGATTATGCGGATGGAAAATTATGACGAACAGAAGCACATGCGACTGATGCGTTATGACTTTCATCCTACCGTAGAGGGCGGATGGGCCATCAGTGAAGTAAACAGTGATGTTCCCGGTGGCTTTGCCGAGGCGACACTGATGCCGGAGCTGGCCAGGACGGTAATTGAGGGAGGTCCGTATTCCTTCCGCAGTTTCGGAGAATGTTACGTGTCGGCGCTGAAGCAAAAAGTGGCGCCTCCCGCAAGAGTAATGCTGGTGCATTGTACCTGCTACAGTGATGACAGGCAGGTCATGCAGTTTTTGGGAGATCGATTAAAAAAGGAAGGATACTTCGTGATTTACGCGGCGGGGGATCATCTGCGTTTTGAAGGAAAAAAAGCTATCAGTGTTTTAGATGGCAATCAGGGAGAAGTGGACGCCATTTTACGTTTTACTCCCCTGGAATGGCTGGTGGAAATGAGACCGAAACGATGGGCAGGATATTTTGACTGTACCACAACCGCCTGCAATCATCCTGTGGCAATCTATGCCCAGACCAAGCGTTTTCCGTTGGTGTGGGATGAACTGGAAAAAGCGGGGATTTCCATGGCCACCTGGCGGGAATTGCTGCCGGAAACGCTGGAGGTGAAAGCGGCCAAAGGGCGCGACGGATTTATTTACAAGCCGGCTTGCGGAAGAGTAGGCGAAAAAATATCCATTAAGGATGCCTGTGAGCCTGGAGAGTATAAGAAGATTCTGCGGGATGTAATGCTGCATCCAAAGCAGTATCTGGCACAAAAGCAGTTTCACAGCAAGCCTCTCGTGGGAGAAGGAGGTAAGGAGTATCATGTCTGCTTAGGCTCCTACACGATTGAAGGTGCCCATGCCGGCTATTATGCCCGCATCAGCGAGACCAAACGAATTGACTCAAGGGCAGCCGATATTCCGGTATTGATTGAAGGAGAACTTACGGGGAGGATGATAAGATGACAGAAAAGGAAGTATATCGTATTTGGGCTCCCGTAGGGAAAAAATGGGTGGACTGGGTACGCCCCGTGGCTTTTGTGGAAATCAATGAGCATTCCAAAAACTATATTCTTACCAAGCGAGCCATTCCCGATGTGACATATGTAGATCCGGAATGGAAAGACATGGCTATTGTGGTTGACTTGTATGGGGCGGACAGTGTCAGAGAGGGTCTGGCCCTTGCCAAAGAAGGGTATCGTCCCATCCCGATTTACAATGGGACCATAGAGCAGGAGGGGGCGAGAGCTACCGTCAATAATCAGAGTGTTGGAATGGCCCTTTTTTTCGGTGCAACGGATTTGAAAGAGATGTCCCTTGCACAGGACGCCAGACCGGCCTTTTTGTTAGATAAATCCAGACTGGCCAGACGCAAGGTGGATGTGTCGGTATTTGATAACAGCTGGGATGTTTACGCGCAGGATATGCCCACCGGGGATTATCTTTACAACAACGGCATCCGCCGTCTGTTGGTGGTTTCACCGGATTTGTCAGTGGATTTGCATAAGATTCTTTATAAATACCGCCGTAAAAAAATTCAGATATACATAACGGATGGCTTTACGGCGCCGAGGAAAATCACCGTACGCAGACCCCTTTTGCCGGAGCGGTATTAAGGGTGCGGTTGCAACCTGTGGAAAGAAATGTTAAGATACTGATAGACTTTTTAAGATAAAATAGGGGGATTTAGAGAATGAATACGATTATTGTTGCAGCACTTATCCTGGTTATATTGATTTTGCTGCTTGTACTTATAGTGGCTGCGTTTGTCATTAAGATGTACAACGATTTGGTGCGCTTAAGAAACAATGTTAAGAATTCTTTTGCACAGATTGATGCCCAGTTGCAGAAACGGTTTGATTTATTACCGAACCTGATGGATGTGGTGAAGGGGTATGCGTCCCACGAGAAGAAGATTCTCGAGAATGTGGAAGCTGCCAGAAGCGGTTATT
The DNA here is from genome assembly GCA_045595325.1 of Lachnospiraceae bacterium. GTDB lineage: Bacteria > Bacillota > Clostridia > Lachnospirales > Lachnospiraceae > UBA3766. Next base: position 27,840 of record JAZOAG010000066.1, read on the forward strand.
TAAAAACCAGCGCATCCAAGGAAAAAATGGCAATCGACAAACATCTGTCCAATACACTGAAATCTTTGTATGTGGTTTCCGGGAATTATCCCGAGCTGAAGGCCAATGTAAATTTCCTGAAACTTCAGGAAGAGTTGACGGAGATAGAAGATAAGGTGACTTTTGCGAGACAGTTTTATAATGATGCGGTTACCATGTATAACAATAAGTTGCAGATGTTTCCCGCCAATATGATTGGTAAGATGTTCGGGTTCAAGGAAGAAGAGTTATTTGATGCATCCGAAGAAGCCATGAAGGCGCCTGTATTAGTCGATGAGAATGATTTGACTGATGAAGAGAAAGCAAGATATCCGTTGAAATGCCCCAATTGTATGGGAGCACCGGACGGAACCAGATATTGCCCTTATTGCGGAGCAAGAGTAGTTTAAAATCAGGAAATAAAGAATATACCCATGCATTGCAAGTAATGGGACTAAAAAGAGCCCGGCTTAATAAGCCGGGCTCTGAAATTTATTAGTGACCGCCGCCACCGCCACCGCCGCCTCGTCCGGCACCGCCTCTGGCGAAACCACCGCCGAAGCCGCCGCTGGCAGCACCACCGAAACCGCCGGATGCGTAAACACCGCTTTTTCCCGTTGCGTGGGAACGGCGTGTACCTGAGGTAATGGAATGGTAGACACCTCTTCCGCAGGCATAGAAGTGGCTGTTTCTGTATAAATCGTTCTGCAACAGACCGGTATCGTTTGGATTCATATTTTCCTCGGCACAGCGAACACCGATGGCCTTGATAACCTTCTTTGAAACGCCGAAGGCCGTTGCATAGACCAGGTATTGCTCCCAAAGAGCAACTTCAATCGGTCCCTTTTCTTTCAGAAGCGTATTTCCTTTTAAGAAACGGTAGAATCCTTTCCATTTCTCATATTCATTCGCTCCTTCCTTTGTGTAAAGTACTGTCTCAAGCGATAATTTGTATGACCATGCAGCCGCGAAGGCAAGTGCTAAGCCTACAAGTACGGCACTGCCGTAGAAAAGGCCAAACGGCGAATACCAGGCAACCAGTCCCGCAGCCACTATGTAAACAACCAGTACGCCAATCAGCAAACCGAAGCTCTCCATGAGACTGTCGGTTGCTTTGGTATGATATTTAACATAATAATTCTGTCCCGTGCCGATTTTTAAGCAGGCATTTCTGATGTCCGAAACAAAAACGGTGGTACGGGTGAAATCTTTCTTAATCAGCTTCTTTAAATCAGTCAGAGAACCGTGTCTCTGGGGGAAAATGGAAACTAAGAAGTTATAAAGCTTTTCCTCACATTCGGTTAACGGTTCCGTAGGCTTGTGATCCCCTTTGGTAGTATAGATACGTAAAAACAAATCCTCGGTTCCGTTGCTCTCGAAATCGATATATTTCTTGCGCACAAGACTAAGGAGCAATGCGGCAAAAACATCTTCAAAGAAGGGACCGATGAAAGTCTTGCTAAAGAGAAATTCAGCAGCAAAATACGGGTCTAAATCCGAAGGGATTTCTCTGTAAACAGGATATTTACGCTCGGGTTTATAGAATTTATATTTTTTACTATAACGGCGTTTTCCGAGAAGCGCACTGATAAAAATCAGGATGGCTGTCAAAAACAGGAGACCGCTCAGGAGTGCTTTCATTTCGTAGAAATCTTTCATCTCCTTATAGTAGTCGTCCACCGCACTCTCCAAATCATTCAGAACATTATGGTTTGTATAGTAATTATCAGGTGCATATTCCGTAAAGGAATGTTTTCCTTTTCCGTAACTGTATAATTCAAAATCCAGATACAAGGTTTTGGCGTCAAATCTTAAATCGGATTTGTCCAAATCCATATAAAAGGTATGGTATCCGGGATTCATGGTATCGGATTCCTCCACGGGGAATTTTGCCCCGGTGGTTCCGTAGGTAAAGAATTTGTAGGTTCCTTCCGGAGGCATGTCCGAATTTTTGATAAGAATCTCTGCCTTGAAGGACTCTAAGTCTTTCACATCCGTATCGGAAAACATGGTGATATACATGTCCGAACTGTCATAGTAACGGAAGGATGCATTATGCATTTCGTACTGAATCTCAAAAACCACTTCTTCCCGATATAATCCGTCTACATAGAACAGAACGCATTCATAGTCTCTTGAATCCGGGTCGTAGGGACCTTCACTGTGAAACCATTTGCCGGGACCGTATTTCTCATTGGAGGGAAGGAAATCGTTGTCGTCCCAGTAAAGTCTCGGGCTTTCTTCGTAAACGATTTCACTGCCGTCCGGCAGAATCTGCTTCACGGAATAAACTTCATAATCTACCTTCAGTCCGTCCACCTTGCTTTCCGGCAAGTCCCGCCAAAGCTCCCAATAAAGATTTTTTTTGGACCGGGCGTGAACATCAAAAGTCAGTCTTTCCGTAATCAGGAGATTGCCGCCTTTTCCTTCGGTATCCAGAACCTCAGCCTTATATTCCACATCGGTAATCTTGGCATAATCGAAGGGAGTATTCACACCTTCCATGGAGGGCAGACCATATTCGAGCAGGAGACATAAAAAACCTAAAATAAACATGGAGAATACAAGTAAAACAGCACAAATATGGGAAACAATCAGTCCTAAAAGTGCAGTCAGTGTCTTAAAAAATCGCTTCATCTCTTTGACGCCTTTCCGTAGATTAATGGATGTGCGGGAACTCCCAAGGGGTGTTTCCCGGCACTGTCAATTCGTGTTTCAGTATAAAATAATTTGTCAATAAATGCAAGGTTTGTGTTATGATTAAAAAAGATGAAGCAATAGGAAAGAAACTTATAAAGAATGATTTGGTGATAAGATGATTAAGTTTAATGGTAAAATCCTGCAATTCGGTTTCGGGGCCGTGGGGAAGAGTTTTTATGAGAAGCTTCGTGGTGAAGTGAAGTTTGATCCAAATAAATATTTTGTTATCACGGCGAATCCGGATGAGTTTAAGGCATATATTAATTTAGACGGAGTTGCCGCGAATTTTAAGGTGTGTACCGTGACAAGAGAGAATTACGGCGAGGTTTTCGGCACGTTTTTATCGGAAGGAGATTTGCTGATTGACTTTGCCGAATCCGTGGGGACGAGAGAATTCTGTGAGTGGTGCGCAGAGCGTAATATTATGTACATCAATACCGGAGAGACGGACTGGCCGGATCATTGGTACAGTATCTTTGAGGAGAACGGGCTGAAGCGGGAGTTACAGGAGAAGTATCGCAATATACCGGAGAAAAACCGTTATCCCATCGTCCTGCATCACGGCAATAATCCCGGACTGGTATCACATTTCGTAAAAGAAGGGATTTCATATATTGCCCGGACGCAGTTTAGAAAAGATAAAAAACTGAAAACTATGATTCAAAAGGGAGCCTTTGCAGAGGCGGCAGAGTATCTGGATATCAGAACCATACATGTAAATGACATTGACTCGCAGAAATTAAAAGAGATGCCCGGAGAAGGGGTTTTAATCAGTACCTGGTGTACGGAATCCTATTGGTTTGAGCTTCTCAGCGAGGCTACGGTAAATGTGGGAACCCATGAATCTGTGACGAATGCCGGAGAATATCGCTCTTACAATGCAGAGAAGGGCTATTTGGAGTACTATACTTTAGCAGCAGAAAAGATGTGCCGTACCTTTTATCCGGAGGGCAGTTTTACGGGGCATGTGGTGCCTCATGAAGAAACCGTAAGCATTGCCCAGAGTCTGGAAGTGAAGCGGGATGGGGTGGTGGCGTACCGGCCCACGGTGATTTTTATCTATCGGCCGAGTCCCTATGCGGATGCCTTTTTGCGGACGGCGAAGGTGAATGAATATCCTAACCCGGATCCGGAAAAGCCGCAGGACTGCGATATTCCGGGGGGTGAAGTGATTACCAGAGGATATCGGTATCCGAAGAAGGATGAGATTCTCTACAGGGAGAAAACCGAGGAGGGAACGGAGTATGTGGGGGTTCTGATTATGGGCAGTAGATTTGACCCTGTCTGGGTCGGAAACCGCATTGAACCGGAATTCCTTTATAAGAAAGAGGCGGGTTCGTACTGGCAGACACCAACCATTACACCGGTGGCTATGTCAGCTCTTTCCGCCGTCTGCTGGATGATTAAGAACCAAAAAAAAGGTGGGATATATTTTCCTGACGACATTCCCCAATATCATGAGATTGTGAAATTCGCTGAAAAATATATTTCTCCCACCTTGTATAAAACATTTTCCAAAAGCCGGGTCAAGCAGGCGATTGGAACCACATTAACAAACTACACGTTGGATGAATTTCTTGTATAGCAGACGGATTAGTGACCGCCGCCACCGCCTCCGCCTCCGCGGCCTCCGCCACCATAACCGAATCCGCCTCCGCCATAGCCGCTGCTATGTCTTGACGCTGAATAAGATCTGGATGCATGCCGGAAAGAATGACTGGTGTGGTGGTAACGTCCGCTACGTATATAGCGGTGACGCAATACAGGGCTTTCTTCGTATTCCGGTTTTTCCGCAAAGTGCAATTCCATTGCTTTGATGACTTTTTCGGAAATGCCGAATGCCGTAGCATAAACGAGATAACGTTCCCAAAGAGGAAGCTCCACGTGGCTGCGTTCGCGCATAAGGGTTTCACTGTTTAAGAACTGATAGAAACCGCGCAACCTGGTATATTCATTTTCACCCCGTTGGGTCAGTAGAACATATTTATTCTTGGTTCTCTTAAAGTAAAATGCAGCAACGAAACAGGGAATGGCAATGCACAATACACTGGTAAATCTGAAGAGTGTACCGGAGCAGAGCGATATAAGTCCCCATAAAATCGCAAGGATTCCCACAACTAACAGTATGGTCGCTGCGGTTTCAATCTTGCGGGAAGGCTCCTTGTAAAATGCCTTCTGGAAGTAGCCGCCATTGATTCCGTCGGTAAGGATTGCACTCTGAATCTTTTCCGTGAATTCATGTGTTTCTTCATAATCGGATGCTACGTGCATCTGGAAAGTGCTCATCTGAACCATATTGTTGTTTGCATAGAACATCAACAGGTTGAAATAGTGCTCTTCCGCTTCGGAAAGAGGCTCTCTTGTTTCCGGTAAAACAGGTTCGGTAACCGGTGTCGCAAAAGGATCCGCAACCGGTGCTGTAAAAGGATCCGCAACCGGTGTCACAAAGGGATCCGCATAGTCCGGTGTAACCGATGCGGGTTCCGCAGAAAAGGGGGTATCCCAGCTTTCTTTCTCCTGAGGTGCAGGCGGCATAACCGGCTCCTGAGGCGTAAAGGAAAAACAGGTCTCCTGAGGCTGCGGTGTAACCGGAGTTATTCGGGGGGGCTTTAAGGTGATATACATATCATCGAAGCCGGTATCCTGAAGTTCAATATAATCTTTTCGGGCAAGACTCAGTAAAAGGGCAGAATATATGCCGGAATCATCTTTTTTTGCGGCATCCTTACAGGTAAGAATGGTAGCTGCCAGTGCCGGGTCCATGCCCTCGGTAATATCTCGGTATGACTGCACGGGAACGGTGGGTTTAAAGAATACATATTTTCTGTTCATACGTACCTTAAGTGTAAACGCATAAATAAGAATTCCTACACCGATCAGGATGCAGATGAGTAAGGAAAGGATTCTGGTTATCAGGGCAGAATGCATTTCTGCCGCATAGCGCTGCTGGTCTGACCGAAGTTCTTCCAAAACATCATCATCCGAATAAACATTATCCGGGGCGTAGTCCGTAAAGCTGTGTCTGTCATCGCCGAATGAAAACAGGTCGAATTCGATATACATACTATCGCGGTCAAATTTCAGGTCTTTTTTATCCAGCTCGAAGGAAAAGGTGTGATATCCGGGATTTAAGGTATCTGATTCCGTTACATCGAAACGGCCCTTGCGGGTGCCGTAAGTATAGAATTCATAATTTCCTTCCGCAGGCATATCCTTTTCGGGAATCAGAATCCGGCCTTTGTACGATTCAAGATATTTACAGGAATCTTCGGAAAACATTGAAATATACAAATCGGAACAGTCATTATACTTTAAAGCCGCATTGTACATTTCATACTCGATTTCAAAGACCATCTCTTCCCTGTATACATCATCAATATACAGCATGACACATTCATACTGGCGCTTCGATTCGCTGTACGGACCTTCGCTATGGAACCATTTCTCCGGTCCCAATTCTTTGTTTTCTCTTACATAATCATAGTCTTCCCAGTAAAGAACGGGACTTTCCTCATATACAAGCTCGCTGCCGTCAGAAAGGAGCTGCTTGACGGAATTGACTTTATAATATATGGGAAGACCGTCAACCATATCTTCCGGTAAATCTCTCCATAACTCCCAGAAGGTGTTTGAACGAGAGAAGGCATGGATGTCAAATGTAAGACGTTCCGTGATGACAATTTTGCTCTCGACACCGGGCTCATCCACTACGACGGCTGTATAGTCCACGTCGGTGATGCGGGCATAGTCGAAAGGATTCTCTCCGGATTCCGAATCCAGGGAGGCGAAGTAAACCAATCCGAAGAATCCCATTACAAATATGGTCAAAACAACGGATGAAAGATTGATTTTTTTCATAAATGAAATCCCCTTTGGTACAGTTGGTATATTCTAAACTGAATTTTCGATTTTCTGATGATACATAATAAATTGATAACATTATATCTGCCATAAAAAACAAGGTCAAGCAGTGCATTACATATATATACGTTTTTTGCAAGAATCTTTGGATTCTTTTTGTGTGGATTTCGGGAGAGTCGGCGCAGGGCGCCGGAAAAAATAAGAAATAAAAGTGACAAAGTGACATTGACAAAGCGTGTTTATTGCAATATAATGATTGTGTCAAAGTCATTTTGACACTTTTGCTTTGGGTTTGAGAAGAATGTGTTGGGAGGATGTGTATGAAGATGACGTTGGAACAGGCTATGGTACGAATCAAAGAGCTGGAAGCCGAGAATGCGGCATTGCGTTCGGAAGTAGAAGAATACAGGAATCGTAAGATGAGCGGACGTAAGCGGCATAACGAGGAATGGATGAAGTCCTATCAGGATTTCTGCATTGATTTCGAGGGAGGAATGACGATGCTTGAGATTTCAGAGAAGCGGAACGTAAGTGTCCGTACCTTGTACCGCTATAAGAAGTGGTATGATGAAATGCGTTCTAATGATATGTTTACGGTGTAATCGGAGTTTCTTAGTTTATCATCCAAAGATTTATTCTGTTTGAATCATTTTTTTATTTCGGCCGTGAAGGTTTCTTTGCGGCCGGAATGTCACGGGGAATTCTCCCCATTTTTTCACAACGAATTGAGTTGCAGGGCGGTTTGTGCCGAAGCGTCACAGACCGGCTGTGGTTTTTACGCTTCGGAAATGGAGAAATATTGAATGAAAATTGTATATAAGAAGATTGTGGCAATCGCTCTGTTTGCGCTGATTCTGTTTGGGACAGTCAGCCATGCCGTGCCGGTGAAGGCTTCGCCGGGAGATGTACAGAGGAAGAGGAGCATACCCTATAGTGTTCTTTTTACCGGAGCAACGTACTCTACCGGAGAATACAGCATGGAGGATGCAAACGGTGAGATACGTACGGCTTACTGCATTGAAGCCAATAAGAAGGCTTTGGGAAGCGGTAATTATAAATATGAGGAAATTGATTATTCCACGTATCCGCTGCTGATTAAGGTATTGGCATACGGATATAACGGTCCCTTTGATATTACCGGGAATTATTTCGATACGCCGGAAGAGAGGTATGTTGCCACCCATATTGCGGCAAGCTATGCCTTTAATACCATTGCACTGGGGCATGAAGATTTTACGGGAATTCCGGAGCCTGCCAGAGAGAATTTCATGGCTGTGCTCGGAGATTTTGTTCGGGAGTGTAACGGTTATGATTTGGGTGACGGCCGCGTTACCGTGGCAAGGGGTGCGCAGGATGAACAGGGCGTTGCCTATATTTCCTATTGGGAAGAGAAGGAAGATTTCCTGAATGTGGAGATTACCGTAGAAAAGAAGGATAAAGAACGGGGCTACTCCCATTCCGGCTTGCAGGGGGCGGCATATACCTTATATCGGACGGAAGCGGATTATACCACCATTACCGGGACATTAGAGACGGAACACGTAAGTTTAAACGGTGACGGGGGAGCGCAGATGCCCACCATAGGCGGCGGGGTGCAGAAAGGGGAATATAAGGCGGTTTTTAAGACAAAGCTGAAAGCCGGATACTATATAATCAGAGAAACTGAGGCTCCACCGGGATTTCAATTGGATGAAACCACGTTCCGTTTTCGTGTGTTTCGAGAGAATGGAAGATTGCGGCTGGAATCTCTCGATGGTTTTGTGGGGACTGTAAGCGGAGGTGTTGCCGAAGTGACTTCCATGGAAACGCCCGCTCGGAGGAAGTTTGCATTTACGAAGAAGAGTACCACGGGGGAGTCTCTCGCGGGAGCCGGTTTTCAGGTTTGGCGCGAAGAGGAGATTCTCAAAGCTGCGGATGGCTCGATTGGAGGAGGCAGGCGCTATTTCTATGACTTCTCGGCCGCAGCTCCCATTGTTATTACGGAGGATGGGGGAGATATGCTTGTTACGGATGAAGCCGGGTATGCACAGAGTTGTCCGGTTCCTATCGGAAGGTATGTGGTGAAAGAAGTGATGGTTCCTGCCGGATTCTATCCGGTGGAATTTCCGAACCCCTTCGATTTTTCCGAAATGGTAGACTATTTTGTGGTGGAACTGATACAGGGAGAATCGGACGTATACTACTATGGGGAAGTTACCGACCGTCCGGTAGAGGCCAGACTTCGCATTGTAAAAAAAGATGAGGAAACGGGAGTAAATATTCTTTCCGCAGATACTGCTTTCCAAATTTATGATGTGAAAAACGGTACTTATGTGGAACAAAGCGGAAGCCGGATTTTCTGCACGGATGAGACGGGCATTCTTTTGCTTCGGGAGGCAATCAGGGGCGGAGAATACCGGATTGAAGAGGTGATTCCGCCCAGTGATCATTACATATTAGGGGAGAGTATTACCATTGTTTTGGACAAGGATCTGGATCAAAGCGAACTCGATGAGAACGGAATTCCTATCATAACCGTGGATTTCCCGAATACGCCCATTCGGGGAGGAATTGAGGCGACGAAGATGGGTGAGAGCTTAAGCAGATTCGTTGACGGTTCCTTTGTGTGGGAGGAGAAAGGACTTCGTGGTGCCACCTTTGAAGTCTTTGCGGCAGAGGACCTTTTTTATGATGATTTGCGTGCGGCAGAGGACAATCCGGCCGCGAAGAAGATTCGATATAAGGAAGGGGAACTGGTTGGTTCCTTTGTGACGGAAGAGAACGGCAAGGGTGCCATTGAAGGTCTTCAGGTAGGAAAATATAACGTAGTGGAATTAGAGGCACCGATGGGCTATGTCCGGGATGATACACCGATCCCGGTGGAGATTACCAAACAGGATGAGACAGTTGGTATTGTAGTAGAGAAGCGTACTGTTTACAATGAGAAGAATTCTTTGCAGATTAAGGTATGCAAAAAGGATTCTGTGGATGGTATTCCCCTTGCGGGAGCCCGTTTCGGTCTTTTTGCGAAAGAAGCAATTCGAAATTATGCCGGAGAAATAATATGCGATAAAGGCAGTCTGATTTGTGAGGCCGTAACCGGTGAATCCGGAGAAGCGGTATTTGAGACGGACCTGCCTTTTGCCGCCTATGTGGTGAGGGAACTGCAGGCGCCGGCAGGCTACATAAAGACAGATAAAGAATGGATTGTGGAGGCGAAGAATGAAGATGTTTTATCCGGTGACCATACGGCGTATTATACGGAAGAATTCACTAACAAGCCCATTAAAGCATATTTACGGGTGATTAAAAAAGACAGCGAAACGGGAAATCCGATTCTGTCCGCCAAGACAGCTTTTAAGATTTTTGATGTAAAAAATAAAGCGTTTCTTGTGCAGAACGGAGAGGAAGTTTTTCATACGGATGAGAATGGAGTGCTGCATCTGAAGGAGCCTCTGGCAGGGGGAATTTACAGGATTGATGAGGCAGATACTCCCAGTGATCATTATGTGAAGGGAACGAGTGTGACAATCACGATTGATGAGGAAATTGCCGGTAATGGGGAGTGGGACGAAATCCCTGTTTATACGGTGGAATTCATGAACACTCCTATCCAAGGGAGCGTGGAAGTGACCAAAGTGGGTGAGACCCTTACGGGCTATGACAGCGGTACTTTTATCTGGGAACAAATCGGCCTTCCCGGTGCGGAATTTGATGTGATTGTAGCGGAAACGATTTATTATGATGATTTGCGAAATGACGAAGAAACTCCCGGTGAGAAGGAAGTAAGATATGAGAAAGGCCGGGTGATTGGAAAGATTGTCACCGGCGAAGACGGTGTCGGCAGATTGGATCATTTGCCGGTAGGGGCTTATGAGCTGGTAGAGACCGTGGCGCCGGAAGGATATGTTCTTTTGGATACCCCGATTCCTTTTCAAATAAGAAAGAAGAATGATGTGACATCTGCGGTGCTGATGCCGGTTTGTGTCTACAATGATCTGCAAAAGCTGGAGATGGATGTATATAAGCAGAGTGAGGAAACCCACGAACCGTTGGAAGGCGCTGTCTTTGCGCTTTATGCCGGAGAGGACATTGTAAATCATAAGCAGGAGATTCTGGTGGCAGACGGTGAATTGATTTGCACGGCGGAATCTGACAAACTCGGTCATGTGGAGTTCGGCTCCCGATACCCGGTGGCAGTTTACGAGATTAAGGAAACCAAGGCACCGAAGGGCTACAAAAGAACGACGGAATGCTGGGAGATAAATGAGGAGACCATGCAGGGGACGGAAACGGGAAATTATTCTTTCACACAGATAGTGTATAACCAAAAGCCTCCGCGGGAGGATAAACCGGAAGAACCTTCTTATTTCGGAAATTTGAAACTGGTGATGGGAGCAACGGATTGGAAATCATCTAATTACCGCACGGAGGATTCCGGAGAAGAAGGTTACTCAATTTTGTTGACGGGCGGACAAGACAAAGAGGAAGGAAGCGCGCAGGGGAAGAAGGATTTCAGTGTAATTGCTTTCGGAATTCTCCTCTTCTGCGGAGGAATCATTGCCCTGATTGTAAAGCGCAAAAGGGCAGGAAGGAGTAAGGAATGAAACATATCAGTAAAATAATACCTGCTACAGTAGCGATTCTGGGCTGCCTTGTGCTGGTAGGCTGTGTGATGACAAGCAGCAACAAACGCAGCATCGGCTCGGAGAATGCGGGAACCAAAGAAGGCGAAGCCGTATATTTGGCCGGCAATCCCGTGGAAGAAAAACAACCGGAAGAAGCAAAAGGCTGTATCATTATGGAATATGAATTCTATTCTGCGGATAAGGAGGACACCGCTTTTGCAGTGCCTCCTCTGGTGGAAGAAGATGGCATACAGTACCGTTTTACCGGAGAAGTTTCTTATGAAGTAGCGGAAATCATGGAGGTAATGGGGACATATCGCGAGCTTGCGACGGAGGATAAGGAAGATATCTCCGAAACCATAGAATACATGGGAAGCAATGGGAAAACATATCTTCTGGAAGTCCAGGATATGATTCCCTGGTCTGAAAAAACAGCCATTCAGGTGCCGGTCCGGGAAGAGGTGAAGTATCTTAATCAGACGGAAAAGCCGGAGATTCTTACGGAGAAGGAAATCCTATATTACGATGAAAATACAGGCAAGGATGAAGTTGTCACGGGTCTGCTGAAAGATTGGCAGATTACGGATTCCCGATGGCAGCAGGCAGAACCGATAAAAGGAATTTTTACCGGCAATAGTGAAAATGTTTCTGTATGGAGCATCGAAGGTTTTCAGGATGTCTGCGTGGCGCAAGACGCTGCAACGCCGGCTTGGGCGGGGTATGAGCAGGATGTTGTTCAAATTCTTGGCTTGGATTCTTCCCGGTATCGGGTTACGGGAGCACGCTGGGACGGAGCGGCAAAAAAGGAGGGTGAAATCCTTATCCGGAAAGCATTCTATGATTGTGAGGCTTATGTGTCGGATTATCTTGCGGTGTATGAAGGAATGCGGGAGACAATCGGATATCAGGCAAAGGTGTTTTATTATCTTCCGGCACAACTTCTGGATTTAGAGGAGCGGAATGTCGGGGAAATTTCTAAACTGTACCGAATGATTGCAAGAGCAACTTATGAAGAAATCCCGGAAGAAGCCAAAGCGGATCATGAAGCAGAGAGGATGGAACTTTTGGAAACATATCAGGCGTATAATCCCGCGGTGTCCGGTCTGATTCAGATTCCGGGTACGGTTTTGAATCACCCGGTGATGTACACACCGGAGGAGGAAGGGTATTATTTAAACAGGGATTTGGACGGAAAAAATAACAGCCACGGCGTGCCTTTCTTTTCTTTGGAAAGCAGACCGGGAGAAAAGGGCGGAAACAGCATAATATATGGTCATAATATCAGAATTCATGAGAAAGATGTGTTCGGGGAGTTGAACGGTTACGCGGAAGCGGAATATTACAGACAACATCCGATTATTGAACTGACTACCGCCACCGGTGTCAGCAAATGGCTGATTTTTGCATATTATCTGGTGGATTTGTCGGATGAGAATGCTTTCCGGTATGATGAAACCCATTATTTTCAATCCGCGGAAACCTTTGCGAAGTATATGGATGAAGTGAAAAAACGTAATTTTCTGCAGGTACCTGTTGAAACGGGTGTGCGAGATTCTTATCTGACTCTTTCAAGCTGTTCGGTGGAGCTTAGCGGTAGCGGCAGTAATAGAATGGTTGTTATGGCGAAACGTCTGGCAGAAGGGGAAGAATACGGAATGATGACCGCGCAGGCAGTAAATTCCGCATCGCCTCTTTTACCGGATAGACTGTCCTGTGTGTCGGGATAGAAAGAGTGGTTTTGTGAGTAGAAAAAAGAACCTCTTGCGAAGAGCAGGAGGTTCTTTTGATGTAGAAAACGCAATATAAAATAGCTTCAAATATACCGGACAGAACACCTGAGAGCTTACGGATGAAGTCTGCCGGGAATCAGTGTGTATCGTGATAATTCTTTTTGGCGATATACATGGCATTCTCAGCCAGAGTCAGACAGCGGGACATATCAAGGGGCTCACCCGGGTGAACCAATACGTAGCCTACGCTGATGCTTAAGTCAAACGGAAGTTTGAGTGTACTTTGTGCCAGTGTCAGTCGGTAGGAAATATCTTCCAGTAGTTTTTGCGGAATCAGATCGCTGGGACATTCGCCTACCATCAGGAATTCATCGCCGCCGTACCGGACAATAATCCATTTGTCTCCCAATACATTGCGGATATTTTCGGCTACCGTTCGAATTGCCAAGTCCCCCATAATGTGACCATGGGTATCATTGATAATTTTGAGATTGTTAATATCTGCAAACATCAGTACCGCCCGTTTTCCCTGTTCATGACAATATTGCAGGAAAGGAAATGCTTTCTGGTCATATCCCATTCGATTGTATACTCCGGTTAAAGCATCGGTTACGGAAAGGCGTGCCAGCTGATTGTTTAAATTATTCAGAAGAACATTCTGGCGTATATGGCAGAGATTCTGATTGATATGACGAATCCAGCTGTAAAGGGAGTAGTCATACATCATGGCAATCTCATCCCCAAAGGCAAAGTAACCGAATACACCTTCTTCTCCGTAGAGAGGGAGGAGTATAAAAGTGCGGGAAGCCTGTGAGGAAGGAACGTATCCGGGAATTAAATCCTGTGTGTCGATGACACAGCTTTCCTGAATCTTTTTATCCTTCAGTGCGAAAACGGAATTCATCCGTTTGGTATATCCTTCCTTCGTCAACGGCTTGCCAAAATGAAGAGAGGAGAAGAAATCATCTGTCAGGCAAAGGTAGAATTCTTCACCTTCGGAGTCGGTTTCCCACTCCGTATTGTGGAGAACTTTTTGCAATTCTTCTTCGCTGGATGCTTTGGACATGGCATCCGCCAAATCACAAATGTGCATATTTAAATGAGCGCTGTGAATGAACATATCATATCCGATTCGGTTTTCATTCAGACGCTTCATACGGTCTTCTTCACTGATGGAACAACCGCAGCTCTCGCTGGGAACGGCCTTGGATTCAAATGTAGCATAAGCGGAAGAATCCGTGCCATCCATCTCACAGATCATATATTGAATTACCTGATATCCCATATGCTCCCAGTTACGGTCTACTGTGGCAATTGCAGGTGAAAAAGCAATGCCGGTGGAAATATGGTCGAAGCCCGTAACAATTACATCAAGGGGAACATGATAATGTTTGGATTCCAAAAGCGTGCAACAGGCCATGGCCATGGCATCATTGGCACAGACTACCGCATCCGGAAGGGCATGAGTTTCTAACCATTCTTCTAAAACATTAGCGGCATCCAGATAATTCCAATTACCAAAGATTATGTTCTCTTCTTTCAGGGAAAGTCCTCTTGCCTCCAGTGCATCTTCCAGTGCCTGACGGCGTATATTATTTTCGGTATGGTCAGCGGGACCGCTTACATACACAACTTCTTTGACACCATGCGAGTCCAGGATGTGGTTACACAGATCGGACATTCCGACATAATTATCGGTACCAAGCAGCGTGGCTCCTTCCACGGGATATTCAAGACTCACTACGGGAACGTTAAGACTTTTTAGTTTGCTCTCTAAATATTCAAACTCTTCCTTTAAATGAAACGTATTGGACAGCAAAATAACGCCGTCAAAGGTTGCTACATCCAGAATATGGAAAATGTTAGCTTCCCCCTTGTCGACAAAGATTTCCCTTCCGAGAGAATAGTTCATAAAAAAGAATAAGTCGATATTGTTTTCTTCAGCACATTTGCGCATGCCCGAAATAATGATCTTGATATATTCGATGCTCCACGCATTTCCCAGTACGGCAATTCTCCTTTTCACAAAAACCCCTCCGATTACAAACGACGAATATGCTATAAATATGATTATAATACAGAAATAGTCAGAAATCAAACAAAAAAAGCATAAAAATACGCGCAAAAAAATAAAAAGGAAGCAAAAAAGAGACAAAAGAACGGAAAGGGAGAAAGAATTACGAAAGAGGTGTTTTGCCGGGGCATTTTTGTGGGGAGAAATGGTATGAAATGCGCCGAAAAAAAGAGAAAAAAGTGTAGAAGTAAATATAAAAAAATGTTATTATAAAAGGTACTATGAGGATTTTGTCGAAAAATTAGGGGAGGAAGAAAAATGACAAATATTTGTGGAAAGAATTGTGAGGAATGCGATTACAGGAAAGCCAATGGCTGTGTGCGGTGTGTAAACCCACACGGTATCGGTTGGGGGAGTGACTGTAAGATTACAGCCTGTGCGCGGACGAATCAGGTGAACTCCTGTGAGTCCTGTCATAAAAGAATATTCTGCGACAAATATACGGAACGCTTTGCAATGCCGAAGGAGAGAGAAGAACTCATTGAAGATAAGAAGAAAAAGACTGCCATTGCAAAGAAATCCATTGTTCCGCTCTGGATTCATTTCGGAATCGATACAATTAATTATGTGACTTATCCGATGGCGGCAGTATGTGTTCCGGCTATCGTTTTTCTGATGGCTATGTCCGCCGCATGGGCATCGGCACCTTCCGGAATTCTTGAACTGATTGAACTTACGCTTATTCCTGTGGTTTTCGGCCTGATAGCAGCAATCTTTCCCATTGCAAAGGGAATTGTTCTTTTATGCGTGCGCATTGAAAAAAAGAAGAGAATGGCGGTAAGCATCCTTTGGTTTGTAAATGTGGCTTTGTTTTTGATTAGCGCAATTCTGACATTCCCGCTGATTGCAGTGGATGCCCTTTTTGATATTGTGGGAATAAGCCTTGTCCTGTTAGCGCTGGCAGGGTCAATTATCTACATGGTTGCGGAACTGGTGGAGAATTCATTTTTTGAAAGCTCTCTGAGAAACCTGAGTCCTGCCCTGGTCCGTGTGTGGGATATCCGGTCTGTTTGTATCAAGGCATTCCTGGGGATAATAGTTGCCGATATCGTCATTCTGTTTTTGTCGGCAATCTTAGGCGGACATGGCTTAGGTGTTATTCTTCTTACCATATCTTTTATGGTGGAGATGCTTCTCTATGCAGCAATCTATGCTATGAAACTCGTTTTACATATACTCACAAACATTACACTTGGTAAGTTCGCAAAAGGCACACTAAATATAGGGTTGTAGTCAAATATTATAAAATATGATAGAATGACAAAGTAATTATTTTGGAGGAAGTAAAAGTTATGAAATTAAAAAATCTTGTTGGGCAGCGTTTTAAAGAAAGACCTGCAGATTGTCTGATTGACAGTCATGCACTGATGGTGCGTGGCGGATACATGAAATACGTAAGTAACGGTATCTATTCCGAATTTCCCATTTTGCGGAGAGTAACCTCCAAAATCGAAACCATTATTCGTGAAGAAATGGATGCCATTGAAGGACAGGAGGTATTGTTCCCTGTGGTAATGCCTGCAGAACTGTGGGAGGAATCAGGCCGTTATGAGAGTATCGGAAGCGAGCTGGTTCGTTTTCAGGATCGTAACAAGGCGAAGATGGTGCTGGGAATGACCCATGAAGAGGCAGCGGTACAGCTGGTGCGTGAATACGGACAGTCTTATCAGCAGTATCCTTTTATGATTTATCAGATTCAGCGCAAATTCAGGGATGAAGCCCGCCCCAGAGCAGGTATGATTCGTGTTCGTGAATTTACCATGAAGGATGCGTATTCTTTCCATACTTCCCAGGAAGATTTGGAAGCATATTATGACAAGTGCTATGATGCCTACAACAGGATTTTTGCACGTTGCGGAATTCCTGAGGTTGTAACCGTGGCATCTGATTCCGGTATGATGGGAGGAAGCCTTTCCCATGAATACATGCTTTTGAATGAGATCGGTGAGGATTCCATTGTTCTTTGTACAGAGTGTGATTACCGTGCAAACATGGAAGCTGCTAAGAATATTGTAATAAATAATCCGGTAGGAGAAGAAGCATTGGAGTGCATTGAAACACCGGATTGCAAGACCATCGAAGACGTGTGTGCATTCCTGCAGAAAGATGTGCTCTCATCCTGTAAAGCGGTTGTTTACCAGAAGAATGCAGATGATGCGTTTGTGGTTGCTTTTGTCAGAGGCGATTATGAGGTAAACGAAACCAAATTGAGAAACCTTGTGGGAGAAGAAATTCACCCGGCGGACATTACCGCAGATTCTCCCGTTGTGGCAGGATATATAGGACCTTACGGTCTTTCCGAACAGGTAACCTTTTTTATTGACGGTTCCCTGAAGGGAATCGGTAATCTGGTGGCAGGTGCTAATAAAGAAGGATATCACTATACCGGACTTAACTTAGAGAGAGATTTAGGCGAAGTTACCTACGTAGATGTTGCCAAAATCAAAGAAGGGGGTATTTGCCCCTGCTGTAATAAAAACGCAATTACCATCAAGCGAGGAATCGAAGTTGGAAATATTTTCCAGCTGGGAACCAAGTATTCTAAGAGCATGGGAATGCAGTATGTTGATAAGGATGGTTCCTTCCATAATCCCATTATGGGCTGTTACGGAATCGGTGTAGGCAGAATGGCAGCATCCATCTGTGAGGCAAAACATGATGAATACGGTCCCATCTGGCCTATCAGCATTGCGCCCTGGGAAGTTCATATCTGCTGTTTGCGTCCTGATGATGAAGAGACGAAGAAAGTGGCAGATTCCCTTTATGATGAATTGCGTAAGAACAAAGTGGATGTTATTTATGATGACAGAGACGGAATTCGCGCGGGTGAGATGTTTGCGGATGCCGATCTTTGCGGTGTACCTATCCGTGTGGTGGTAAGCCCCAGAAATTTGAAAGAGAACAAGATTGAGATTTCCACCAGAGATAAATCCGTTAAAATGAGTGTGGAAAGAGAGGATAGTCTGGCAAGCATTTTAGAACTGAAAGCAAAGCTTTTTGCAGAGATTGAAAATATGTAAAGGAGAAGGCAGGTATGAGCGTAAAATGGGGCGTATTGGGAACTGCGGGGATTGCAAGGGGTTGCACCATTCCCGGCATGCTGAAGGCAGAAGACTGTAAAGTGTATGCCATTGCAGGACGTGATGAGAAGAAAACACAGTTTTTCAAGGAACAGTTTGGCTTTGAAAAGGCTTATGTGGGATATGACAAATTGCTTGCGGACGAAGCGGTGGATGCAGTGTACATTCCGCTGCCTAACGACATTCATTACGAGTGGGTAATGAAGGCCATTGACGCCGGTAAGCATGTACTTTGCGAGAAGCCCTTAGCGTTAAATGCAGCGGAAGCGGAGGAGATGTATGCGGCGGCAGAGGCCAAGGGTGTGATTTTGGCGGAAGCGTATGCTTATCTTCACAGCCCTTATGTGAAGCAGTTAAAAGAAGACGTGGAAAGCGGTGTAATCGGTCAGATAGATTACATTGAAAGCGCTTTTATCACACAGGGATATAAGGAAGATTTCCGCCTTCATAAGGAATTCGGCGGCGGCGCAATGTATGATTTGGGGTGTTATTGCACTACAATGATGCTTACGTTGGTGGACGCTGAGCCGGTAAGCGTTCAGGCTTTGGCGGAAATGAGTGAGGAAGGCGTTGACTTGTTTACCTCGGGATATGTGAAATTTGACAATGGTGTGCGAGGCTCATTCAGCATCGGAATGATGCTGGGAACGAACACCAATGCCCGTTTTGACAGACTCTATATTCACGGCTCTAAGGGTTGCATTAAATCTGATGTGGAATATAACCAGGAGGGGGAACTCTCCTACAGTATTTACGTAGACGGAAGAGAACTGGTTCGTCACGTGAATGCAAGACAGAATTACAGTTTGGAAATCGAGCAGATGAACCGTGCGATCCGGGGACTTGAGAAACCTCATGTTTCGGCTGAATTTTCTGTCCGGAATGCAAAACTTATTGATGCAGTGCTAAAAGAAATCGGATACTAGATTCGGGTAAAAGATGAGGATGTAAGATACTTGTGATGACGAAGAAAAAAGGATTTCTCAGTACCAATAAGGCTACGATTTATGGCTGCTATTTAGGGTATGTAGTACAGGGAATGATTAACAATATCAACCCGCTTTTGTTTGTTACATACCAGAACCGGCTTCATGTTTCCGTAGAAGCCATATCGGTTCTTATTATATTGAATTTCGGGTTGCAGATGGTGGTAGATACGGTGGCCATAAAGGTGGTGGATAAGGTAAGTCATCGTCTTTGTATGGTGCTGGCTCATGTTTTTACGGTGCTTGGCCTGGTATCTATCAGCGTACTTCCTTTTATACTGCCCGTTCCGGTGGTTGGCCTTGCCATTGCCACGGTACTAAACGGAATCGGCGGCGGTCTTTTGGAAGTTTTGGTAAGCCCCATTGTGGAAGCAGTTCCCGGTAAGGAGAAAGAGAAGGCCATGAGCCTTTTGCATTCCTTCTATTGTTGGGGATGCGTGGGATTTATTGCGGTATCCACCCTTTTGCTCAAAATACTGGGAGCGGAGAAATGGTTTTTGCTTCCTCTTATTTGGACGGTATTACCCTTAATTAATGTGTTTGTTTTTATGAAGGTGCCCATTTTACGTCTGGTAGAAGAGGGGCAGGAGATGCCGGTGCGGAAGCTTTTTTCCCTGAAAGTATTCTGGCTGTTACTGGCATTGATGCTTTGCGCCGGTGCGTCTGAGATGGGAATGTCCCAGTGGGCATCCTATTTTGCGGAAATCGGTCTGAAGGTGGACAAGGCCATGGGAGATTTGTTAGGACCTTGTTTCTTCTGTATTCTGATGGGACTGATGCGAACCTTTTTCGGACGGAGTGAAGGCAAAATCAAGCTTCATGCGTTGATTAAATTCAGTTGCGCTTTGTGTGTAATCAGTTATTTGCTGGCGGTGTTTGCACCCCACCCGTTGCTTGGGTTAATGGGTTGCGGACTTTGTGGGCTTTCCATTGCCATTTTCTGGCCGGGAACCTTTAGTATTGCGGCAAAGACCTGTAAGGCAGGCGGAACTGCCATGTTTGCAATTTTGGCGCTTGCAGGAGACGTGGGATGTGCGGCAGGACCGCAGCTGGTGACGATTGTGTCACGTTTTTTTCCGGCATACGGGCTGAAAGCCGGTTTGCTGGCGGCTGTTATTTTTCCCGTTACTTTGTTTGCGGCGTTGACACTTTTAGAAATCATAAATAAAAAGGAGAAGGGGAAGAAACGATGAGAAGGTGCGATGAGAAGAAACCGTTTATTTTTATCAGTTATGCCCATAAGGATTCCGAACGTGTTTTAAGAATCATGGACGGGTTAGACCGCGCCGGGTATAACTTGTGGTATGATGACGGAATTGTTCCCGGTGCAGAGTGGGATGAGAACATTGCCAACCATGTGGAAAATTGTTCTTATTTCATAGCGTTTATAAGTGAGAATTATATTGCCTCAAATAATTGTAAGGATGAATTAAAGTACTCCAGAGATTTAAACAAGGAACAGCTTATGGTTTATCTTGAGGATGTAAGTCTGCCCGGCGGTCTTGCCATGCGAATGAACAGATTGCAGGCAGTGATGTGGTATCAGTATAATGTGGAAGATGATGCTTTCAGCAAACTGTTTTCCGCACCCGGTATTGCGAAGACCAGGATTATGGAACCGGCAGAGAATCTGATTCCCATGGCGAACAACATTCCTCAGATGAATCGTGCAGGTGTACCCATGCAGCAGACACCCATGCAGCAGACACCCGTGCAGCAGACACCCATGCAGCAGACACCCATGCAACGTGCGCCCATGCAGCAGATGCCTGTAACATCGGCACCCATGCAATCGTCATCTGCACCGATGGTAAACCCTGTGGCAGCGACACCGATGCCGGAGGCTGTGGTAAAACTGGCAGCGACGAAACCGGTCCAGGCTCCGGAAGTGAACCAGGGAGTACAGTCTGCGAAACCGGCTCAGATTCCGGGAATGAATCAGGGAGCACAGCCTGTGAAACCGGCTCAGGCTCCGGGAATGAATCAGGGAGCACAGCCTGTGAAACCGACTCAGGCTCCGGGAATGAACCGGAATGTGCAGCCCCCTCAGGCGCCTGTTAAGAGTAAGCCGGAACAGCCGGCAACACCTCCTAAGAAAAAAGGAAAAAAAGCAGCTTGGGTTGGTATCGGAGTGGCAGGTGCAGCAGTTGTTCTTGTGGTAGTGTTAGTCGGCGGTGTGATTTTGCTGGCATCCCTTGGAAGCAGTGGGGATCAGGACGGCAGCGGAACTCTTGCGGATAACTCCCAGACCGGAAATTCTTCCGGAACGGTATCCACACAGAGTAAGGAACAGGCTGAGAAGGCGAAAGAATATTATGAAGCAGGATATAATTATTTGTACGGAAACGGCGTAGAAGCAGATGAGAAAAAGGCGTTTGAACAGTTCTGTAAAGCCGTTGAATATGGAGATCCCACTTCCATGTTTTTTGTAGGAAGAATGCATGAGACGGGGATTGGTGCGGAATTGGATTATGATGCCGCACTCTATTATTATCAGCTGGGAACCGAGTATAACGAGCCAAACTGTACATATATGCTGGGACGTTTCTATAAGGACGGTATTCACGTGGCACGGGATTATGCCAAGGCGGTAGAACTGTTCGAAGCAGCCATTGCAGCAGGCTCCGTGGAGGCATATGGCAGCTACGGCAATTGTTACAGAGATGGGATTGGCGTTACACAGGATTATCAGAAGGCGATGGAACTCTATGAGAAAGGCATTGAGTTAGGAGATTGTTCTTCCATAACCGGATTGGGTACATTGTATGCATTCGGATATGGAGTTTCCGAGGATTTGGCGAAAGGCTTTGACTTATTCATACAGGCAGTGGATGAAGGAAATGATCCCATGGCCATGGTTTATTTGGGCGATTATTACTATTACGGCAAGTATGTGGACCGGGATATGGAAGAGGCGCGGTACTGGTATTCACTGGCCGCTTATTCCGGCTCATCTCAAGGTGCATATTCTTGCGGTGTAATGGATGAGAATGGATTTGGTGAAGGGGAAGCGGATTACGAAAGCGCTCTTGACTGGTATAAGATGGCGCGGGATTTGGGAATGGATACTTCCGAAGATATTTCGCGCGTGGAGGCCCTGATTAACGGCAACTGATTTCAGTGACAGGGTGTATAAGAGAATAAGCAAAAAGCAATAATGTTGAAAGGAGATAAAACATGAGCGAAGAAATCAAAAAGAATCCCTATGCGGGAACACAGACTGAGAAAAATCTGGAGGCTGCTTTTGCAGGTGAATCGCAGGCAAGAAACAAATATACTTATTTTGCTTCCGTTGCCAAGAAAGAAGGATATGAGCAGATAGCTGCGTTATTTTTGAAAACGGCTGAAAATGAGAAGGAACATGCAAAACTGTGGCTCAAAGAATTAAAGGGAATCGGCAATACCGCAGAAAATCTTCTCCATGCGGCAGAAGGCGAGAATTACGAGTGGACCGATATGTATGAAGAATTTGCCAAAACTGCGGAGGAAGAAGGTTTCACTGCCCTTGCTGCCAAATTCCGCATGGTGGCTGCCATTGAGAAGCATCATGAGGAGCGTTATCGCAGGTTATTGCAGAATATTGAAACCGCTGCTGTTTTTGAAAAGAGCGAAGTAAAGGTCTGGGAGTGCCGTAACTGCGGTCATATCGTAGTAGGAACCAAGGCACCGGAAGTATGTCCTACCTGTGCGCATCCTCAGAGTTATTTCGAGGTTCATGAAGAGAACTATTAAAAAGAAAAAATAAAACCTGTCTTTGGAGGTATAAGCCTTCTCAGACAGGTTTTTCATAAAAACCTCCTTAAAAAATTTGGAAACATTTACAAGAAAAACATCTGTATGATACAATAATTATACGAGAATGTAAAGGCAGAAAGAAAGCAGAGGTGGTATTGCATGAAGCGTTTTTTTAAACTGGACGAGTATCAAACAACGGTTAAAACAGAAGTGCTGGCAGGAATTACGACATTCATTACGTTAGCCTATATTCTGATTCTGAATCCGCAGATTTTGTCAGACCCGTATGCAATCCTGGGAGACGGGGATATGGCTTCAAAGATTTACAATGGTGTATTTATTGCTACCTGCATCGGTGCTTTCATCGGGACTTTTCTATGTGCGGTATATGCCAAGGTGCCTTTTGCACAGGCGCCGGGGATGGGATTGAACGCCTTTTTTGCATACACGGTAGTATTGGGAATGGGATACTCTTATCAGGAAGGTCTTGTAATAGTATTCATTTCCGGTCTTCTTTTTATCTTTATTACGGCGGTGGGATTGCGAGAAGCAATCATTCGGGCAATTCCCCAATGTGTCAAAGGAGCGATTACGGCAGGAATTGGTCTTTTCATTACTTTGATTGGTCTTAAGAATGCCGGTCTTGTGGTG
This sequence comes from Lachnospiraceae bacterium, assembly GCA_045595325.1. Classification (GTDB taxonomy): domain Bacteria; phylum Bacillota; class Clostridia; order Lachnospirales; family Lachnospiraceae; genus UBA3766. The sequence goes on from JAZOAG010000066.1 coordinate 51,282, forward strand.
GGAAATGATTCCACTCTGGTTGCCATGCTTAACTTTGCGGCATGGAGAGAAGAAGGTGTTACATCGGAACAGATTAACTTAATCTGCGGCGGTGTGGTAGCGTTAATCGGTCTGGTGGTAATCGGTGTTCTGGCATATAAAAAAGTGACCGCTTCCATCCTGATTGGTATTATTACGGCGACTGTTGTGGGAATTCCTCTGGGCGTCACCAAGCTTTCCAATTTCAGTTTTGATATCGGCGGACAGGTAAAGGATTTCTTTGAGGTTTCTTTCTTCAAACTGGATTTCCCGGGATTATTTGGGGGAGAGAATTTGGTAGAAACCATTTTTACGGTAATAATGCTGGTAATCAGTTTTTCGCTGGTTAATATGTTTGATTCTATCGGAACTTTATTCGGTGCCGCGAAACAGGCCGGTCTTGTGGATAAAAATGGTGAAGTGGTACGCATGAAAGAAGCACTGCTTTGTGATGCTGTTTCCACAGCGGCAGGAGCCCTGGTGGGAACTTCCACGGTAACCACCATGGTGGAATCCAGCGCAGGTGTCGGGGCCGGCGGAAGGACAGGCTTAACCAGTCTGACAACCTCCCTTTTATTCCTGGCAGCAATTCTTCTGGCACCTTTTGTGGGAATTGTTCCGGCTGCAGCTACGGCTCCCGCATTGATTTTTGTAGGAATCGGAATGCTTTCCAGTTTAAAAGATGTGGACTTTACGGATATGAGCAACGCGCTTCCTTCTTTTTGCACCGTAATCTTTATGCCGTTTACCTACTCTATCGCTAACGGTATCGCCATGGGTCTTATTACCTTCTGTCTGATTAAGGTGATTCTGGGCAAGTTTAAGGAGATTAAGCCCCTGACCCTGATTGTGGCCATTGTGTTCATTTTGCGGTACGCATTTATGGCAATGTAAGGATAGGATATAGCAATCTACGCAAAGCCTTGCCTTGGGGAAAGGCTTTGTTAAATATATCAGAGAACGGAATTAGAAATGAATAATGACAGTGTTACGATAAAAAAACGTTTTATGGATTTGTCTGCGCTGGCAAAGCGCAGACGAAACGATACTTTTACAGGGTTCTTAAATGAGGCGGAATTTTCGGATTTGTTGTCGATGAAAACCGAGATTCCGCCGGATTTTTATACTGCCTTCGGCGGCTATGAGGGTGCCACCAGGGTGATGGTGCGTTTTCATGGAGAAGACGAAGGGGTCGAAGACTTCCCTCTGGCGATTCTCAAGGTTTCCCCTGCACAGAAGAAGTTTGCAGAGGAGCTTTCTCACAGGGATTTCCTAGGGGCGATTCTGAATCTCGGGATTGAGAGAAGCGAGATTGGGGATATTGTTGTGGGGGATAAGGAAGCTTACATTGTCTGCACGGAGAAGATGGCGGATTATGTGGCAGAGAATTTAAGCAGGATTAAGCATACTGCGGTAAAGACCGGGCGGGAGTCCGGCGTGCCGGAAGGGCTGGAACCGGTTCTGCGGGAGGAGAGTGTTTTGGCAGCTTCCGAACGTCTGGATCTGGTGATTAGTAAAATATGTAAATTAAGTCGCAATGAATGCAGTTCTTTTTTCTTGGAGAAAAAAGTCTTTCTAAACGGACGCTGTATGGAAAATCACAGCTATAAGTTAAGAGAGGGAGATGTGGTTTCGGTGCGGGGATTCGGTAAGTTTGTCTACGACGGAATCAGCAAGACCACGAAGAAGGGAAATCTGATGATTCATTATAGGCGTTACGTGTAGGAGCTTTTTGCAGGGAATATGCATGAGATACATGTAGAGAGTACGTGTATGAATTGCATAAAGCACTATCTGTATATGGAAAAATAGTTGACTTTTTATCGTGAAAAGTAGAAAATAGGAAAGTAATGTGCCGAAAAAGGCAGAAAGTAAAGGAATGAAAGAATGAAAGAATTTAGCAACTCCCTGTATCGGAATGGAGAAAATTATTACATGCAGTCTCTGAACCTGAATGAATTTGCGGGAACCGTGGAGACTCCCTGTTACGTATATGATATGGACTATGTGGTGGCAAAGTATGAAAGATTGAAGAAATGCTTCGCCTATGACAAGGTTCAGATTTTTTATGCCATGAAGGCAAATTATAATCCCCTTATGTTAAAGATTATGAAGGAGAATCATTTTTGCCTGGATACCGTAAGTCCTGCAGAAGTGATTATGGCGCGTAAGATTGGATTTGATGCGAAGAACATTCTTTTTACCGCGAATAATATGACAGATGCGGAGATGCAGGTGGTAAAGGAGCAGGGCGTGTTGTTTAACATCGATTCCCTGTATCGTCTGGAGTGTTTTGGAGAGGCTTATCCCGGTTCCAAAGTGTGTGTACGCTTCAATCCTGATGTGGTTGCGGGAGAGAATGACAAGGTTGCCACCGCTGGAAATTTAAGCAAGTTCGGTATCCTTTTAAAAGACGTATCCAAAGTGGTGGAGATTGCAAAAAAATATAACCTGAAGGTGGTAGGACTCCATGAGCATACCGGAAGCGGAATTGCGGATACCGGCAAGGTATTTGAGAGTATGAAGAATCTGCTGGCGCTGGTGAATCCGGTGGATTTCCCGGATTTGGAATTTGTTGATTTCGGCGGCGGGTTCAAGGTGCCTTATGAACCGGATGAGAAAGAGAATGATTACGAGGCTTTCGGTGAGAAGGTTGTAGCATTTTTCAAAGAGAATTGTGCAAAGTACGGCCGCGAATTGAAGTTATATTTTGAGCCCGGTAAATTCACGGTGGCAGACTGCGCATGTTTCATTATCCAGGCCAATACGGTTAAGAATAATGAGGGCCGTCTGATTGTCGGAACCAATTCCGGATTTCCGCACTTGATCCGTCCTGTTTTCTACGGCGCATATCATCACGTGGTGAATTTAAGCAACCCGGACGGAGAAGTTCATGTTTATGATGTATACGGAAATACCTGCGAGTCCGGTGACTGCTTCGCGATGCAGAGAGAACTTCCCGAGATTCGTCCCGGCGATTACCTGGCAATCATGAATGCCGGTGCATATTGCCGTTCCATGGCGTCTGAGTACAATTTGCGTCCTCTTCCCGCTGAGTATGTGATTTACCACGGAGAAGTTCTTTGCGCGAAAGAAAAGTTAAGCCATGAAGCCCTTGCAGACAGAATTCTTAAGGATTACGGCATGTAAAAATAAGAATATGATATGATAACAGGAGAACAGCCATAATGACACCATTTGGTAATGATATGCCCCCTGTCAAGTAGACAGGTCAAATATCTAAAGCAAAGTACTAATGAACGACCGTACGAAATGTGCGGTCGTTTTTCTATGCACACCATTTCTTTTTGTATTTCTCAATTCGCTTATTTCGGGGAATAAGG
>JAZOAG010000067.1:0-14710 GCA_045595325.1 Lachnospiraceae bacterium
CACACGTACCCATCGCATGTACAATATACTTACTTTCCTCACTACTGTACCGTGGCACCAAATCATATTTCTCACAATATGCTACATATCCATCATAATCAAACAGAAAAGTTCCGTAAAAATCTCTATATGTATCATCCTGTGGATTATTATCCAAATATTCCCCCACCATTTCAGGGTATTCAGAGTAATAATCTCCTCGATATTCACTCGTAGCACAGCTGTAAAATATCAATCCACACAACAATGCTAATATGATACATCCAACTATTATTATTTTCTTTTTCATATATTTCTTTTCGCCTGTTACAAACCACAGTTACATTTCCGCAAAAACCTTATCCCAGAGAATGTTTCTGCAAGAAACATTCTCTGACAGGTACCATTCTAAAACATCCACTTCATCCATTTCGGCAATATTACAAAGTTTACCACACGCGCTCCGCAAAGTATTCTCACACCCGCACTCCTATAAATGATACCCTATCTCTTTCTGTGTAGAAGGAATTGCCACAATCCCTTCCGCTTCACGCTCTAAATAAGTTTTCATATACGGGATAAATATTTTTTCCAATCCGAAATGACCGGCGTCAATAATACAGAGGCCTTCTGCAATGGCATCCAACGCACAATGATAGCCAATATCACCGGTAATGATTGCATCGCACCCTGCAGCAATTGCCAGCGGCACCATATCAGAACCGGAGCCTGTAGAGATTGCCACCTTAACCATCGGTGCATCCAAATCTCCGTACAAAGTCACATGTTCCGGCTTGAAAACACGTTTCACATGCTCGCCGAGTTCGAGCAATGTACTGTTATTTTTCAAATAACCGTATCTCCCGATTCCTTCTTTGGAAAGATCATCCTCATAGGTCACATCCAATACTTCCGCTCCATTCAGTCCAAGCATATCTGCTGCTTCGTCTGCCATTCCCATAATATCGAAATTGGTATGCATACAATAGCAGGCGATGGAATGCTGTACCATTCGAAGAATCCGCCTTCCTGTCAAATCCTCGGCAACCACTCTTTTTATCTTACGAAAAATCAGCGGATGGTGTGCTATAATCATGTCCACCCCGTGCGCAATTGCCTCATCAATTACTTCATCCGTTACATCCACGGATAAAAGTACTTTGTGAATCTCCTGCTCCATTCCCCCTACCAAAAGTCCGGAATTATCCCATTCCATGGCATACATGGGTGGAGAAAGTTCTTCCAGTTTACGAATCAGTTCCAAACATTTCATACATTTTGCCCCTTTTATCCCAATACAAAACGTTTCCCATAAAACGTTTCCAACGTTTTGACGGCAATCATTTGCTCTGTCTTAAGTTCTTTTTTTCTATTGCTTAATTTTACGCTCTCGTCAAGGTCTGAAAGAGTATTTCCAATCTGTGAAAGCCTTGTGGCTTCTTTGATGAGAAATTCCTCTAAAACCGGATTATTCTGCGCAAGCAAAAGTTCTCCGTAGAGTTCTTTTGCATATTCTTCCCAATTATCTTCCGTAAAACAATCCAAAAAGGAACCTTCCTCCACCTCTTTTGCTTCCGCAAATCCTTCTCCCGGTATCATTCGCATCATGGGATAGAATTTACCTTCATCGCATACCATACGCTCTTCGTCAATGACGCAGCCCCACTTTTTTAACATGCGCCGCACCAGCCAAAGCTCCGACTGAGGTTGTAAAATCACCTGTTTCATAGCGGCAACCTTGAAACGGTCCTGCCACATAATCTGCAATGCCAGCCGTCCGCCCATCCCGGCACAGACATACCCATCTGCTTCACCGAAACCAAGTTTATTAAGGCCGTCCGACAGGCGAAGTTCTATGTAGGGCTCCATTCCGTAAGTACGAATCGTCTGCTCCGCTCTTGCCAGAGGTCCCTTTCGCACGTCCATGGCGATTACGTGTTCACACTTTTTCTCATTTATCAAATACACGGATAAATATCCGTGGTCGCAACCCACATCCGCCAATGTTTTGGCCGGAAGAACCAGTTTGGCCACGGATAAAAGTCTATCACTTAATTCCATATTAATCCAAGAAGTCCTTTAACTTACGACTTCTGCTGGGATGACGCAGTTTACGGAGTGCCTTTGCCTCAATCTGCCGAATACGCTCTCTTGTTACCTGGAATTCCTTACCAACCTCTTCCAGTGTTCTTGCCTTACCGTCATCAAGACCGAAACGCAGACGCAATACACGCTGCTCACGTTCTGTCAGTGTGCCGAGCACCTTGCTTAACTCTTCTTTTAACAGGGTGAAAGCTGCCGCATCCGCAGGAATGGGAACATTATCATCCTGGATAAAATCACCGAGATGACTGTCTTCCTCTTCACCGATAGGAGTTTCCAAAGAAACGGGTTCCTGGGAAATCTTAAGAATCTCACGCACACGCTCTTCCGGCATCTTTAATTCGGCTGCAATCTCTTCCGGGGTCGGTTCACGTCCTAATTCCTGCAAAAGCTGTCTGCTGACACGAATCAGTTTGTTAATGGTTTCAACCATATGCACAGGAATACGGATGGTTCTTGCCTGATCTGCAATCGCTCTTGTAATGGCCTGACGAATCCACCATGTAGCATAAGTAGAGAATTTGTAACCTTTACGGTAATCAAACTTCTCTACAGCCTTAATCAAGCCAAGATTACCTTCCTGAATTAAGTCCAGGAACAAAAGGCCGCGACCCACATAGCGCTTCGCAATGCTGACAACAAGACGAAGGTTTGCTTCTGCAAGACGCTTCTTAGCCTCCTCATCGCCCATCTCCATACGCTTTGCCAGTTCTATCTCTTCCTCCGCACTCAAAAGGGGAACCTTACCGATTTCTTTTAAGTACATACGCACGGGATCTTCAATGCTGATTCCTTCCGGCACGGATAAATCAATGTTCTCCACATCAGGCTCTTCCTCGCCATCCAGCATAAGCTCTTCATCCACAATGTCATCATCATCTTCTGACATTCTGAGAATATCTACGTTGTTCTGTTCCAATGTTTCGATAATCTTATCGAACTGTTCCTCTTCCAGATTCAGGTCAGCAAAGTGTGCACTCACTTCCTGATAATCCAGCATGTTCTTTTTCTTCTTGGCTATTACGAGCAGTGATTTCAACCGCTCGTCAAATTTCACCTGTGTACTTTCGTCCATCTTTATTCTCCATTCTTTTATTGATTCCAAACAACCGCGTCTGCTCTGCAGTTGCCAAAAATTTACGTAACAAACTTCCGATTTACCCGCATAAATTATTCATAGTGTAAACCTAATCAATAAAAATATGCGCTTTGGCCAATTCTTCTAAGGTTTTCTTGGCTTCGATTACCTTGTTTAACGCTTCAATATCCGTTCCCATCCGCGCAGAATAATACGCAAAGCTGTTGGTTTTCACGGCAATCAGAACATCTTTAAAAGCCTTGTTTCTTGCTTCTTTATCATCTCCCAAATCAGAAAGATAGGTTGTGAACAATGCACTGACCCTGCTTTGTTCGTCCGCATCCTCGAACATATTAATCAGCATCGCCGGATTAACGCAACCCTTTTGCAAATCTTCAAAAAAGCGTTTCGCAACCACATTATAGATTTCATCCGTAAAATCATCGGCTGATATATACTTCTGAACCTTTGGATACAATTCCGGATAATCCGCGAAATACGTTAAAAGCAGTTGCTGGGAATGTTTCACATGATCCTTCTGATTCTTTTTGACCGTAGCCTGCTGCGGCCGCTCTATCGGTTTCGCCGTACCGCTTAGTGCCTGTTTCACCACCAGTTCTTTCACGGAGCTTATTGTGACATGATACTGATTGGCCACCGCCGTAATATAACTATCCCGCTCCAGCTCGTCCTCAAACTCGCATAGCAGCCGGGCCGTTTCCTTAAAAAATCTGGTCTTGGATTCCGGATCCGATAAATCATAATCCCGCTCCAAAATCCGCACCCGGAAGAGGAAACTGTTCTCTGCAGAATCAATCCGCTCCTGAAAGGCCTCAGGCCCTAAATTCTTAATGAACTCATCGGGATCTTTGTAAGGCTGCATATTAATAATCTTGCCGGTCAGCCCGTTCTCACGCAGTATTCCGATGGCTCGCAGGGCTGCCTTCGTCCCTGCACCATCGCTGTCGTATGCCAACAGCACATCCTTGGTATAGCGTTTCAACAGATTAGCCTGTCCCGCAGTAAACGCAGTGCCCAGAGAGGCAACCGCCTGTGTAAACCCTGCCTGATGCAGGGAAATCACATCCATATATCCCTCACAGAGAATCATGTTGGGCTTTCTTGCAGTTCTGGCAAAGTTTAAACCATAAAGATTTCTGCTTTTGTCGAAGATATCCGTTTCGGGAGAATTCAGGTACTTCGGTTCGCCCTCACCCATGACACGGCCGCCAAATCCGATTACACGATGATTACTGTCCTGAATTGGAAACATAACCCGGTTCCAGAACTTGGAGTTAAGACCTTTCTGCTCCGAAAATCCTGCCAGTCCCGCATCTCTTATTTCCTCATCCCGAAACCCTTTCTGCCGCAGATACGCAATGATGTCATTGCCCTGTATACTGGCATAACCCAAACCGAATTTGTGCAGGGTTTCTTCCGAAAGGCCACGCCCGGTCAGATAATCCTTTCCGACCCTTCCTCTTGCATCCCGGAGAAGGTAATAGTAATATCCGGCTGCAATCTTATTTACCTCAAGAAGACGTCCTCTCCGGTTCTCCCTCTGTCTGGTATATTCATTCTCTTCCTCTTTCGGCAGCTCCACGCCGGCTCTCTCTGCCAGCAGTTTAACCGCTTCCGGGAAGGTGTAGTTTTCGTATTTCTGAATGAAAGTGATAACACCGCCGCCCTCGCCACAGCCAAAACACTTATACATCTGGCGGGCCTGATTCACGGAAAAGGATGGCGTTTTCTCATTGTGGAACGGACAGCATGCCATATAATTGCTGCCCTTTTTTTGCAGATGCACATATTGCGAAATAACGTCTACGATATCATTCCGCTGCTGTACTTCCGCAATGATTTCCTCAGAAAAATACATTCCGTGCATCCCCCTTTTGACTAATTTTATGTAAACTATTTTCTTTTATGTCAACCATGCCATGTCTGAGGAATAAAAATCTCATCATACTGGGCAATGGCGAAACGATCTGTCATTGCTGCGATAAAGTCACAAACAACCCGCTCTTTCGTTTCTCCGTTCTCATGAAGGGCCAATAAATCCTTGGGAAGCTTCTCCAAATGGGCAAGGTAGTAATCATACAGCGTGATAATCAATGCTTCCGCCTTCCCTTCCTCACTTTTGGCCTCCTTGTTCTGATATACACGGTCAAACATAAACTTCCGGAGTGCTTTCATTCCTTCCGCCACCTCCGGTGACATGAGAATATCATCCTTTCCGGCACTGTTTGTTACAATATCATGGATGAAACGGTCCAGCCGTTCTCCGGTAGTATATCCCAGCACTTCTCCAATCTCCTTGGGGATATCAGCTTCTGTCAGGATTCCGCCACGAATGGCATCATCCATATCATGATGAAAATATGCTATCTTGTCGGAAAGTCTTACAATCTTACCTTCCAGCGTAGAAGGCATGGATTCCGTCTGATGATTCAGAATACCGTCCCGCACCTCCAGTGTAAGGTTAAGCCCTACGCCGTCACGCTCAAACAAATCAACACATCGTACACTCTGTTCATTATGTTTAAATCCGTAAGGGCAGACCATGTCCAATGCCCGCTCTCCGGAATGTCCGAAAGGGGTATGTCCCAAATCATGTCCCAAAGCAATCGCTTCCGCCAGTTCTTCATTCAGACGTAACGCTTTGGCAATGGTTCGCGCATTCTGGGAAACTTCCAGCGTATGTGTAAGTCTCGTTCTGTAATGATCTCCTTCCGGTGTCAGAAAAACCTGCGTCTTATCTTTCAGTCTTCTGAAAGCCTTGCTGTGAATAATGCGATCTCTGTCCCTTTGAAAAACAGGTCTGATGTCGCACTGCTCCTCTTCTCTCAGACGTCCCATGGAATTCATACTAAGGGTCGCGTAAGGAGAAAGGTATTCTTTCTCATACTGCTCCAATTTTTCACGTATCGTCATATACATCTCCATTTCATTTCTCAACAAACAGTCGTAATGACTCGCATTTTGCCCTCTAAAAGTAATATTCTGCGCAGTTTCCCATACTCCTTTTTATTTTTTTAATTTTTTTTAAAAATATCATTGACTTTTTTTCAAACCTTTGTTAAGATAGGAAAGTCGCAAAGATAAATGCGATATTACAAATATGCGGGGATGCTGGAACTGGCAGACAGGCTAGACTAAGGATCTAGTGTTGGCAACGACGTGAGGGTTCAAGTCCCTTTTCCCGCACGATAAGAACCGGAGATTATTTCTTCGGTTCTTTTCTAAAAAAACACATATTTGCAGGAATGGCGGAATGGCAGACGCGCATGGTTCAGGTCCATGTGTTGGCAACAACATGAGGGTTCAAGTCCCTTTTCCTGCATTCAAAAAGCACTTTTACCGGCGATAAAAGTGCTTTTTCTTTGTTTCTATTCTCTTTTTATTTCTGCGAAACTCTGGTTCCGTCATCACTGATGACTGCAATGCCGCGCTGTTCTGCGTAAGAAATCGCCACATGAACCATCTGCGATGCGATGGCGTTCACTCTGGAATAACCAAACACCTTAACTGTCTCTTTGGTTAAATCATCCATGGAAAGTGCCACGTTCTTTTCAAGAATCTCTTTCACTGCATTAATAATCTCTTCCGCCGGAATCTGATCCATGGAACGCTTCTCTTCTCCCTCCACAGGCACCCGGTAAATCTCGTATGCCACGGGATCCATGTGTTCTAACCACAGGAATGTATTTCCGGCTGTAGTGGTCTGTTTAATCGGATACTCTCTGAGAACCTCTTCCACTCTGGCTGTTACCTTAGGTGTTTCTCTGGTAAGACCCCAGCACTCACACACTCTTCTTGTCAAAAGGGCCAGTGAAACCGGTGCCTCATTGGTAAGAACACGTTCAATCACTCTGGCAATCTGCAGCTTGGTCTTCTCCTGTACAAAATCCTCAGAATCGCCTACCCTGTCATAGCTGACAACCGGGTACTCTTTGCGGATATACTTATTCGCATTGACTGCGGACGCATCCTCTGCTGTCATAACCGCACCTGCCAATTCAGAATCATCATCCGCTTCCGCAATACTATCTTCCGCAACGGTTTCTTCCGATGCCGTTGCCTCTGCCACAGACTCTTCCGCAGCAACTGCTTCTGTCACAGACTCTTCCGTTGCATCTGCTTCTGTTTCAACATCAGTATCTTTTGCCAGCGCAGCCTGAATAGCCGCCTTCATCTTTTCTACTTCCAAATCAGGCGTATCCATCCAGTCTAAGGTCCATACACGATATAACTTCCATCCTAAGCCCTCTAAAACACTGGGTTGCAAAAGATTTCTGTCTCTTGCGGTTCCTGCTGCCATGTAATTCTCACCATCACAGAGAATTCCCAAACAGTAACGCTCCGGATTCTCCGGATCAATCACACCGATATCTATCTTGTATTCGGACGTACCAATGTCAAGATTTGTTTCAAAGCCTTCTTTTCTTAAGCGTTCCGCAATAGACCTGGCAACATCGCTGTTACGGGTCTTTTTTACATCGTTACGAACATACAATGCATTCTTTCCTCTTGCAGCAAATTCCAGGAATCCTTTCAAACCAATCAATCCTTCTGATGTGGTTTTGGACAAATCAAGCTGTTCCGGACGAAGGGTAGAGAAAATCATCATGCTCTTTCTGGAACGTGAAATTGCTACATTTAAACGTCTCCAACCGCCATCCTGGTTCAAAGGACCGAAATTAAGTCCCACCTTACCGTCCTTATCGGGACCGTATCCGATGGAGAAAAGAATGACATCACGCTCATCACCCTGAACATTTTCAAGGTTCTTAATAAATACCGGTTCCTCAACACCATAAGCATACTGTTCCAGTTCCGGATTCTTATGCAATGCCTCCTGCAATAAATCATCAATCAATTCCTGCTGCACCGCACTGAAGGTTACGACACCGATACTGCTCTGTCGCAGCTCCTCATCCGAGAGACGTCTGATAATCTCTGCCACCACGGCCTCCGCTTCACTGCGGTTCTGCTTCGTTTTACCACGGTCATATACACCCTCTACATGTACCCATTTTACCTCAGATACCAGGTCATTGGGGGAAGGGAACGTATATAAAAGATTGTCATAATACATCATATTGCTGTATGCAATCAAACTCTCATGACGGGAGCGATAATGCCATAAAAGATGCTTCTGAGGCATGGAAAGAGCAAGACAGTCATCCAACAGACTCTCCATATCTTCTACATCCAGTTCCTCTTCATTCTGCTGGTTGGTCATAAAGAAACTGGTAGGAGGCAACTGCTTCGGATCCCCTACTACAATTACATTCTCACCTCTTGCCAGAGCCCCTACGGATTCACCGGTAGGCAGCTGGGAAGCCTCGTCAAAAATAACCAGATCAAATTTAGGGAAGGAAGGGTCAATGTACTGCGCCACGGAAATAGGGCTCATAAGCATACAGGGACACATTCTTCCGAGAAGTGTGGGAATCTGGTTAAAGAGCTTACGGATAGGCATCGCCCTGCGCTGACTCTTAATCGCCTTTTGCAAAATGCCAAGTTCCGAAGACTGTGCAATTCCTTCTCCTGCCTTGGGAATTCTAGCGGAAAGTTTCGCCACCACTTCCTGTCTGGTCAATTGTTCGAAACGGTCTGACACTTCAATAAACTGCTTAATGGTTGCACTGAAGCCTGCACCGTTAAAGCCTGCGAGAACAGGGGTCTTTGCAATATAAGACATTACAATTGCCTTGGCGAAATTGCACTCAAAGACCGGAAGAATTTCTCCGGCTTTCATTGCACCACTTCTGTATCCTTCTGTCAGTTCATTTAAATGTTTCTCAACCAATATCTTTTCTAATTCACAGAATGCGGTATATTCGCGCAGACGCTCGGAATTCGCAAGCCAGGTATCAATCCACTTAAGAATGCCCGGAATAAACGCCTCTTCTTCATAGAAGGATTCCCAGGAAAGTCCATATCCCGAAATCAATTGGTTTTCAATTATCATGCAAGCTTTTCTTGCTTCCGTAAATTCGCACAAAACATCTTTGTTTGTAGTTAAAAATCCGGCCGTCCTGCGCTCATTAAATACTGTCGTAATTGCTGCTTTCAAATCCGAAGAAGCCTTGCTCTGCTGAACAATCCTGCATAGTAAAAGGTGCTGTTCGTACATCTTCGATAATGCTGCCCAGTCTGTTTCTTCTTTCTTATAAACACCTGCAAAAGCAGTTTCAAAGAAGCTGTCCACTCCGGCATTCTGTTTTGCGGCGTGATACATGGAGATACGTTCATACAACTGCTCTAACTTATCTTCCTGTACCATACCCGGCTGAAGTGCAAGAAAGCGCAGTTCTTTCATGAGGGAATTCATTTCCATCTTTTTGGCAAGAATAAACTTGCCCTGTGCCGCCACCAGTCTGGCCTTGGCACTTTCCACATCATAATCAAGAACCCCCGGCTTATAATGTGTCAGAAGCTCTGCCTTCATTGCCTGATATGCACGCTGACATTCCAGACGTTCTTTGACATAGGATTCTCTCGCCAATGCATTCTCATTGTAAAGAAGCTCATCCGAAATCTGCTCCATGGAGATAAGATGTCCGCATACCTGCTCTAAGAACATAATGTCTTCTGCGCTGACTTTTCCTTCATAATGCAGCTGCGTCAAAATCTTCTGCATGGGCATTTCCGTTTTCTTCACCGCTTCCTTGTATGAAGAAAGGGTATTCTCCCATTCCATGCGCATCTGCATGGAATAGTTTCCGGTTCGGAAAAACCGCATGGGATGCTCTGCTATGGCACCGCATTCTTCCGCTACCGCCTGTAACTTTTTGATTGTATCCACAACATCAATATATGACTCTGCCGTAAAACTCTCGGCATCCGTAGATAAAATGGATATTTTACCGTCATATTCTTTATTGATTTCATATTTACCGATTAATTCATAAACAGAAGCACCCACCGGTGTCTTGGCATGCAACGCAGATACCACGTCATTTAATTCCATACGAAGCTCATAGAGACGTTTCGCTTCCTTGGCATAAGACTCGCTTGATTGTGCTCCCGTTGCCTTCAGGGTTCTGTCTAACTGATTTAATACAGCCTGTTTCTGTGCCTTATTGGAATGCAGCTCAAGACAGAAGGGCGCCAAACCAACCTTTTCCAGACGCTTCTGTACTACGGAAAGGGCCGCCATCTTTTCTGCAACAAACAGAACGGATTTGCCCTGATATAAGGCATTGGCTATCATGTTGGTAATTGTCTGGCTCTTACCTGTTCCGGGCGGTCCGTGCAAAACGAAGCTTTCACCTCTGGCAGCAGTCTCAATCGCCACCATCTGTGAAGAATCGGCACTCATTACAACCGCCATCTCTTCCGGCTTCACTCTCGAATCCAGAAGTTCCGGACTGATTTGCTCCTTGGGCTCCCACTCCATCTTTCCCGAAATCAGACTGGCAACTACTTTATTTGACAGAATATCCGCGGAACGGTTTCTGATATCATTCCACATAATGAAACGACTGAAAGAAAATACTCCGAGAAATACATAAGGCAGTACGTCCCAATGCTTCTTCTCCATTACGCTCTGACGAATGGTATTCATAATCAGCGGCATATCAAGTCCCGACTCATCTGCAGGAAGCGGGTCAAGTCCGCCAATATCCATTCCGAAATCCTGTCGCAAAAATTCCAGCAAGGTAACGTTAATCTGCGCTTCTTCATCACGTATCTTAATATGATAATTCTTATCCTGAAGGCGCTTGGTTAAATCCACCGGAACCATAACAAGCGGTGCATAACGCTCCTTCTGGCTTACATCCGATTCATACCATTTCAAAAATCCCATCGCCAGATAAAGAGTATTGGAACCATTCTCCTCCAGGCTGTGCTTCGCCTGTCTCTGCAAATATTTCATACTTCCGGCCAACGTTTCTTCCGGCAAAAAGGTTCTGATTCGCTTACTGGAAAATTCGGAAATTGCAGTCTGTGCCAGCTCCTCACTTTCCAGAATCTCATATATTCTATCCTGTCCGGCAGTCAGTTTGGAATCCTGCGGCATGGGAAATACACTGAAAGAATCACCTTTCGACAGCGCATCTTCCAGTACGGCAAGGTCATTTACCATAAGCTGCACACAGTTTTTGGTTACGCGGAAATTAAGCAGCATGTTACGAAGACTTAAATCCAGCAATTTACGTTCCCACAACTTCTGCTTGGTCATCTTGTTTTCTTCTACTACGGCACCCCGTCCCTGAGTACTTAATTCCTTGGGTGCCTCCACCTTTTCTTTATCGCTTTTATACTCCACAAGGCGATAAACACCATTCTCCATTACCCTTGCAGGCAAAGGCATAATATTGCTTCCCCTGCAACGGGAAACATCAATGGCCATACGGAAGTTCTGTTCATCATGCAAGGAATTCTTTGCAGCAGCAACTGCCTCCTCAAAGCTTACGCTTTTCCCTGCTACCAGGGAAGTACATTCAACCAGAATCAATTCATCAATACCTTCTGCAATTCGTTTCAGAATGGCAGATAAATCTTCCTGGATACATTCCGAAAATGATTTCTCTTCCAGCCAGCATCCCACAAAAGCATGTTCCTTAAGAATAATAATCAGAGGATGCAGACGCATCGCTTCCAATGCGGATGCATATAGAAGAGTCAAATCCAGACAGGTACCGAACTTTTGTCCCAAAACTTCATCCGGTGTTCTGATTTTCTGCCCAACGGACTCATAAGACGCCGGCGGAAGCGAATATGCAATATTCTCCTGCTTCAAAGCTTCATAGACTGCTGCCACCTGTTGCTTTACCTCATTGGGATTCTGTGTGGAATATCCCAGAATAGACGGATCCTTTTTCCATGTTTCAAGCCATTTGGATGCGGAAGAAAGAATGGTGGTAACCGCCGGATGTCCCGGCATTACAAATGAACAAAGAAGCTCCGGCATATACACCAGTCCGCTCCACTGTCCATAAGGTAAAAGGGATACTTCCTCATTCATGCTGCCAAGAAGTTCGTCTCCGGCCATCAGTTCAACTTTAATAACCCCTGTTTCCTTTTCGTTCAGCACGGCAAAATATTCCCTCTTCACAAAAGCAACAGGATTCTTAATCTCCACTTTCTCATACGCAGACAGTTTTACCACACCTATCTCCAGCGGGCTGGCAAATTCCGGCGAAAAGCTTACCTTCAAGGTAAGACCTTCCCACTCATCCCCCGTAAGGTTGGTAATTCGAATGCTCTTGACGGAATGAATTCCGTTCTGCAACATGGAATAACTAAACGTCTTATTAATAATTTCTTCGATCAAAACTCTGTCTGCCATATCATTCAAATCCTTTCTGACTGATTGTCCGATCCAGCACTTTATCATACACTACAATATTTAAACCGTTTAACGTAGAGTCCATAGGGGTAGTATTAATCTCAATCTGTGCATTACTGCCCGGCACATATCGCATCCTCAATGTGTCAAACTCACTCAATTCCATCATATATGCTTCCGGATTGTTGGAATTCATGTAATATGTACATGCACCATCTTCAAAAATCCACTTTCCTCCAATCCAGTATTCCGACTCCGGAATTCCGAAAATCTCCATCACTTTATTAAGCTCTGTCTCCGATGCCTGATAGTTTCCGTCTAAGGAAAGAATCACTACCGTATCCTGCATCTGTGCGATGGTCTCAAGATATGTCTCGTACTCCATCTCAGCCTTAAGTAATTCCTCTGCATCCATATGCTGCAAATACGCGGAACATTCATTCCAAAGGCTGTAGCTTGGGTCACTGCGGTGATCTTTCAATATGAAATTCTCGGATAAATATTCCCCCAAATATCCGGTCATCTTCCTTGCTCCGTAGGAATTTAAATGAAGCGCATCCGCAAAATCTCTCTTGTAATCCAATTTAATCTTCTTCCCAAGACGGTTAAAATCAAAAAATACAATTCCCTGTTCTTCAAGATATTCCTGTGCACCATTTAAAAGAGCCTGCCCCTCTTCCGTCATATACATGGGCGCATTTACCATCATCAGGGTCGCATCATGTTCCTTCGCAAGAGCATTTAAGTCATCAATCCATGCTTTGTTTCTCTCGCTTAAAGGAATCACCTCTTTACACGAGAAAGTCGCTATGGGCTCTTCCACCACTGCCACATTGTAATTCGGGAAGAACCCTCTTCCGTATATACTGGGCTCATACTGTACGAAATCATATTCCGTCAGTTCCGCATACCTTGTATGAACAATGGGCCAGCGCAGATAAAAATCCCCCCGCTCCTCTTTCGATACATAATCCTGCACCAGTTCTACCGAATTCCCGGAAGTCCTAAGTGCCAGCATATTTCTGTAAACATTTCCCTGATCTTCATGCTCTTCAAAAAACAATCCCCAGGCATCTACACAAACCACCTTAGGTGACTGGGTCTTAAACACTTCTACAAGACCGTGATAGGTGGAATCCTTATCCTGCCCGGATACCGCCATATCAAAGGCGCTGATTCCGTACTCTTCCCATAAAACAGAAGGATTGATGCCGCAGTAGCAGTGACTGCTGCCGGCAAACACCACATCAATGTGGTCCTTCGGCGTTGCATACAACTGTTGTGTGACGGAAAGATAATCTCCCGTTGTATCCTTCCATGAAAGAATCTGATAGGTCCTGCCCACCAAAAGCAGAAGAATCACCAGAAAAACAATCACCCGAATCCATTTTTTCATAGCCAGTCCCCTTTAAAAATCAAAATAGATAAACTGTGTAGAATCGAAATCCACACCATACTTACCGAATACGAGTATGCTGATAATCAAAAACAGCACCACTGCCCAGCGGAACCACAGGTTTTGCTTTACAAGAAATTCGGAAAGATTCATATTTTTACAGTGTTTTAACAAATCTACCAGCAAGAGAATCACCACTGCAATCACCGCTAAGTTCATCTCTGTCACATCAAGCCCGATCTGATAGAGACTCTGGTCAAACAAAACCCAGGGATTCCACTTGGTAAAAAGTCGCTCAATATAATAGAATGCTTCACTGATGCTTCCTGCCCGGAAAAAGATCCATGCAAAAGTAGTCAATGCAAAAGTAACTGCCATCTGACCAAGCCGGTAGCTGAAGGCTTCCCTGTTTACATGCAATGCATCTTTTATCTTATCCCGCAGGGGAACGGTCAAATCTTCCAGAACCTGATAAATGCCGTGGAGCGCGCCCCATATAACAAAAGTCCAGGCTGCGCCATGCCACAAACCGCTTACAAGAAACGTAATCATTAAATTCAGATACTTACGCCACTTTCCGCGACGATTGCCGCCCAGGGGGATATATACATAATCCTTGAACCAGGTACTTAAAGAAATATGCCATCTGCTCCAGAAGTCCTTAATACTCATTGCAAAATATGGTGTATTAAAGTTCTCCATCATTTCAAAGCCAAGCACCTGTGCTGCACCTATTGCGATATTTGAATAACCACCAAAGTCACAATAAATCTGGATAGAGAAAGCAATTGCACCTAATGCCAGTTCAATTGTTGAATACTGTTCTGGCGTTGCAAAAACTGTATTGGCC
>JAZOAG010000068.1:0-11212 GCA_045595325.1 Lachnospiraceae bacterium
CGGGGTGGCCTTTTATGAGTCGGGGCTTAGCTTAAATGAGTTGCTAAAGGCTGCTGACAACAAGCTGTATGAGGGCAAGGAAGGCGGAAGAAATAAGGTGGTTTGGTAGGGGGGAGTAGGTTGTTTTGTTCCGGGAAATGATTTAGTCATTGGAAGTATTGCTAACGACAGAATGTTTCATGTGATTGACAATTTTTTCCACGGGAATATAACAGATGCAGCGCTTGTAAATAGTTTGTCTGCATTGGAACTTGGAAAGCAATATGTAGCGGTTACATCCAAAGGGTGTAATGCTGTGCAAATTGAAAAAGAAGTACCAATCTCATATTTGGAAAAGCTGGTTATGAGTGAAGTATCAGAAACCAACAGAGTAAAAGGTGTTTCGCTGGCAAATGATATTTGTAAGAATTATCGTAGAGAAGGATTGTTCTTTGATGAGATTCTCGAGCAGGAGGCAGAAAAATCATGAATTCAATACAATTAAAACTATGTGATATCCAGGGCAGGTTATTTGAACTTTCGGTGGATAGAAAAATAGGCAGTGCAAGTTTTATTAGGACATTCATGAATTCTGAAACTGCCAAAGCATTGGATTCAACCTATAATCGTATGCAGTGGGCAGGAGAAGAGTATTTGTTGGAAGAGGTTATCGATGCGGCCGGTAATAAACTGAGTATGGATGGCGAAGTATATTCAAAAGATGTGATTTATTGGATTGGATATATTTACAGATATTGGCATTATTATGCCGAAGAATCCAGCAAAGCAATATATAAGCAGGCACCGGTGGAAACAATGAAAAGGAATTATTTGATGTTTCATACAATGGCACCGGAGGTTGCGATTGAGGATTTAAAAGAGATATGTAGGCAGAAGAATATGCAAGCAGTTAATTAAGTCACCTGTGGTAAGGAACGGCAAACAGTCTACATTGGGATATATGCTTGATGTTTGGAAGGGCTGGAATTGATTTTACAGGGGGAATGGATTCGCGTGGGCTTTATTGATTCTCTTTTTGACAAATATAAACAGAATAAACAAGAAAAAGAAGATGCCTGCAATGCATTGCTGGTAAGGGTTGAGACTGCAATTGCTGACATTAATAGTAGGTTGGTTGATAAGTTCAATTTCATTAATCCGCAGCAGGTTGACATATGGAACGAGTGTCACAGGGTTTTGTTTGAAGAAACTTCGCCACAGAATATTCAGGGGTTAAAAAGAACCTCACAATATGGGACGCTATTGCAGAGGAGAAACACTTTAGTAGATATGCACCGCCTTTTACCTCAGATTGTTCCTCTGCATAATAACGAGGTGGCAAATACAAGAATAGATAGGGCATACTCGCTGGTTGGCTACGTCGAAGGAAGAGTTCTTGACCGGCAGCAGATGATATGCATTGTGAAGGAAGCTCGCAATCATTTGGTAATTGCCGGTGCGGGTACAGGAAAAACAACAACGATTATTGGAAAGATTAAATATCTTCTTAACAGCAGAGTTTGTCGGCCGGAAGACATTTTGGTTCTTTCTTTTACCAATGCTTCTGCTACGGAAATGTGTCAGAGAATACATTCTGAGACCGGTGAGAACATTGAAGCCTCGACGTTTCATAAACTGGGGATGAATATCATAGCCGCGGTGGATGGTGTTAAGCCTAAGATTACACAATTATCTTTAAGGAGATTTATTAAGGCACAGCTTCAAAACTTAATGAAATCCGCCGACTATATACGTCTGTTAAATACATATTTGCTGTTTCACCGCGTGATGGCGAAATCTGAGTTTGATTTTCAAACAGAACAGGAATACATGGAATACCTGTCAATGAATCCGACAACCACGCTTAGGAATGAAAAGGTTAAAAGTTATGGTGAGATGGACATTGCCAATTATTTGGTCCAGAATGGAATTAATTATATTTATGAGCATCCTTACGTGATAGATACCAGAACGGAAGAATTCGAGCAATACTTGCCGGATTTTTATTTGCCAGACTATGATATTTATATCGAGTATTTCGGAATTGACCGGGAGGGAAAGGTTCCGCCGTATTTTAGAAGTGAAAACGGTGTGTCTGCGTCAGAAAGATATCAGGCTTCAATGGCATGGAAGCGTCAGCTCCACAGAGATAATAATACGGTATTACTGGAATGCTTTGCCTATGAAAAGTTTGAAGGCACATTGCTTGAGGAACTGGAGAAGAAACTAAAAGATGCAAATGTTGAAATGAATCCCAAGAGTGCCGAGGAACTATGGGCACAGGTTTCGTCGAAGAACGAGTCTGTTCTGGATGGAATCATTGAACTTTTTGAGACACTGATTAATCTGCTTAAGAGTAACGGATTTAATATCGTGTCTTTAAGAGAGCGTAATAAAGCAATTGCCCACAGTCAATCGAATGACATACTTATTTCATTGCTGGAGCCTATTTATAAAGCATATTGTGAATATCTTGCACAGCACGAAGAGATTGATTTCAATGATATGATTAACAAGGCTGCGTTTTATGTGCAGCATGGCCGGTTCAGACATGCGTACAGGTATGTGATTGTTGATGAGTACCAGGATATATCAAAGGCACGTTTTCATCTGTTGAATTGTTTAAGACAATCAAGGGATTTTGACCTCTTCTGTGTGGGTGATGACTGGCAGAGCATTTATCGTTTTGCAGGCAGTGATATTGGATATATTTTGAATTTTAGCAGATACTGGGGAGCAACAGAGATAAGCCGGATAGAAACAACATACCGTTTTTCTCAAACCCTCATCGAGATAACCGGTGGGTTTGTTATGAATAATCCTTTCCAGATTAAAAAGTCAATCAAAGGAAAAAATGATGAAGCAGGTTTTCCTCTTGGAGAAATATGCGGATATACCGAAAAAAATGCTATTGCGTTTATGGTAGAAAAAATAAATGAATTACCTAAGAATAGCAGTGTGTTTTTTATCGGCAGATATTCTTTTGATGAAAAACTTCTTAGTGAATGCGGAATGCTGGAATGCCGCTATAATAATTCTGAGAATATCAGGGAGATTATATGCCGTAAAAGGCCTGATTTAAAGATGGAGTTCATTACGGCTCACAAATCAAAAGGCTTGCAGGCGGATTATGTTTTTATCATCAATAATAAATGTTCGCGAATGGGATTCCCGAGCAAGATTCAGGATTCACCAATATTGGATATTTTACTTGATAATTATGAGCAGTTCCCGTGTGCGGAAGAGCGCAGATTGTTCTATGTATCTCTTACCAGAGCAAAGAGAAAGGTTTATATTGTGACCGTGGAGGGTGAAGAGTCAGAGTTTGCAATGGAACTGAAATATCATTATGGAGACCGGATGAAGAGCGAAAGGTTTACGTGTCCTGAATGTGGTGGAAGACTGTTGCGGCGTACCGGTCCATATGGTAGTTTCTATGGTTGCTCGAATTTTAGTACCACGGGATGCAAGTTTAAAAGAAAAATTGTATCGGAAGATGAATAGAGATCTAAATAAATCGAATGTAAAGGAGTCCCTTATGCTTTCAAGAGAAGAAGAAAAACAAAATGTAATTAAATGGCTGGAACATCCCCACGAACTTGGATGTGAGCCCAGTAAGATTGAATTTACCAATGAATTTACGGATGAAGACGGGATTCAGTGTATGATTTTTAAGTACAAGAAATCCATGCTTTCTCCGTGGTTGCTTGCCATCGCCAGCGATTCGAACAACGTTGCAAAATTACGAAGAGCCCGGGTGTGTTTATGGAGGGCGAGAGTCTTAAGATTGAGTGGTAGCAGATGATTAATGTGTAGAAAAAATCATTTTAAAAACATTTCATTTTAAAAAAAAGGATTCAAATTTATGCGAAGATATATTAAACTTATACTTGTAATTATTTCATGTATTGTCACTCTTGGTTTGGCTTCTATTTTGCGGTTTTGTCTCAATCCTAAGAGTAACCAGGAAGCTATAATCGGCGGAGCAGACAATCCTACCTCCATTCACATTTCAGGCAATATATCCTTTGGTGATAATGACGAGGACGCGGGTATTGTCGATGGTGAAATCAAATACAGCATGATTACCATGGAAGAAGCTGTCGGGATTCTGGCGGAGGATGGCGATTATGTGATTCTGGATGTGAGACGTGCGGATGAGTTTGCGGGGGGGCATATTCCGGGGGCGATTAATATTGCCAACGAAGATATTGGGATGGATCCTCCTGAGGCGTTGCCGGATAAGGAGCAGACCATTTACGTTTATTGCAGAAGCGGAAACCGTAGCAAGCAAGCGGCAGGGAAACTTGCGGCTCTGGGCTATGAGAATGTCGTGGAGTTCGGCGGAATTATCGATTGGCCCGGTGAAATAGAGAAATAAAAGAACCAAAGAAAAAAAGAAAAAAGAAAAAACATTAGAGAATAAGCGAATTAGTGAAACAACAATAAACAGGAGGATATTGATTCAATGGAAAAGAGAAAACTTGAAAATTTGGGGATTGAAACATCATTATTGGGATTTGGATGTATGCGTTTTCCGGTGACCGCAGACGGAAAGATTGACCGTGCGGAAGCGGAAAGAATGATGGATAAGGCTATTGCGGCAGGCGTGAATTATATTGATACGGCTTATCCGTATCATGACGGGGAGAGTGAAATTGTAGTAGGTAATGTTTTGAAGAAATATCCCCGGGATTCCTTCTATCTTGCAACGAAGTTGCCGGTTTGGTTTGTGAAGTCCGTAGAGGATGTAGACCGTTTGTTAAATGAGCAGTTGGAGAAACTGCAGACCGAATACATTGATTTCTATCTCATGCATGCCATGAACAAAGAGCGTTGGGATGAGATGCTTGCAATCGGTTGTGTGGAGCGGCTGGAGCAGCTGAAGGCCGAAGGTAAGATTAAGTATCTTGGATTCTCTTTCCATGACAGCTATGAAGCGTTTGAAGAGATGATTGAGTACAGAGACTGGGATTTTGCCCAGATTCAGTTAAACTACATGGATGCCGAAGAACAGGCCGGAGTGAAGGGATATGAGCTTGCGGCAAAGAAGGGCATACCTCTTGTAATCATGGAACCGATTAAAGGCGGTTCTCTTGCAGCTTTTGCACCTGAGATTATGGAGAAGTTTGCCGCATTGGATCCCGAAGCGTCTCCTGCATCATACGCACTTCGCTGGGTAGGTACATTTCCGAATGTGAAGGTAATTCTTAGCGGTATGACCACCATGGAACAGGTGGAGGATAATTTAGAGACTTTTGCG
This sequence comes from Lachnospiraceae bacterium, assembly GCA_045595325.1. GTDB lineage: Bacteria > Bacillota > Clostridia > Lachnospirales > Lachnospiraceae > UBA3766. The sequence goes on from JAZOAG010000068.1 coordinate 5,243, forward strand.
AATTTCAAGCCGTTGACACAGCAGGAGCAGGATGTGATAGCTGAGGTTAAGAGTATTCTTGATTCCCGCGTACGTAACGGCTGTACCGGTTGCAGATATTGTATGCCTTGTCCGGCAGGTGTTGACATTCCGGGTGCTTTCGCCGCATGGAATACATACTTTGCATACCAGAATTTCAATGTTGTGCGCTGGAACTGGGAGGAAGGACTTGGGGATGCACACCAGCCTAAGAACTGTATCGAGTGCGGTCAGTGTGAGGCTGCCTGTCCGCAGAAGATTTCAATCCGCGAGGATTTGAAGCAGGTGCAGTCAGACCTTGACAACAAGGCGCTTGAACTGAAATAATCGCGCATTTCCCTTTTTATTAAATCAGCATTAAAAGAAAAAAATAATATTGACAAATAAATACTTCGAGTGTAGAATTAAATTAGTTCGAAGGACGAAGTATTTACGGAAAGCAGGATTATGAGAGAGAATATGAAGTTGACGGAACAGGGAATATCAGGAGAAGCATTTCAGAATGTCATAGCGTATATAGAAGAAGTGAAGGAACTATTGTCTGCTGATATCTGGGGAAACATCTTCATGGACTGTTCTAAAAATGAAGTGCTTGTTTTCTGGCTTCTTTATCAGAAGGGCGAAGTCAACATGACGGAGATTGCAGAATACATTCATGTGCCTTTGAACACGGCCACCGGTATTATCAATCGTATGGAGAAGAATGAATTAATCCTGCGAACCCGTTCCAACGAAGATAAGAGAGTGGTACTAATCGGCTTCAGTGATAAAGGAATGGCGCAGTTTCAGAAGCTGGTGAACGAGTTGATGTATTACGGAACCAAAGTGATTGGTTCTTTTACCAAGGAAGAGATGGCGCTTTTTGTGAAGATGACTTCGAAAGTGAAAGATATTTTAAAAGAAGAGCGTCGTGATGAGGCATTAAAGAGCGTTCGTAAGATAACAATTGAGTAAATTTTTAGGCAGCATGGTGCTGCCTAAAAAAACAAGAAATACTTCGAGCTTGGAACTATTCGAATGCGGAAGTTTCGGAAAGGATAAAGAAAATGAACAGAATCTATATTTTTACAGGAAAGGGCGGCGTCGGGAAAAGCAGTATTGCTGCAGCACACGGAATCAAAAGTGCCATGGAAGGGAAAAAGACTTTGCTTGTCAGCACTGACATGGCCCATAATTTAGGAGATATTTTTGAATGCAGATTGGGAAAGGAAGCAGAATGTGTATTGCCGAATCTGGATATTTACGAAATCGATCCGGAATATGTTATGAGAAATGATTTCGATTCTTTTATGGAGTATCTGGGTAATCTGCTTGCGGACGTGAATCCGGGAGGAGAGAAGGATATGGGAATGATGCCGGGAATGGAAGAGTTGTTCTCCCTTCTTAAGATTGCAGAAATCTATAACAGCGGTGAATATGAGCGGGTAATTGTGGATTGTGCCCCCACCGGAGAAACACTTTCTTTGCTCAAGTTTCCGGAACTGCTCTCATGGTATATGGAGAAGCTTTTTCCTATCGGCAAAGTTGGTATGAGAATGTTATCACCTATTTCTAAGTCCGTTTTTAAAGTTGATATGCCAAATAAAAAGGCTGTTAACGATATGGAGAAAATGTATCTTAAGCTGACGGAACTGCAGGAACTTCTGAAAAACAGGGAGATTACGAGTATCAGGATTGTAACGACGCCGGAGAAAATGGTTGTGGCGGAAACGAAGCGTAATTATATGTACATGAACCTTTATAATTTCAATGTAGACGGACTTTATGTAAACCGAATTCTTCCCGTCGACATGGGGAACGAATTCTTTGCACAATGGATCGGGATTCAGCGGGAGTATATAAACCATTTGAAGGAGAGCTTCGCAGCGCTTCCCATTTATGAAGTTCCCTGGTATGAGGAGGAATTGCGGGGAGAGGAGAATATACGGAGAATCGTGGAAGATGTCCTGAAGGAAAGAGATGTTTTTGCTCCGGCGGTGATTACGGAGAGGGAACATTTCATACAGACGGAAGAGGGATACTTGTTGGAGGTTTTTATTCCGGGAGCAGACAAAGCGGACATCGATTTGTATCAGGCTTCTACGGATGTAGTCATTAAGATGGGAAACTTTAAAAGAAATATTCCTCTACCCAATATTTTGCGAAATTATGAGATTACCGGAGCAAAGTTTACGGAAGGGAAACTAAAGATTTCATTTGAGAAAGGAAGTGGCAGTGATGATGCATTCTGATATGGTTGTCAGATTAAAAACGGCGGGGGAATATCAGCGGAAGGCGATTCGTGCCCTGTTTCCGGAGGAAATGGGCGGACATCTCGATGTCATTGAGAAGGAAGTGAAACTGATGACGGCAGAGCTACTTGCCGATTTAATGAAGGGTAAAAATGATGGTGCATGCCGAGAGGAGGAATCCCCAAAGGCCGGATGTAAAGCGCAAAAAATCGATATCGAGTAACGGAAGAAGGGAATGGAGAGAATGAGAGTCATTATATATACAGGAAAAGGCGGAGTCGGAAAGACCAGTATGGCGGCTGCAACCGCGTGTAAAATAGCCGCGGATGGTAAACGGGTGCTTGTGATGAGCACGGACCAGGCGCATAGTCTGGGCGACTCCTTTGGCCGGCAGATCGGAAGAGAGGCAACAAAGATTACAGAGAATCTTTACGCCATGGAGATTGATACGGTGTACGAGAGCGAGAAAAGCTGGGGAAATCTGAAAGAATATTTCAAACAGTTTCTTACTATGAAGGGGGGAAGCGGAATTGAAGTAGAGGAACTTTTGGTGTTTCCGGGGCTGGAAGAATTGTTCTCCATGTTTAAGATTCTTGAAGTCTGTGAAAGCGGTGAATTCGATACGTTAATAGTGGATTGTGCCCCCACCGGAGAGACCTTGTCTTTGCTTAAATATCCGGAACGCTTGTCTGCCATGATGAAGAAGGTGTTGCCCGTTAAAAGAGCAGGGGTGAAAACCGTCGGTCCCGTGGTGGAGAAGGTGATGAATGTTCCCATGCCGAAAGACAGTGTGTTTGAGGACATTGAGTATCTGATGGATAAAATGCAGCGTCTACAGGCTCTTTTGTCCGACAAAGAGGTGGTAAGTCTGCGGGTGGTTACAACGCCTGAGAAGATTGTAATCAGCGAGGCTAAGCGGAATTTTACCTGCCTTTATCTGTATCACTATAACGTGGATGCGGTTATTGTCAATCATATTTACCCTGACCGGGCCATGGAGGGATATTTCAGCAAGTGGATTAAACTGCAGGAGGAAGGTCTTAATGAAATACGTGAGAGTTTTGGTGTGGTTCCCTGCTTTTATGTGGAACTGCAGCCCCGGGAACTTCGGGAGTTAGAAACTTTAACCGAGGTGGGAGAAAGCATTTTTGGTGAGTGTGATCCCAATGAGGTGTTGTTCCGGCAGGAAATCTATACCGTGGATTTGGAGAATCAATGGCTTAAAATATATCTTCCTTTTGCAGGGAAAGAGGAACTGCGTCTTGAACAGGAGCGGGACGAGCTCATTGTGGCGGTTAGGAATGAAAGTCGAAGATTCCCCATTCCTTCTGAATTTGAGGGAGAAGATATTGCCGGTGCCAGATTTCAGGACGGATATTTATACATCACCTTCGGATAAAAAAGAAGAAGGAAAACGCACGATAAAAACTGCTTATAATCTTATTATTTCATGACACGGAATTGATATATGACGCAATATTGATTGACTTGTCACAGGATTATTTCTATAATTTTAATTATACAGTGTTGTGAATGCAGAAAGTGGGACATGGAGGGAGAGAATAAATGAAAAAATTATGTTTGTTCGTTTTACTTCTTTGCATGATTATTCCGGTTGCATGTACGAATGAGGAACCGAAGAGTGAAACACACGTTGCAGACGGAATGAGCATGACAGACAAAGACAATAAAGAATTCATAATCATGAGGGTAAATGACGATTATTTAGAGATTTCCAACGAGTACAAGCGTGTGTATCTGGAAGAAGGCGGGGCTTATCCGGAGCTTGCCGACGGACAGATTGCCCGCGTAAAAGCGGATGTTGTAATCTATGGCGGCGGACATGCAGGATATATGGGAAATTCTTTTATTAAAGAAATAAAAGAGTGTGAAATCCTGAATTATAGAGAGGTAACGGAAGAACTTGGAATCCCGGATTGCCTGGATGAGGGGACAAGCTTCGGGCTGAAATATCGAATGTTAAAATATTGCGTGTCGGACCGAACTTATCTGGTTATTGCGAACCGGGACTATAGCAAGGGGTATCTGGACGGAACTTGCCTGATAGAGTATAAGGACGCAGAGTTTGATTGTACTACGCGGCTTAATCCTTTTTGGGAAGCGGTGGAGCAAAAGGAAGAGGAATACAGGTAAGCGGGAGCAGCAGGTTTATCCGGAAGAGCTAATTATAAGCACAGAAGAATCAATTAAAAATGAAAATTTCGGCTGAAATATCAAACAAACAATTGATATTTCAGCCGAAATTACGTATAATCTGTTTAAAGACATGAAATACTAATTTCAAAAGGGAGGATACCGAATGAAATCAAGTGAGCAAATAGCTGAAGAATGGGGACTCTCAAAGATTACAATAAATGACTTGTGTAACAAAGGAAAAATTCCGGGTGCTGTTAAGGAAGGAAGAAAATGGCTTATTCCGGATGAAGCTGTAAGACCTGCGGACGGCCGCGTATCTTCCGGTAAATATGTCAAGAAAAAGGATGGAAAAACAAGACCTTTGCCAATAGGCGTTTCAGATTATGTCCGCGCACAGAGCGAATATTATTATGTAGATAAGACTCTGTTAATTAAGGAATTCCTGGACCAGAAGCCTTTGGTTTCTTTGTTTACCAGACCGAGACGTTTTGGAAAGACTTTGAACATGGATATGCTCCGTGTATTCTTTGAAATTTCGGATGAGGATACGAGCAAATACTTCGCAGACAAAGCAATCTGGAAATGTGGGGAAGAGTATCGTAAACATCAGGGAAAATATCCGGTTATCTTTTTAACTTTCAAGGATGTGAAATATGATTCCTGGGAATCCACGGTGGCTAAGATTCGTGGACTTCTGCAGAACGAGTTCGGAAGACATCAGGAACTCTTAAATAGTAGCGAACTGGCAGAGTATGAAAAGTCATATTTTTCTAAAGTGTTAAAAGAAGAAGCATCTGAGGTGGAAATGTCAGAGGCACTTGAAAAATTGTCGCAAATGCTTGCGGCACATTACGGCAAGGCTCCGATTATTATTATCGATGAATATGATACACCAATACAGGAAGGATACTCAAAGGATTTCTATGATGAAATCATCGGCTTTATGAGAAACTTCTTCTCGGGAGCTTTTAAAGATAATAAAAATATAACCTATGGATTTCTTACGGGAATACTTCGTATTGCACAGGAGAGTATTTTCAGTGGGTTAAATAATCTGACTGTAAATTCTGTGATGGATGATGAATATGATGAGTTCTTCGGTTTTACTTCTTCGGAAGTAAGAAAGATGCTTGAATATTATGGTGTTGCAGATAAAGAAGATGAGCTTAGAGAATGGTATGATGGTTATCTGTTTGGTAGTACAGAGATTTATAATCCATGGTCTGTCATTAATTACATTTCAAGAGGCTGTATTCCACAGGCGTACTGGGTTAATACCGGAAAAAATGAAGTGCTGGAGGATGTACTCACCATTGCTACGGACGATATCACAGAGAGGTTATATGCGTTGCTGCGAGGAGAGAAAGTAGTCGCCAGAATTGATCAGAATGTGGTATACAGATCGCTGGCCGAAGATCCTGCAAATATTTATAGTCTGTTATTAGTAGCCGGATATCTTAAGACGCCGAAGAAGGAATTGCAGGCGGATGGTGCTTATTTGTGCGAAGTATCTATTCCAAATAGAGAAATAGCTTCTGTTTATAAGAGCGAGATATTATCACAC
>JAZOAG010000069.1:0-7426 GCA_045595325.1 Lachnospiraceae bacterium
TATATACAGTGTGAAAAACTTGCATTGTTGGATTTGTCGCTCCGAGGATATAAGAAAGTGGATAGATTGCCAATTTCAGAAATGATCAATGTATCTGATGCTATTCAGGGAATTTTTGAATACATTTGATAAGAGATCTAATAAGAGAAAACTTTGAATTTGTGGAGGTAGCAGATGAAGACAAAAAAAGTTATAGTTGTGCCTTATGATGAAGGGTGGAAGTCTGCTTTTGAAGAAATAAAGAAGGAAATTGAACGAGCAATCGGCGATTTGATTATCGGTATTGAACATGTTGGAAGTACATCAGTGGAAGGGCTGTCTGCTAAACCTTGCATTGATATTGATGTAATAATCAAGGATTACTCGATATTTGATACTGTTGTTAGACAATTGGAAACTATCGGCTATACTCACGAAGGTAACCTTGGAATAAAAGACAGAGAAGCATTCAAATATTTAGATAAACCACATTTGCAAAAGCATCATTTGTATGTGTGCCCACAACAGTCCAAAGAATTATATCGTCATATTACATTTAGAGATTTTCTCAGAAGCAACCCTGAAGCAGTAAAAAAGTATGGTTCGACGAAAGAAAGGGCGGCACAGTTATATCCAGATAATATCGATAAATATATCGAATACAAATCTCCGTGTATTGAGGAATTGTATGAGACGTGTGGTTTGAAATAATTCCAATTTGTGAAACGGTTAGAAAAATTTGAATTTGGCGGTGAATATTATGGAATTATGGGATGCTTATGATAGAAGTGGAAACAAACTTAATTTCTCATTAAAAAGAGGAGAAACAATTCCGCAGAATGTATATCATATACTCAGTGATACAGTAGTTTGTCATCAAGACGGAACTTATTTGTTAATGCAACGTGCATGGGAGTTAAAAAGATGGGCTGGAATGTTTCAAGTTGGTGCAGGTGGTCATGCCGAAAAAGGAGAAACGCCTATTGAGTGTGCAATACGTGAGTTAAAAGAAGAATCTGGAATAGTATGTAATGATTTAGAAGAACTGTACATATCCGTTGTGGATGAACAACAATCTATTTTTTATGGTTATCTTTGTATAACAGATTGTCCTAAAGATTCTATATGCTTGCAAAAAGGAGAAACTATAGCATACAAATGGGTATCAAGAGAGGAATTTATAGCTTATATGGATTCTGACGAATGTATGGATACTCAAAAAACAAGATTAAAACAGTTTGTAGACTCAATCAGATAACTTTCAGTTCTCAGATGACGATTTTTAAAGGATTTAATAACTGTTATATTTTGTTATAGAAATCTCGTCAACCACTTGAAAATACTAAACTTTTCACTGGTGTCCTTTCCATTACATCTTGTATCGTGTTATATCGTTCCACCCTTGTTTACGAACCCTCATAAGGGAAAAAATAAGGGAAAGAAAATTTGATAACAACTTATAACAATTTATGAAAATGGCAGTTGGAACTGGATGAAATGCTTATAATACATTTTCAAGAAAGGACTGATAAGATGAGATTGATATATGCAGACTATAACCCACTTACGAACAGTATTGATGTAACCACATTTGAGAATTATATATTACGGATTGAATGTAACAAGGCAGAGGATGGATTGAAAACCACTCCTTGCTCACAAAATTCACTTAATGCCTTGGCAATAGACGAGCCATTGGAATATGCTCGCCTTGCCCTAGATGGCGAAATGCAGGTGTGGGTGGATGCGATTGATTGTTTGGAAATATGGTAATCCTAAAAGGCAGATTGCGTACTGGTAATCTGTCTTTTTTAGTTGACAAAGAAAGTGAATAAAACTATACTAGAACATGCGATATAGAACGCGTGATTTAGAAAGGGGTTTTATATGCCACCTAGAGCAAAATTTACCAAAAAGGAAATTATACAGGCTGCAATGCAAATTGTTCGTGAGCATGGACTGGATGCTGTAACATCTCGTGAATTGGGAAAACAGTTGGGAAGCTCTGCGTGTCCTATCTTTACTGTATTTTCCAATATGGAAGATGTAAAAAATGAAATAATTGCAGAGGCAAAGGAAATATATAAAGAGTATGTCACAGAAGGGTTGAAACAAGAGGTAGCTTTCCGAGGCGTTGGTTTTGCCTATATAAAATTTGCTATAAACGAACCTAAGCTATTCCATATTTTGTTTATGAGTGAACAATCAGAACCAACAGATATAGAGCATACACTCATGTTGCTAGAGGGGAACTATGAAGAGATTTTATATTCGGTCAAAGAACCTTATGGATTGCAAGAGGAAGATGCGAAACGCTTATATCAACATCTTTGGGTATACACTCATGGAATTGCATCTTTATGTGCAACAAAGGTTTCCGTTTTTACAGATAAAGAGATAATATTAATGATGTCAGAAATATTTGTAAGCTTACTCAAAGAAATAAAGACAAGTAAATCGTAAATGATGTAATCGCAGAATAGATTAATGTTAGATATTGAATAATTTGAAGGGAGTTTTCTTTTATGAAAAAATACAAAATGGCTGCAATATTGATGATAGTCCATGGTGGATTTATGGAACTTGGTGGCATTTTTGCAATGATACCAGCTTTGCTTATAGGAACGGACAAATATGATGTAGGGCAATACTTTTCATTTAAGCTACAGTATTTTCAAGATAATTTACATATGATGATGATTATGGGAGCGATGTATGGTGTGTTGAGGTTGATTGGTGCAATTGGACTTTTGAAAAATAGAATGTGGGGACTAGTCTTATCTATAATTAATTGTGTAATTACCATAGCATTAATGATGTTTTTGCTACCTGCCGGTATTATAGATGGAATACTTGCCGGAAGTGCATTAGTCTTAATATTGTTGCAATATTTTGGAGATAAGCAAATTGTTGTAGAAAGAGGTGCATAATGAAAAAAATCGCAATGTTTACAATGGGGACACGTGGAGATGTGCAACCATATATTTTCTTATCAAAAGAATTAATGAAAAACGGTTATGATGTTACTTTAGGTTCACATCCTTGTTGGAAAAAATTGATTGAAGAAGCTGGGATATGTTTTGAGCCTATTGGTCCAGATATCGATATAGAGAAAGAAGCGGCAATAATCAGAGGGAAAGTATCCAATCCTGCACTGAGTATGCTAAAAACAATGAACTTTGTATTTCGTATCATTCAAGAATCTACATATGAGATATTTGAAGTTTGTAAGGGAAAGGATCTAATTATTGTAAGTCATAGTCAAATGGGAGCAACAGAAGCGGAAGTTTTGGGAATCCCTACTGTGAATGTAACGCTTCAGAAGGAAATGATTGGGGAAAAATTAAAACCTCAAACATTTAAGGATAAGCTGATAGGTGGTATGATTGCCAGACAAGTGGCAAAGCCCTACAATAAAATCAGAAAAGTTTATAAGCTAAAATCGGTAAAATCTGCCGATGAAATTATGTCAGAGAAACTGAATCTGATTCCAATCAGTAAGTACGTTTTAGAAAGAAATCCATATTGGGAGGAAAAAAATATACTTACAGGCTATTGGTATGATGAAGAGCTGGAATATGTTCCGGATGAAAGTTTGGCAAAATTTTTGGCAGAGGGTGATAAGCCGGTAATTCTTGCCCTTGGAGCAATGTCTTTTGAGGATGAATCCGAAAAAGAAAAACTGGATATGTTTGTAAACGCTTTTAAAAGAACCGGTTGTAGAGCAATCATCCAAGGTTTTCAGAAGACTATGCAGGATTACGAATTGCCTGAAACGATGATTGCTTGTGGAAGTGTTCCGCATAGTTGGTTATTCCATCATGGAAAATTTGTTATACATCATTGTGGATTTGGAACATCAGCAGCAACGATGGTTTATGGAATTCCATCAATACCGATTCCTCATGTTTTAGATCAACTTGGATTTGCTATGCAATTAAGCGACATTAATGTTGCAACTAAGCCGTTAAAGTCGAAAGATTTAAGCGAAGAGACCATTATAGCTTATATTAAAGAAATGAATGAGACTTATGATGAAAAAAAGAAAAATGCAGAAATGATTTCGCAAAAGATTAAGTCAGAGAATGGTGTTGTAAATGCGGTTCGATTGATAGAAATGGTAATGCAGGATTGATAGAACGAACTTTATGAATCTATGCATTTCAAATAGCCCTCAGTCCACTATATGGATTTTGAGGGCTATTTCTTTTTGATGGGGAGAGATTATCTCGCTCCCTTATCTTTGGTTCTATAAGTTCGTTCAGAGTTCTGGCGTTCAGCTTCTTGCTGATACCGTTGTAACCGCTCATGGAAGGTTTTTGTTTTTGGAGTGGCTTTCTCGCCGTAGGCTTCTTCCCACTTAGCACATTCCTTCTGATATGCGTCTGTGGCACGCTGTGCGGTATAAAATGTGGTGTAGAAATCCTGCACCGTTGCATATCCTTGTTGTCTGACGATACCGGATAATCCGGCTTTGAGGCTTCGGATTTCCTCGGTTTTGTTGGCAATCCTGATTTCAAGCTCTTTCTTCTTGGTAAGCCTTGCAAGTCCCTTTAAATCGCTTAATTTAATCTCCAGTTTTGTCCGTTCGCGTTCTGCTTCAAAGATAAGGTTGTTGTGTTTATCAAGAGTAACCTTGACCTTTTGAAGTCTTGGGAAGGCGGCTGCTTCTGGTGGCATAACCGGTCTTGGTGGTATCTGTGGCTTAGGCTGTTCAGCAACCTCTGTTTCCGGAACAGTTGCAGTAATTGTGGCTACCGGTGGCTCATGCTCGGTTATTATTTCTTTAGCCGGAGCTGTAGCAACATTTGCGGTATCCTCTGCTTTTATAACCGTCTTGGTTCCGTATTCTTTTTCAAGAGCTTCATGGAACAGTTTGTTTTTCAATTCCCTTGCGGCGGTCAGTACCTTGGATGTTAAAAGTGCTAATGTCTTTGTTGCGGTCAGTATGATATTGAACAACATTTCCTGTCTGTTCCCCCATACCTTGATGGAGTTGCGAATACGGTCTGTGATAAATTCATTCTTTATCTGGCGTATCTCATCCTCCGGCACTTGGCTGACTAAGGCTCGGTCTACTTCGTGATTCCACAACATACGCACCTCGTTATCTGCCTTTATCTGTTCCGCTTTGGGATTATTCTTACCGATTTTCTTGGTGGCAAGGTACAATCCGTTTTTATCAAAGACATGGAGCTTATCTTTATCGTCCTCTATCAGAAGATTGATAAGGTCGGTATAGAAGCGTTTTGCCTCGTCCAGATAATGCTCCTGCTTAAACAGCTTGTTCTTGGCGGTAAATAAGGTTCGCTCATAGACTTCACCTTTTTTGATTATCTTACAGTCCTTGCGGACATTACCGCTATCGTCCAGTATTTCTTTCTTGGTGCGTACATGCTTTTTCTGTTCGTTGTAGAACATATTGCGTGTTGCAATCTTTTCGATGGGTTCCGGTAACAGTTCCCTTTCGGAAAAGATGAGATGGATATGATAGTTGGTCTTGCGTTTATTGTGGTGTAGGGCTGATACACACTCCACACCATATTTTTCCTTAAAGCGGTTGGTAAACATCTGTAACAGCTTGTTGGGGTCATAGAGGTCGGGAAAGGATTCCGGCAGGGCTATAATCAGTTCCCTTGCCTCGATACATTTCCCCTCTGTACCGCTTTTTAGAAATTCCTGTTGATTAAATCTGGCAAGCTCTGTCCAGTAATGGCGGTCTGTGGTTTCATAGACTGCATAGAGATTTTCCTGCTTGGCATGACTGGATATATAGGTAATCCTGCCACGAACATTGTGGAGCTTGCTCATCTGAATAAATGAATTTCTTTCGATAGTGCTTCCTCCTCTCATAAATGTTACTTAGGGAAAGAGGTGGAAGGATTATAAGTGAGTGGACACTTAGGTGTCCGGTTACGAACACTATGCCGTGTCCGGCATTATCTCAAATGCGACAGCATTTGTATAAGTCACGCAGGCGTGACTTTGCTCCCTGCAAGGGCGAAATACCCAGAGTACAAATCGAAGATTTGTGCGAAGGGTGTATTTCGCTCTCAAACGCCGAGGGCTTGCAAAAATATATTTCTTATGAAAGAAAACCACTCACTTATTCATAAATTTCAACTCCTTTCCCGTAAGTTTTGGTTGATACCAGAGGAAGCACATGATATAATCTATTTGCGTGTAGGTATATCATGGCTTCGGTCTGATACATACCAAAGGGTGGTTTCGTAGGAAGCCACCCTTTTAAGTTACAGCAGTTTTTCTGCTAACTGCTCTGATAGTATTCTTATCCCTTAAGTCCCTGCCTTCGTTGGCTTCCATGAACTGCTCCAGTATATCAGTCTTTATAAGAACCTTTCGTCCTACCTGAAGTACCGGGAGCTTCTTCCACTTTACCAGGTCACGGAGTGTATTTCTTCCGATACCGGTATAGTCGGCTGCTTCCTCAATGGATAAGGCAATTTTCATTTCTGTCATTGAATCACCTCCTTGCGAATTGCATTATGCAATTTTTGATTAAGCCTACTATAAACCTTTTATATCTTCTTGTCAAGCGTTACGAAATTTTAAAAATAATTATTAACTTGCATATTGCAATCATAAAAGATGTATGTTATAGTAGTAACATACCGAAAAAGGAGGCGTAGTAAGATGAAAGACAAAGAATTACGCAAGCTAATCGGTAGCAGGGCAAAACAGCGAAGATTGGAGTTGGGATTGAAACAGCCTTATGTAGCTGAAAAGATGGGAGTGACAGCTTCCACCATTCAGAGATATGAAGCCGGAACAATCGACAACACCAAGAAGTTGGTGCTGGATGGACTTTCAGAAGCACTTCATGTATCTGTGGAATGGCTTAAAGGCGAAGCAGAAGAATACGAAACAGACATTACGGATAAAAGAGAATTACAGATTCGTGATGCAATGAGCAGTATTTTGAACCGCTTACCCTTTGACCTTAATAATGAGGAAGCTGACTTCTCGAAAGATCTACTGCTACTGATTTTACAAGAGTATGAGCTGTTTATGGATTCTTTCCAGTTTGCCTGCAAGAACTATAAGGGCAACACGGAGAATGCGGACATAGCAGCCACCATAGGTTTTGAATCGAATAAGGAATATAACGAAATTATGTTTCTTAGGGAGATTACTCACAGTGTCAATGCCTTTAATGATATGGCAGATGTGATAAGGCTCTATTCCAAGAAACCGGAGACAGCCACACAGAGGCTTGCAAATCTTTTATCGGAGGATTCCGAAACGGTATAGTTAGACAACCGGAGTTATGATATACTTACACGCAAGAAGCATTTCATCAGTTCCGATTGTCGATATCGAAAGGAGAAACGATTATGGCAAAAGGTTCTGTAAGGAAAAAAGGCAAGAAATGGTATTACCGCTATTATGTGGAGGATGCCAGTGGTAACTTGGTTCAGAAGGAATG
>JAZOAG010000070.1:0-42870 GCA_045595325.1 Lachnospiraceae bacterium
AAAAAGATTCTGATTCTCGGAAACCATGATGCAAAAGGAGCATATAAGAGTTACTTTGATGAAATCTATACAGGTCCGCTTTTTATAGCGGAGAAAATATTGTTATCACATGAGCCTGTGTTTGGATTGCCATGGTGCCTGAATATGCATGGTCATGACCATAGTAATATAGAATTATATAAAGATGGATGTAAGCATATTAATTTGGCGGCAAATGTATGCGGATATACACCGATTAACCTTGGAAAGATTATCAAGGAAGGCGTGCTCGCAGATGTTTCGAGCATCCATCGGATGACGATTGATAGGCAAGTGGAAAGAGGAAAGAAAAACTAATACAAATAGAGCACTGACTACAGACTGATTCAGTCTGGGGTTCAGTGCTTTTTGTATTTGTTTGATGTTCTACTAGGATGGAGTAATTGAAAGTTATCACTTGAAGTGATAAAATAAACTATATTATAAAGTTGATTTTTGAAGATAAATGTACTATCAAGATTGATGGGCTAATTGACGTACTTTCGCATCATTCCAACCAGGGGGGTTAGGATGAATAAAATACATCATGATATTTTTAATATGGAGATTTCTTTGGATGTTCCAATTACAATACCACGGGGGGGAAGTATACGAGAAAAACAAATTCATATCACGAGATGCGATAAGGCGTTATAGTTAAATATAAGAATAGGTGGCAAAGTAAATGAATATACAGATTTTTGGAACCAAGAAGTGTAATGATACAAAGAAGGCAGAACGCTTTTTTAAAGAACGCGGTATTAAGTATCAGTTCATCGATATGAAAGAAAAAGGTATGAGCAAAGGTGAATTCACATCCGTAGCGCAGTGTAACGGCGGTATCGAGAATATGATTAACCCGGATTGTAAGGATAAGGATTTACTGGCGCTGATTCGGTATATTGCGGAGGAAGATAAGTTAGAGAAAATCCTTGAGAATCCGCAGGTAATTAAGACCCCGGTGGTTCGGAACGGAAAGCAGTCCACGTTGGGGTATATGCCGGAGGTTTGGAAAGGCTGGAATTAGTAAAGGAACCCGGACAGGAACTTTTTGATAATCGGGAGATGCATATGTTTATGAAACTGCTCACCCGCTGTGAGGTATAACATGAAGATAAGAATACTATATGCAGTTGCGACTTTACTTCTGCTTTTGACTGAGGTTTTCATCGCCTTGTATGTTCACGATGATTTTATAAGACCTTATGTAGTCGGATGCGTGATTCTTGGCGTATATGAGTGGGTAAGGACACGAAAAGACACTGCGCGCAAGGCGGGATAAATTCCACCCGTTTTATAGGATGCGGATGTTATGTAAACTAAGCAAAGACAGAGGACAACAATGACAGACAACGAAATTACATGGGATAAGCTCCTACAAATTAAAACAACAGGCCGGGATGATTCGAATGCCGACCAATATCGTTACCCGTATGAACCCACACCGTATCGTGTGCTGGAGCGTTTGGCGAATAGTGGATTGATTCGTAAAAGAGATGTGGTTCTGGACTATGGCTGCGGGAAAGGGCGCGTGGGTTTCTACCTGTCCTATCAGACAAAGGCGCAAACGATAGGGATAGAATATGATGAGCGCATTTATCAGGGGGCGCTGGAGAATCAGAGAACTGCCATTTCAAGGGAGAAGACGGAATTTGTCATGGCGAGAGCCGAAGAATATGCGGTGCCGGCGGAAGTTAACCGATGCTGGTTTTTTAATCCTTTTTCCGTGGAGCTGCTTCGCAAAGTGATGGCAAGGATTATTGAATCATATTATGTAAACCAAAGAGAGGTATTACTGTTCTTTTATTATCCGTCCAAGGAGTATATTTCATATCTGATGACGGTGGATGAGTTGGAGTTTCAGGACGAAATAATTTGTGATGATTTGTTTGACGGAAGTGACCCGCGGGAGAGGATTATGGTTTTTTCGTTGGGGTGATATGACTGAGGTGATAAAGAGGTATTTTCGGAAGGAGAATAAAGATGTCTAAAATGAGACCTGTTAAACAACAAAAAAACTGCCCTTCCTGTGGGGCACCGATTGTTTCTGAAATCTGTCAGTATTGCGGAGTGGCCACGGGGCTTAATACGGCTGAGGCACAAATGGAATATCCTGTACTGGAGTGTAAAGAGGCAACGCTTGGATTCTGGACAATCTGGTTCCCCATGATATTTGTTGTGGCTTTTGGACTTTCGGGAATTATTATGATTCCGTTTGGGCTGTTCCAAATAATCTTTCTTTTGATTGGGATTCCTTTTATCCTGATTAGCGCAGGCGCATTATTCCTTGTGCTTCGTACTTTGATACGTTATGCGAAGATTAAAAACAAAGGCAAAATGATTCAGGCTACCGTCTATGGCTACATGAATGATAACCTGCTAATAAACAACCAGCCGGCGCAGATTGTGAAATTGCTGGTTGATACGCCAAACGGCCCTCGATTTATTTTATACAGTTTGGGAAACACAATGAAACCGTATGCCGTGAACAGTACAATCAATATTATGGTATACAAAAACTATTTCATGATTCCCAAAAACAAAGAAGTTGTGGAGTGGTAATACGCTTACCATTGAAACACAGGATGCGGACAGGGGAAGCGGATGCAGTTCCTTGCTCCTACAGATATAGTATTGACAAATGTAGGGTAATATACGACAATCGTTTTATAAAAAAAGAAAAGGAGTTTATAAATGTTAAAAAGAATACATAAATTAGATTTCATTTTATTAATTGGAATTGCACTGATAGCATTGGGAAGTGCATTTATCGACGTATTCCATTTCGTTTATTTCCCGGTATGTTGTTGTGTAAGTTTACCTTATGTTTCGTATCCCTTTTTGATCATATTGATGATATATTCTTGGATTAAATACAAAGATAAAGAAGAACAAGATAAACCCACACTTGTTAAGTGGTTTATGTTTTTTTTGTTGCCGTTTATACATGTTTTTTTTGTGGCGATTGGATTAATAAGTGCTGCGGTGCTAAAAAATATTTTGCAGTTTTAATTCTGATTTTCTATAGACAAACCAAAGAAATGCTCTTTGGCGATCCATTCAAGAAGCATGTCTTCACTGTAGCTGCCTGCGTTCATTGCCTGTTCATAGGTGGCGAGCGTGCTTTGGGGTATTTGTTTTCTGAGTATGGATTTTAGGATGCCTGTATTAAGGTGAGATGCAATTACAGAATGCGGACACAGACAAAAGTTATAAAAGAGGTATTCGGATTCGATAAGAGTGAGCGAGGTTTGTCCCATATTGTGGTTCAAATCTCGCATATTTTTTAATTGAAATCATTATATCATTGTTGGGTGAATTCGCCAATAAAATGAAAAAATCACTATTTTAACTTTTTAACTTTACAAACAAAGTTAAAAAGTTAAAATGGACGTGTAAGGAGGGATGCCTATGACGAACGAAGAATATAGTAAGATTATTACCGAGATTGAAACACTGCCAACAGGCGGTATTACTTATAAAAGGATAAATGGAAAAGCGTATGCTTATTATCAATGGCGTGAGGATGGAAAGCAACGTAGCAGAAGGATACAGCCATGCAGCGAAGTCCATTGTGCAGCAGAAATTTTCTCCACCTATCAGGACGGAACGCCGATTAGAACACGGGAATTTCTGCTCATTGATACCGAAACATGGGAATATCGCGGGATACAGTAGCAGTAGCATCTGAAACGACGGATTTAGCCGAATGATTGCGGTGGCAGTAAAAGCATAAAAATTTATAAAAGCAGGTTTTCTTTTATGAAAATTGGTGTATTATGATATTGTAGTTTTGTTTTTAAGGAGGTAGCAAAAATGAAGTTTTATGTATGTGAACGTTGTGGCAATATGATTGAGTATATTCACCAGACTCCTGTGGCGGTCATGTGCTGCGGACAGAAGATGACGGAGCTGGTTCCGGGTACTTCAGACGGTGCCCTCGAAAAGCATGTACCGGTGGTTACTTTGAATGGGGATACTGTTACGGTTGAAGTAGGTTCAGTGGAACATCCCATGGTCGAAAACCACTATATTCAGTGGATTGCAATTGAAACAACACGGGGAAGTCAAAGAGTGAAATTAGAATACACAGATAAACCCAGAGCAGAATTCAAGTTGGCAGATGGTGAAGCTTTTGTGGCAGCATATGAGTACTGCAATTTACATGGGTTGTGGAAGTCTAATTAGAAGTGGGAAGATAGTTTTTTAGTGTTTTTATAAAGGTGATTATAAGCAGCTGACCGGTAAAACGGTTGGCTGTTTTTTTGTGTAAAAAGAGAATATAAATGAGACATGTACTGTGGCAAAATAATTAAGTATGTGTGTAATAAAACAGAAAATGTGTGTCAGGTTTGTTAGTGAAGTGTGCAGAAGGGAGTAATATGGGTATCAATGGTGTAGGTTCGTTTTATGGTAAAAACTACGATGTACAGAGCAGGGGACAGTCCGCAAGGGGGAAGCAAAATCAAGCAGTTAAAAATGCATTTTTAGCACAAAATCAATAACTATAAGTCCAGATAATTGGACACCAAAATCAATAAAATGGAATCAAGATAAAGGTTAGTAACCTTTATTCTTGGTTCCTTTTTTATTAAATCGTTGAAAGAGGTGAGTGTATGGATGATAGAGATTTTTGGTTGGGCTATATGATGGGAAGCAGTGAAGGGGAAAGCGGAAGCTCCGGTGGTGGAGACGGAAGTGGAATTCTGGCAGTTCTTAGCGTTGTTGGTGGCTTGGTACTGGAAGCAATATTTTTAACGGTATTAGATATAGAGGTATCTGATGTTCCTACTTTTCTGCTTTTGGTTGGTTGGATTATAGGAATGTTTGTTGCAACATTTGTACTTATGTTGATATTTAAACGCTGATAGTTTCGGAGAAGGGACAGGGTGAAAATATGTTAGATATTGATAAATTGTATTACATTATGGATTATAGTGGGAATTATTTCAGAATCAATGAAAGAAATGATTTAGTAATTGCTAAGAGTGTAAATGAAGCAGCAGTTTTTTCGTTTATAGAAGCAAATAAACGAATTAATACAGGACATAAGAATAAGTTTTATTTTATGACACCAGTGGAAGAGACAAATGATACATATCAGAAAAACGAAGAGGAAGTGATGCCAATGAGTGGAAATCTTGCAAATGTAATAATCTCGATAGCCAATGAAGTAAAAAAGCCAGCGGAGATTGAAGATAATAAATCGCTTCTTTTGGAGTATGATCTTTCGAAAATTGACTGGCAGGAATATTTGCTACATTTTACTTATGTGACTGAAGCTTTGGCAGGGTACAGAGATTCATTGGTTAAGGCAGAGTCGGATGTGGATTTAAAAATTTGTGATATTCTTCATTATATAGAATTATGCGATACAAATTTGGAAGAAGCTACAAGTCTTGTGGAGTTGCTAAAAGAATGCCGGGAGCATCGAAGAAATGTTAAAGATGAGATTTTTCGTTTGGATACATTTCAGCGAACGGTGGGTACAAATGCTAATCTGATAAAAGCAAAAGAGGCAATTAGATGTATTAAAGGATTGGAAAACAGAAAATATACACCTCGTAAGTTAAGTGATTTATTTGATGGAAAAACCATAATGATGCGTTCTAAAAATGAAAAAATCATCAATGAACACGTATCAGTTAATGGAGTAATCGTTGATAAAGACGAAGAAAGAAGGGAGTTCGACAATATGAATATGGTTCGTAGAGAAACAGTATTTGATGGTAAGGGGAATGATTGGATGGCATTTGCTATACAACAAGCTGAGTTTTACAGGAACGCGAAGCAGTATATTGTAAATATTAAGCTTGATATCTGTGATATAGATGAGGAAATAGCAAATCTGATGGACGAAATAGACACAGCTAATTGTAATGTAGCACAGGGATATAAAATGTTTAAACGTCTGAAAGAGCTTCGTATGAAACGAAAAGAAAAAGAACAGGAACTGCAGTGCCTTTACACACTTACTGACAGATTTGACATGGATGTTATGGCAGATGAGTGTGAGAGTAGTGCTTATGAAATAGAGAGAATTCTTTCGCTGGATGAATCTTTTGAAGAATCTAATGTAAATGAAGAAGTTGAGGAAGTTTGTGCGGCAGTATAGGTGATTGAATGATGAGATGGTTATATTGGTTCAAAAAAACTATAAATTTTAATTGGAGACATTGCAGTAAGTTTTGTCCGACATGTAGATATTATGATATTTGCAAAGACGATGATGTATTGGGATAGAATGATTGGGCGGGATAGCGAAGTATATAATTTCGATTTGAATAAGAAGGAGAATTATATATTTCAAAACGCAAAAGAGGAATTACGAAACGAAAGTGAGGCTATTGAGGATCAGTCAAAAGAATGGTAAAATATGTACTACAGAGTCGACGCTGTAAGTTTGATTTATTTGGAGGTATCGGGATGAATTTTGAAGGTTTAGATACTTATGACAATGCTATTCTGAAATTGATTAAAGAGAATGCAAGAATGAGCTATTCTGACATTGGAGAGCAGGTGGGACTCTCAAGACCTGCTGTGAAGAACAGAATGGAAGCTATGCAGGCAAAGGGCATTATTCAGGGTTATCAGACAGTGATTAATTCAACACGTATATCAGAGGGTGTAAAGTTTATCATTGATGTTGAGGCGACTACAGAATCTTTGCAGGATGTATTGGATATTTTATGCAATGATAAATATATTCGTCAGGTATATGGAGCAACTGGCAACTGCCGTGTGCATTGTCAGGGATACGCACCAAACAATCATACTTTAGAAGCTCATGTGCGTTACTTATATAATCATAACAAAGGGATTAGAAGATTAGAGTGGCACATGCTAATGACAACATTTAAAGATTTGGATGGAGGCGTCGAGTATGTACGATATAAAGAACCTGAACTTTTGGAAGGAGAGCAGTCTTAATAGTTTCAGCTGCAGATGCAAAGTGCTTGAGTGCGATGTCTCTAAAAGGAAGGAGACTATTATGAGTGATAAATGTCAGACTGTATTTGATGAGATTATGAGATTGGTTCCAACTGCTGATTTTACAGCTATTAAGAGAAAAAGAGGTGGCAAACTTCGTTTTCCTATATACATAAATAAGTCTTTGATGGAAACCGATATTGAGGCTTTAGATTTGTCAATGCGTCCCGGAAATTGTTTACATAGAGCAGGCTATAGAACGATTGGGGAAGTCGTGGAAGGGATTGAAAGCATTGAGGATTTGAAGAGAATAAGAAATTGTGGAGCAAAGAGTGTTGATGAAATTATGGAGAAGCTGTTTTGTTATCAATATAGCTTGATAGATAACAGTAAAAAGGTTTCATACATCAACAGAGTATTAGAGCTTAATAGTTAAAATATGTAAAAGGGGGACCCTGGTTTCCGGTGGCTATTTTATAATAAGTTATAAAAAGAGATATTAAGGAAGGACTGGTGTTATGGCATTCAAAATTGTAAGAAACGATATCACAAAGATGAAGGTTGATGCAATCGTAAATACTGCAAATGAAGAACCCATATATTCTAGTGGTACGGATACGGCTGTCTATAAAGCGGCAGGCGAAGAACTACTGCTTGCTGAAAGGGAAAAGATAGGCTTTATGAACGAAGGTGAAGTGGCTATAACACCAGGATTCAATCTTCCGGCAAAATATATCATTCATGCGGTGAGTCCGTGTTACATAGATGGCACATATGGTGAGGAAAGAAAACTCCGTCAGTGTTATAGAAGAAGCCTGAATCTGGCATATGAGAATCAATGTAAGAGTATTGCGTTCCCTTTGATTGCCACGGGTAGTTTTGGCTATCCAAAGGAAGAAGGGATGAGTATAGCGGTAGAAGAAATAAAAGCATTTCTTCTTATGCATGATATGTTGATTTATCTTGTGGTATTTGATACTGAATCAACCAGATTAGGACTTGATTTCTATCCGGAATTAGAGGCATATATTGACCATAATTATGTTTGTGATAAGCGTGAAGAGGAATATGGCGACAGATATTATGGTTCAGAGACGAATGAAGAACTCGAATACGATAAAAAAGAAGATGTAGAAAAACTGCTGAAATATCCTAGTATTAAAATTGATAAATGCTTTATGAAGGCAAGCTCTATAATGTCTACTGAGGATGTGGAAGAAAGTGCTGTTGAAGAAGATGGTGCAGTTGGAGCGTTTTTTGATGATGATTTGTGGGAAGAAAATGAATCTGCATTAAATGAGCGAATGAAGCATTTATCTGATACATTTCAGCAGTATCTTTTGTACCTAATTGAAGTAAAAGGACTTACAAATACAGAAGTGTATAAAAGAGCAATAATGACAAAGCAGCTGTTTTCTAAGATAAAAGTTAATCCTGACTATCATCCGGACAAAGCTACAGCTATGAGACTTTGTGTAGGAGCGAAACTTAATTTGGATGAAACAAAGGATTTGATGGCAAGGGCTGGATATGCTTTGTCGCCTTGCGATAAGAGGGATATCATTTTCTCGTTTTTTATTGAGAGAGAAATCTTTGATATGATAGAGATTGATATAGTTCTTGAGGAACGTGGTTTACCATGCTTCATATCATAGATGTTTGTTTGAAAGAGAGGATTTGATGGCTAGATACACATATGTAATGAGTGATATTCATGGGCATATACCGACTATGGAGATGCGAAGATGGAATAAGCAGGACAAGGACAGCTCTATTTGGAAGAATAAAAGTGAAACAATTATTGACATTGATTGCGGAGCCGGATATCCAAAAGAGGGCGGTAAATTAGGATGCTTAAGGTTAAATGATATGCAGGAATTTTATGTGAATTTATAGGTCGCCCGTGTGGCGACCTGTTTTTTTAGGACCTATGATATAGTTACCTCAGTAACAAGTAAACAATCTAAAACGGAGGTAATTATCATGAAAAAGAATTTAACAGAAATCGTATTTATTTTGGACAGAAGTGGATCAATGAGTGGATTGGAGAGAGATACAATTGGCGGTTATAACTCGCTTATTGAAAAGCAAAAGAAGGAAGAAGGAGAAGCTTACATTTCAACAGTGTTGTTTGATGATAAGACAGAGATACTGCATGACAGAGTGGCTTTGGACCAAATTAAGCCTATGACAGATAAAGAATATTATGTAAGAGGCTGTACTGCACTTTTGGATGCTGTTGGTGGCGCTATCCATCATATCGGAAATGTTCATAAGTATGCGAGAGAAGAAGACAGACCAGAGAAAACATTATTTATTATTACTACTGATGGACAGGAGAACTCAAGTAGAATGTATTCCTATGAGAAAGTAAAGAAGATGGTAGAACGCCAGAAAAAGAAATATGGCTGGGAGTTCTTATTCCTTGGAGCAAATATTGATGCAGTTGCAGAAGCAGCCAGATTTGGCATTAACGAAGACAGGGCTGTGAAGTATGAGTGTGATGAGATTGGAACAGAGTTAAATTATCGAGTGTTAAGCAAGACCGTTAGCAGGGTAAGACAGTGTTCTGCGGCAGATATGGATGAGGCATTATCCGGGGATTGGAAAGAAGAAATTGAAATGGATTACTGTGCGAGACATAAATAATAGAGGGGTGTGTCGAATGCGTAAAAAAACAAATAATATTTGGCGAAACGGAATTATGGGTGTTGTTGTAGGTGATGCATTAGGTATGCCTGTTCAGTTTTTGGCAAGAGAAGATGTTAAAGATTCTCCGGTTACCGGGATGGAAGGATACGGTACTTATAATATGCCGGAAGGCACTTGGTCCGATGACAGCAGTATGACTCTGGCAACACTATGTAGTTTGATTGATAATAGAAAAGTAGACTACGAGGATATAATGGAGCGTTTTGTGGCATGGGACTATAAAGGGGAATATACCCCTTTTGGCACTGCCTTTGATCAGGGAAGAACCTGTACAGCTGCCATTTACAATTACGTGAAGAATAAGGATATCAATACATGTGGTTTGGATGATGAATATTCTAACGGAAATGGCTCACTTATGAGGATTATGCCAATTTGTTTGTGGGCGTATGAAGAAAACAAGAAGGGGAATATTACAGAGGATGAAGCACTTCATATGGTTCATCAGGTATCAGCTTTAACACATGCTCATTTGCGTTCTAAAATGGGCTGTGGATTCTATTACTTTATGGTCAAGGCTATTCTGGATATGGATGGAACTTTGATGGATAGGCTTCAAAAAGGTGTGGATGATGCTGTTACATTTTATCATAAGGAAATAGAGAATCTTGTTCAGATGGCTCATTATGGAAGACTTTTTCACTTATCTGAGTTCAAAACTGTTGATGGAGATGAGATAAAAAGTTCCGGTTATGTAGTGGACAGCCTGGAGGCTGCAGTCTGGAGTCTGATTACAACCAAGTCATTTAAGGAAGCAGGATTGAAAGCGGTCAATCTTGGTGGTGATACAGATACCATCGGAGCGATAGCTTGTGGATTGGCAGGGTTGTATTATGGTTTTGATGCTATTCCAACAGATTGGTTGGTTGCAATAAAGAAACGTGAAAAGATAGAAGATTTATGTGGGCGCTTAGACGTGATGGAAGTGAAACTTATTGATGACGTTAGAATAACAGATGACAACGTTAATGAAATTGAAATTGAATATGTTGTTGCAGTCGCATATGCAAGTGACGGAGCGATGGGAGAACCAGGAGCAGTTCGTTTATATACCGTCAAAGATTGGGAGATGAAAGGTTATTACACTAATCGGTGTTATTCGAATGCAAATACACTTTGCTTATTTGTAAAATTTCCGGAACTGGATGAATGCATAAGGAAGACAGGAAAATTAAAAGGATTTGAATATATCGGTATGGGAATGGGCAACCATTTAATGATTCGGAGTGAGTTGTATAATGATTTTGAAAGGATACATAAACAAAACGGAAGGCATATTTATCAAAGCTATGTATCTACGCTTCAGCAGGTTTGTACTGAAATTAAGCACGAGCATGAATATTTGGTGCCAGCGTTGAAAAAGTCCGTTTTATAGGACGGGTAATGGTTTAATATTGGGTTGTAACGTACAAAGACATACTTGTTTTCTTCTAATTTTTGGCAAGTTAAAAAGGAAATAATTATGTTAGGTATTAAGACAACCGATGTTAAGTTGAAGGAGGACTGCGATATGGATGATAATGCAAAAGGCGTAGTGGCAGGATTGATATTTTTTGTTGGATTTCTATTTGTTCTTGGATTGATTGGAACCGGAGACCCTGAGTGTAGCATGAGTGGATGTGATAAGGATGCCAAAGATGGTAGCAGTTATTGTTATTTACATGATATGAGTTATCGTTCTTATGGAGATCCAGATTACAACAGAGTTTACGAAAATAGTCAGAATAACAGACAAAATAGTTCTTCAAGTAGTAGTAGCTCAAGCGGTAGTTATTCAAGCTCTGGTTTAAGCAGTAGTTATTCTTCCGGTAGTGGAAGTACATCTTCATCGAACAAATACAGTACATATAGTTCCTATGATGACGGTTACGATGATGTATATGAAGATGGTGATTATGACTGGGACAGATACTATGAAGATGATGATTATGCAACTGGTGTAGATGATGCAATGGATGATTGTGAGGAAGACTGGTAAAAACACTTTATAGGGGGTATCCTGTTTTTGTTTATTCTTTTTGCAGGTTGGGTATTTTCATAGAATAAAGATTGGAGGAATTAATTATGGGAGATTTTTATGGCAGATGGGCAGATTTGAACGGTGATGGTGAGGTTGATGATTACGAGGAGTTCGTAGCGATGGAGTCTCTTGAGGAAGAAGACGATGATGATTTCGACGATGAAGATGAGAAGGAAGAACAAATGTCTGAGCTTGAAGAGGCGGGCCTTGATTATGACGAGCTTGAGATGATGGATGAGGATGAAAGGCGTGAGGCTCTTGAAGATGCGGGGTTAGCCCCTGATGATTATGATTTTGAATGATATAAGCAGGGGAAAATGGTGCATACATATTTCTCCCTGCTTTGAATTTGGAAGTTAAGGATGGGGAATTTGACAATTTATCAAAAATCGAAATCAAAACGTTCAAAAGCGCAAAAATCATCGCAAAAAGCAAAATTAAAAATGGTCAAATGAAAAACTAAATTCCGGTTTAGAATGATTTGACCTCGTATTTTCAAAGCAAAAAACATGTTTTTGATTTGCAAAAGCGGTCTTTAACTTTCTAAAGTTTTGTGATGACTTTCGGCATGGGGTGTGATATACTGTTTGATGGATGGTTTTATAACTCTTACAAGCAATTTGACTCTGTCGAAAGGGATAAGTTATGGCAATTTCATACAATGGATTATGGAAAATTTTAATTGACAAAAACATGTACAAGAAAGATTTGGCTGCTGAGTTAAATATTAGTTCCGCAACCATGGCGAAGATGGGAAAGGGAGAAAACGTATCGTTAGAGGTTCTTCAAAAAATATGTGAGTATTTGGGATGTAACATTGGAGATATTATGAGCTTCGAGAAAGAAGAGATAAAGGAAGTGGATGAAAAAAGATGATAGAACGTATTTGTCCAAAGTGCAATGTGCTTATGAATACTGAGCGTTGTGTAAATCCAAAATGTGGTCATGCTACGGAAATGTCTTCTACCATTTACTGGTGTGTTAAATGTAATGTACCTACATACGAAAAAAGATGTCCGATATGTGGTGAAGAGGGACACTATATAGCAACAGATATTAGACCCGTGTTTCCAGAAGAAAATATGCTTATATCGCTGTTACTATCAGGAAATCCGTTTGAGTATCAGAAAGATTCGCTGTGGTATGGAAGCAATTCCTATATTGTGAATGGAAAAAAAATAAAATTCTCTGTTTCGCAAGTTAATAAAAAACCAATGGAAGAACTTGTTGAGATAAAAAGAAAATACGAAGATAATCTTACGAAATTGTCTTATGAGTTTTTTGATAAATATAAAGAGTTGTTTATTCTTGCAAACCGGGATCGATTTAATGAAATAACCGAAGAAGCTACAAGAGCAGTTCAAACGTATAGAGATAGATACGTATTAGAAGACATGATGGTTTCTTTTAGTGGAGGTAAAGATTCAACGGTTACATCTCATATTGTTAGAACTGCGTTAGGGTCTAATAATATTCTCCATGTGTTTGGTGATACGACTTTGGAGTTTCCTTATACCTTAGAATACAAGAAGCGATTTAATAGTCGTGACGTATCTAATGAGGCAAATGGAGTTAAGGTACTGGTTGCTAAGAACAGAGAAAAGAAATTTGAAGATTTGTGTGAAGTAGTAGGACCACCTAGCCGTGTAATGAGATGGTGTTGCACTGTTTTTAAGACCGGTGCAATACAAAAAACAATATCTTCCGCGTTTAAGAATAAGACAAATATTCTTAGTTTTCAAGGAATACGACATAGTGAGTCGGCAAGTAGAAGCAAATATGATAGAGAAAGTCAAAGCCCAAAGATTGCAAAGCAGACAGTGTTCTCTCCTATTATCGATTGGATTGATTATGATGTATGGCTATACATTTTGACGACCGGTATAGATTTTAATGAAGCGTATAGATTAGGATGGACACGAGTAGGATGTTGGTGCTGTCCTAATAATGGAGCTTGGTCGGAGTTTTTAGCAAAAATTCATATGTATGACCAATATGTGCATTGGCATAATCTTTTGGTTGATTTTGCAAAACAGATTGGTAAGCCGGATCCAGAAGATTATGTTAATGATGGGGGCTGGAAAGCTCGTCAAGGTGGTAATGGATTAGCTGCGGCTCAGACTTCAGTGGTTTCGTTTGAACCTTGTGCAACAGATGAAAATGCATTTAATTATGATTTACAAAGACCAATTTCAGAAGAGTTATATGAGTTGTTTAAGCCTTTTGGACACATTAACAAAGAATTGGGTAATAAACGCTTGGGAGAAGTCTTTGTAATAAACAATTCAGGAAAGGTTGTACTGATCTTGCAAGGAAGGATTGGTAGTACAAAACTTAAAGTAATAATTAAAGATATTCGCTTGGCGGGGGCTAAAACATTATCGGTTGCTGAGGGTAAAGTTCAATGTCAGCTTACGAAATACCAAATGTGTCTTGGCTGTAAAGCCTGTGAGAGTGTATGTAGACATGACGCAATAAGTGTAAAAGATGATGGAACTGGTAAAGTGACATATTTTATTGATGATGAAAAATGTAAAAGATGTACAGAGTGCGTTGGACATTTTAACGCAGGCTGTTATATGAGAAAAGTACTTTGTATAAAGAGGACATAATATGGCAAACATTGTGAAAATTAAGTTACAAGGACATGAAAAATTTGCTTTGCGTGAAGGCTGGTTGAATAAAGGTTTGATTATGGTTGCAAAGAATCCCGCAGCCTTCCAGGGTAAAGAAGGACCAGATATATTTGGAATAGGAAATAATATGGTTAAGTCTTTAAGATATTGGTTAAAGGCATTTGGTCTTATTGAAGAAGCTCCAGGTAAAGGAGCAAGATTGACTTCGATTGGAGAGATGATTTTAAAAAATGATCCATATTTTGAAGATATATTTACAATTTGGTTGCTCCATTCATATATAGCGAAAAACAAAGATGAGGCAACCTCGTGGTATATGTTCTTTAACAATGTGGATGTTGAAGATTTGGAGAAAGCTCAGATTGAAAATATTTTGCTTAGAGAAATACGAAAGTATGCAGCTGGAATGGCTTTTTCTGAAAATTCAGTTGGGAATGATTTTGATGTTTTACTTAATATGTACGGGAAATCAAAAGAAGTAAGTGACCCCGAGGACAAGAGTAATTCACCATTGGCACAACTAGGATTAATTAAAAATATCGGTGGCAAATATTCTAAAAACCATCCAAATAGAAAAGATGTGAGCGAATTGATCATTTTATATGAATTATCTTACTTATTGGCCGAGAAGGAATCAATTGCGATTGATGATGCTATAAACGGGATAAATGGTTTGGCTAGAATTTATCAGATATCAACAGTAACGGCTAACGAAATCTTGGATAAATTGGATGCGTTAGAGTATATCCGAGTAAATAGAACCGCAGGACTCGATGTGATTTATAAGATGAAAGATTTTTCTGCGATTAGTGTAGTTGAAGAATACTATAATAAAACAAGATAGGAATTTTAATATGGGAATTAATAACCTTAGCGATATAATTGAATTTAATAGTAGTTTCAAAACTGCCATCAATTTGTATCTGAGTTTAAATAAAACAGAAAAAATATTTAATTATATTCCGACGAAATCATCAGTTCGTTTTATGGATGAATATATGCAAGCTGTTTTGGGGAAAAAGGAGCATGCGACTTTGTTGGTAGGACCTTATGGAAAAGGAAAGTCTCACCTACTGTTAGTTCTTTTAGCTGTTTTATCTTTGGAAAGAAATTCTGAAAATGAAAAGATAATTAATCAGTTAAAAGCAAAGTTAAAAGGCGTTGAAGAGGTAGGAAATAAGGCATGTTCAGATGTGGAAAAAATCTGGAAATCAAGACGATATCTGCCGGTGATAATTAATGATACAAAGGGAGACTTGAATCAAGCTTTTCTGGGTGCATTAAGTGATGCGCTTAAGAGAGAGCGTCTTGAAGAACTTGCTCCGGATACTTATTTTTCTGAGGCAATTCGAAGAACAGAAGAATGGGAAAGAGACTATCCGGATACTTTTTCAAAATTTGTAAAAGAATTGAAGGCGAAATCTTTTGATATCGGTAAGCTTCGTGCAGAACTGAAATGTTTTTCGAAGGCGGCATTGGATGTTTTTAAGGATATATATCCTAGGATAACAGCAGGAAGTACATTTAATCCATTAGCTACGTCAGAAGTATTACCTTTATACAGAAGTGTGAGTGATAAATTAGTTGAAAATTATGGCTTTGCAGGAATGTACATTGTGTTTGATGAATTTAGCAAGTTTATCGAAGGTCTAGATGGTACAAATGCAGGACATACTATGAAGCTTTTACAGGATATGTGCGAATTGGCATCAGATTCCAGTAATTCACAGATTTATATAACAATGGTTGCTCATAAGAGTATCAAAGAATATGGAAAGTATCTTTCGCAAGAAATAATTAATGCATTTACAGGAATTGAAGGACGATTATTAGAAAAATATTTTGTGACATCTTCTAAAAATAATTATGAGTTAATTCGAAATGCCATTGTTAAGAAGGAAGATAAAGTAAAACTTATTCCGGGTATAGATAAATATATCGGAAAGGAAGCTTTAGCGCAGTTTTATCAGCTTCCTACATTTAAGAGCAATTTTAATACAACAGACTTTGAAACAATTATCCTAAGAGGATGTTATCCTCTTAATCCTATTGCGGCATATTTGCTTCTTAATATAAGTGAAAAGGTAGCACAGAACGAGAGGACTCTATTTACATTTATTTCAAATGACGAGCCTAATAGTTTGGCTAGATTTGTGTCCGAGCATGAGTCAGAAATGGGATGGGTTATTGGAGCAGATTTAGTTTATGATTATTTTAGTGGATTGTTTAAGAAAGATGTTTCAAATGAATTGGTTCACAATCTGTGGTTGGGTGCTGAATATGCAATTTCAAAGTGTGAAAATGAAGAAGAGAAGAAGCTTATTAAAACATTAGCTCTTATTGCAATTGTTAACAAACCCGAAGAGATTGCAGCAGATGAGAAGTTCTTGTCGTTAGCGGCATCCCTTATCGATGGTAATGCAACAATCGCTAACCTAATAAGTAGACAAATAATTTATAAGAAGAGTTCTACTGGTGCGTATGTTTTTAAGACGAAAGCAGGTTCAGAATTAAAGTTAGAAATAAAAAAACAAAGAGAACTTAAAGGAAATAACTACAACTTTTCGAAATCAATTCAACAGATTACAGCTAAGTATTTTGTGGTACCAAGAAGATATAATACTGAAAAAATGATGACACGTTATTTTCGACATGAATACATGGATGTGGACACTTTTTTAGCAATTGATAATCCGGACGTATTTTTTGATAAAAATGATGTGGCAGATGGAAAAGTAATTACATTGTTTTCATTTGGAAGAATAGTTCAGAATGAGGTGAAAAAGCAATTTACAAGACTTAATTGTAAAAAGTTAATAGTTGTTTCGCCTAAAAAGTCGTTGAAAGAAGTAAAAGCGTTGCGTGATTATGAAATTCTACAAGAAATACGTAGTAATCAAACTTTTATACATGGTAATGAGGTGCTTCAAAGAGAAATCCCATTACTTGAAGAGGATTTAGTGAAAGTAGTGGAGGATGAACTTGATGCAGTATATTCATCAGAGGGGGTAGAAGTACTCTATTGGTTGTCTGAAAGAAACCAAATAAGTGAGTACAATCAGGTAGAGAATGCTGTAAACAACTGTTGTGAAGTACTGTACAATAAAACCCCTATTATCAACAATGAAATGGTAAATAGAGCATCTATTTCTACAGCACAAACAAGAAAAGCAAGGTTAAATGTTATTGAAGCGATTTTGAATGGTGAAGATACAGAAGTATTTTACAGTGGTACTAATCAAGAAGCAACAATATATAGAGCAATTTTTGTTAGAACAGGCATTACAAAGGGATGTCCAGATAAAAGTATAGCTGAAGTGATGGCATTAATGAATCAATTTGTGGATGGATGTTCTGATAGAAGAGTTGTGTTTAGAGATATTATTGCTCGCTTGACTGGAGCACCATATGGAATGAGGCTTGGGGTAATTCCACTTTACCTAGCCAAAGTATTATCTGACCGAGGCGAGGATTTGGTTGCATATTTTTCAAGTATGGAGGTTTCTATTACTCCGGAAATGATCGTAAATATGTGTGAGAAGCCTGATGAATATAGTTTGTTTGTTTCTAAGTCAGATATTGATAAAGAGGCATATATAAGTGATCTTAATGTATTGTTTGGTGTAAATGAAGGTAGAGCATTAACAGAAAATCGCATTAAAAATGTCGTTATGTGTATGCAAAGATGGTTTAGAGCTTTACCTCAAATAGCGCGTAATAATGCAGGAATAGCATCGTATGGAAATGATGAAACTCTTCAGAAGCATATGAAGGTTATGAAGAAGATGTTGCAGAAGGTAGATGTTAATCCATACGAGATATTGTTTGTAAATATTCCGAAAGAGTTTAATACTCCTGAATTATACGATGCTTATGAAGCAATTAAAAATTGCAAAATAGCTTATGATGAATATCTTACATGGGCGACAAATTGTGTGACAGAAGGGATTTATAATGTATTTGGTGGACAAAGGAAGCTTGATTTGTACCATTTGGTTAAAGAATGGTATGAAAAGCAAAGTGATTTGTCAAAACAAGGGCTCCATAGTGGTAGGGTAACAAGTTTGATGTCTTGCATTGAAAAATTGGATACTTATGGAGATACAGAGGTAGCTCAAAGGATTGTAAAGGCTGTTACAAATGTGTATATCGAAAACTGGATTGATAATGCTTTTGATGATTTTATATCGGAATTAGCTGATATAAAGACAGAGATCGAACACATAAAAGAAGAGAAAACAGAAGGGAAATTATTACTTTCTTTCGTCGGAAGCAAAGGGAAAAAAATTGAACGTTACTATGAAAAAGTTGATGAAGGTACCGGAACAATTTTAAGAAACATCATTGAGGATACGCTTGAGGAGTATGATGACTTAAGTGTTAATGATCGAGTTGGAATCTTGCTTGAGATGATAGAGAAGATAATTGGGTAGCTAAAATGATTTATTTGGATAACGCAGCGACGACATTTCCAAAGCCAGAGACGGTTTACTTGGCGATGGACAATGCTAATAGAAATATGGGGATAAATGCGGGACGAGGTTCTTACAAAGTGGCTCAAGCGGCCAGCAAGTTGATTTTTGATACCAAAGCTCAACTGAGACAGATTGTTCATGCTGAGTCTTCGTCAAGCGTTATCTTTTCGCCTTCGATTACTATTGCTTTGAATCAAGTAATAAACGGTATTGAATGGATATCTAATGCGGTTGTTTATGTTTCACCATATGAGCATAATGCGGTTGCTAGAACGATAAGCAAAGTAGCAAGTGAAAGAGGTTTAAGCATTAAGCAAATACCTTTGTTTGAGGATACATTAGAGATTGATATTGAGAAGTTAAAATACGAGTTTTCAAAAGAAAAACCTTTTGCAGTTTTCTGTACACATGTAAGTAATGTGACAGGATATATCCTTCCAGTAAAAGAAATTTTTGATGAGGCTAAAAAATATGGTGCGATAACGGTTTTAGATTCTGCCCAATCACTTGGGCTTATAGAGGTGGATTCAAAACTGATTAATGCAGATATAATTTGTTTTGCAGGACATAAATGCTTATATGGTCCATTTGGAATTGGTGGATTCATCAATATTTCTAATGTTCCATTGCATGTATTTATTACTGGTGGTACTGGAAGCGATTCTCTTAATCTTGATATGCCCACAGGTAATGAAGCAAGGTATGAGGCCTCAAGTGTAAATATAGTTGCAATTGCCGGGTTGAAAGCAGCAATAGAGACTCTGGAGATGAATGCGGCTTATCGACATAAAAAAGAACTTACAGAATACTTAGTAGAAAAATTAAAATTGCTACCAAATGTAAAACTGTTTATGCCACGTGATAAGGATAGGCATATAGGAATCGTATCATTAGCAGTAGATGGATATAAGTCAGATGACGTAGCAATGATTTTAGATGAAGATTATGATATTGCTGTTAGAGCAGGCTATCATTGTGCGCCATATATTCATTCTTATCTTAAAAATGACAAATATTTAGGAACAGTAAGAGTTGGCATAAGCCAGTTTTCAACGATGGAAGAGATAGATGCATTGATAGATGCTTTGAGTGATTTGGAGTGAGGAGATGAACGGATGAGTTTTACAGATTTAGATATTCAAATAAGATATCGATCCGAGATTCATAATTTTCCACGGGATTTCATTATTCCGGTATTATCTCAGACAGAGGTATATAAAAGAGGAACAGGTTATTTTAGCACAAGTTCCTTGATACAATTGTCTGTAGGCTTATTTGAAATGGCAAAGAATGGTGGAAAGATACAATTGGTTTGTTCTCCGCACTTGGATAAAAAAGATATTGAAGCAATTGATTATGGATATAAAACGAGAAATGAAGTAATAGAGAATGCGCTACTGCGTGAAATTAATGATCCTGTGTCTTACTTTGAGGAGGAGCGACTTAATCTAATTGCTACACTAATTTCTAATGGTAGTCTAGATTTGAAAATTGCATTTTTAGAGGATGAAGATGGATTTAGGCTATATCATGAGAAAATAGCAGTGTTTATTGATAAAGAAGGAAATCGAATAAGCTATGCAGGTTCTGTGAATGAATCGGAAAATGGCTTAGACGGGAATTTTGAATCTTTGTACACATTTTGCAGTTGGAAGGATTCAAGTCAAGTTGATGCTGTTAAGCTAGCAGAAGAAGACTTTGATCAGATGTGGAATGATGAGACTAGCAAGCTTCACGTTATTGCATTTCCAGACATCGTAGTGAAGAAATTGATGACCTATAAGAAAGAAAATATTGATTGGACAACAGATGAGAAAGAGTATGGATATAAGCAGTATTTAAAGCAACACCAGAAATATAAAATTCCTGTTGGAGTGAGTTTACATGGATATCAAGAAGACGCTGTTCAGAATTGGATAATGAATGGATTTACAGGAATTTTTGATATGTGTACAGGAGCTGGAAAAACGTTTACTGCATTGGCGGCTATGGTGCAGTTAGGAAAAGCTTTGGATGATAAACTAGCAGTGTTTATCGTGTGTCCTTATATTCATCTTGTAAGTCAGTGGGAAGAGGACGTTATTCAGTGGACGTCTGTTCCTGTTATTATAGCTCATTCTAAGTCTCCGGATTCAGAATGGAAGAATAATTTATTAAAATCATATAAGCGTTTCAGAAAAGAAGGGGCACCTTTTGTATGTATAACGACAAATGATTCTTTTGCCGGAGATGAGATTCAACAATATGTAACTCGGTTCTCAAGTGAACAAAATGTACTTTTGATAGTTGATGAAGCACACAACTTTGGTTCACAACAAATGATAAATATAATGCCATGGAACATAAGGAATAGAATTGCGTTGTCTGCAACAATTAAACGTCATATGGATAAATCCGGAACAAATAAGATTGAAGAATATTTCGGAGAAAAATGTATTGAATATTCATTGGAAAGAGCGATTGCAGACGGAAATCTAGTTCATTATGACTATCATCCGATTCCGGTGTATCTTTCAGATGACGAGTTAGATAAGTATCGAAGTTTGTCTAATAAACTAAAAAAATATATTGTCATAAAGAATGGAAAGATGAAGATATCTGATGCTGGGAAACCTATTATATTTGAACGTACACGCTTATTAGCGGGCGCGGAGTGTAAAATAGGGATATTGCTTGATATGTTTGAAGGCTATATTAATGATAATAACATATTGGTATACTGCGGAGCTACAAGTGTTACAGATGAAGACACGGGTGAGGAAAAACGTCAGATTGATTTAGTTACTGAAAAGTTACAAAAAGAGTTAAAAATGTCGGTAAAAAGGTTTACTGCAGAAGAAGGTTTATCAGAGAGACAAAATATAAAAACTTATTTTGCGCAGGGGATGTATCAAGTTGTTACTGCCATCAAGTGTCTAGATGAAGGTGTAAATATTCCCGGCATAAAAACGGCATTTATTATGAGTAGTTCCAGAAATCCTAAGGAATTTGTCCAAAGAAGAGGTCGTTTGTTAAGGAAAAGTGATAATAAGAAGAAGGCGATGATATATGATTTCATTACATTACCTAGGGATTTGGATAATGTTTTGCCATTAAATTTAGATGAAGACAAAACTATTATTGTTGGAGAAATTGCTCGTATGCTTGAATTTGGAAGATTATCAGATAATCCGGAAGTGACAGATAATTTGGTTAATTCAATAATGACTGCATATGATTATTTCTTCGATGCTAACGAAGAGATGGAAAGGATGGAAGAGTATTATGGCGAATAAGGCATTAGATGAAATGTTGTTGAGGGAAATGTACAATGCGATTAGAAGTGCTGAAATCAAAAATATTAAGACCCAGAAAAATGACGATAAGCAAATGGTAAGTGCAATTGAAAGATATATAATAAAAAAAGTAGAAGCGGAGGTGCAAAAGGATGAAAATTAAAAGTATTAAGCTCCATAATTTCATGAGATACAAGGGTGATAATGAATTGCATTTTTCGACGGATTCGGAAAAGAATGTGACAATTGTTCTTGGCGATAATACTTTTGGAAAAACAACCTTGGCGCAGGCTTTTAGATGGGGCTTATATGAAACATTTAATGATACTAATTATGTTAAAAAAAGAGATATAGTGCTTTTGAATAATGAGGTTGCTGCCGAGATGAAAGCTTCGTCTACTAGAGATGTGTTTGTAGAAATAATAGTGCTTAATGATGACGAAGAGATTAGATTTGTCAGAAAAGCAATGTTTAATCGCCGTAGTGGAAATCCAGATGATATCTCTGTAAAGCAGATTGGTATGACGCAACTTACTATGCAGATTAAAAAGGATGGAGTTTGGGGAGATGTGATTTCTAACGATGGAAATAATGTCGATAAGAAAAAGTATAAGCAGGGATGTGTACAAGAAGCTATAGATAATATGTTTCCACAGAGTTTATCAAACTACTTTTTCTTTGATGGTGAGCGTTGGAACGATCTGAAAAGTAAAACGGAGGATATTAAAAGTTCGGTTGACACAATTCTAGGTGTTAGTGGTCTTATCGAAATGATGAGTCATTTGAAAGGAAGAGTTAGTGTAACAAAGAAATTAAGAGATAAGCTTCAAGGAACCTCTGGTGAATATGAACGTTTGCAGAGAGATATAAAGGGGTTGGATGAATCTATATCTGAATATGAGCAAATAATAGCAGATACACTTGTTGCCATCGACACTACACAACGAACAATTGATTCTACACAGAAAACTTTAAATGATAACCGGAAGCTTGAAGAAGACCAGAAAGAACTTAATCGTCTTGAGTCTGATATTGAGAAGTATGAAAAGTTTAAAGAAGGTTATTATGCTGATATTGTAAAGGAGCTTTCTGGTTCAGCAAAATTTTTTGCTGCTTCTCTACTTGAAGATTTTATACTACTTTTACAAGGAATTGATTTGGAAGGAAAAGATATTCCGGGTGTAACGGTTGACACAATTGAATATTTAATTGAACATGATGAGTGTCTCTGTGGTAGAAAATTATCAGAGGATAGTGAGGCGTATGATAGTTTGATGAGATTAAAAAATTTAGTTCCTCCGGAAATGTTAGGAGGGGCTGCGGGAAAGCTTCAGGCTACATTGGAGGCATGGTTTCAAGAAACATCAGATTTAGTAGAAAATGTTCAGGAAAAAGCACAGGCGTTTGATCTTGCGCAAGACACTATTGATGATAAAACAAGAGATAGAGATAATTTAGCTAAAACAATTGACAGGAAAACAAATTTGGGACCAGTACGATTGCAGAATAAGCAAGCACGTGAGAGATTAAGTTCATTGCAATCTCAAAAATCCACATATGAATATCGATTAGCACAGGCAAAGAAAAATAAAGCTGAGAAAGAGGGACAGTTAGATGCAGTTGCAATGCATGACAAGCAGAATGCAATGGTTTATAGAGCGTTGGCGTATGTAGATGCAATGTATGAAAAGGCGGCATTTTTTTCGGAACAGAGGAAAAATACTACGATAACAGATTTGAATGATATTATTGCTGAGAATTTTCAACGTATGTTTAATGATAAGGAAAAATATGCTAAATTAGGACAAGATTATAAAATTCATGTGTATTATAGACAAGTTGGTAATTTGACAAATGTGGAAGAAGAAACATTGTCAAATGGAGAGACAATAGCAATTAATTTTGTTTTTATCGTAAGTATACTCGAGTTGGCAAAGCAGTACAGAGAACTTGAAAAAAATGATGAAGAATATGGAATGGAGAATGCTATTTTAGGACTTCCACTTGTTCTTGATGGTCCATTTTCTGCATTGAGTTCGGAAAATACATCATTAATATCTAATAGGCTTCCTCAATTTGCAGAACAAGTTATTATCTTTATGTTAGATAAAGACTGGGAAGCGTCAGGTTTAGAGAAATATACATTGCCAGAGTATTGCTATCGAGTAAGTAAAGAAGCTACCTCTAATAGTTCATCCTTGGAAAAAAATTAGGAGGCGTTGTTATGGCTAAAAAGAATGAAGATAAAACAACATATGAATATTTTAAAGTAGATGAAATGTTTTTTGTGGGTAAACATAGAGACTATGTTGATAAATTATGGACTCAAAATAAAATTCAGGAATCTTATTTTAAAAGACTTGTAGATTTGTATGCTATAGCAGCTATTGTTGGATTAAAGGTCAATAGAAAAAGCGCAGAGGTATATGATGAATCTGATATTAAGAGGACTGTGCAAATGAAACAGTTATCAGAAAATTATCAAGTATTATTACCGATTATGCGTATGGTATTAATTATGGATGATAGTCGAGGACTTACATTTGAAGAAAGATTGGAAAGTGCATTTCTGATTCCTGATAATATTGAAGTTTATAAGGATAATATGGAATTGTTTAATTCATATGCAAGGGGCGGGATTGAGTATTTGTATGAACAGCTGGTATTGCGCGCACCAGATGTGGACGATGACTACACAGACTTTCGTATCGCCAACATTGTTGCTTTGGTAGGTAAACCTCTAATAGTAGAGGGTGATATATAGTAAATAGAAATGTTTTAGGAAGATGGCGTAGAGATTTGAGTTGAACTAAGACGACGAATGAGAAAAAAGGAGAAGTATATGATTACACCGGAAGAGAATTTGAAAAGCATTATTGAAGAAATTCAAAATAATGAAATCATGTTGCCGGATTTTCAAAGGCAATTCGATTGGGACTTGGAAAAGCAAAGTGGTCTTGTTGCTTCTGTTCTAACTAAGTTACCAATAGGTGGTATTTTATTGCTCAAAGCAGATTCTGAGGATTATAAAAGTAAACGGATTGGTTTAGAGTCACAAGAGAGTGCTATAGGAACTATACCAGACAAGACCAATTTTTTACTTGATGGACAACAAAGAATGACATGTCTGACCAACGTATTTTCTGACATAATACATGAGGCGAGCCAAAAAAGAGTAAGCAAGCTTGCTTCAAGGCAGCTACTAGCGACAAGATTTTATTTAAAGGTAGATAAATGGTCAAAGGATATTGAAACAGGGTCGCAAAAGGATCTGTTCGGCATAAGGTCACTTGATTTTAGATTTGATGTATCTAAAGCGGAAGAGCCAGATTTTTTTACCGCAGATATATCCGATCACATTGAATGTAGAACTTTTTTGGCTTCTGAATATGATAAAAAACCGTATATGCCATGTCAGAGATACGATGATAAGTTAGACGATTATTGTTTTGAAACACCGGGAGTATACTTGATTCCTTTATTTTTGCTTGTTGGTTCTGATTCAAAAGATGATAAACTTCGAAAAAAGAGATTACTTGCAATCATTAAGAGAATGAAAGATATGATTGTAGAAGCAATCTCAACATACCATGTTAATTTAGAAACCGCGAGTAAAGAGAAATTTGCGTTTTCGGTCATAACGGAACAACCTGAGAGAGATGCATATATAAAAGCTTTAGATAAAGATGCTACATTCGATTTGCTTGTTCAGGACAAGGCGGATTTGTGGGAGGATTATTTCCAAAAATATTTATATAGTTGTGTGGAAAAAATAAAATTAAATAAAATTGAAATGCCAGAAGGTTCTAGGGCGAGAGCCATTGATATTTATGAGAATATGAATATGGGAGGGCTAAGTCTTAGTACATTTGATTTGGTTGCGGCTAGGGTTGCAAAATCATCAAGGGACGCTTTATACGATAGGGTTTTACAAGGCTTGTCATCTAATAAAAAATATAATTTAAATGCCATTCCGGCAGAAGTAAAGAGCCAAATTCCTAAAGACTATAATGCTAGTAAACTGATTGGCGCAGTAGATATTAGGGTGTCTTCAATTTGCTCAAATCTATTTTTAGAAGTGCTTGGGTTGTATTGCAATAATAAAATGTACGATCCTAATGAAGCAAAATGCATCTATTCTAAATCTGCTCAGATTTTAAAACTATCTGAATCAGATATTGATGAAAATTGTGAAAAGGTGTGTATTGCTATAGATAGAGCATTTTGTTTTTTGCAAACTCGCTGCGGAATTCAGAGTTTATCAGATGTAAATTATAAGTTAATGATAAGGCTTATTGCGTACATATTTACAAATGATAAATGGTATAATAGCCCAGCAGTGCACGATAAAATTGAAGCTTGGTATTGGGCGGCTGTTTTTTCAGGAGAATATGATAAGGATCAAAACGAACGTTTTGAAAAAAATCTAAGATGTATGCTTGAATCTTTAACTGTAAAGTCTAAAGCGTATGATTGGATTATTACATTAAAGGATAATGTGCTGGAAACTCCTTATTTTTCAGAGTGTAGTTTTTTGTTGATGGAAAAAGCAAATGAAGATAGAGTTCCCAAGGAGCATTTAGGTAAGTATTTTTGTCAATTATATTTATCGAGGCCATATTCTGATCTGATACATGATAATGTTATTGTAAATGTGTTCTTACAGGAAAAGTTACATAAGCACCATATTATACCACTGGGAAGTGTAAAAAAAATAGGAGAATCATCAGATTTGCTCAGAAATGATAAAACAAATGTAGCAAATTCTCCTCTGAATTATGTATATATAACAGAAGGAACTAACTTAGAGATTTCTGATAAATCGTTATTGGAGTATGAGAAGTCGATAACGGCATCTGCAAAATCATCTCTTAGTATAGTGAATTATCCAGATGTAGATGATCTAGATGATCTGATTAAAGTGAGAGGATGGCTTAAAGAACGGCATAAAATAATAAAAGGATTTATTCAGAATAGAATATCAACCTTGCTTTCATCATAGTTTCTGGCATTATTCATGAGTTAGTATAACAAAGAAATGCAGAGGAACATTGCTCAGAAATGGTTGTGTAATCATAATAAAAAAGCTAACCAAATACAAAAAAGTATCATAAAATGCATATTCGCAATTAAAACTAGGAAAAGAATTTGCATTATTGAAGGCTTCGGAATAGATGTTAGGAGATGAGATAGATGGCATTTTGCATTATCACGAATGGTAGCGATACCAATCATTTATTTGCAACAATAAAGCAAGGTATTGAGAATAGTATTCTTGAAGTAGATGGCGACTATGAATATATAGATTTACATGAATTTGATTTTAGAATATGTAATAGAGACAAATGTAACGATGTAGAAGTAGATATCTATTCTGCCTTTGGGTGTAAAAAAAGTAAAGAGTGTATTAAGAAACATAATAAAGAATTAGTCGAAAAAATATATGGCTCATTATTGGAATATGAAAATATTGTTTTTATGCTTGATATATCAAACAGTAGAGATAATCTATTTGAGTTCCATATACTTTCTGAGGAATTAAGGAAAAAAGTGTATAGTGAGGAAAATGCAAAAAGGCTGTTCTTTCACAAAAAAGCGTTGTATGTAGTTGTGGATGAAAAATCTTATAGACATTTTGATGTAAGAAGGGTGGAGGAATTGATAAAAAGTTTCAGTATTGGATGTATTGATATATTTTTTGTGAATCAGGGAAATGAGTACTATATGCTAAATGTGCTTGAGGTGGCAATACCATCTTTAAATAAATTTGTGTGAATATGATAGTTTTTGGAAGGAGAAAGGTTGGATGAAAACCAGAACAGCAAAGAGCATGGAGCTATATGAAATGATGCTTCGTAGAGGTTATCCGGAACCTTTTTGTGACCAGATTACAAGGAATTTAAACACGGATTGGACAGCGCAGAGAATGATAGGATATTTGTCGCATTATAAGAAGCTTCCAATGGAAGAGGTGGTTGATGAGATGCTGGCAATATTAAGTGACCGTAATCGCATTATGCAGAAAAAAGAGCTGGAAAGCGTAAATGCCAAATGGAACGAGCATATGGACGCAAGATACTATACAGATAATGATGAATAAAAGAAGTGGGAAGAAATTATGTGGAAAATAGTACAGATATTTGATGGTAACTATGGCTGTGAAGAACTTGCGTCGGGAGAGAAACCAAAGGTTTCTGTTACACTCGAAAACGAACATGGTGAGCAGAAATATATATCCGTGGAAGATGACTGGCTTGTAGCAAATAATTTGGATATAGGCTCTGAATGGCCGGAATTGTAATTTAGAGGTAGAAAGTTATGAAAATATTTGTAGACGCAGATGCCTGTCCGGTAGTATGAATTGTGGAAAATATCGCCAAGAAATATCAGGTGCCGGTTACTTTACTCTGCGATACCAATCATGTGCTTTCGTTCGATTACAGTGAAGTGATGATTGTAGGAGCAGGGGCTGATGCGGTGGATGTTAAGCTGATAAGTCTGTGCTATCAGGGCGACATTGTGGTAACACAGGATTATGGTGTGGCTGCGATGGCCCTGGGTAAGAATGCCTATGCAATTCATCAGTCCGGCAAATGGTTTACAGACGAGAATATCGATCAGATGTTGATGGAAAGGCACCTTGCCAAGAAGGCGCGAAGAGGTAGTTCCAAGAATCATTTGAAGGGTCCTCGCAAACGGACTGCAGAGGATGACCTGAGGTTTGAAGAGAGTTTTGAAAAGCTTTTATGTAAAGCTTTAGAGTAAAGCTTTGGTCTAAGAGGAGTATGGAAAAGATGAGCTATTTAATTAAAGACACCACAAGGCAGGAACGCATCGAACTGATTCGTAGTTGGGTGCCGGAGGATGAGGTTATGGATGGTTGCGATATTGATTTGTGGGAAATGTATCGTGATTACATTGATGGGAAAAGAGAAATTGCGGAAATTAATGCATCTTTTAACGAAGGATTTTATGAGGAATCAGATTTAATAGGTGGAAGATAATCGTGAGGTGAGTAATTGGTTGAGATATAGTACATAAAAAGTACAAATTCTATATATGAATATTGATATGAAAAAAGTGTTTTCCCCAGTGGTACGCCCTTCAACTTTACCACTTTTTTACCACTTTTGCAGGGGATAATATGCCACCATATGCTATCATATGCCAAGAAACGAAAGGAAATTTGAAATTATGATTAAAATATTGTTTATCTGCCATGGCAACATTTGCCGTTCCACCATGGCAGAATTCGTATTCAAAGACATGTTAGAAAAGGAAGGTCTCGCGGACTATTTCCACGTGGAATCCGCCGCAACCAGCACGGAAGAGCTGGGGAATCCCGTGCATTACGGGACAGCCCGCATTCTTGACCGTCTGGGCATCGATTATTCGCGTAAGCGTGCCCGGCAGATGACCCCAAAAGATTACAGGGAATATGATCTGCTGATTGGTATGGACCATTGGAATATAAGAAACATGAATCGCATCGCAGGCGGTGATCCGGAAGGGAAGATTAGTATGCTTCTGGATTATACGGACAGGCCCGGTGAGGTGGCGGATCCGTGGTACACCGGCAATTTCGAGGTGACTTATCGTGATGTGAAAGAAGGCTGTGAAGGAATCCTGCGCACCCTGCGAGAGGAAGGAATGATATAATGATGAAATATTTCAAATCAGGCTTGATGGTCGGTCTTTCCATTTTTATTGTTAGCGGCATTGTTCTGACGCCTGTTTCTGCGGGAATCGGTTTTTTGAGCATGCATACTCCCGAAGGTGCCTGGCATGGGGCTGCTATCGGTGCTATAATAGCTGTGGCACTGGGGATTGCTGCAGGATTTGTTGTGGGACTGGGGATGCATTTCATGTCTTCCCAGGTAGAGAAGGTTTTTGCGCCTCTGCGACAGGAGTTTAAAGCACAGAATCGTCTGGTTATGGACGATAGCGCCAATCATGTAAATGGAAATGAGATTGCAGGCGGATGGCTTTTTCTGTTGAAGGACAGTTTGTACTTCGTTGCCCACAATAATAATATGAATGTTCACGAAGTGGATATTCCTCTGGCGACCATTGCGGGGGCTGAGGTTGTTCCCTTCGGAAGTAAAAGTTCTGCGTTGCAGGTTACCCGCAAAGACGGTTCGGTAGAGATTTATGTGATTAATCAGCCGGAAGACTGGGTCGTAGCGATTGCAGAAACAAGGGAATAATACATATGAAAAAGAAACAAACACAAAAGATATAATAAAAGGTACGAAAGAAAATAAAACAGAAGCCAAAAATTCAACAACAGAAAGGAAGCAAGCATGAGATTGGGAATTTCTTCAGCCCTTACGCATTCCACACCGGAAGAGTGGGCAGAAAAGCAGGTAAAATTAGGCTGTAGTAGTGTTGTTTTTCCCGTGAATTGTGATGCGGGAGAGGCTGTGATTGATGCGTACGCCAAAGCAGCCAAAGAGAATGATTTAATGATTGCCGAAGTGGGAATCTGGCGCAATGCCATTGCAGCAGACCCGGCAGAGCGTCAGAAGAATATGGATTACAGTATCCGCCAGCTGCAGATGGCAGACCGCCTTGGCGCCTGCTGCTGCGTAAATGTTGCCGGCTCCATGGGGCCGGTCTGGGACGGCGGTTACAGAGAGAATTATTCCGTGAAAGCCTTTGATCAGACCGTTCGTATGATTCAGGAAGTGATTGATGAGGCGAAACCCGTAAATACATATTTTACAATTGAGCCCATGCCATGGATGGTGCCCCACAGTGCGGAAATGTATTTGCAGTTGATTGATGCCGTGAAGAGAGATCGCTTTGCGGTGCATATGGACATGATTAATCTGACCAACTCCCCTAAAATGTACTTTTTTGCGGAAGAGAATATTGAGCATACTTTTAAATTGCTCGGCGCTTTTATCAAGAGCTGC
This sequence comes from Lachnospiraceae bacterium, assembly GCA_045595325.1. Taxonomy (GTDB): domain Bacteria; phylum Bacillota; class Clostridia; order Lachnospirales; family Lachnospiraceae; genus UBA3766. The sequence goes on from JAZOAG010000070.1 coordinate 30,985, forward strand.
CATATTAAAGATGTGCATCTGCGTCCGGAATATACCTTCCAGCTACAGGAGTGTATGATTGGAAAGGGCGAGTTCCCGGCTCGTTTCTATCTTGATAAGATCGAAGAATTGAATCCCGAGATGCCGGTTATTCTGGAGCATTTGAATACGGATGAGGAGTATTATGAAGGCTTCCGCTATTTGCAGAAGTTATATAACAGAGAGGGGCAGGAATAAATGAAGAGAATCAGTGATGCCAATTTTTATACGGAACAATATATGGACTCTATTTTGGTGGAGCAGCGTCTGATTGACTCCGTGGTACCGAGTACGGAAATAGAATTCTTTGGACAAAAATATGCAACCCCCATTGTAATGCCTGCGTTTTCCCATATTAAGGCTTTAAAGGGACGAAAACTTACCGGTTTGGAGGAATACTCCATTGCGGCAAAGGAAATGGACATGCTGAATTTTTGCGGAATGATGGAGAATGATTTATTTGCTAAAATTGTTGCAACCGGCGCAGATACCGTGAGAATTGTGAAACCCTATGCGGATCGTGAGAAGGTAAAAGACCAGTTATGTTTTGCCAAGGAAAAGGGAGCGCTGGCTGTGGGAATGGACATTGATCACATTTTCGGAAACGGCGGTTTCGATATTTGTATGGGAGAAGAGATGACTTCCCAGAGTCTGGAACAGATAAAAGAATTAGTTATGTTAACCGATTTGCCTTTTGTAATCAAAGGTGTTTTGAGTGTTTCTGATGCTTTGAAGGCAGCGGAAGCAGGCGCGAAGGCAATTGTGGTAAGCCACCACCACGGACGTCTGCCCTATGCGGCACCGCCCATGATGGTGCTTCCCAAAATCAAAGAAGCGCTTAAGGATAAGGATGTTAAAATCATAGTAGACTGCTGTATCGAATCCGGTGCAGATATTTACAAAGCACTTGCACTGGGTGCAGATGCCGTAGCCATCGGTCGTGTTATGATGAAACCGCTGGAAGAAGGCGGTGTGGAAGGCGTGAAGGCCTTGGTGAAGAAGTTAAACGACGAACTTATCTTTATGATGGCAGCTACCGGATTTGCAGATGTGGCCTCCATGGATGACTCCTGCCTCATTATTCCGCCTTTTATGCCTCATGCGTAAAGAATAATCAGGCGAAGATGTCTTTCGTGGATGCTTGATCCCGGCCCATCCTTTTGCGATTGCATGGCTTATGGCTCGGCGATTTTGGTCACGCCTACAAAAATATCAGAAATTTCATACCAGGTGGCAAAGTCCACTACTCCTGTGGGAGATAAATTGAAAATCCGCTGAAAGGTTTTTACCGCTTCAGCGGTTTTTTCGCCGTAAATGCCGTCGACAGAAACGGTTGGAATGGCAGGGTAGGAGCGGGCGATTCGCGCAAGCTGTCGCTGCAGGGTCAGAACATTGTTGCCCCGTGAACCGGTGCTTAGTGCGGCGCCGGGCCAGGAGGAGGGTACCCCGCTGACGCTTGTGGCTGTGTTGATGAAAATATCGTTTCCGTAATAGTAGCGTAGGATTTCTATGGGAGAATATCCCTCGTCAGCCAGGTATTTAGAACCCCACTGGCTTAAGCCGTTGCAGGTTGCGGTGGTTCCGTTGCAGTAGGATGTAAAAAGGGGCTGTAGGATACCCGGTCGGGAAATGTAATTCACAAAAACAGAGTCCACAATCCGGGCGATATTCTCGTATATGGTGCGGCCATAGATGAATTTCTGATCGTAGGCGGTAGACGAAGTGATGGTAAAAGAATATCCTCTGTTCCGGTACCATTCCGTGTAGACACGGTTTAAGGTAAAACTCATAATGGCGAATGTGTTGGCATAGATGGCGCTTTCCGGCCAGGTAGAGTAGATTTCGCTGCTGACTACATTTTTGATGTAGTCTTTGTAGGGAATGTAATAGTCGGGGGCGTTTTTGTCATTGGGAACGCCGTCGTGAACGATGATGTACTCCGGAATAACGACACGGGAAAGGACAATGCTACCGTCTTCTTCGACCGGTTTGATTTCCGACTCCGGTATCTTGGCGGGATAGTTTCCGTATAAGGTATGTGGGGCGATGATGATGGTTTCGTTTCCGGTTCCGTAGCGCAGAGGAACCATCTGGACCGGCTGGATGGAGAGTACTTCGGGGAATATTTCCGCATCCTCTATTGTGACAGGTTCATAGCCTTCCGCATAGATACGGAAGCGATAAAGAGAGTAGGGGCGGTTTTGGTCCGGTTCCAGAGAATTGGCCAGGGGCGGTGCCGGCAGGGCAAATTCTGCGCTGCGTCCGGACGAATCCGTGGTAAGGATGTATGGTTCATCCCCGGGTCGGTCAGAGCTGGTAATGGTTATGGTGGCATTCTCAATCGGGATTTGTGTGGATATGCGTGTCAGTTGAAAAATCAGACGGCCTGTTGGGGTTTCGAAATCCGTTGAATTCAAACTCATAAAAATCTCCTGACATGGAAAACTGTTTTATGAAAAATATATGCAAACGGATTTAAAGTGTGAAAAAAATGCAACAAGAAAACCCAGAGACTTTCATCTCTGGGCTTCTTGTTTGTGTAAAAGGGGAATTCTTTCGGAAATGTTAACCGGATTGGTTGTTCCGATTAACTCTAATGAAATTATATTACTTCGGTATTGAAAAATCTATAACTATTTTGCGTAAAATTAACAATATATTGCTCAAAAACGTGCACTTTTGTGTCGAAAAAGGAAGAAAAGCAGTTTTTAAACATTTTTTGACATGGTTGGTTTTTTCTTTTATAATGATAAAAAGACAGGGGTTGGTGAGTATGGATATTTATGTTGTAATTCAGTCCTTCGGGGTTGTTCTTGCAATTTTGGTTACAATCTATGTATTTCATGAAACAGTATCCGAGACCCAGAAATATCTGGGATTACTTGGTGTGGCTGTTATCTTTCATATGGTAGGTTTTTTGTTCAGTCTGATGGCAAACTCGCTGGATGGGCTTCTCATAGCGATCAAACTACAATATTTTGGTCTTGCATTCATGGGAACTTTTTTAACCTTTCTGGTAATGCGATGTTGCGAACTGGAGGTTAAGACCTGGTTTAGTGCTGTTATGACCGTGCTTGACGCTGTCTTTGTCTGTATGGTGTTATTGTTGGAATATCATAACCTGTTTTTCCGATCTTATGAGATGGAGGTTATCCATGGCGATTACAGGCTGGTGTTTTTGCCGGGCCTACTCCATCTGATTTTTGGTATTTTCAATCTTATTCTGTTGATTACCCAGATTGTCATTGCGGTTCGTAACTTTGTCAAAAAACCGTCCAAAATGAGTTTCTTCATCATGCTTTTTCCCTTTGCGACGTTTATTCCCTTAGCGGCAAGTCTGCTGAATGCTTTTGTGTTTACGGAGCGGAATAACTTTGTAGAGATGGGATTCCTGCTTGCTTTTATGATTCAGGTAGGTATTGTCGTGAAGTTCCGTATTTTTGACTCAATCCAGAGTGCGAAAGAAGATATTGTATCAACCATCAGTGAAGGTCTTTTCGTGATTGATGTCAGCAAGACACTTTTATTTGCAAATAAGGAAGCGTTGCAGATATTTCCCGATCTGGGCGATATAAAAGGTCGCAAGGAAGTAATCAACCATGTATTTAGGAATAATCGTAAGTATTTGTCCATAAATGAAAGACTGTATTTTGTTTCGGTGGTTCCTTTTTATGACCGTAAGGTTTTAAAGGGATATAACCTATGGATCTTTGATAAGACGGAAGAGGAAGATTACACGAAGCAGCTGATTGCCTTGAAGGAACAGGCGGAGGAAGCCAACAACGCGAAGACGATGTTTCTTGCCAATATGTCCCATGAAATCAGAACACCCATGAACGCAATCATGGGTACTACCGAACTGATTCTTCGGGAGAATGTTTCCCCTAAGGTTGAGGAGATGGCGCACAGTATCCGGAATGCGGGCAATATTCTGATTGCCTTAATCAGTGATATTCTTGATTTTTCCAAGATTGAATCCGGTAAAATGACCGTGGATGAGAAGGATTACAAGCCGGGACTGTTAATCAAAGACATTGTAGAGTCATTCCGGCCGAAGCTTTCAGAGAAGAATATCCGTTTCGATGTGGATGTGGCGCCCAGCCTGCCTAAAGTTTTACATGGTGATGATACGCATGTGCGGCAGGTGCTTACCAATGTTTTGAGCAATGCGACGAAATATACGACGGAAGGATTTATTTCTTTGCGTATTGATTGGCGTAAATCAGAGGATGTTGCAGAGATTTTTGTGGAAGTGGAAGATAGCGGCTGCGGTATTAGCGAAGAGAATATTCCCAATCTTTTTAACAGCTTTGAGCGTGCGGACATGGGTAAAAACAGAAACATTGAGGGAACCGGACTCGGGCTGGCCATCACCAAGCGTCTTGTAGAGAGTATGGGTGGTAATATCGGTGTAATCAGTCAGTATGGCAAAGGCAGTGTGTTTTATATGAATTTCATCCAGGGAATCGTGGATGAAGAAGCAACCGGCGATTACAACGTGCTGACCCGGGCTGAGGAGAGAGATTTATCCAGCAGCAATGAAACCTTTATTGCGCCTATGGCGAAAGTGCTCGCTGTGGATGATAACATTACCAACCTGAAAGTGCTTCAGGGGTTGCTCTCTTCCTACCAGATTAGGGTGGATACCGCAATCAGCGGCGAGGAGTGTCTGGATAAGGTGACTAAGAACCATTATCACCTGATTCTTATGGATCAGATGATGCCCGGAATGGACGGTATTGAAACGAACAGAAGAATTAAGAAATTCGGCGACAGGGAACTGCGAAAGATTCCTGTGGTAGCATTGACGGCAAATGCGATTCGAGGAACCAGAGAGATGCTTCTTGCCGAAGGATTTCAGGATTATATCGCCAAACCTATGGAAGTCGGAACCCTGGAGAAGGTGTTGCGTACGTATTTGCCGAAGGATTTTGTGCATTACGTGGATAAGAACGATCCCAAGATTCATCTCGGAAAGCCGATTTCCATTCCGCAGGTGGATGTGGAACAGGGAATCGCCACGTATGGAAACAGCAGAAGCAGATATTTGCAGATTCTTCGTTACATTTACGCAGACGGCGAAGAACAGATTGCAAGAATGCGTAAATATGTTTCCGAACGTAAATGGGACAGCTATGTATTTGATGCCCATGCCTTGAAAGGTCTGGCAAAGGGAATCGGAGCCATGAAGTTGTCCGAAATGGCAAAGGAACAGGAATTTGCGGCCAGGGAAGGCGACTACCAAATCATTCAGGAAGGTGCGGAAGCGTTGTTTGAGAACTACGGCATGCTCCTTGCCAATATCAAATATGTTTTCAAGGAGAACGGCATTGTATTAAACGATGAAAAACAGAAGGCTGTGCAGTCTGTTTCTCCGGAGAAACTCTCGGATGAACTGGATTCCCTGTGTGAAAGTCTTGCTATGCTGGAACAGCAGGAAGCAGAGAAAAAGATGAAGCAGATTCTTTCTTATGAAATGAATTCCAAGATGAGAAGGGATTTATTACAGGCCCAAGAAGCAATCCGTAAATTCGATTATGAGGATGCGGAAGCGTGGGTGCAAAAGGCCAGGGAAACGTAATGGCTTTGAAATGACTATATTTCGCGGAGAGGAGAATGATCGGGCAACCTGTGAAAGGTGCTCTTGATTATGTGTGAGAAGGATGTTTGAAAAAGAGAAACTTACAACCGGACAGTTGGTGGAGACCTACAAAGAAGATGTGCAGCTTTTGGCGAAGTTTTTACCTTATTTAGCCCAGAAGAGCGGTGAGACTGCAATGTCCGTATACACGCCGGATCAGGCAATTGAAACCACCATGCGGATTCCGACTTATGATACGGGGCTTTTATCTTTTATCAGACAGGCGGAACGGACACAGTTTATTAACAAGAATTATGATTATGTATATCGCAGATATACCATTCGTTCGGATAAGGATGAGATGCGTATGATTGACAGAGCCAGAATTCAGGACATGGAAATTTTAGGCGCCATTCTCTCCCGCTATGTAATCAGAGGCAGGGTCAAAGGCGCCGTTTGGAACGAAGGTGTTAAAAATGGTGTATATTATTGCCTTGTGTCCAAAATGCAGGAATTGATTGCATTCTGGGACGTATAGAACAATTTAAGAATTTGATTTCTTGGAAGAAGAACGAGAACGATGATACCCGGAAGACCTTCTGCGGGAAGGACTCGATGCGGGTTTGTCGGTGCCTTGTTCTTCTTTTGTTTCTGCGATAACCGAAGTCTCGGCAGGGGTATCTTTCGCGGTTACTTTCAAATCCAGTGTAACGGAACGGGCAAGGGCACCTACTTTCATGCTCTTGAAATCGGAAAGCATCTTGCTGAAACGGGAGTAGCCGTAGTTATGTACGTTGAAATCAGGATAAGTCTTGTTAATCATCTGATTCAGACGGCCCAGATTAATGGTATTTTTAGGCTCTGCCTTCAAGATGGAAATGACCTCCAGTTCAATTGCTTCCAAAGGAATGTCAACCTCCTGTAAATGGGCGGTTACTGCACTTAATGTATTCTCTAACCGAATGGAAGGGAACTGCTCCAAAAACTTGGAAAACTTGTTGTAGCCGTAGTTTCGGATATCAAAAGAGGAGTATGTCTTGGTGATTCGACTGCCCAACTCACCCAAATCCATTGCGGTTCCGTTGATACCGTTCTCCATAATGATTTTGCGGATAATCGCTTCGATGGCGGGAAGGGGAGTAATGGGTTCTTCTTCCACGGCCGGTTTCTCTTCGGTTTCTTCCTCCGTTGCTGCCTCTGCCAGCAAATCAAGATAAAAGAATCTCTCGCAGGATTCCCTGAAGGCTTCCGGTGTTTTCTGTTCTCCCATGCCGATGACAGTCATACCGGATTCTCTTAAACGCATTGCAAGTCTGGTGAAATCGCTGTCGCTGGTAGCCAGACAGAATCCATCCACGTGGCCGGAATAGAGGATGTCCATGGCGTCGATAATCATGGCAGAATCCGTAGAGTTCTTGCCGGTGGTGTAGTTGTACTGCTGGATGGGAATGATGGAATGGGATAAGAGGGCATTTTTCCAGCTCTTATTGGTGGATTTGGTTAAATCACCGTAAAGTCTTTTGTAGGTGACATTGCCGTATTTTGCCAGCTCATCCAGAATAATCTTAATATATTTTGAGGACACATTGTCCGAGTCAATTAAAAGTGCAAATTTCTTTTCTTCCACAATTAAATCCTTTCACGACCTTAAATTTTTTGATATCATTAATATATCACAAAGAAAAGTCCTGTAAAAGAGTTTTTTTGACGTATATTTACATTGAAAACCTTTTTCAAAATCGTTATAATAATAAAAGAGTGTGCCTATACAAAGAACTTCGTTTTATGTGTGGGAGACAGTAAGATAAGAAAGGAAACCGGATATGGGAAACGTAAGACGTATTTATGTTGAGAAAAAAGCAGATTTTGCGGTGAAAGCCACAGAATTGAAAGAGGACATTTTGAATTATCTCGGAATCAGGCAGATTGAAAACGTTCGTGTTTTTATTCGCTATGACGTAGAGAACTTATCAGACGAGATTTTTGACAAGGCATGTAAAACTGTCTTTTCAGAGCCGCCTGTAGATGATCTGTATCTGGAAAAAATAGATATTCCTGCAAACGGTCATGTTTTTTCCGTGGAATTTTTACCCGGACAGTATGACCAGAGAGCAGACTCTGCCGTACAGTGTATTCAGTTTTTGAAGGAAGATGAAGAGCCTGTTATTAAGACCGCTGTTACATATTTAATCTGCGGTGATTTAAGCGATGAGGATTTCGCTAAAATTAAGGCATACTGCATCAACCCCGTGGATTCAAGAGAAACGGGAATGGTTAAGCCCGATACATTGATTACTGAGTTTGATTCTCCTGCCGATGTGGCTGAAATGACCGGCTTCATTACCATGGACGAAGCTGATTTCAAGGCTCTTTATGACAGCATGGGTCTTGCTATGACATATAATGATTTCAAGTTCATCAGAGAGCATTTTGCCGCTGATGAGAAGCGCAATCCTACTTTTACTGAGATCAAAGTACTTGATACCTACTGGTCTGACCATTGCCGTCACACCACGTTCTCTACCGAGTTGGAAGATGTTTCCTTTGCAGATGGATTCTATAAGCCTATGATTGAGAAGACTTATCAGGATTATCTGGCTGTTCGTGAAGAAGTTTTTGCAGGACGTAAGGACAAGTTTGTCTGCCTTATGGACTTAGCGCTTATGGCAATGCGTAAACTCAAAAAAGACGGTAAGTTAGAGGATATGGAGAAGTCAGATGAAATTAATGCATGCTCCATCGTAGTTCCTCTTGAAGTAGATTACAATGACGGCAAAGGTGTTATTACAGAAGAATGGTTAATCAGTTTCAAGAACGAAACCCACAACCATCCTACGGAAATCGAACCCTTCGGTGGTGCGGCTACCTGTCTTGGCGGTGCAATCCGTGATCCCCTGTCAGGTCGTTCCTATGTATATCAGGCAATGCGTGTAACCGGTGCGGCAGACCCCACTGTTCCCATTGCAGAAACCATGCAGGGCAAACTTTCCCAGAAGAAACTGGTAAAAGGTGCTGCAAGCGGTTATTCTTCTTACGGAAACCAGATTGGTCTTGCTACCGGCCTTGTAAAAGAAATTTATCATCCCAACTACGTTGCAAAGCGTATGGAGATTGGTGCGGTTATGGGTGCTGCACCTCGTAAAAATGTGATTCGTGAGAATTCCGATCCCGGAGATATCATTATTCTTTTAGGAGGAAGAACAGGACGTGACGGTTGCGGTGGTGCAACAGGTTCTTCTAAGGTGCATACAGTTTCTTCCATTGAAACCTGTGGTGCAGAAGTACAGAAGGGAAATCCTCCTACAGAACGTAAGATTCAGAGATTATTCAGAAGACCGGAAGTAAGCTCCCTGATTAAGAAGTGTAACGACTTTGGTGCAGGCGGTGTATCCGTTGCAATCGGTGAGTTGGCAGACGGACTTCGTGTAGATTTGGATAAAGTACCCAAGAAGTATGAAGGTTTGGACGGAACAGAACTTTCCATTTCCGAATCTCAGGAAAGAATGGCAGTAGTGGTTGATGCCAAAGATGTTGATAAGTTCCTTCAGTATTCCGAAGAAGAGAACTTAGAGGCAGTATGTGTCGCAACCGTAACAGAAGAGAAGCGTCTTGTATTAATCTGGAGAGGAAAAGAAATCGTTAATATCAAGCGTTCCTTCCTGGATACCAATGGTGCACATCAGGCAACAAAGGTTGCTGTTGATATGCCGGATGAAAAAGCGAATTACCTTGATGTAATTGCCAACGATAAAGTTAAGACAGCACTGGATGCATCTGACGTTAAGGCTGCATGGATTGCTTCCGTGAACGATTTGAATACCTGTTCACAGAAGGGACTTGTAGAAATGTTTGACTCCTCCATCGGAGCAGGAACAGTTCTGATGCCGTACGGTGGTAAGCACCAGTTAACAGAGATTCAGACTATGGTAGCAAAGGTTCCCGTTTTAGGCGGAAAGAGTGATGCGGTTACCATGATGAGCTATGGTTTTGATCCTTACCTTTCTTCCTGGAGCCCTTACCACGGAGCTGTTTATGCAGTAACAGAGTCATTGTCCAAGATTGTGGCTGCAGGTGGAGATTATAAGAAAGTACGTTTTACATTCCAGGAATACTTCCGTCGTATGACAGAAGATCCTTCCAGATGGAGTCAGCCTTTTGCAGCATTGCTTGGTGCATTTGATGCTCAGCTTGGCTACGGCCTTCCTTCCATCGGTGGTAAGGACAGTATGTCAGGAACCTTCCAGGATATCGATGTACCTCCTACATTGGTTTCTTTCGCGGTAGATGTGGCAAAGGACAGCGATGTTGTTACTCCTGAATTGAAGGCTGCGGGCAATAAACTTGTGAAGTTTACATTGCCTAAGGATTCCTTTGATATTCCCGATTACAAAGCAGTTATGGAATTGTATGATGCAATTCATGCTTTGACAGATAAGAAGGTTATTATTTCCGCATATACATTGGATGCACACGGTCTTGCACCCGCACTCAGCAAGATGGCATTTGGTAACGGACTCGGTGTAGAAATCGATGCTGCGCTGGAAGCCAAAGATTTATTTGTGAATGAGATGGGCAATATCGTTGCTGAAGTTCCTGCAGATAAGTTAGGCGAGATTACCTGTGCATATACATTGGTTGGTTCCGTCGCTGATAAGGACTTTACCGTTGGCGGTGTGACAATCACACACGAAGACGTATTGAAATCCTTCAAGTCCAAGTTAGAGAAGGTATTCCCCAGCCGTGTAACCTTTGATGATACCAAGATTGATGCTAAGAATTACAATGCAAGCGAGATTTATATCTGCAAGAATAAAGTAGCAAAGCCTCACGTATTTATTCCTGTATTCCCCGGAACCAACTGTGAGTATGACAGTGCTGCAGCATTTGAGAGAGCAGGAGCAACGGCAACAACCTGCGTATTCCGTAACCTCTCTGCAAGCGCAATACGCGAATCCGTAGAGCAGTACGTGAAAGAAATCAATAAAGCACAGATTATCATGTTCCCCGGCGGATTCTCCGCAGGTGATGAACCTGACGGAAGTGCGAAGTTCTTTGCGACGGCATTCCAGAACGAAGCATTGAAGGAAGCTGTTATGAAGCTCTTAAATGAAAGAGACGGTCTTGCACTTGGTATTTGTAACGGTTTCCAGGCGCTGATTAAGTTGGGCTTGGTACCTTTCGGTGAGATTGTGGGACAGACTGCAGATTCACCTACCTTAACATTTAATACAATTAACCGCCACATCTCCAAGATGGCATATACTAAGGTTGTTTCCAATAAATCTCCCTGGTTACAGCTTGCAGAAGTTGGCAAGACCTATACCAGCCCTGCATCCCACGGTGAAGGTCGTTTCGTAGCACCCGCAGAGTGGATTGAGAAGCTTGCGGCTAACGGACAGATTGCAACCAGATATGCTGATCCTGACGGAAATGTAAGCATGGATGAAGAGTATAATATCAACGGTTCATACGCTTCCATCGAAGGTATTACATCTCCTGACGGAAGATGCTTCGGTAAGATGGCTCATGCAGAGCGTCGCGGCGACGGAGTGGCAATCAACATTTACGGAGAACAGGATTTGAAGATCTTTGAATCCGGTGTAAGATACTTTAAATAAGATGGATAATTTGTATTAAACCAATTTGTATTAAAATAATAATACAATAATAATGAAATAATAATGAAATAGTACTGAAATAATAATACAATAGCAATGAAATAATAATGAAATAATAGTACAATAATAATGAAATAATAATACAATAGTAATGAAATAGTAATGAAATAAAAGAGGGTGTCCCAAAAGTCATGAAATGAATTAAGGGCCACTCTCTTTTTGCGGTTATATTAAAGCTGTGTTGAGAAAAACGATATACTACACGGGGAGTCGGCTTTGAAAACACGGGGGAGTCGGCTTTGAAAATTATACCTGTTTTCGTAAATTCAGCCTATCTTCATGAATTCAAAAGAACAGGCTGAACTTCATGTGTGTGAATTCAGCCCAAACGAGCTAATTTGTCAAGAAGGGCTGAATACCAGCCCCCATGATTCGGCCTAAACAGTGAAATTCATGAAATAAGGCTGAACGCCCGGGCTTGTCGATACGGCCCAAAGAGAAGAAAACAAGAGAAAGGGCTGAACGCAGAGTCAAGTCCATATTTGTGTGTAAATTCCCTTAAGCTATATTTAATCCAATTGTCAAGCTGCTAATGCTTGTTGTTGTTCCTGGGCTATTTTTGCAAGTTCATCGTGTTTGGACTCTAGTTCTCGCAACACCGGATGATAG
>JAZOAG010000071.1:0-2169 GCA_045595325.1 Lachnospiraceae bacterium
GATTAATCAGCGTCTGAATCGAGACAATTGGAAAATCATACCGATGTTCAATTCGCTTAATTTAAAGAATGGTCATGTCGGAATATTGCCCATCAAATATCCAGATATTTTTGAAGATGATGTAAGAACTCCTGCTGGCGGTGGATATGTTTTTTCATACGATTATAATTACAAGCAAGACAGACTGGTCTGTTCATTTACTGGATATGATAGTATAATGGTTACAGACGACCTAAAACAAGTACGTTGGTACAATGGAAAAAGCCGTTACTTGAAAAGTATGCGCCCTAGAGTCTATGAGGCTGATAGTTTTGACTGGCTAAAAGAAGCAACAGAGAGCCCTTCCTATCATAACATCATGTACGATAAATACCGTGATGTCTATTATCGTTTCGTTGAACTTCCTTATGAATTGAAGCAAAACGAATCACCTTTCGATGATCCAAGAGGACGTGAATTCTCCATTATCATCTTTGACAAGGATTTCAACATCATTGGCGAAACCAAGTTCCCGGGGAACAAGTATTTCTACAAGATGAGTTTCGTAGGCCGTGACGGGCTTTATATCTCGGAGAACAATCTCGCCAATCCCGAATTTGATGAGGACAAACTGGTGTTTGCTTGCTTTGCTTTGGAGGATGTCAAAGAAAAAAGGGAACTATAAAATAATTGTTTAACTTAAAAAACTATGAACTATGAAAAAAGTTATTATTTTCGCAGTTGCTTTTATTGCTACATTTGCAGTAAGTTTGAAGGTGAATTCTACCCCTAAAGGTGTTGATCCTAGTAAATATTGTAAATATGACGAGGAAAAAGAGATATGCACTAAAGAATCTGAAGGTTGGGTATGTTATGGTGTTAACGAGGATTGTTCCTGGATGAATTAAATCTTTTCTAAAATGCGTAATTTATCAATTATAATTAGTGCATTGTCAATGTTCTGCCTTTTGTCTTGTCAACAAAAGGCAGACGTGTCAAATGCCCAATATATCAAAGACTTGGTGGAGACCCATAAATTGATATTGCCAGTAGATGAGAATACCTACTATATGAGTAAGTCCATGTTCCAATTCGAGGAAGATAATAAAGAATACTTGTATTTTGGGAATTTTCAGAAAAACCAATATGAAATACTTATTTATGATTTGGAAAATCACAACTTATATAAACGAATTCCATTATTAAAAGAAGGTCCTAATGGAGTTCCGAGTATAAGTGGATGCAAGCCTTTTGAAGATTCCAAGACCTATTTTCTATTTCAACATAATATCGGACGATTGTCTATCATCAATGACAAAGGAGAACTTTTGTGTCGTTACTCTGTAAAATTACCGGAAGGACAGTTTACTCATTGTGATGACGGGTGGAGTTACTTTTACAATCCTTCCTTCTGTGTAGATTCTATTGTTTATTTTGTTCATCGTTTGAACAAGCCGCAAATGAAAACACATGAATGGAAAGAGGTTTCCATGTTTACCTATTTGAAATTGAAAAGCGGAGAGGTTGGACCAGTATTCCTTCATTATCCGTCTATTTTTGATAAAGACGTAGAAAATCCAGCAGGCGGATATAAATTTACTTATGATTATAATTATAGCCAGAACAGATTGGTTTGCTCCTTTACGGGATATGATAGTCTAATGGTTTCTGACGATTTGCAGAATGTCCGTTGGTACAACGGTAAGAGTCGCTACATGAAAAGTATCCGTCCGGCACTTGAAGAGGCTTCAGAAGGTGTTCAAGCACTTGCAAAATTGAAGGAGAGAGGTAAATATCACAATCTTATGTACGACAGATATCGGGATGTATATTATCGTATTGCTGAACTCCCTTATGAATTCAAAAAGGATGAATCTCCTTTCGACACTCCAAAAGGACGTGAGTTTTCTATCATTGTGTTTGATAAGGATTTCAACATCATAGGTGAAACCAAGTTCCCGGGAAACAAGTACTTCTACAAGATGAGTTTCGTAGGTCGTGACGGGCTTTATATCTCTGTGAACAATCTCGCCAATCCTGAATTTGATGAAGACAAGTTGGTGTTTGCTTGCTTCAAACTGGAAGATATAAAAGGAAAAAATTAATGGTATAGATATACAAATAAACGTATAATTATCGTTTAAGGTAAAAGACCACCGCATTTTAAAAAAACACGGTGGTCTTTTACCT
>JAZOAG010000072.1:0-36430 GCA_045595325.1 Lachnospiraceae bacterium
CGTAATCTCATCTTCATTTTCGTAGAAGACTTTATCGCACTGGTTCAAGTCTTTTTCTGCCTGCTCGTTCTCACCTTCATTTTCCAATATCACATATGCTTCATATGCTCTTTTAAGATTCTCTTTGAGTTTTGATGGCAAAACAGTTTCCAGAGCCATTATTTCTTTTTGCAAATCACCGGTGTTTTCAACGTTGGTAAAGTATTGGCCATGCCCACCATTATTAATTTCACTTTGATAGGTCATCAATTCTGCATAGGGTGAATCTACTTGTCCTTCCACCCAAAGCTCCCACATTTTACTCCACTTTCTTTGTTCTTCAGTCAAGTTCGTATTCTCTTGTTCAACTTCTGTATCAGATGCCGCATAATATGTATTAACTACTGAAGGCTCTTTGTGAGAGCATCCAATCAAACCAATCACACAATGCAATATCAAAAGTAAAATGATTAATTTCTTCATGGAATCAAGCTCCTTCATCCAATTCTTCTATCAATTCACATAAAATATTGCGGTATTCTAACGGTAATTGATACTGTTCATCAAAACTTCTTAAAAGGGCAGTGATCTTATTCTTATAATTCACTTCATCAACAATGCTATTAGCATTACTAAATGTCGCTATCTCATTTGCTACACTTACGCCGATATCTTTTTTTCCTGCCAAGAATTTAATCAAGCTACGATGAAATAGACGTGATATTTGATAGTGCATGTCATCTTTCAAAGAAAGCGCTTTACATATTTCTTCATTTCTACTGTAATTACATATCTTAATATCATCTGTATGGAAAAAGTCCTTATCTGCAATATCAATTTTTTCTATTATTTCTAAATCAACAGCTACGCCATCTTCATAGATAACAATAAGTATTCCTGACGGGTTATGTGTATATGATATATACACCGGTTTCCCATAGGCATAAATCAACTCATTCACTGTATTGCAGTTACCCAAAACACTTATATCCACATCCGAAAATTTTGTCGCACTCCCATGCAGAAAAGAACCACTTAACCAGATATGTATTTTCTTCTCTTCCGCAAACCTCATAACATATTCAATATATTTTTTCTGATTGTGTTCCATATGGCACCTTTTTCGGGTTTTTATAAGTTCCTAAAACACACCGACTCACCTGAAGTTTCTTGTGTATTGTCAAATCAAAATTTTATATAGAACTTTCATGCCTTTCCTTTTGGCACAAACTTTGAAGGTTTCGACATGAAAAACAAATATATGCCACATATAAGCTTAGCTACCGCATCCATAATGCAAATGACACCCATCGGTATATTGGGAAATATATACCCCATAACTGTGATAACTATGCACGCGGCACTTAACACGACCATACTCCATCCGTGAATAATAAACCATAATAAAAAATGTATCGCTGTTGCTAATAACACACCGAGCCATATTTGACGCCAATGCCAACCGGGTATAAAAGGACCGGCAATACAGAACATTAAGAGAAACAACGCTGCTATTGATATATATATCATCTTTATTTGAAACTTCGAGATACCTCCTTGAGACAACTTTGCTCTCACCTTTTTATTTACATTTACTCCGAAAAAGCAAGCATAATATCCTATCAAAAATATAAATGGATTCACGAGGAACTTTCCCCCAAAAAGAACCGATACGATTAATATAACTCCTATAAGCATAAGCCACAGCCCACACTGTTTTTTATTGTTAAACTCAAGTGTTTCTTTCAATTATTATAAGCCTCCTCAGTATTAAAAAATCAATTTTCATATTCTCAAAATTTTTACACATTATACCACGTTTTTGATTATGCGCAAATATACAACGTGCAGAACATCAGATTATGCGCAGATAGCTCATGAATATTATGTACATTCACCACACATAATGGCGGGAAATTCTTCCCGCCTACGGTGGTCCAAAGGGCTTTCGCCCAGACCTCCGATTTATTCTTCGGTGCATATAAATCCTTGCCAATCCTTCTTTACTCTGTCTTACAACAAATATTGTCCACTTTGCGCGCAACAAACCCATTCTCTTCTCTATCGATACGAATCACAAACGGAAAAGTATTGTATCTGATGCACATCCAAAAATCTTCCTGCGGAAATACATCCTGTCTGTTCTCATCAAAGAAATGCTCGCCGCCTTTGTATCTTAAGTTCGCAATCCTTTGCTCTATATCCGGCAATTCATTTCCTTCCAAAATGCTTTTAATATATTCCGCACACAATTCATCTTCTTCGGCCGGGCGAATGCCTCCGTTTCCCATACATACCAAGGATACCGTTTGCGGGTTACGATGCATGATATACTCTGCAACCGCCTTGGCATTCACAAGGCTTCCCGTAATAATCTCACTTGCTGCTTTCGCATTCACAATGCCTTGCGTTCCTGCGCTAGTGGTGTGGATGACAGTCTTGCCTTTCACCGCATCCCGTTGTACCGCCGAAGGAGAATTTCCGTAATCAAAACCTTCGCATTTTTTACCATGACGTTCACCGATCAGTACACTGTCAGCAAACTCCTTTTTAAGCATAAAAGCTTCTTCAATTGCTCCGACAGGACGGATCTCTTTCACTCCCATATCATATAAATAGCATTCCAGGGAAAAAGCCCTGAATACATCAATGATTACGGTAAGGCCCTCTGCCTGCTTGGCACCTTCGATTAAATGTAAAATTTTTATTTGATTCATAAATTTATCCATTATTCCTGGTCACTTCTTTATTTCGTATTCTTTCGAAACCGGTACGCTCCATCGGATGCCCTATACATACTCTTCCTTCAGTATAGAATAATGCACCGCATCAACAATTCCCTGATTATTAAACTCGGCTCTCCGCAGTGTCCCTTCATACGTCATTCCAAGCTTCTGCATTACCCTTCCCGATTTCGGGTTGTTTTTATCATGGGTAGCGCCGATTCTGTTGGCGCCGACCTGCTCAAACAGATATTTTATAACCGCACCACCGGCTTCCGGCATGATTTCTTTTCCCCACCATTTGGTACCCATGCAATAGCCAAGCATCGCTTCCGATATATCTTCTCGTATGGAAACAACCGATATGCTGCCGATAATTTCCCCTGTTTCTTTTAATTCAATGACCCAATTATAGTAATCATTCTTTTCATATTCTTTGACCCATTGACCAATGATTTCCCTTGTAATATCTGCATTCGGATGCGGAGGCCATGTCAAAAATCTGGTCACCTCATCCTCTGAGGCCCAGTTGTGATACATCTGCTCCGCGTCTTCCGTTCTGAATCGTCTTAATATTAATCTTGCAGATTCCAATGTAATCGTACCTGAATGATTCATTTGTCCGACTCTCCTATCTTTCTCAAAAATGTAAGCTATTTGCCAAATTGACATTCCATGGTTTTCATCATTTCGCAAAAACCATTTTTTTCATAAAATCTCAATCCATCCGTATTCTGCGGAAACACCTGTGTTCTGATAAAATCAGCTCCGCGACTTATTCCGTATTCTTTAGCGGCTTCCATCAACAAAGAGCCAATCCCCCGGTTTCGCATTTCCGTTATTACATCCAGATCCTGAATATATACTACTGTTTGTGGTTTCAGGCATGCCACCTTTTTCTGTTCAATTATCATTACATGAACAAAACCAACCACTTCAGACTCTGTCTCTGCAACTAAAATGTCTTGATTCTCGCTGTTAAAAATTTTCTCAAAAAATTCATTATCCCGATAACCAATTACAAAATGTTCCGGTTGATATTTAACACCGTCCTGTTCCAATTCTAAGTACAGAACTCTTAGTGCCTCAATATCGTCCATTGTCGCCTTTCTTATCAACATAGATACTTCCCCTTTTAACCTCTAATAATCTCGCATGTTCACACGCCCCAAAATCTGAATTTACATTGTCACTATCATCGGAAACAGAAAGTGATTTATCTCCTCCAAGCATATTCATACATATCTATTCCTGATTCATTCCTCGCAAGACATTCAATCTCATGCAGGCACAAATCAATTGCTTCACCTATAAACTCATCCGACATCTCCCTTGTAAAGAAGAATATATCCTGATCCTCAACAGGAATAAAATAAGAATCCATCTTCTTACGAAGACCTTCCGTATCAAATAAGCAAAGATTATTGATTATCTCCTCATTAAAGTTGTCGGGAACCAACAAATCATTTACCAAATTATATTTCTTAATAATATAATCATTTACAATTGCATAGTCTCTATGAAGTTTTTCCACATTACCCGGAATCATCGGATTCCAATGATATTTTTCATATACAAAGCGTCTATATAACGCATCTTGTACTAAATGAAGATAATACCCTAAATAAAAGTCATCCTCTTGCATTTTTTTGCCAAACATTTGTCGAAAAGAATCGAAGTCGTACGTCTTTTTAAGTCCATCAAGTACGTTAATTTTCAGGTGACTATTTCCATCATAGCCGGCATCAACTACAACCACCCCAAATTTTAATCTGCTGATATTTCTAAAAGAATATCTCTTTATCAATTCATTTGTAACCGCCAAATGAACAACACTTGAAGCCATCAGTAACTGCTCCCTTCATCTGAATCACATATATAAAAATACAAATCCGAATATACCTAAATGGTTTTCATCATTAAGTACCTGCTGCCCTGGTCTTCATATATTTCATATCCAAGTCGCTCATATAAACGAAAGGCCCCACTGTTTGACTTTTCTACATGGAGACAAATCTCATGAATATTAATCTCCTTTGCATAGTCTTCCGCCTTCTGAATCAGTTCCGTTCCTATTCCCTTATTTCTATATTGCTTTGTAACTGATAAATCATCCAAATAGATGTAATCCGTATCTTCATGATGGACCTCAATGGATAAAAAAGCGATGATGTTATCATCATCACTTGCTACACATACCCACTCATCACGGCCATCAAAGAAGCGGTCCAAGTCTCCCTCTGAATATCCATCTACTTGATCTGTATTATAAATGGTCTGCAACATTTCAATAAACAACTCGTTGATTCTAGTACTATCTTTCTTTTCTGCTTTCTTTAATGTCCAATTCATAATATTCACCCTACTTGCCACAATACAATTCATGATTTCTTACTTCTCGGAAGATTGAAATTCATATTAATCAGAAAAACTTCTAAAATAGATGACATTTCTATCAGGGTCATAAAAACTCATATTAACAGTTCCCCATGGACGCTTCGTTGGTTTTTCAATAATCTCAACCCCCATGGTAAGTAATTTTTTATATTCTGCCTCAATGTCATCCACTGTAAATGCTAAGCTGATATTTTGGTTATTATTATTCTTGCTTGCACCATCATTATATATCGTAAGTTGTGTTTCCTCACATATTAAGGTTTGGTGTATTTCAGCATTGCTACCATTATCTATTCCTAACAATTTCTTATAAAAATTTGCAAGAGTTATCACATCATTTGTGTTTAAACATACTTCTCCAATTCTCATACCCTTCTCCTCTCGTCTCTTAAGATTGCAAATACTCTCTATAAAATGATGAATTCCCCATTCTTACAGATTTGTGTTTGCTGTCCATCCTTTATCATATATGCTTCTCCGTACAATGTTGTTTTCTCATCATCAATCAGGATATAACTTCCGTCATTCAATGCGATGATCTCATGCCCAACACTATCCGCGAAAGTAATGTCCTCAATCAATCGTAAACCATCCAAATATTCATCTTTAAGGCTTTGAAAATGAGGGAAAATGTTTATATTGGTTATTCCAAGTCCGGTAATCCAACGCTCATATGAGGGATCAACTGCCTCTCCCTCTAATTCCGGACCGGCGTAAACCATATCTGCGCAGTTCATAGAGCCGGCACTCCACGCAACAACAATTCCGTTATAGTCCGCCAAACGCTCTTTCAATTGAAGTTGCTTCATAAACTTGTTTTGAGTAGGCACATGTCCGCCCGCCAAAATGAGTACATCTGTATTTCCCAAATCATCAACTGCACCAAGGTTTCTGTCATCACACTTGTCAATATATGACACACTTAATCCGCTCATCGGAAGGGCTTCTTTCAAACAGGCATAAACACTATCATTCTTTTCGTAATCTGTTGGATCTGCACAAATAATCAGAACCCTTGCATCCTGTTTCCAAATTGATTTAAGACGATCTAACAACCCATTGTATTGAATTAAAACAGCCGGAATTCTTGTTCCGTTCACCTTGCTTGAACCACCAAGAGAACTTGTCAACATAGCTTTCATAATATCATCTCCTCTTTGTAAACGTTAAATTGTATTACAGTACTTTTCGGAAAAACATCTCCATAGGCTGATCAAATGGCGTGTCATGAAATATTAATCCACCACAATCGATATAACCCAATTTTCGATAAAAATGTTGTGCATCCTCATCTGCCTGTGTTGAAATCAAGGTCATTTTATAACCCTGTTCTTTCATCTCATTTTCCCATGCAAACATCGCCTGTTTTGCCAAACCTTTGCCGCGATGTTCTTCTTTTATAAAAAGAAAATTCAAAAATGGCATGTTGTCCCATAGAACACAATGCACCATGGTTCCTACGCGTTCTTTTCCTTCCCATATCACATATCCTGATTTCGTATATACGCGGTTCGCGTAACCGATTTCATCCACATGCTTGTCCATGCTCATTACAAATTCTTTATCTTCCGTTGTTACAACTTTCAATTCCATGTTTTTATCTCCTTATTTCTTCAGCTATGAATGATATCCGAGTTCCGTCGGCAAATCATCCCAAAGATTTGTTCTTGTTTTGTTTCGTCTCATCTTTTCCAACACTTTCACATCGGGGTTGGGATAGACGGTTAAATCGTCTTTCTCCCCCATTTCGGGACGAATCGGAAATGCCAGTTGTTCGTTATCCGGCGAAAACTGTGCATCCACACCCTCTTTGTTTCCTCTTGCATCGAGACGAATCCACTTCTCATATTCTTTCACATATACGCCGTTAAGGCCATGATAAATCAGTACCGGCGCCGTTTCATCATCTAAAATCAGTTTCTGATAGCAAAAGCCTGTCGGGATGGATTTATAGCGCAATAACGCAGCCAATAAATGCGATTTGGCAAAACAAATCCCATGTCCCGCTTTTAATACTTCCGATGCGCTGCAGGTGATAATATCCTCATTAATATCTGCCGAATGCGAAATATGGTCTCTTACATATTCGTATGCTGCTCTGATATATTCGGTCTCATTGCCGGATTGCTCATACAACTCTTCTGCAAGCTTCACAATCACTTCATTGCTGTAATCGATGATTTCGTCTTCTTTTATGTATTCCTCGATATGTTCTGTTAATGGTTTTATCTTCATAATGTTCCTCCAAGATGTATATGGCGAATGCCGCGACAGTGAGCGGCACGGGGCAAGCTCTGTTTGCGATGTGCCAGCGTGGCGATACACCTACTAACTGAAAGTTGGGCATGCTCTTAACTATATATCAACTCATCACACCCATAAATATATACCCAATTCCCACCATAAAGAAATTGCTCAATCCGTGCATAATCATGGGGTAAATAATACTTTCTGATTTCACATATGTAAATCCATACGCTATACCTAATATAAATGCATAAATCAACTGAAACCATGAAAAAGTTAATGAAACAGGAAACAATGACCATTGGATATGTGCAACAGAAAATAGTAGCGAGGCTATTACAATAATAAATGCATAACCTTTTCTATTATCTTTTCCTATCACTCCACCAAGAACGGTAATCGGAAATGCTCTAAACAAAATTTCTTCTGATGTTCCTGATAAAAACAGTTGAAACCCTAATGTTCCTAATACATTTGCTACATTTAACTCATATGCGTATGGCGCAATTGTATTAAGTGAATATCCAACGACATAACTAATAAGAACATATATTAAAATGACAATAGCAAAAATCGTCGTATATAGTATACCGCTCTTATTTAACCTCGGCTTTAACCAAAATTCTAAATCACTTTTCTTACTGATAATAAAAATAAGCACTAAAGCCACTATCATCTGAATAATATGATGCACAGAGGTACTCATAAATGTACCGTCTTTATCAATCACTGCATATTGAAATAAATCAGCAATGAAACCACCTAACTTGCTTGCAAAAGTTTGAACAATGAACAAACCTACTATAACAAATACAATATAAACTGTCTTTTTTATCTTAATGTTTTTCATAATATCTCCATCAAATTCATAGTTTCAGGATTATTATCCTTCAAGTTACATCTGTTTTTCTTTGATTCTCTTTATATCACTTGCACAATATTTTCCGACAGTTTCCGATACTGATTCATGATTTTTTCATCATGAAATGGTAGCGGTATCCATTTCTCCCGATATATTTTGTCTATAAATTCTTCATTTTTCTTTGCATTCACATATATCCCGATTGGCTTATTATTTACTGCATTATCACATAAGTAACATTCGTCTCCGGTTATCACATAATTCTTCTCATTTACCTCAAAATAAATAACAGACGAATCCGAAGTATGACCACCAATTACCCGAAAATGAAATATATCATCTATCCATATTTCATCATCTACTAATGTAATCGAACACTTATGTAATGCACTTTTAACAGCAATCTCACCTTCCTGCATGATACTGTTATACGTTGCCTGCGACATGACAACCGATGCTCCTTGATATAAATCTAAATTATTTACATGATCCCAATGACTATGTGTCAAAATCACCTTATGAATCTGCGGCATTTTCCCGAAAACATTTAACAACTCCTGTTCCACATTCAACAACGTCACTCCCATATTGGTTGCCAATTTTTTGTCTCTAAATCCAGTATCAATTAACATATACTTTCCCTCATGTTCTGCAAGATAATATAAAAAGGCAAATTTTTCAATCCTTTTCCCCTTCTCCTCAATATTTCTATACACAGAATCATAGGTTCCATATTTAAAATTCTCCGCATAACGAATCGCATAAAGTCGCATATATTACACCTGTCCTTCGTATGTATCATAAAATAATAATTCTTTTTTATTCATATAGTCCAATCCTTTATTCAAACATACAATTCATGCGTGCTTTCAGACTCAACAGAAGCCTGAAATTTCCCATCCATTTACAAGTGGCAAAATAGTTTACAACTATATTTACAAAGTATGTAAATCATCCAGAACGACAAAATACCCTTCTTTTTGTTTCAAGAAATCAATTTGAATAGTTTATCTACATATATCATTGTATCAAGTCTCCTACAAAGTCAAATCTTTGTATGCTTTCAATCTCCCCATGAGCCTAAAAGTTGCGACGCTAATTCTTTTCGATTTTTCTTACTAGTTCATATTGATATGTCCTAAAATACTTATTCCAAAATCCTCTCGCATTTGGGTTTGCCGTTCCGTGAACAACCCATAAATAATTAGCACCCTGTTGTTTTTCATAATCAGCGACAAATTGAAGTAAATCCTTTGAAAGAGTAGTGCCTCTATACTCTGGAATCACATATATCTCACCTACATTTACTGATTTCTTCTGAAAATCGAATAAATCCGATTCGCAATTGCTTTCTATCATTCCAATCATTTTATTATTCTTTGAAAAAGCAATATGAAGACTTGTCTCCGAATCCATAAAAAATAGTATAGTACACCTTGTCCCTTAGCTCCGTCATCAATGCGGATACACTCCATATTAGACAACTTATCGTTTACCATCTCTTGAAACCTTACAAATTCAATATCCTCTAATAATGCGTTATGTGAATGTTCTAAGAGATATTTTTCATATAATTTCTCAACCACAATTATTTTCACTCCATTCCTTCTAAAGTAATCAGTAACTTATCTATATTCGTTTTCTTAACCACTTAAGAAACTTCAAATTTTTCAAACTGTTCCCCTCCGGAATCCACATTCAAGACCAGTGAACTAACGCCCGCACCACCTGTTCGTAGCGCTTTGATTTCTTTACAATATCTTCATTGGTGACTCCGTAATACCTATGTACATCTTTAAATATCTTTTGAAATCTTCTTATTGCTTTTTTATTCCCGGAAGCTCCACCGCCAATATAAGCAAATCTTTTTTCTACCGTGATATATATATCATCTTTTCCGCCGGAGCTCTGAAACTTATGAAAATCAATATCAAATTCTTCAATAGGTATTCCTATTGCTTTTTGCTTTCTTTCCTCGGATTGTCTGATATATTCCTGTATATCTTCTTTCGATTCACTCTTTAACTGAGGCATTGTGGCATACTCCCCTAATAATTCGGGAGCATACTGCAAAATAGAAGACGCTCTCATTTCTTCATACTCTTGACGTACCCCGTCACCTTCCATTTCAACAAACCCATGCTCATTTACGATATAATCCATTACTTCGTCAAGGCTATGACTATTCGCTTTAATCGTCTTTTCCACATAAGCTCTTTTTATTTTATATCTGAATTTTTCCAGTCTTTGTCGCAATGTTAGTTTCGCATTTTTCTTCATAAGAAATACAGATGTCGGACCATCTGCTCCAATCATTGAATCTTTTCCCATGCCTTGTTCTCTTCTTTCTTATTCGCAATTTATCGTTCTATGTACTTAGTCATTCCTAAACTTTTTGAAAAGCCGAATTTCTCATAAAATGTATCTTTACCCGTTGCAGCAGTCAGACCAACACTTACAAAAGTTCCGGGTGTTGTATTTTCCTTGATATAATCCAATAGTCGGTTAACAATTCCGGTTCCTATACCTTGTCCTTGAAATTGAGGCAATACAATTATTTCTTGTAAGTACCAATACATAACACCATCACCTACAAGTCTCCCCATCCCGATTACTTCACCGTTATATACAGCAGTCACATCAAACAGATTATTTTTTAATGCCCTTTCTACTTGTTCAACCGGTCTGTCTCTAAATCCGGTTGCAACTTTCAGACGGATAAAATCTTTAGCATTTAATTCATTTTCTACCAAATGATATTCAAATTCATTCATACATAACCCCTCACAAAATTCAAAGTTTTAGCGTTTCATCATCCGCTGAATAGTTTCTTCAACAGAAATACATTCAGCAAATCTTCCCGGCCACATAAATAACTTCTATATCATTCTCTCGCGCAGCCTCTATAATTGACTTTGTACCATTCATAAAGGTCTCTTAACTATTAAGTAGTTTTTCTGTAATCATCGTTGCTGATTCAACCATTTTCGGACAAAATTCAACAAACAGCTGTTTTTCCATTGCATCCCTCTTTCCCTCATCTGTTGCCAAATCGCATCCTAACAATTCTTTGCACATATACGAACCATTTTCTTTTCTAAACAGATCAAGAAATTCCACCGCTATATCATTCGTCTTTTTTCTGCTTTCCATATCATCGATATCACTCTGACCAAACTTTAATCCTAATGCCATCAATGCTCCCGTACAAGCACCGCACACTTCTCCTTTACACATACCACCACCAAAACAACCGCCTAATTTCAAAGCTTGTTCTTCTGTTAATCCCAGTTCTTCTGCAAAAGCCGCAAGCACCGCTTGCGAACAATGATATTTCTCTTCAAAATATTTTTTTGCCAATTCAATATGATTCATCTTAAATCTACCTCTCCTTCAACTTCAAATTCTTCTCTTAGATAAACACAACGGCTTACTGAAATTTTCAAGTGTCATATATACATTCATACTGAAGTTGTACATACGAGAGCCCTCTATCAATCAATCTGGTATTTCCAGAAAATGCAAATCCATTAGTTTCATAAAATTTTATTGCTTTTGCGTTATCTTTTAATACCCATAATCTTATTCTTTTGGGTAATAATTCCTTTTTCAAATATTCTATAGTTTGCTTCCCATATCCTTTATTACGGTATTTTTCCAACATATAAAAACTGGCTATTTCGTAAGCATCCGCTTCTTCTACTACTATCTTAACAATTCCTACTGGTATAACTTCTTCGTATATCACATAGTAAAAAATATCTTTATTGCTAAATGACTCTATAAATTCCTGCTTTCTCTTTTCAACTGTATCTTCCCGTAAAAAGTCCTCTGGAAAAATCCCCGCATATGTTTTTTTCCATGCTTCTGAATGTACTTGTCCAATAATATCCGCTTGTTCAATTACTGCTTTTTCAATTCTCATAGAAATCACATCCTTGTCAAATTCTAATGTATTTAACTGTTCCCCTCCGGAATTTACAGTCGTCTTACATATACTCCGGAATCTTCTCCATGCATATCTTTCATCATTCCAAAAAACTCATAACCATACTTTTCATATAGTCCCTCATGATTCGTTGATATATAAATGTTATTGATTCCGGCTTCTTCCGCCAATGTTTCCGCATGCCTCAATAGTTTTCCGGCATAACGATTACCCCGGTAATCAGGGAACGTATATACCCATCCAATCCAAGGGGTTAAATCCGTTGGTTGTATATCATCTTTTTCAGCAAACGTACAAAATGACACTAACACTTCTCCATCTACCAGCATAAGCACCTTTGTACTTTCACCAACAAATTGTTTCAGTTTATGATTTTTCAGCAGTTCATACAAATACTGACCGGCTCCCCAATCACTCTCTTTGATCTTTGAAAGCCAATATTCTTTATCATCTGCGCTGAAATATTCTATTATTTTCATTGTACACTCCCCCATACTCCAGTACATTCAAAATCACTTTTGAGCACTTTATTACTCCCAATTGGAGTTTGTCATTATAATTCAATGCTTATGTCGTATTTATCTTCAATGAGTATAAAGTTTACATTATGCTTTCGTGCAAGGGATAACATTTCTTTATTGTCTGCCAACACACGCTCCATTGTGCACCATTCATCGTCCAAACGGTTCTCAATGGTATTTGCATATTTCTTTATGTCAGCAAAGTGATTTCTAATATATTCTTCGCTCATTACAAGACAGAAATATTTGATATTTTCAAGATATTCGGTGCCAAAGTCCTTTTGCCAATCGAATGGAATATAGCAACCTTCGACAATTAAGTTCTGCTTGTTTTCAATCGCAGTTTTTATCATTTCACGAACAATCGGCCACAAGTATTCGGTTAATTCATTATCATCCATAGGCGTAAGTTCTGTGTTACCACTACGAATTAAGCCCATTTTCAAATGGTCTATCGACAAATACGGATATTTATATTTTTCAAGCATCTTTTGGGCAAGTGCTGTTTTGCCTGTATGGGATGCACCTGTAATTAAAATAATCATTATCTCTCTCCAACTTCTTTTTAATGGTAATTAGTACTTTATACGGAGCATTTTCATGTTACTATACGTAATGGACAAAAATTCGAAGTTACACACTATAGACCAAGTATTGTAAACACTTCATACCGGCGAAAATTAGCTTCTGCCCAGGGAGTTACTTCATAAATCGCATCAAGCAACGCTCCTCCTATTTCTTCGGCTTTTGCACAGATCCTTTCCCACTGCTCTTTATCAATTTTAGTTTGACCTAAGGGATCATAATCATCGACTATGCTTAAAATCAATTTATCAAGTCCTATTTCCGTCAACAAATCATCGTGAATATTCAAAGAATCATCATTCCAAAACATGCTTATATTTTCATCCCACTCACCTTTGGCAAACTCGTGGTAACAGGTACTGTTTGATGCTTTGCGCTCATCTTCATTCAAAAAATATTTCATTGCTATCACTCCCCTCCAACTTAGGCGCTACCGCTCCAGCCCATGCAGCTTAAACGGATTCTCTTCCAGCTCTTTTCTGTAAAGACTTACGACATCCCAAATATCAAAAAACATGTATTTGCATTTTCCGATGTAGCCCTCTTTAATAATCCCCTTTTGGTATGCCATATCCTGAATGGTGTACCATGGTTTCACCGGGAACATTCCGCATTCCACCAGCCATTCATCAGCAGGATACTTTCTCCTGACTTCTTCTGTCGGTTCAAACATACTGCTGATTTCTTCGGGCATAATATCTTCCATGTAATGCATGGCCGTCAGCTTATAGATGTCAACTCCAAGCAGTAACGCTTTGCCGCCATTATGAATCACATAATTCAGCCCGCCTTTGGCGGCCTCATCCGCATGCAAACCCCAGCCGGAAGTCCTTATCACACCTGTCCCTGTGATGACATCACCGCGCTGCCTGAATGTATCTGCAATGATACCCATAGCCGTTCTTGGCTCATCTTCGGGAAGTATCTTGATTTTCACGGTAATACCCATATCCTTGTCTTCTTCCGTAAGTTCCGATTCCGGCCCAAAACATAATGACGGCATAAAAATACTTCCGCGGTCGGTCACGCACTCCATCAGTGCCTCTATTACCGTTTCTGCTCCGCCTTCCACATAACCAAAACTGCTGAGTGAACTATGTACTTCAATATTCATTCCTTCTTGAAGCCCTATCTTTTTCAGTTCCTCAACCAATGTCGCTTTATCCATTTTAATTCCTCTTTAGCACTAAAAAATTTAAAAAATCCGCAATTGCCTTCGGACGCAACGGAAGCTGAAAACTGTCGCTTTCCTACGCTTTGATTACGTCCATTAAATCCGTAAGCTGTTCATAACACATCGCTCCTTCTGCTGTATTATGAACAAGAATCGGTACCATGCCTGCATTTAATCCGCCTTGATAATCAGCAATTGGATTATCCCCGATCATATATTTTATTTCCGGGTTTCCGGCATTTAGGATTGCATACTCATAAATCTCTTTTCTTGGTTTTTCATATCCAATGCCTGCAGAGAGAAAATATCCCGATATCTCATCGTCAAGTCCAAGTCTTTTAAACACATCTGCAAGTTCCGGAAAATTATTGGAAATTATATAATTTTCAAATCCTTTTTCTTTGAAATAGTGCAAAACACTTTTAGCATCCGCATAAGTTTCATACTCATAATTTATAACATTCTCTCTAAAAGTTTTGCAGATAGCGGGGACATCTGACTTTGCTACTCCCCTGTCATTACAGAATAATGTGATTTCTCCAAGTAACTCCGCCCACCACTCTTCTCCATTTTTATCAGAATGATCTTTCTCGGGCATATACCATGAACATACACGTTTCATAAAACTTCGGGCAATATCTTCCTCAAGAGAATATCCATATTCGTTAAATGCTCTCATCAATGAGATTCTAAACGATTCATTTCCATACAATAAAGTACCGTCACTATCCCAAAAAATTGCCTTATTCATCATTTTTCTCCTTGTAATATTTTCTCTATATTCTCCACCGGATTTCAAGTTTATCGAACTGTTATCTCTTGCTCTAAAGAGCGCGGTCAATTGAGTTTTATCGGTTAATCCAATCATCTCTTGAAATCGCAAATACCTTTGTAATTTCGTTTGTCTCATCAGAAAACTCATCTACTTGTTTGCAACCATATGACATAGCGGTTTTGGCGGATGGCTCATTGGTATCCGACCCACAAACCAAAACCAAATATCTGATACCGTTCTATATTTCGCTGTATCCAGTTTCTTACCCTGACTTCATCAAATGTATAGGGATAATGCTGCATTATATCAGAATCAGCCAATACTTTATACAGTGCATCAAAATCATTTTCCGTCATTTTTCTTAATAATAGACGTTCTGTTTCAATAACCATAACGCTTCTCCTGCAAAATCAAATTCTTCTCTCTGTGTTACCAATTATAACTTAAGCTTACTCAACATGATACATCTTCCTAAGTCGCTGCGCCTCATTGAAATCAAATTCAAACTTCTTATAAAATGGTATTTTATCCGGCTTTGCACATAGTTCAACAGATATATATGTATCTTTTATTCCATTATCATTGATATAATTAAACAGTTCGTTGATTAATACGCGACCTATTCCCTTTCCTTGATATTCAGGTTTTACAATCACATCCTTGATGTAATAGCACAATCCCATATCTCCTATTACTCTTGCCATCGCCACTATTTTATCTTCATCAAATACAGATACTCTGAAAAGAGTATGCTCCATAGCTAGTTTTGTTTGTTCT
Source organism: Lachnospiraceae bacterium (assembly GCA_045595325.1). GTDB lineage: Bacteria > Bacillota > Clostridia > Lachnospirales > Lachnospiraceae > UBA3766. The sequence goes on from JAZOAG010000072.1 coordinate 15,990, forward strand.
AGGGATGGAGCTTGTCCCCAAACAGATTCCCACAATAAGATAAATTCTTCAGCACTTAATTCATTATGTTTTATAGTAAATTTGTCCATTACTTTTTCTCTCCTCCACAAACTTCAAATTCATATGCGCTTTCAGCTACTTACCCTCTATTGATTTGCTCCATTAAATATTTATAGAGTAGCGACCACACATCGAAATCTGTATTCATATATAGTTTCTTTTCTAATGCATCAATCCTATCACTAAATTCATCATATATTTTTTCAAACTCATTTTTATCTTCTATGTTATCAAAAATTTTTTGGTAATGTGAATCTATACAAAAGGCCTCTGTCAATATATCTGCATCATTATTATCACCAATAGCTCTAAATGCTTTTATAATTTTTAAATAATATACATTGCATTCTGTAAGCATTCCTCACATTCTTCCCATTGCTGATACTCGTAATCATACATTTCGCTTGCAAGCTTTTCACATATTTCTTCACCTGAAAAATGCATTAATTCGATTTCGTTTCCATCTATCCACTTCATATTAGCACCTTCAACAAAACATAATCTTCCCCTCTGTAAAACATACTTTTATTCCCTACTTATAAAAGTACGTATACAAATCATGCGCTCCTGTTTCCCACCCATTCTTATCATAAAAAGATTTCGCAGTCACATTATCTTTATCCGTTACCAAAATAAAGCCTTTCGCACTATCTTCAAAATATGTTTTTACATACTCCATAAGTTTAGTTCCATATCCCTGTTTTCTGTAATTTTTATCTACAAAAAAATCATTCAAAATCCATTGTGGTTTTAATGAGACGGTAGAATAAGAAGGATACAACTGAATAAACCCTATCACTTCATCGTTTTCAGAAGTGGCAATGAAGACCTTAGACTGCCGGTTTTCAAATCTGCTTTTCATAAAGGATTCTACATCTTCTTTCCTTTGTTCATCTACACCATAGAACGCTCTATACCTCATAACAATGTCTACCACTTGTTTTAAATTTTCAATTGTCGCTTCTTTTATCATAACAGCCTCCATAAAGTTCACCTTTAACTTTTCCTGACAATTTCCAGTGTCCTGATTGAAGCCAGGTCATTTTCTCCCATTTCTAAAAGTACGTTTTTATCTACCCACTTATAATCAATCGTTTCTCCTTTTTGCAAGGAAACATCATTTTTATCCCAATCCGTAATGCATAAATATTCCACATATAGAGAACGATGACCATCATGTACAAGTCTTCCAAGCTCTTGCAAATCGCAAGAAACAATCCCTGTTTCTTCCTTAAGTTCACGTGCTGCACATTCTAATGGAGTTTCGCCTTCCAATGCAGAACCTCCCGCTGTCAATTCCCACATTCCGCCGCAATGCTTTTCGTAATCCCGCTGCATAAGAAGATAGGTGCCATCCACATGCTTTACGATAATATCGCATACCAAATGGTACATGCCTGCAGGAACAACTTCGCCTCTGATAAGTTTAACATCTTCTATTCTGTTGAATTCCTTATCGTATGCATCCCATATTTCAGCCATAAAGCCCTCCTGTTGTTTCAACATTTGTTACCTGCCCTTTTTCACGATATCTTTTACTCCGGGTATCGCATCCGGTGTATCTACTGAATCAGCCCGAAATGTTTGGCAATCCTGTCGCAGACTTCCTCTCGGGTATCTTTTCCGTCATCTTCCCGGACAACCGTAAAAAAGCCACTCTGTGCCAACTCGTTATAATTCTCCTGACTGTTGATTAAGGCAAGACCACGCTTATAATTCTCCATTACCTCTTCTGCGTTATCACAGCTGTCTATCACGCTTAGAATAAACTGTTTCTCCGGATCGCTTCTGTCAAAAAAACGTTCCACACTCATCGACTGCGGCGCAAGCATCAATGCAACATGGTTATAGTCGGATATCTCTTTTAAAATATCAATCGGAATATTTGTATCCACAATCACTTTTTTATCCTTTGCGATGGATATCAGCTGTGCAACCTCAAATTCTGCCGCTTCTTTCGCCGTATCAAAAATCCAACGCGCATATTCCTCCGGTGAACGTGTTACGAAATCCTTCCAATCGGTCAGATTCTTAATATAACAACTGTCCGGCTGTTTCTCCGGCGTTGCCACAATATCCGACACCTCGCTGTGATAGTTCTCACCACAGAAAATCATGTCATATCGTTCGGCAAGCATTTTTACCGTCGTTGACTTGCCCGCATAAGCGGTACCTGTAATAAAATATACATTTTTCAGATAATGCTTTAAAATATTATTTTCAATTTTCATAGTAACCTCCCGGCCTGCGCGTTATCTATCGCACCTTCTCCGCCTTCACAATCTCAAATCCACACTTCTCATACAGCATAATCGCACCTTTATTCCAATCTGCCACATGCAAAACAATCGATTTGTCACTTCTCTCCCTAATACGCTGAATCGCCCAAAGCAAAAGTTGCTTTCCGTAGCCCTGCCGCTGAAATTCCTGATTCACTATCAAATCGTCTATTTCATTTCCATAACAAGCCACGGAGCCAATTATCACTTCTTTATCCACCAATAAATAGATATCTTCGATTTTATCCGCAATTTGCTCATAATCATGCAGGAAATTGTATGGTTCGATATCCAGCGTCTTCCGCATTTCATAGAAACACTCATTGTAGATTCGCATATATTCCTCGAAATATTGCTTTTGGAAGGGGATACACGCTATGTTAGGCGCATCGACTTTGAATTTATTCAGTTTCATTTCATAAGCAATGATTTCCGTCATATCTGTCCCAATATTTCTCCATGTTACTTCTTCTATTTGAACTTACCTTCTCCTCATTTGTGCAAAAAGAACCCCAAGTTAACGCGGACCTCATGTTTCTCCACATCAATGTTGCTGTAACAGCAGGAGTCAAATCCTATCAGTTCGAAGCCTTGGCTTAAGTAAAAAGCGATGGCTCGCACATTACAGGACTGGGTTTCTAAAATGATGGCTCTTCTGCCCTGTCGCTTGGCCTGCTCTTTGGCCACATTCATAAGGCGAGTACCGATACCTTGTCTGTGAAGCTCATCCGCCACCCAAAGCTCTGTCACCATAAGGCGGTTACTCCACTCTTCGGGGCAAATCTCAATGCACGCCAACAGCTCTTTTTTGCCGTCTTTTTCGGAAACAATTCCAAATGCTGCTGCTTTCTCCCAATGGTCCTGATATAAGCGATCGGGAAAATTGTACTCCTCCGGTGTATGCGTCACCGGAGTTTCAAACTTCTTTTTCAACATCTGTACCTGAAATCCGTCGCCTCCGGCAGATGTCTCTAAATCATAATATTCTTCACTGGTGTATCCTATCAAAACAGGAACCCCTTTCCACTCCGCTTTGGGTAAGGGGATAATTTCGTATTCCATATATACCTCCTTAAATCCAATCCATACATAACAAGCCCTACTGTATCGTCTTATACATCACAGAAACAGAATCCCTATCCAATCCTGCTTTCTTGTAAAAAGCTTCGTTGTCCTGAATGCATATCAATTGCAACGAGGCAATTCCTTTCTCTTTCAGATGCGGTTCCAGATTAGCCAACAAATCCCTGCCAACGCCTTTTCTCTTCCATTCAGGAACAACAAACAGCTCGGAAACGAAGAAAAAGTCTACGTCTGCATACGGGTCAATATAACCGAGAATTCCGCCAATTATTTCATTCTCAAAGATTGCCGCCAAACCGAATGCTTCGTAATTACCCAATATTGCATTCACTCTACGCTCTGCTTTTTCGCTTGTCCAGGCTTCATTCCACGGCGCCTCGGAATAAGATTTCCCCATTGCGGCTGCCAAAGCACTTATATCATTTCTATCTACTGCTCTAAACGTAATCAATTTTTTATCCTCCTCTGTCTCACTTTTAAAAACCCTATTCGGTACTATTCTACAATCATTTGTAATGCTGTCTTAAGTTCAAATTCAATTTCACGTATATATCTGATTCGTTCCATAGTGCTTTTTACCTCAGAAATGCCCAGTTCACATTCTTTTTCATCTGTACACGCTTCCAAAGCACGTTGCATGTTGTACTCCAACCATTCAATCCAGGTATATGCTACGCCTGTAATATCGCTATAATTACGAAAACCATTATCGTACGCCTGCAAATACCCTTTAAAAAAGGCATTCATTTTGTTAACATCGAAATCTCCGGTTACAATTCCTGACCATTGCAATGCCAACTGCAAGACATGAGATATGGGATTTCCATAATCTAAGCATTCCAAGTCAATCACCCACGGCTCTCCATTATCCCACATAATATTCTTAGGGTCCATGTCTTCATCTGATATACACATTATTGCCGGCAACAATGCCCTCGCCCTGTTTAGTTCATTTTGTGCATAACATAACAGGTCTTCATGCTCTTCTAAAAGGGACGCAATCGGAATATTTTCTTCTTTTGCTTTCAGGATGTAATCTCTCCAGTCTGTCCGGCTGATTGCAAACGACTGATTTTCACCTTCCTTTGGCTCAATTGCGTGGATCTTCCCAAGGATAGTTCCGACTTTAATACACATATCTTCTTCTATATGTTTCCAATCAGTTATTTGCCCTTCCTGCCATCTGAAAAGATAAAAATATTCATCCTGTATCTTTTGCATCCTCTTTCCGTCAATAACCATAGCCGGCACGATAGGAATATCATATGCCTGAAGCGTTTCTTCCAATTTCTCCGCTCTTGCATAGTTTGCTAATGCACCCGGTCTTTTCATAATGATCGGATTCAAATGCTTTACAGCATAGTTTCCACCCTCTGTTTCTACCTTGTACATTCTATGCATTAATCCACCGGATACGGGTGCAATCTTCCGGATTTGGTCCCTAATACCACAGCGATTCATTAATTGTATTATTAATTCTTCTTTCATTTCTTCACTTGATATCCTTTATAATTTTATCGCCTTTGTGGCAATTGACGTATTCATATACTGATCCAATACCGGTCCCTGCTGACCGCCGCCGCTTGCCAGGCATAATACCTTTTTGCCGGCAAGCGTATCGGGAAACCAATTAGCCGGAACCGGTTTCGTCGGAGTTAAAACAATACTCCAAACGCCTTCTCTTGCTTTCGCTACCGTCTCACTGGAAACAGCCACTGACCATTTATCTTCATTCTCGGAACGCTTGTCCCATATTTTGGCATTTTCATCTATGTATTTCATTTTTATTCTTGAAACCTCCGTTCCTCTTTAACGCTTTTTGCTTTTATCTTGCTTATTTATCAGGGTAAAAGGAATATTCTTCTTGGGTTTCAGCATCTGGTCAAATACAACATGTTCTCTCTTCTTTTTTCCCATGCAAATCCCCTCCTTATTCCTACGATGTCAAAAAGAGTCCGTTTGATTCTATACGGACTCTTCTCTCTCATGATATAAAAAGAATCCGTGGCATCTCACAGATTACCACGGATTATATCCTAAAAACTTTGTTCCATTTATCCTCTCACGGACAAAATAACAAGCATCAGAAAGTATACTCCAGCGAGGTAATACTATGAGTTATCGTCTTATTCGTTAATCTTCTTCGCATATTTGTTACTGTAGTTCTCATTTACGTTTTACCTCCTTTCTTGATTCTCGTTTACAAATTTCACGTTTACAAATGAAGTATACGCCTTGTTCCAATATCTGTCAACAGAACTTTGATTATCCATTGTATTGTATTGTTTTGTCCTGTGCAGTAATACTCCTTGCACAGGACAAAAGTTTCACCTAATGTTGTCTTCCTTCAAACTCGACCACAATTCCGGAAATGCAGGTATCATCGTACTTTGTTCCCTTGTATACTTCCGTGATTTCAAAACGGAATTTGGCTTCACAACCATTTCCTACTTTCATGGCTACCGGAGACAGATCAATATACTGAGGGAGCATGGTATCCTCCAGTGTAATGGTACCCATATATTCATCCATAAAGTAAAGTTTCATACTCTTTACACGGTTATTTTCCTGCCATGCTTTTTCACTCTTTGCATAGCCGTTTACAATACACACTTCATTATAGCGAAATACGTCATCGCCGCCTCCCTGATACATTTCCCTGATTTCAACGGATTCTCCAATCCCGTCTCCCGGTACTCCTTCCGACCATGTAGCCATACGACACTCATCATTCAGATTCTCTACGCCATAGGTTGCATTTCCCTGAGGCGCCAATGACGAGGAGGCAGTTGCTTCACAATAATAACTATAGCACGCACACCAGGTAGAGCAACCATCAGATAATCTGTCTTCATACCCAAAATATTTGCCTCCTTCCATATCCGTAGGAGAGCAAGGATTATCCTCCGTATAATCCTTAAAACTACCAATTTTAGGAACACCAAACTGATATCCCCAGTCTTGTGGAATGGTATATTGGGGCTTGGTTTCTTCATTTACAAATGCCGTAGCACTGATTGAGTATTTATATTCCTCATCATATACATCAAACCCTGCCCACCAAACGTGACTCATGTCGTATTCTCCACTTATCAGAGGCATTGTCCTGGCCTCATTCTCTATTTTTTGAACCACTTGATTGCAAAAAGTATAATCACTTTCCAAAAACGTTGCCCTACCTTGATCTATCTGTAACCAAAAAGATCCCGCAAACTCTGAATAAGATTCTATAGCCTTTGCCTTACAATAACTTGCACGGATTGTATCCCCGTATTCCACCGCTTCCTTTTTATTCCCTAAATCCTCATTTTTCTTGATTTCCAAAATACTATACCGATGATAGCTGCCATCATAAAAGTGCACAAATTCCTCGCCCACTTCTTTTCCGATAGCCTGCTTTATATTATTCTCATATACATCCACCGACAATTCGTAATCATTATAAGTAAACTGCTCTGACGTAATTGCCACCACAAATTCTTCTTTCCCCTGGGCAAGCCACTGATTAGTAATCTTTTCTCTTCTCACATTACATTGCAAAATCTCCCCTGTTAATTCGCACACAGGTATCTGCCCCAGTTTCTCCTGCCAATATTCCTCTACGGTTTCTCCGGACAAGTCTTCCAGGGAGAGATCTGTATCATCCGGTATCTGCTCATATTTTTCATCAATCACAACCGGCATTCCGTCATGATCAACAAAACATTCTGCCTCCCATAAATCCCGATCCTCTAAACCAAATCTACGGATGATAAAACCATCAGGGTCATCAAACTGCATTAACTGACCCTCAAAGGAACCCGCATAACAGACCAGACCATTTTCAATTCGAAATATCACAATGTCCCGAATATCCGGAAGTGCATTCCCCTTAAGCTGCATGTATATATAATAGTTTCCGGCTTTCTTCACCAGAAATGCTTCGCTGAAATAGGTTGCATCCCGTCCTATGATATATTTATTGTCATTTACGGATACGGCATATTGGTATGCTCCACCTATTTCTAACTTAATAAATTCATCTTCGCCGTCTTCATTCAAATCCACCTGAAAAACCTTGGTCTTATCCGACCAATCAAACATAAGTTGTACATAATCCTCGTCTGCCTCCTCGTTAGAATACTGAGCCGCCGCAGACTCTGCCATAGAAATATCTGCTGTCTTTACGGTCTCCTCCGTATGTGCATCGCGACAGGCACTAAGTGCCGACAGGACAATGACTAATACAATTGAAAGTACTCTCTTTCTCATCTATTGCTCTCCTTCCAAAAAATTAGAAAAAACATATACATTGGCAGATTTCTTTTTTTCCTCTTCGTCAAGATAATCAACCACATTGATTTCTCACTAATACCAACCTTCTTATGATACGTTTTAAAGAAACATTTTTTGTGAAATAAGTTTTAAAAGCAATACCCGTTCTCTTTCGAACAGGCAAGGCGTTTCGCCTGCCGACACTCTGTCGCTATTCATCTGCAGGATTTCAAAAGGGTCCACAAATCCAAAATGATACCCCTTTTCAACTTCGCTTTGCGTTAGGTGCACTTCGTCAAGGTCATCTTCCGCCTCACATAGAAAATAATAATTTTCCAGATCATAAACCGGCTCATACAGCCCTTTTCTCACAATATGTATAGAACCATATTCTCTGACTGATTCAGGAATAATCCGAAGACCCGTCTCCTCGTGCATTTCACGAATAACCGCCTGTTCCATGGTCTCTCCTTCTTCTATTCCTCCTCCGGGTATTATATAAGCCCCACGTTTATCCACATAACACATGGCAATCTTTTTTGCCCGAATCACGATACCACAGGCGGAACTTCGATAAGTCCGTTCTGCATTTTCGTCATAATCCTTTAAATCAATCTCATATAACCGTTTCATATTTACCCTCTTAAAATCCCATCATTATTTTATCACATTCTCATTTACGCTCACACGAAGGGTTTGCCTTCGCCAGTCTTTCCCGAATCTCTTTCTCGATTCTTTCTGCTTCAGCCGGCTCTTTTAACAAATACATATGCTCAATCACCGGGCTGTCCTCATGATTGATTACAAAGATTCCAAAGACTTCCTGCCCTGTCATAAGAACATACGGCGTTTTGTCAAAATTCTCCCAAATCTCTTTCATAATACCATCATCAGCATCTTTGTGCATCTCTTTGAACAAACGTTCAAACTGACGCGGAAAATGGGTTGCATACGCATAATGATACCCTTCTCTGTCATCGTAGGCATTTTCATAAGACCATTGGCAAGGCTGTGATATTTTCTTAAGTGGCAGAAAATCTTTCTCAAGTTCTGCCAGCGCTTCTTCCGTACACTCCTCTACAACGCAAGATTCTTCAAATCGCCCGCCTTTTATATGCAGTCCGCCCTCGATTAATTCCAGTCCCATAAAAGAATCATATGCATTTCCGTCCATATCGGTTATGCCAAACTCCCTACAACGTTGGAAACCAAACTTGGGATAGTAGTACGGTTCTCCCATAATCACAATGCCGGGAAATCCGGCTTCTTTCACAAGCGGTATCGTCTCTTCCAGAAGTTTTCTTCCGATTCCGCAGTTTTTATACTTATGATCCACACAAAGCGGTCCGAAAGATGCAACTTCCACATCACCATCTTCACCGTGAATCATACACTTAAAGTACATAATCACACCTGCAATTTGACCATCCACAAGGGCAATCCTGCTGCAATCCGGCAAAAAATCCTTATGCGTACGCAGCTTATGCACCAGCAGATGCTCATCGCATCCCGGCCCGTAAACATTATAAAATGATCTGCGCGTCATTTCCTCTGTTTCATGATAATCTTTCTGTGTCTCTTTTCTGATTTCTATATTCATGTTCTTATCCTCCTAAATCACTTTCTCTTTATAACCAACATAACAAAATTCAGGATATCTTTTAATCCCTTATCCAGAAATTCTTTATCCCGGATTCCGTATTCATGCCCGCAGTCAAACCATTCCTGCCATACCTGTTCATAATGGGCTGACTCGTATACTTTTATTTCAACCTCGTCCTCACATGCATCCTTAATATGCTCTTCCCACCAGTCTTTGGTCCGAAACATATAGGCTTCATCGCCTGCCCATTCGTCCATCAAAGTTTTCATCTCACCGACAGGCTGTGCTTTTAATCCCGGAACCACCAACAATGCATAACCGCCCTTTTTTATAAAAGGCAATATTTTCTCGGCAAAAATCTTTTCTTCGCAGCCGAAATAATGATAGGTATCAACACTGATTACGGAATCAAAATATTCATGTGCAAAAGGCAGTGCAAGTGCATCTCCATAAATCGGTATAATTTTGTGTTCCAGATAATTCTCGCGAATTCTTTGCAGATTATCAGTTGGTGACACCCACAAATCCAGCGCCCAAACAGTATCCGCCTGTGTTTCATTCGCAAGAAACAAAGACGAAAGTGCGGCACCACATCCCAAATCAAGCACATTACCGCCCCCGGTCGCTTGCGGGTTATCTTCCACAATTTCACTTAATAAACGCAGGGCATTCGGTCCCATCATATACTCTTTGGTAAAATACTTCTTATAATTTTCTACGTTCTTCATTTTCTTTTTCCTCCTTAAATCAAACATTCTTCATGCCTGAATGATGCTCTTTCTTAGCGCGCGAGCGGTGTTGCAACGCAACAATATTCATTGTCGCGAGCTGCGCATCTTCACGGAGTGTTTTTTATGTCATAGGACTTCCTATGACATAAAAAAAGCATGACTCATGTCATGCCTTAAATACTTCAAATATTGAAATCCACACTTACTAAATCAAACGGTTTCATATTATTGAGCATCATAAAGGCATAAATTAACAAGGCTGCTTCACAGCCTTTTCTTCTACAGTTTTCCTTTTGATTATGCATTTCTCGATACTCGAATAAATCGTCCTCTGATTTCGTAATTTTTTATTATACTATCACAACATAATTTGTTGTGTCAACATACTATTTTCCGACATATACCGCATGGCCGCACATCTCAACAATTGCCGGGTCATCTGCCGTTTTGTCAATAGCTTTTATAATCTCCGCTAAAACATCCTCATCTTTCACCCCGTAAATCATATCCTCTTTTTCATATGCGAATCCTCGAATAGAGCGGATACAGGTTGTCTCAAAACCATTGTCTTCAAACAACTGCTTCATCTCTGCCGCTGTTGCATAATATCCTTCCTGAAAACCGTTTGACGCAAGATTATGGAACTTGCCCGTTTCAAAGACATGTGACAGATTTGATGCATTCACATGTGCAGGACAGAAGAAATATCGATCCACAATTGCAATGCTTCCGGACAAATACGGAATGAACCCTGCAATTACAGTACCACCGTCTTTTAACACTCTTCTGATCTCGGACACGCATTTACGACGCTCATCTTCCTCCGTTAAATGATAGAAAGGTCCGAGTGCAATCACGACATCAAACATATTATCCTGATAGATACTTAAATCCATCGCATTTACCACATCGCATGCCACCAAATTCTCTGTCTTTTCCACTTCTTTTCGTTCTTTTGCCTGTCCAATCAAACGCTCAGACAAATCAGCAAGATACACTTTGTACCCTTTCTTTGCAAGCGGGAATGCATATACACCGGCACCGCCGCCAAGATCCAGAATCGTTCCCTCCTTAGGCAAATGCTTCTCTAAAATACGCATCGTCATCTCATATTCCAGCTTGCCACTGTTATCACGTATTAATCTGTTCTGTTCATCAAATACACTGTAATACTCTTTTATCTTATCAAAATCTGTCATAAACCACTTCGTACGATTACCGCACCGGTAATCATACCTTCCTTTCGTTGATTGCTTCTTCATTCCGCCAATCACTTTGCAGAATCGCATACTGTATTGCGTCTATATAGACGCCGCCTTTATGGTAGCGCTCTCTTGCAACACCTTCTTTTTGCATGCCGCATTTCAAAAGCACCTTCTCAGATGCAACATTCCCACTGAAAACATCTGCCTGCACACGGTTTAATAAAACCTCATCAAACGCAAATCGAAGCACTCTGTTTAATGCTTCCGTCATGATTCCGTTGCCCCAGTATCTTGGACATAGAATATACGAGGTTTCCGCAATCAGATTATCCTCGTCAACATTGTGCAAATTGATAATTCCGATTATTTCTTTGCTGTTTTTGCTTTGAATAATCCAGTTAAAATACAACTCATTATCATAATTTGCAACCCATGAAGCAACTCTCTCTTTGTATATATCTATATCCTTAACCGCTGACCATGGAAAAAACTCGCTGCATTCTTCCAAACAAGCCCAATTGTTAAACATCATCAGGTAATCGTCTAACTGTATTTTTCTTAAAATAAGTCTATCCGTCTCAAGCATGCGTGTCCCTAATTTCTGCATCCTTTTTCCTCCGCTTCCGTTATTTTTGTCTTCCGGTATATACCTCATGAATACACTTCTATTATTGACACAAGACTGAAATATGTGTCTTAGAAAAAATAATGGTTTTCGTCAAAACATTCTGTTCTTTTCACCAAGATAACTTAGTCCATATATTATTACACACCTCGAAGTCGTGCTTCAATATCTGATGCAGTATATAGAACATCAATTACAATAACTTTATCAGCACGAATCGTATAAAATACAGAATAATTATCCACAATCATTCTTCGTAATTCCATATTTTTTTCCGGTTCTGAATCCATAATCCTATAACGTTGCGGAAATACATCCAGAGCTAATATCTCATCGGCAATCCGATTGTATTGCCCCATTGCATTCTCAGGAGAAAGCAGGTCTAACGCTATATAATTGTATATATCCTCCATATCCTGTAATGCTTCTTTTGTAATCTCTACCTTATAATGCGCCATTAGTGCCTCTCTCTAAATGCCGCAAATGCACTCGCTGCATCTTCGACATTTTCCATTTCTATATCCGCATAACCTTTCTCCAATTTTCGATGAATCTCTTCCACAGACATTATCTCTGTATTTACTGTACTGGCAGCTTTTGGTAAAACAACTGAAAAAGGTATTCCTCCAACCAATGATATTTGTTTCAAGTATATATCTATTGCTGTAGCCATTGGTATTCCTAGTTGAGCTAAAACTCTTTCTGCATTCTCCTTTACATCCGGATTTACTCTTAAATTTAATGTTGCTGTTTTTCCCATTATATGCACCTCCATTCTTCCTTTATTGTAACGCGATTTACGTTACAGGTCAATCTGTGATATTAAACATCTGCCGTAATGTGAATTTCAAAATCTGCGCACACGGTTTAGTCCAACCTCATTACAATTCGTTATTTTTGTCTTCCGGTATATAGCACTTCCCACTCACTCTTTAACAGACGGTACTCCAGCCTTGTTTTCATTTTATCTTCATGCCATTCATAATCAACATGCTCAGCCTCTTTGATTAAGCCGCATTTCTGCATTACCCTTTCGGAACCAACATTCTCAGCCAGACATCCTGTCGTAACACGGTACACATCATTCTCGTCAAAAGCAAACGCAAGAACACGCTTAAAGCCTTCCGTTGTATACCCTTTGCCCCAAAACTTCGGATAGATGAAATATCCCGCATGAACCAGTTTTCCCACGGGAGTTCGGTCTGATACCGTATATCCGACGCTTCCGACCTGCTCATGCGTATCTTTTAATTCGATGTGGAAGAAATAAAACTTCCTGTCATTCTTTCCCATATCTTCCAGAACCATCTGAAAATCTTCAGATGCCGCTTTCTCATCAAACAGCTGTATATCCTGTAAATAGTACATCGTTTCCGGATCTTTTTTGAGACTGTAATACGCTTCAAAATCCTCATTCCGGTAATCTCGCAGAATCAGGCGTTCCGTTTCTAAGTATATCATCTTTTATAGTATCCTTTCATACTTCGCTATTTTCTTGCCAGCTGCAAATCAATTGTATCACAGACGGTAAACTTGCCACCATGCTTATTGATTGCTGCTTCGATTGCAGCGAAAAACTCTCCCCTGATTTTTTCTTCAATCGCAATATGGTCGGAATAGGTACCGAGCAGTTCAACATACTCTTTTGCCGTAAAAATGCGTTCCCGATGAAAAAGTGCATATTGAACATCTGTAAATCCGTACTTCGCGGCAATCATTGCCCTTTCTTTCGCCTGTTCTTCCGAATATTCGGTTAATTCTCCGGTCTTTTTTTCATAGAATCTATAGTAATACTCATCGTAAATCTGATCTATTTCAAGTGAAAGTGCGTGGTTTCCTTTATCACGATACGGATGATTGGCAAAACGTGCAAAAGCACCGCCTTTTTTCAACATTGTATATACTTTTTCGTAGCCGATTTGCTCCGGTATCCAATGAAATGCGGACGCAGAAAACACCAAATCAAATGCATTCTTTTCGAAATCCGTTTCCTCAAATCTACCCGTAATGACTGTAAAATTCTTATATTCCCGGAACTTATTTTTCAACAAATCGGAAAAATGTTCCCCATACTCCACCGCCGTCAAATGACATCCGGTTTTTAGCATTGGAGCGGTAGCTTGTCCACCGCCGCTTCCCACCTCGACCACATTGCTGTTCTCATGAATCGGAATATATGCAAACAACATCTCATACAATTCGTCAACGTAGCCGGGGCGCATTTTTTCGTATGAAGAAGCTACCGTATCAAATGTCCCTTCCAGTCCTTTTATAAATGGCATATGCCTGCTCTCCTATCCTCTTATTTTACAAACTAGAATCACAACTCTTTTTCATAACACAAAAAATCCTGCTCATACATATGACATTCGCCGGCCATACGAAAGCCAAATACCGAATAACATCTGATTGCCTTTGTATTATGCTTGTTTACCAGAATGTGAATACCCTTAAAGCCTCGTCTCTTCAGCTCATCCATCCCGAACTGCAGCATAATTCTCCCGAGTCCTTTGTTCTGTTCGGTAGGAAGTACCGCCACTCTCGCCAGTTCCCCCATGGGTTCAAGTCTTGCATCCCAACAGGAAAGACGATCAACATCCTCATCTTCCTCAAGGGAAACAGCCGCCACGATTCGGGAGTCCACCTTCATAACATACAGAGCATCCCTCGAAAAATCCCAGTCAATTGACTCATTCGAAGGATATTCTTCACTCCACGGACAGTAATCCCTGCCCAGCTGTGCTCTGTAAAGCGCTAAAATCTCCTCCCTGTCTTCTTCTTTTGCCATAACAATTTCATATTCTGTATTCACCGATTTTCACCTCATCCAAATCATTTCAATCACAATCCCCCCATTTTCCTGCTTTTCCGGCTATAGGAGCATCACTGCAACACGTTACCAAATAAACGGTATCAGGCGATATTTGACTTTTTGCTTATATTCACGATAACCATTCAGTTCCTTTTCAAGGAATTCCTCTTCGCTTTTAATCCTTTTGGCAATAATAAAAGGATATATCATAAAAATAATAAATGAATATACAGAACCTAACACAATCGGCATTGATAAAAATAAAAGCAATGTCACGCTATACATCGGGTGTCTGACAATTCCGTACAGACCTGTATCTATTACCTTTTGATTTTCCTGTACTTCTATAGTACGACTGAGATAAGTGTTTTCCCGGAGAACTTCTGCATAAAGAATATACGCAACCAGAAACACCACCGCCGCTGCAATCGAAACTCCTTTTGGCAAAACATACCAATTAAAGCGGAAACCAAGCCCTGCGACGATAAAACCGGCCAGGAACATAAGACCACTCAATCCAATAACCGTTCTTTGTTCTTTCTGCTTTTCTTTTGCGTTGAGTCGGCTTTTTAACAGGTTAGGATTTTTGAACATCAGTACAACTCCTGCAAAAAACATGGGAACAAATAAAATCCCCATCAATAACCAACCGTTAAAAAACCAAAAAGTCCCTGCCGGTAAGAATATTAACACTCCCACCAGAACAACACCCAACAAATACTTAATAATTGCCTGCACGAATAATTTCCCGGTCATAAAAATCTCTCTTTCTGTAAATAATTTATCTCTTTTCCCGTATTTTTCTTTCCTATAAATCTCTTATATTCAATTTCTCTTCCTTTGTCAATGACATATAAATAGAAACAAGCTCTTTTGTATACCAAAGAAGCGTAGAGTTCCCTATTTTAAAGGATTTCTACGCTTCTTTATGATACATGCTTTCTATCCTTATCTGGTTAAAACATGCTTACAATATTTTGTACATCCACATTTGGGACAAGTTAACTTTCTTTTGGTAATTGTATGAGGTCCCATAACATAGGCTTTCATATCCGGAACAAATCTCTCCTTGCATTCAGGACATTCAAAGGCCCCGGCTTCTCTATCTAATACACATGCAATGGCAATTCCCATTACCATTATTACAATACCAATTCCCAGCAATAACACTCTGGTCCATACCTGCATTTCAATCAATCCTGCAACAACAAATAAAGGTATTGCTGCAACAAGTACTAAAACTGCAACCATTGCAGACAGTATAATCTTCTTTTTACTTTCTTGCGCTTCTTTCACTAAATTCACCATATTTTCCTCCGCTTTCTTTTGATAATCCATCTCTTGCAATCTTTCACCTGATAACAATTCATTTACTGTTATTTCTAATTCATTGCAAAGTGGAAGTAACAATGACACCTCCGGGAAACCATTACCTCTTTCCCATTTTGAAATTGTTTTATCGCTGATACCAAGCTTATCTGCCAACTCCCGTTGCGTATAATTTTTTGCTTTTCTTTCTTCAGCGATAAATTTACCTATCTTAATTTGGTCCATAGGTCCGTGTCCTCCTTTCTGGGTTCATTGTATAAATTCCCACCGGGCTTTCACACCCACGGAACGTAGAATATGGTGAATTTTAGCGGTTTCTACGCTCCGTAGAGTTGTGGTTTGCTTCTCTGTCTGCCTACTTGTAAGCTATTGTTTCTCCCTTTACAGTTCTACTGAATAATACTGACTAAATGAAACATCTTTTGTATATAGACTTTAAATGCATCAATATCTTTTAACAATCCGCTTTTTAACTTTTCACATGTATTAAGCGCTAAATCAAACTGTTGTTTCGTAATATCGCCAATTGCTAATGCCTCTTGAAGTTCATCCATATCATCTTCTACAATGATTCCATCCGGATAAACCACCAAATCAAGGTATAAGTCATAGAAATATGGTGTTCCGTCTTTGTCATATCCTTGTTCTGCTATCATATCTATGTAACACACTTGAATCTCATTTTTATCATTCATCATAACAGTAATACAATAGTAATCATTCTTAGGCATTAATGTTAACCATATAAAATTATTATCGCATACTACCAAATCTTCTCCGTTATATTTCCAAATCTGCGGTTGTGTTACTTCTTTTATATTTAGTAAACCTATATACCCTGAAAACTCCGCCGTGTCTATTTCTTTCCCGATTCTGCTTTTCTCAATGATACATTGCCATTCATCATAATTTACTCTGCATCTATACATAAAAAATCCTCCGCACCCTCATATTCTTCTTTTGTTCTTGCTAAACTTGGGAAGAAATGCCAATCCATATGAAATTCTTATTTCAACACATACTTCGCAATCTGTCTCTTCTCTCCCTGATACTCGCCGGGACCTTCGTATTCCTTGATAAATCCGCACTTTTCCAGAACCTTTTGGGATGCGACATTCTCAGAAAGACACACTCCATATACCGTATCCAAATTCTTCTGTGGCATCATTTCATCCAAAAAAGCCTGCAACGCTTCTGTTGCATATCCGTTGCATGTATACTCTTTTCCGATATGATAGCCTACTTCAAAACCTTCTTCAAAGGGTACCAATTGAACATATCCTACGTTCGTTCCTTTCTGAAGCAATACAGGATACACTAACGGTCCTTCCCCGGATTCGTATACGCTCATCAGAAACTCTATGGTTTCCCTGGCTTCTTCTACCGTTTCAAACACCTCATCCGGTACAAAGCGCCGATTGTCCTCATCCAAAGAATTTCTATGTACACTCTCTGCCATCGACAAATCAAATTCTGTGATAATCAATCTCTCTGTTTCTATTCTCATCTTTATTCCTCCGTAAAAAATATAACCCTGTTGGAGATTACAGTTCCTTCACCTTTTTCTCCAGCTCACTTGTGCCGTATATGCAGTGAACCGGCAGATTATTTGTATTTTCGTCTCTTTTGTGGTTTAACCATATTACATTAAGTCCGGCCTGCACCGCGCCTACAACATCCGTATCGTAGGAATCTCCGATAAAAACGATATCCTTCCTGTTTGCATCCGGGTTCTCTGCCAATACGGTTGCAATCGCCATCTCAAAAAAACCCCTGTCAGGCTTCAACCGGCCGTAATCCGCACTCGACCAAATCTGCCTGAAATATTGCCGTATACCAAGTCTTTCGAGTACAATCGAAAGTGCTTCTGCAGTAACACCGCTGTTTGACAGAACATACATCGGAATGTCAAGTTTACTGAATTCGTGCAATGCTTCCGGTATATCAGGCATCGTCTCCATCTCATTGCATCGCATCAGGAACTCTGCCTCTTCACAAGGTTCCATCTGTACGACTTCTCCGCCAAACTTCGCCGCATATTGAGGCAATTCCTCTTTTACAAAAGCATACTCTTTTCCTTCTTTATGTAGCGACAGCATATGCCCAAAAAGTTCTTCTCCATAAGCAGCTATTTCCTCAAAAGAGCACTTATCCTTATAATATTTTTCCCACATCACTTTCAGTCCGCGATTAAAATCCATGGACTTGTTGTGAACGATTGTTTCAAAAAAATCAAAAATAAGTATCAAACCGATGTCTCTCTTTCCTTCATCTGAGTTATTATCTGATATTTACATTCGTATGCCCGACAATGCGTAACCGCGCAAAGAATATCAGTCCAATTTATACACAGCCGTTAAACGTTTATTATTCTCGACGCTCTCTTCCGCAAACAAAGTTCTTTGATAATTGAGTTGCTTTTTATCCAAACACAATTCCAAAAAACACAGAAAAATTCCCATATCAATCTGATTCATATACTTAAGTACATCGAATGGCAAAATCCCAAATTTTGCTGATTTTTTATCCCTGTAAACTTTGAGTTCCTGTTCCGTGGCATCAACAAGCCAAGGTTGTGAATTACATGCACTTGGCGCAAATCTCACAACATCAGCTATGTCAGAATACGCTTCGCCCTTCCAGATAGCTGTTGCCTCTTTCCTTTTCGCCTCTCTCAGGTCTGTTCTGAACTTCGCTTCCGAATCCACTTTGGCAATTGCAATCATTATCACGAACTCCAGCTCGTTTTGTTGCTTTTCCTTGGTTTTTGCCAGACCGCACCAAAGCGTTCCGATGTTGCGGGACACCAGATACAAATCCAACTGCTCTCCTATGTAGCCGATGTTCTGAAGATAGTTCTCCTTCTTCTCCGAATACAGCAAAATGCAATACTCCTGCCCCACTTTACAGGTTGTGGAATCTTTCACGATTTTCATTTTCACTTTAATATCATCTGCCAGTGGCGTAAAAGAATAAAATGCATTCTCGATTTCTTTCAGTTCTTCATCTGTTATTTTTTCATTTCCAATGTCTTTAAAACGGTGGAACGATTTCCTTTTTAAAATCATTTCGTATAAATTATTATTCATATTCTACCTCTTCAAAACGATACACTGTGCCCGCTAAGAATTCCCTTCCGTCAACTTATCAAACACAGTCCTATTGGTCCGATTCATAATCAGCGGCGTCACGGAAATATATCCGGACAAGGTTGCATTGGTATCAATACTATTATCGTCCAAATCATGCGGAAGCTGTTTATAGGTCGGAAGATACATGTCATTCCCCTGTGGCAAAAATTCATCAGCATAATATCGCTCCCCCATACGGGTAATGCAGATGCCTTTATGATGAATCGGAATATTTATATTGTATAAGCTGTTTTTCGCCATCAAGTCGTGACGTATAAAAAATTCTTTGATTGTTTCCAGCGCTTCCATGGCTTCGTCAAATCCACCCACCTGGGTTGAAAGAGCCACTGCCGGAATTCCAAAAGTGGCGGCCTCGAACACAGCACCTAAGGTCCCGGAGTACAGCACATCAATGCCAAGATTTAATCCGCGGTTAATTCCGGAGATCACCAAATCAAAAGTACGCTGCATACCTTCCAAGGCAAAACGGACACAATCTGCCGGCGAAGAATCCACCGTGTAGGCTTTGATATCCGGATCGTCAAAAGGAACCTGTTTTACCTCAAATGCTTTGCGAATTTCAATGCAGTGGCTTTTGCCGCTCTGCTCATATTTAGGAACAACAACGGTTACCTCCCCGAACTGTTTTGCCCACTTAGCCAAGGGCAAAAGAACCTCAGAGGAAATGCTGTCATCATTAGTAATTAATATTTTCATGATTCAACATAGCTCCTTTCCTTATCTTTTCGTCCGTAAAATTCTATTCATCCAAGCATATTCATACATATCTATACCCGACTCATACCTTGCAAGACGATTAATTTCATATAGAGAGAAATCAATTGCTTGAAGCCATCAAAAACATCCCCCTTCATTTTCTCTTGCGTGTGATAACTTAGGCTTTATCTTTCTATATCATTCATTCCGCTTCTTTTAAATTCGTACTAAATTTCCTCCTTTTGCGCGTAGCATTGAGCCATGCTGGACAGTGGCTAAATACTGCTCGTCGGGTGCTTGCACACGTAAGAGTATATTTAGACAGTGGACAATACGGCGAACGCCGCGACAGTGAGCAAGCTTGTCTTGCGAATCTGTCGGCATGGCGACGATATACCTACTAACACATCAACTCAATCCATATAGTAGGTATTTTTTGTTCTCTTACGAAACAATTTACCCACTCAGGCGATAATATTTAGTAAGCGTAGGTAAAATAATCTACAATATAAAATATTTTACCTGCCAACTTAAGTCCGCCTTATTTTCAGTAGGTAATTCTTTTTGGAAGCTACATATATTTACCGTTTAATATAGCATCCGCAATCATAA
>JAZOAG010000073.1:0-51625 GCA_045595325.1 Lachnospiraceae bacterium
TTTGGACAAAAGAGGGAAATTGTCCAAAAAACATATAAAAGATTTTATTTGAGAAAATATATGAAACTGATATAATTATTTCAAATAAAGGAGAAGAATGATGGCAGACTCTAATATAACCAAGAAGGCCCTGGCAGAAGCCTTAAAAGAACTGATGGAAGAAAAATCCTTTGAAAAAATAAATGTCGGGGATATTTGTGAAAAATGTGAAATGAATCGTAAGAGCTTCTATTATCATTTTAAAGATAAGTATGATTTGGTGAATTGGATTTTTGATACAGAATTTATTGCGGTGGCGCATACAAAGAATTATGCAGATGTTTGGGATTTGTTGAGTGGAATGAGCAGCTTTTTTTATGAGAATCGTAATTTTTACCGCAAGGCTTTAGGTATTAAAGGACAGAATTCTTTTTCAGATCATTTCAAAGAGTTAATATTACCTGTGATTGCAAACAGAATTCAGAGTGTTGTTGATGAAGAGGTGATGGAGTTTCAAATTACTTTCATTGCGGATGCGGTAGTCATAGCGATTCAAAGATGGCTTATTGAGAATAGTACATTAGAGCCGGAGGAGTTTGTAAGACAAATTAAATTGAGTATAAAATATATCATTATCAGATATAAGGATATGGAAATTTAAAGGTTCATTATAAAATATCCCTATTGTTCAATTATTCTGATCAATAGGGATATTTTTGTATCTGTAAATAGTATGTCCAGTAAATATTTGCTGTTATCTTAAAATTAGATAAGTAGTATATAGGATATAGGTGATAACCATTGTGATACCCATGCCATGTCCAACTATTTTTCTTTTTGCAATAGGAATGAAAGTAGCTATCATTATGATGATTAGAATTCCAATATCATATAAATAAGTGCTACTTACATTCATTGGCAGTATAGTAGCAGATAATCCTAAAATAAGGAGAATATTAAAAATATTCGAACCAATTACATTGCCAACGGCAATATCACTTTCACCTTTTTTTGCAGCAATAATTGAAGTTACTAATTCTGGAAGTGATGTACCAAAAGCTACAATAGTAAGACCAATTAAAGCTTCGCTGAGACCAAAAGCACGAGCAATTTCTTTTGCACCATCAACGGATAAATCGCCACCAATTATGATTCCTGCCAATCCTATCATACAAATGAGTATACTTTTCCAAAGTGAAATGTTTTGTTTGTCCTCGGTTTCTTCTGATTCGGAACGATGTTTAAATCCGTCTTTTAATGTTGTATACATGAAGAAGGCAAATACAACTAAAAGAATGATACCATCTATTCTTCCAAGTGTCATAGCCGGGGCATGGAACAGGAATATATCAAGTGAAAGAATCCCTAATAATATAGATACAAAAATGGATAGAGGATAGTCTTTCTTAATAATTCCTTTTTCAACTGCAATCGGAGTAATTGCGGCACTTGCACCTAATACAACAAGTGTATTAAAAATATTCGAGCCAACTACATTGCCAATTGCAATATCGTTGCTGCCTTTTAGTGCGGCACTTAAACTGACAGCCAATTCTGGTGCACTCGTACCAAAAGCTACGATGGTAAGTCCGATGACAAAACTTGGAATGCGAAGCTTCTTTGCGATGGAAGAGGCACCGTCAACAAAATAATCGGCACCTTTTACAAGAAGTAAAAAGCCTCCAATAAGAAAAATAATCGCTTTAAGCATAATGAGATCAGTCCTTTCTGATTTGTTTAGAAATTCTTTTTGGGAGTAACAGCACTTAATATCTCAGATAGTTTACAATCAAAAAAGTTATAGTCTTTATGTATAGTCCGGTCATTAAGTGAATAGCAATCACCATTCTGAGTAAATCTGATAGAGCAAGCCTCATCGGAGATAATACTATCAATTAACAGGTTATCATGAATCATATCGAATGGTATGGTTCTATATTTTTGCTCCATACGGGTTTGTTGTATGTATTGGTAAAGTTGGGAGCGTTTTTCAAGGGGACATTCTGCATTTCCCATGAAAATGGTAAAAGAAGAATGTATATTCTCTGTATCATTCAGGATATTTTCAATATCATCGCACGACATATTTTGCTCCATAAATGATATAGAATATAATAATTTTCTTGAACGTAACAGTTTGCACACATTTTCTATAAGATCTGAATCTGAATAATGTATAACAAACATAATATTATTTATGTTATTAACATCATCCAGTAAGGCAGGAGAAATTTCTTCCGGTGAGCAAAAGATTGGAAAAGCACATTCGGGAAAATCTTCCGCAAGTTCCAAAATATGATGGAGCTGACCAAGAGAATGGATATTCCATGTATATACGCCCAGTTGCATTCCCTGCTCAATAAGTGAATGATAAACAGAGCGGTGTGTTATGTATTCATTACCACCTATTTCTAGAGAAATAGACCAAGGGATATTATAGTGCTCATTTGCTTCGATTTCACGTATCTTTTTTGCACCTAATGTACAACTGTTGTATCCGACATTCATGCCAAAAGTGATAATCCGATTTTCATCTACATTAGAAACGATATCGGGGATTAATTTGTAATAACAACTGCGTTCATTTTTCAACATCGTTTGTGCAGCCGTCAATAAGTGTTGTTGAAATCTGCCGTTGGTAAAGTTAAGAGCCATATCTACAACGTTTCGTATGCTTCTTTCTGGATCGTCTTTAATTTGTTTTATAGTATTTTTGATGGTTGTTTCTATTAAAATACGAGTCATATTTTTTGACATGTTGAACCTCCTTACAAAAATTTATTGCTAGGCTTAATTATAGGTAGAGATGCATTTTTTCACAAAGGACAAACTTGCGTGTTTGTCCAAAAAGGTAACAATTATTTGGAGTGTCAAAAAATGTCTCATTATGAATTTTGTGTCTAATGAAAATAAATGTTCTATTTTCTATAATCAATACAAATGGAACGAATGTTTGATGAAAACACGAAGTTAGAATTTTGAGAAAAGCACCGAAAGGAGAATTACAACAATGAACAGTAGTATTCAGAATGTTACCCATGCAGCTCAACGAAAAATGGTAGAAAAACTGGTGGATACAGCATTATCCAAAATGAGAAAAGATAGAGAAGAAAGTCTGCTGAAGCTCGTGGATTTGGCAGAGACCTTTTTTGGAGACTCTGTATCAAAACAGCAATATGAAAATATCAGAGTAACAATTAAAGACCCGGATAATCGATGGATGAATTTTGTTAATAGGGTTTTAGATGAAACAAATCCGAATGTGGCAAAAATGGCAGCTCTTAATTTGGGATATGAAGCAGCATTTCGTGGAACTAAGATAACCAGACAGAACAGAGAAAAATATGGTTGCAATATTCCATGGCTGATTTTATTTGACCCTACATCGGCATGTAATATGCATTGTGCGGGTTGTTGGTCAGGTACATATGGACACAAACACAATCTGTCCTATGAGGATATGGATAAGATTATTACACAGGGAAAAGAGTTGGGTATCTATCTGTATATGATGACCGGAGGAGAACCATTAGTTCGTATGAAGGATATTTTAAGGTTAGCAGAAGAGCATAATGATGTGGAACTTTCTATTTATACCAATTCCACTCTGATTGATGAGGAATTTTGTAAAGAGGTTGTTCGTCTGGGAAATATCACATTCCAGCTTTCAATCGAAGGTACACCGGAAACAAATGATGAGCGTAGAGGTGACGGACATTATGAAGCAGTGATGAAGGCAATGGATTTATTGAAACAACATGGTATTTTATTCGGAACATCTATCTGCTATACAAGAAATAATATCAAAGCAGTTACCAGTGATGAGTTTTTAAATATGCTTGCAGATAAGGGTGCAAGGTTCGGTTTCTATTTCCATTACATGCCTGTTGGAAATAATGCAGTTCCGGAGCTTATGCCAACACTGGAACAGAGAAAATATATGATTGACCGTATCAGCTATGTTCGTTCTGACAAATGTAACATACCATTCATCCCTATGGACTTCCAGAACGATGGAGGAGCAGTCGGCGGTTGTATTGCAGGTGGTAGAAATTATTTCCACATTAACTCAGCAGGAGACGCAGAACCATGTGTATTCATTCATTATTCTAATGCGAATATACATGACCACTCTATTTTAGAGATTTTGCAGAGTCCGTTATTTATGGAATACCGCAAAGGACAGCCTTTCAATAGAAATCATCTTCGTCCTTGTCCAATGCTTGAAAATCCGGAAATTTTGCAGGAACTTGTGCATAAAACAAATGCGCACAGTACCGATTTAGAGTCACCGGAAACTGTGGAGCATTTATGCGGAAAATGCAAGGAATATGCAGCAAAATGGGGACCAGTAGCAGATGAAATCTGGAATAGGACAGAACATAAGATACCTAAATATCAGAATTATGCGCCGGAAAATAGAGAAAAGTAATGTGGTTGAAGTGATATATGAGTAAAATTGATATGGGGCAGAATGAGAAAAGAAAGACTTGGGTACAGGTATGCTGGATTATTGCGCAAATTGTTTTAATTGGAAGTGGGATACTTGCTATATGCAATCCGGGTGAGAAGTTAGTAGAGGTTTCCGGGTGTCTTGGATTATCCATGTTGCTGGTCGGTAGTATCAATATATACGTGTATCGTGAAAAGAAAAAGCTATTACACGGTTCTCATTGGCTATTGGCAGATGGAATGAGTACGGTATTACTTTCGTTGTTTCCGCTTTTTAATCAGATGATTCAGCCTTCAATAATTCCCTTTTTCTTTGGAGTGTGGGAATTGTTTTCAGGGGTATTAAAAGTAATTGATGCGAGCGAATTGAAAGAAGAAAGCATTGAAGGTTGGAAATGGTTTCGAGGTATAGGAAGTATAGAAATATTATCCGGTGTTGCTGCACTATTAAAACCTATAGACGACTTTATGGGAATGAATGTAGTTGTTGCTATTATTTTCTTTGTACAAAGTTTTGGTTTTTTATTTAAGATACTAATTTATCAACAGATTATTAAGGAGAGCTGATAGTTAATATTGGCAGAAGGAGAGGTACATTATGAATTTCGAAGAACTTGTAGCAAATGTAAAAAAGGCTGTTAAAAAGGCAAAAGTTAGTAAGACAGTAGGTCATGTAGCATTTCAATTTAATGTAGAGGGCGAAGCGGAAGGTGCATTTTATCTGGAGCTTGACGATGGAAAGATAAATGTTGAGCCGTATGAATATTATGACAGAGATGCAATTATTGTAACATCAGCAGATGTCATTATGCAGATGGTGGAAGGCAAGTTGCAACCGAGAGTAGCGTATACAAAAGAATTGCTTAAGGTGTATGGTGATGTGGAGTTGTTAGGTGTACTGCCATTTGGGAAATAAATGTTATTAAATATGTTTACAGAAGTGGCTTTTTCTTTCTGTTGACCAATATTCGGGTTTTAGGGGATACCCTAAAGTGAACAGCCTGGCTGGTCAGCGGAACTGTCGCATAAAGTTTATGCAACTTTATGCGTATCCTGTTTATTTCGCAGTCCAATTACGTTGGACAAATTCCAAAGTTCGAGACTGTGAACAGAATGGCTGAAAGCCTTGATTTTACTGGGTTTCTCATTCCGAAATTTTCGGAATCATAAAAAGTTCCATTTGCGGCAAGAGAATACAAATGAATATGTTTTGGTTAAGAGTCATCAGCAGAAATGTTGATGACTTTTGCATTTTACTCTAAATTTTTTTTGCCAGATTTTTTCCGTCAGCATTTTTTGACTCCAAGTAATAAGTGATAGGAGAAAAGGTTGAAGAAAATTTCATGGAATTTTTGCAATCAGCATTTTTTGACTCCAAGTAGTAAGTGACAGGAGAAAAAAGTTGAAGAAAATTTCAGGGATTTTTTGTAATCAGCTTTTTTTGACCCTAAGTACTAAGCAGAAGGAGGAAAAGAAAATGCAGAAGAAGTGGTTGGAACATTTTTGTAAGTACAGACATATTTGCGAGTTTCTTGGCAATGAGGGCAAGGAGAAAGAGGAAATCAAAGAGTATCTGATGCAGGAGTTGGGATTGCCGGAGGCAACTGCCCGATATCAGATGATAAGAGCGTTGGAGGATGAGGATGGAATCGTTAAGAGTTTCGGTTGGAAATTCTATTTGGACGAAGAGAAGTTCAAAGCAGTTATTGAAGATTTACGTTCAATCTATCCTATCAGGCTAAAGCCTTATCCATATCCGCCAAAAGAGGAGATGGAGGCAAGAGATGGATTGATAGAGATGAAGCGGAAATATGCAGCCCTTGAGCTGAAGTATGAGTTGCTCCGTTATCATTATTTAGAAACACAGGCATGGTATTACGATGCGAAGTCGGACTTGGCGGAGGCACAAGGTAATGGAACAGAATCGTGTAAGTATTTTGATAAGATGGATGAAACTTTGGGACAGGCAATTGAGTTAAAACAGCAACTTGAGGAGAGGGGAGTGCAAGTGGATTGATGATGGATAAGGTTGATAAAAAGGCATTACTCAATGTAAAAGAGATGTGTGAGTATTTAGGTATCGGTCAGACCAAGGCGAGAGAACTCCTTGCTGATCCGAAAAACAGTTTTACCGTTCGTATTGGGAACAGACTATATGCACACAAAGGAAGGTTGGATACATGGCTGCTGAATCAAATTTTGTAGGTGAAAAATGTGGCGTTTATGTATTTGCGATATATACCAAACGACACGCTGAAATGGTTGAAAAATTCAAGGTTTTATGGTAGTATAGATGGGATATTTGATGTTTCCTTATCTAAGCTACAGCCTAGAAAGGAGGCACAAATGGGGAAATCCCTTAATGGTAAAGAATTAGGAAAAGGAATTTCACAGAGGAAGGATGGTCTGTATCAGGCACGTTTTGTGAATCGTTTCGGTAAAAGAGAGACGATTTATGCAAAAACGTTGAATGAGATTCGACATCAATTAAGGACAGAGCAGTACGAAGACGAGAAGATGCTTAATGTCATAAGCAAGGAAATGACTCTGGATGAATGGTATGAGATTTGGATGAATACCTGTAAGAAGAATTGCAGAAACTCCACGAAGGAGACATATGCAAGCCATTACAGAAGGATTCAAAAGGAGCTAGGTTGGATAAAACTGACTAACCTAAATCTCATAGTATTACAGCAGGTGTTCAATGAACTTAGAAGTGACAATGAGCGGAAGAACTCTAAAAAGATTTTGGCTGATATGCTGGAAAAAGCCATTGATGCAGAATAGCTAATAAAGAATGTGGCGAAGCAAATCAATACCAAGGTCAGCCAAGAGGACAAAAAGGAGCGCCGGGTGCTAACTGTCAAAGAAACGGAACTTTTTCTAAAGCAGGCTGAAAAGAGTATTTATTACAATCTGTTTATAGTGGCTTTGGAAACAGGACTTCGTATCGGAGAATTGATGGCATTGACTTGGTCAGATATAGACTTGAAAAAGAAAGTGTTGTATGTGCGGCATACATTGTGCTATTTTCGTAAGGATGGAAAATACACCTTTGAAATGCACGACACCAAGACGAAGAACGGTAGAAGAACGATTCCGCTTACACAAAAAGCCTATGAGGCTTTGCGGAAACAGAAGGTTCAGAAACTGGAATTGAGCTAAAGAGCAAAAAGGCTCCCGAAGAATACGAGAATCTGGTGTTTGTTACAAAGAATAACAGACCGACACAGCAGTTTATCGTACAAGAAGGAATCGAAGCCTGTGTCCGCAACATACAAAAGGATCATCTGGAATTTGAGAAATTTTCACCGCATTGTTTTCGCCACACTTTTGCCACAAGAGCAATTGAAAACGGCATGCAACCAAAGACATTGCAAAAGATTTTAGGACATGGTTCGCTACAGATGACAATGGATTTGTATTGTCATGTGACAGATGATACCTTGTTTGAGGCGATGAGGTTGATGGAAAGTGTGGGATGAGAGTACGAGCATGCACCTCGAAAGCGAAGCTTTCTCGGTCACGGCTGTCGCCGTATATGTCTAAGCTTGAATATGTCCTTATGTGTGCGAGCACCCAACGGACAATTCAATCTTATCCGAGCAAGGCTCGTAGCTAGCGTGAATGGTGTAAAAATGGTGTAGTAGCACAGTTTTAAGGAAAGAAAAAACGGCGAAAAGCCCGTAAATACAGGAGGTTTTAACAAAATGGAAGCATACAAGCAGGAATTTATAGAATTTATGGTAGACTGTAAGGTTTTGAAGTTTGGTGATTTCACATTGAAGAGCGGAAGAAAGTCTCCCTTCTTTATGAATGCGGGAGGATATGTAACCGGCAGCCAGTTAATGGGGCTGGGAGAATATTATGCCAAAGCAATTCATGATACTTACGGTGATGATTTTGATGTATTGTTCGGACCTGCTTATAAAGGGATTCCCATCAGCGTCGTAACTGCGATTGCATACAGTAAGCTTTACGGTAAGGAAGTAAGATACTGCTCAGACCGTAAGGAAGAAAAAGACCATGGTGCAGATAAAGGAAGCTTCTTAGGAAGCAAACTGCAGGATGGTGACAGAGTCATTATGATTGAAGACGTTACCACTTCCGGCAAGTCCATGGAAGAGACTGTTCCCAAGGTAAAAGGCGCAGCAGATGTAGAAATCGTAGGTTTAATGGTTTCCTTGAACCGTATGGAAAAAGGACTGGATTCTGATAAGAGTGCTTTGGATGAAATCAAAGAGAAGTACGGATTTAATACTGCTGCAATCGTTAATATGGAAGAAGTGGTAGAGCATCTTTACAATAAACCCTACAACGGAGAGGTGTTAATTGACGATACCTTAAAAGCAGCCATTGATGCATATTACGTGCAGTATGGCGCAGCCAAATAGAGCGATTTGGAATAAGTGACCGATAGAAAGTCAGGTTTGATATGGGTAGAAAGCGTAACTATAAATTTACAAATAAGAATTTTTCGCTGATTAGTATTCTGTCTGCAATCTGGGGCATCCTTTCCCTGGGTTCTTTGCTGGTTGCGATTGTTCTGACGTTTTTCCGCCAGGGCGTGGCAAGTATGAGCTATGGCCTTACCGCTATTCTGGCACTGATTCTGTCAGTGGCCGGTCTTGTACTTGGAATTAAGGCTAGACAGGAACGGGAAAAATTCTATTTGTATGCATATATCGGTATTGTCACCAATTCCCTGACAATACTTTCACTGATTGCGCTGGTGGTGCTGGGGATTGTGTTTCCAAGATGAAAGAAACGGAGCAGTTGAGCATGATAGAAGAACGATTGCGTCTGGCGCAGAGCCGCATTGACGAAATCAGGAATGAGTTAAAAGAACAGAATAATCAGAAAAATACCGAAGAGAAAAAAGGCTTGATGGAGTATCAGGCCTATTTTTCACGTGTGGCAGATTTTTTATGGCAGTGTATTGAAGCATTGGAACGGACAGAGAACCGTAAGAGTTTTTCGGCTGAATTTTTGCAGGAAGAGAACGATAAGCTTTATGGTGATGTTCTCAAAGAAGCGTATGAGAATAGTTTTGCCAATCCTCAGGTGGCAGTTGCTGCTTTTGGGGAAGAGATGGGGCGGCTTCTTTGTGTTCTTTACGCCGAACTTCGTTCTGTCATCCCTCTTCTTTTTGAGAGAGAGACGGAAGCAATGCTGATTCGTCTGGAGCTGTTTTTAGAGGTGTATGCCTATTTTACCTGTGCGGTTTCTGAAGAGTTTTCGTCCCCTAAGGAATCGGAAGTAAAAGATATTATTTACTGGTATATCAGTGACTATTCCGATTTGGAAACGGAGCGTAAAATAGGAAACCAGCTGAACGCAAAGCACGATTTTGCCCGGAGAATCGTAATGGAAAGCGATTTGCAGGATACGCGGTACCTGTATTTTTACGGAGAGCGTGTTACGAGCGTTGAGTTAGAAACTGCGGCGTATATGAATTCCCTGCCCGATGAAAAAATTGACCAGATGGCCTCTACGTTTGTGGGGGGATTTAAGCGGGGATTTGAAGTTGCAAGGAAAGATATATCCAAGAAAAAAACTGTTAACATCCGGTATCGTTTAGGCTTTGAACGGGTGGTTCGAAGAAGTGTGGAATTGTTCGAAGAGCTTGGTCTGGCAGCAGTACTTTACCGTGCCAATACGGATATTTTTGCCGGAAAGGGCGTACGCATCGGATACTACGGCGCCATTGATAATCCCCAGTATGAATATGATCACAAGGACGATTTGTCCCTGTTTTTGGACGGACATCTGGTAACCAGAAGACTGGAGTGCTTGACGGCTGCCTATGAGATGTACAAAGCAGAGGCGGCAGAACTGGCAGGACCGGCCTGTATGGAAGTTTTCGGAGAAGAAATCTATCAGCCGGCGGCAAAGCCGGAGAACCCCAGGTATGATGTCGAAGGGCAGAAACTGGTGGTGGAATATACTTCCCGACGCGGCGAGATCGTGAATACTTATATCAGGAGGGAAGAGAGGAGTTTCACAATTATTGCTTTTCCCGTGCCTGCAATCGGCGCGCGTTTCAGCGAGATTTTTGACGGAATTATCCGGGTGAACACATTGGATGCGACTCTTTATGAGAAGATGCAGCAGGTGCTGATTGATACCCTTGACCGGGCAGAGTGTTGTCGGATTAAAGGTTCCGGCGGAAACCGTACCGACTTGAAGGTAGCTCTGATTTCTTTGACCGATTCTGAGAAAGAAACCAAGTTTGAAAACTGCGTTGCAGATGTTAACATTCCTGTAGGCGAAGTGTTTACTTCTCCTATGTTAAAGGGAACGGAAGGCATTCTGCATGTGTCAAAAGTATTTTTGAATGAATATGAATACCGGGATTTGGAATTTACCATCAAAGACGGTGTGATTACAGACTATAATTGCGGGAATTTTCAGGAAACAGAGGAGAATCGCAGATTTATAGAGGATAATATTTTATTTCATCATCCTACGCTTCCCATGGGTGAGTTTGCCATCGGAACCAATACGACAGCCTATGTTATGGCGAAGAAGTATGGTATTGAGGAGAGTCTTCCCATATTGATTGCAGAGAAGATGGGACCGCATTTTGCGTTTGGTGATACCTGCTATTCCCATGAGGAAGAAGTTCGGGTGTATAATCCTAACGGCAAAGAAATTGTGGCGAAGGAAAATGATTACTCAAGACTCCGTGCCACTGACAGGAAGAAGGCTTATTTTAACTGTCATACGGATATTACCATTCCCTACGATGAACTGGCACTTTTAGAAGCTGTTTTACCGGACGGAACGGGAATTGAGATAATCCGGGACGGACGATTTGTTTTGGAAGGATGCGAAGAACTGAACAAGCCTTTTGAAGAGGACTTGAAGTAAGGTTTTTGGGAATAACGCTCATAAAAGATGTGTTAAAAATGCGTAATAATATTAGACACATTTCTAAAAGATGGTGTAGAAGGATTTCGTGTAAAAGGAGGAAAAAATGAAAAAAAGGAGTTTGATTGCGTTCACGATGGTACTTATGCTGGGACTTTGTGCCTGCAATGCTGATGGTGCAAGTGACGGAGGAAACAGCGATGTTTCCGGTGATTACGGGAAACAGGAGGATACTATTTCCGATTTGAATCAGGGAATTTCCGGACAGGATTATGTATCAGGAGAAGAGAACGAAGAATCCGTGGGAGAAACCGGATACCTTCAGTTCCGTAAGGAACATTTTTCGGACTGGCTTACGAAAGATGTGACACTTGTGAGTTCCTATTATCAGACATTGACTTTGGAAAGCGCGGAATATCCTCAATTACAGTCGGCACTGGAACAGTATACAGCCGATTATGTTGAACGGACGACGGCTGAAATAGACAGCATGAAAAGTGATGCAGAAACGTTCTATGCAGAATATCCAGACAGTTTCTACGGACCTTATTGTCTTGAAAGTGATGTAACCGTAAAAAGAGCGGACCGTAAAGCTTTGAGTTTTACGGAAGAAACGTATGGCTACTGGGGAGGCGCACATGGCAGTATTTCCATAGACGGCCACAATTTCGATGCAGAAACAGGAGAAGAAATAGAACTGTGGGATTTGGTAACAGACAAGGAAGCTCTTGCAGATGTTTTGACAGAAAGGATTATTGCCAAATATCCGGATATCTGGCAGACAGAAGAGGAACTTCGAGTTTTGTTAAATGAATATATCAATCCTTCGTCACCGGATTATGCTCCTGTCTTTAACTGGATTTTGGGATATGAAGGAATCACTTTCTATTTTGAGCATTATGAGATTGCGCCTTATGCTTTCGGAGTCCAGGAAATCACCCTTTTATTCAGTGAATATCAGGATATTATACAGGCAGGGCAGTATGCACCGATTGACAATAATTATGTTATTGATTTGGGAGATTCTTATACTCTTGAGACGGATTTAGACAATGACGGTGCGGTTGACAATCTGCAGATTAGTTTTACATATAACGACGAGTATGATATGGTTACAGAGTTAATCGTCAGAGTAAACGGTGCAGAGAGCCGTCATGAAGTACGTGGTTATGAATGCTCATACTATCTTGTGAAAAAGAACGGTGCATCTTACTTATATGTAATTCAGCTGCAGGAGAGTGATTTTCGTTTGCTTTCCGTATTCCGTTTAGATACTGCAGGTGCAACACATGTGGGCGACTGTAACGGTACCATCGAATCCTTCACAAGCAGCAATTCCTTCCGTTACGGAAAACGTTTTGATTTGCTTGGTACATATACGGGATATACCCAGGGTGGAGTAGGAGAAGACGGTATGCCCTTTTATGCAGGTAAAGTATTCAAGCTCGGACCTTGGGCTATGGATATTGTTTCCACTGTGGAAATTGAAGCAGAACTTCTCGGTGAAGACGGAAAACCCAACGGGGAAACCTATACGTTCCCTGCAGGCACCACTTTTACTTTTCAGTATACAGACGGTGCTACTTATACGGATATGCTTGCTGATGACGGACAGAAGTGCCGTTTTTATACAACCGCGGAGTATCCTTCAACCGTAAACGGCTTGGATGCCCTTTCCTCATTTGAAATGCTTTATTACGCAGGTTAAAAGATAATTTGGATAGAGTGTAGGTTTTTTCCTACATTCTGTCCATTTTTTTGTTGCATTTTCGACATCAAATGTCTTGCACGAAATGTATCTTTTTAGTAAAATGAATGTGTATGTTTATGCGCAGACGGATTGCGCATGTTATGAAAAGAAAAACGGAGGTTAGAAAAGTGGCACAAGTTGGAATTGTAATGGGTAGTGATTCAGATATGCCCGTAATGGCGAAAGCAGCAGAAATGTTGGAGGAGTTTGGAATTTCATATGAGATGACCATTATTTCCGCACACAGAGAACCGGATGTATTTTTTGAGTATGCCAAGACCGCAGAGGAGAAAGGCTTCAAAGTAATTATCGCAGGCGCAGGAATGGCAGCGCATCTTCCCGGTATGTGCGCAGCAATTTTCCCTATGCCGGTAATCGGTATTCCCATGCACACCACTTCACTGGGAGGAAGAGATTCTCTTTATTCCATCGTTCAGATGCCTTCCGGAATTCCCGTAGCAACCGTAGCTATTAACGGCGGTGCGAATGCAGGTATTCTTGCAGCAAAGATTCTTGCTACAAGTGATGCAGCACTTCTTGATAAGGTGAAAGCATATGCGCAGTCTTTGAAGGAAGGCGTGCAGAAGAAGGATGCTAAATTGCAGGAAGTAGGATTCCGTAACTACGGCAAATAAATTTATGGAAACAGTTTAACAAACACATATACAAATGGAGGCAGATGAAATGGATTACAAAACAGCTGGAGTTGATATTGAAGCGGGCTACAAATCAGTAGAGTTGATGAAGAAGCATGTAAAGGAGACCATGAGACCGGAAGTTTTGGGCGGAATCGGCGGTTTTGCAGGTGCTTTTTCCATGGAAGCTTTTAAGAAGATGGATAAGCCTACATTGGTTTCGGGAACTGACGGTGTCGGAACAAAGATTAAGCTGGCATTTCTTTTAGATAAGCATGATACAATCGGTATTGATTGTGTTGCAATGTGCGTAAATGATATTGCATGTGTCGGTGCAGAGCCTTTGTTCTTCCTTGACTATATTGCATGCGGACAGAATGAACCGGAGAAGATTGCAAACATTGTGAAAGGTGTTGCAGAAGGATGTAAGATGTCCGGATGTGCCCTGGTTGGCGGTGAAACTGCTGAGCATCCCGGATTGATGCCCGCAGATGAGTATGACCTTGCAGGTTTTGCGGTAGGTGTGGTTGATGAAGCAGATTCCATTAATGGTAAGGATTTGAAGGCCGGAGATGTCCTGGTCGGTATCGCTTCTTCCGGTGTACACAGCAATGGTTTTTCGCTGGTTCGTAAGGTGTTTGAGATGACCAAAGAAAGCCTTGAAACATATTATGAGGAATTAGGGACTACTCTTGGAGAGGCGTTACTTGTTCCTACAAGAATTTATGTGAAGGCATTAAAGAGTGTGAAGGATGCAGGCGTTAAGGTAAAGGCTTGCAGTCATATTACCGGCGGCGGTTTCCAGGAAAACATTCCCAGAATGCTTCCCGAAGGAATGCATGCGGTTGTGGATAAGAACAGCTACGAAGTACCTGCAATCTTTAAGTTGTTACAGAAGACAGGAAATATAGCAGATGATATGATGTATAACACCTATAACATGGGTCTTGGTATGATTGTTGCGTTAGATCCCGCAGACGTTGAGAAAGCAATTGCGGCAATTGAGGCGGCAGGCGAGAAGGCTTTTGTGGTAGGTAAGATTGAGAGCGGCGAAAAGGGAGTAACATTATGCTAAAAGTACTGGTGTGTGTATCCGGTGGCGGAACCAATTTACAGGCAATTCTTGATGCTGTAGAGGAAAATACGCTTACTAATGTTGAGATTGTAAGAGTAATCAGCAATAATCCCGGTGCATTTGCTCTTGAAAGAGCACAAAAGGCCGGTGTGGACGCAGTATGTGTTTCCCCCAAGGCTTATGAGGACAGGGAAAAGTTCCATCAGGCTTTTCTGGAAGCAATCGATGAAGCGAAGCCTGACCTTGTAGTACTTGCAGGCTTTTTGGTGGTAATTCCCGAGAGTGTAATCCGCAAATACAGCAATCGAATCATTAATATTCATCCGTCTCTGATTCCGGCATTCTGCGGAACCGGATATTACGGATTGAAGGTGCATGAAGCAGCGCTGCAGCGCGGTGTTAAAATCACCGGTGCCACGGTTCATTTTGTGGATGAAGGGACTGACACAGGCCCCATTCTTTTACAGAAAGCCGTAAATGTACTTCCTACGGATACCCCGAAGGAATTACAGCTTCGTGTTATGAAAGAAGCTGAGTGGGAACTTTTACCCAAGGCAATTCAGATGATTGCTGACGGTGAAGTTAAATTAGGAATAGACTAAGCCTTAATCAGGTATAATAAATAATCGGTAAGGCGTGCAAAGAAGCACCCAGGATGAAAGCAAACGGAGGAGAAATATGAAGGTTTTAATCGTTGGAGGCGGCGGAAGAGAGCATGCAATTGCTCAGAGTGTTGCCAAGAGCTCACGTGTTGAGAAGATTTACTGCACACCCGGTAATGCCGGCATTGCACAGATTGCAGAATGTGAACCTATCAGTGTAATGGATTTTGAGGCAATCAGGGAATATGCTATTGCAAAACAGGTTGATTTTGTAATTGTAGCACCCGACGATCCCCTTGTTGCAGGTTTGGCAGATGTTATGGTGGAGGCCGGATTTAAGACATTTGGTCCCAGCAAGGCTGCAGCAATTCTGGAAGGCAGCAAGGCCTTTTCCAAGGACTTAATGAAGAAATACAATATTCCTACGGCTGCATACGAGAATTTCGACAATGCAGATGAGGCAATTGCGTACTTAGCAAAGTCTAAATTCCCTGTTGTATTGAAGGCAGACGGATTGGCTTTGGGAAAGGGTGTGCTGATTTGCAATACATACGAAGAAGCAGTGGAAGGCGTAAAAGAAATTATGCTGGATAAGAAATTCGGCACTGCAGGTAATCGTATGGTAATTGAGGAATTTATGACCGGACGTGAGGTTTCCGTATTAACATTTGTGGACGGAAAGAACATTCAGGTTATGACTTCCGCACAGGATCATAAGCGTGCGAAGGATAACGACGAGGGTCTCAATACCGGCGGAATGGGAACTTTTTCACCCAGTCCTTTTTATACAGATGAGGTGGATGCGTTCTGTCGCAAGTATATTTACCAGGCTACTGTAGATGCTATGCGTGAAGAGGGAAGGGAGTTTAAGGGAGTTATCTTCTTCGGACTTATGTTAACCCCTGACGGACCTCGCGTATTGGAATACAATGCCCGGTTTGGAGATCCGGAAACACAGGTTGTTCTTCCTCGTATGAAGAATGATATTATTGATGTGATGGAGGCGTGCGTAGACGGTACATTGGATCAGATTTCACTTGAGTTTGAAGACAATGCGGCAGTATGCGTGGTGTTAGCTTCTGACGGATATCCCGTACACTATGAGAAAGGCTTCGAAATCAAGGGATTGGAGAATTTCGAAGGCAAAGATGATTACTTCTGTTTCCATGCAGGCAGCAAGTTTGCAGAGGGTAAGATTGTAACCAACGGCGGACGTGTGTTAGGCATTACAGCGAAGGGAGAAAACCTGAAGGAAGCACGTCAGAAAGCATATGATGCGACAGAATGGGTTTCTTTTGACAACAAGTACATGCGCCATGATATCGGAAAGGCGATTTACGAAGTATAGCGGAAACCACGCATGAAGAACATTGTGGATGGAGGATGAAATGAACAGACCAATGAAGATACAGCAATTGAAACAACTGATTTACCTGGGAGGAATGACATTATTAACATGGTTGTTTATCGGAATATTTGCATTAGAGGTTTATGCAATCGGCGGAACGGTTAGTACAAGTAATGTAAATGTGCGAGCAGAAGCCAGTGCAGACAGCGCATCTGTAGGTGCGGTAAATCAGAATGACAGAGTAGATATTCTGGAAGAACAGTTAGGTGCTGACGGTATGGTATGGTATAAGGTTACCACAGCTACCGGCATTACCGGATATATTCGTTCTGACTTTGTTACAAAAGATGTTGAAAACCAGCCTCCTCAGGAGCAGGAACAACCTCAGGAACCGGAGAATGAACCCGAACCCGAGCCTGAGCCCGAGCCCGAGACAGTGGTGACACCGGTTACGGAGAGAACTGCATATATAGCAGGCGAGGTGGCAGTTAACATCAGACGTCAGGCTTCAACCGGAAGTGCCCGCGTTGCAACAGCGCAGGGTAAGAGCGAGATTACCATTATCGGTGAAGCTACCGGTACGGATGGCCATAAGTGGTATCAGATTAAGTTTGCAGCCGGCGGTGCACAGATGACCGGTTTCGTTCGTTCCGACCTGATTACTTTCGAAGCACCGGAACAGGACGAAGAAGTGACTGAAATCGAAGGAGATCTTGGCGGTGACGAGGAACAGCCTTCTGAGGAAGAAAGCACCTCGGAAGAAACCGGAATTTCTGACGACGCACAGAAAACAGAAGTGACAGCGGATGTTTCCGAACTGATGGTTTTAGAACCTGATTCCATGCTTGAGAATATTCCCGCAGGATTTGAACAGATTGATATTATGTTTGGTGAGAATTCCGTAACTGCCTGGGCCAAAGATGATTTTTATATCTTTTATGCGTCTAAGTCAGGGGAAACACCTCAGTGGTATTTGTACGATATGAGCCTGAAAGGCTATGTGAAATACAATGGATTATTCCCGTCACAGCCGGTTATGGCTCCGCAGGAAGAAGAATCTTCTTTTAACTGGGTTACTTTTATTTTGGTTGACATAATTGTAATTATGGCAGCTGCAATCATTTTCCTGATTATTCTCCTTAATAAGAAGAAAAACGCCGATAATGATGACGATATGTATGATTACGACGAGGATGATTATGAGGAGGATGAGGAGGAGCAGGCAGATTCCTCTGATAACAACTCCCTTACCCTTACACAGGAGATGAATTATGTAAACCAGAGACCTATGGAGAATAAGTCTAAGAAACCGGCTACCGTAATCATGCCTAATGCAGATGATGAAGATGATCTGTATGAGGATGAGGAAGAGGAATTCGATGAGGAAGAGCCTGTTAGAGAAAAGAAGAAAAAGAAGGGATTCAAGACACGAATCTTAGACTATTTCACCACAGAAGTAGAAGAAGACGGTGAAGAGGAAGAAGAGGATGAAGATGACCGGGATGGCGGCTCCTCTGATGATGATTTAGATTTTATTGATTTATAAGGAAAGAAGAATGCGCATCCGCGAGTATTTATTTACATTGCAGATGCGTGTTTTCTATCAGTGTTGGAATGGTGATGAAACGGAGAGTGAATTATGCACGAGCAGTTTACCGACAAAGCTAAAAATGTATTACGTTATGCAAAAGAAATTGCAAGAAAGCAGTTTCAGACATATATCGGCTGTGAACATCTTTTGTATGGATTGTTTCGGGAGAAAAACTCTGTGGCCAGCCAGGTGTTGGAAGCAAATGGAGTGAGCAAGGAGAATCTTTCCGAAATGCTTTCCTCCTATGCGCATCCTTCGGGCGGAGAGAAACCGTCTGCCGGAGAAATGGAGTATACGCCTAAGGCACTTTCAATTCTGGCTGAAAGTCATAGACAGGCTGCAATCTATAAAGAAGAAAAGACAGGCACAGAGCATATTCTTCTTGCAATGATACAGGATGGGAATAATCTTGCCGTTAAATTCCTTAAGGAGATGCAGATTGATTATTATAAAATGTATATAGATGTTGTTCTTGCCATGGGAGAAGATGTTGAGAAGGTGAAATCCGTCTTGTCAAGCAAACATGGACAGAGCGCAGACGGTAAAAAAGGTTCTATGCTGGAAAAATACAGTCGTGATTTGACAAGACTGGCAAGAGACGGGGAATTGGATCCTGTAATCGGTCGTGAAGATGAGATTCAGAGACTGGTGCGTACCCTTTCACGCAGAACCAAAAATAATCCTTGCCTGATCGGGGAACCGGGTGTTGGGAAAACCGCCATTGTGGAAGGACTCGCACAGAGAATAGTAAGCGAAAATGTTCCGGAGGTCCTTCGCAGAAAACGAATTCTTACATTGGATTTATCTGCCATGGTGGCAGGAAGTAAGTACAGAGGTGAGTTTGAGGAACGTATCAAAACCGTGGTAAAAGAAGTGATTGCAGACGGTGAAGTGATTCTTTTTATGGATGAGATTCATACCATGATTGGTGCCGGCGGTTCGGAAGGTTCCATTGATGCCTCGAGCATTTTAAAACCATCCCTTTCCA
Source organism: Lachnospiraceae bacterium (assembly GCA_045595325.1). Classification (GTDB taxonomy): domain Bacteria; phylum Bacillota; class Clostridia; order Lachnospirales; family Lachnospiraceae; genus UBA3766. The sequence goes on from JAZOAG010000073.1 coordinate 19,294, forward strand.
GAGGAGAGATTCAGCTAATCGGTGCCACTACCATTGCAGAGTACCGTAAGTATATTGAAAAGGATGCTGCATTGGAGCGAAGATTCCAGCCCGTTATGGTGGCGGAACCAAGTGTGGAAGAAACCATCGCAATTCTGCAGGGAATCGTTCAAAGATATGAAGAATTTCATAAAGTTAAGATAACCAAAGAAGGAATAGAGGCAGCGGTAAAGCTTTCGGATCGTTATATCAATGACCGAAATTTGCCGGATAAGGCCATTGACCTGATTGATGAAGCAAGTGCCGGTATGAATCTGAGAACAGACGGTGCAGAAAAAAAACGGCGTAAACTTGAGGATGAGATTAAACTTTGTGATAAAGAGATGGAAGCTGCCATTAAGGCGGGCGACTTTAGCAATGCAGGGCGTATAAAGGAGAAACAGGACGCGTTGTTTGCGAAGCTTCGTCGCAGTAAGAACGCAGCACAGAAGAAAGTAACGGATGCCTATCCCGTAATCGGAGAGAATGAGATTGCAGAGATTGTAGCAGCCTGGACAAAGATTCCGGTTACTCGTCTGGAAGAAAAAGAGTCAGCCCGCCTGATGCGTTTAGAGAGCATTCTTCATAAGAGGGTGATTGGTCAGAGTGAAGCAGTAGAGGCGGTATCGAGAGCCATTCGAAGAGGCCGCGTAGGGTTGCAGGATCCCAACAGACCTATGGGAAGCTTTCTTTTCTTAGGACCGACCGGTGTGGGTAAGACAGAATTAAGCAAAGCTCTTGCTGAGGCAGTTTTCGGATCTGAGGATTCCCTGATTCGTGTGGATATGTCAGAATATATGGAATCTCATTCCGTATCCAAAATGATAGGATCACCGCCCGGATATGTAGGATTTGAGGATGGCGGACAGCTTAGTGAGAAGGTTCGCAGAAATCCCTATTCCGTTGTTTTGTTTGATGAAATTGAAAAGGCGCATCCGGATGTTTTCAACATTCTTTTGCAGGTGTTGGATGACGGACGGATTACGGATGCCAAAGGCCGTGTGGTAAGTTTCAAAAATACCATTCTGATTATGACCTCCAATGCCGGAGCTCAGCGTATTGTGGCACCTAAGAACCTCGGATTTACCGGCGCACGTTCTAAGGAGCAGCATTATGAAAAGATGAAACAGGGCGTTATGGAAGAAGTAAAGAAGATTTTCAAACCGGAATTTATAAACCGAATTGATGATATTATGGTATTCCATCCTTTGGGAAAGGACGAAATGAAGGATATTATCAAACTCCTTTCCGAAAATCTGATAAAACGGTGTCAGAAGCAGATGCAGATTACCCTCACTTTAACCAACGGATTAAAGGAGCATATTGTTGAGAAATACAGTGACAATCTTATGGGGGCAAGACCTTTGAAGCGTGCGCTGCAAACCGTGGTGGAGGATGCACTTGCCAAGGAGATTCTGGCCGGGGCAATTGTGCCGGGAGATATTATTTCCGTGGGAATTAAAAACGGAAAGGTTTCTTTTCATCATAAAAATGAATTAAAACAGTAGAAATACGTCGAGAAATAAGTTATACTGTTACTATGTAAAGGGAAGAGTTACTTTGCCGGGTGCGGAAACGCTGTACAAACGGCAGATTGACTTTTAGACACTTTTGCGGATAAAACTAGGAGGATATCGTAATGGCGGTTGTAGCTGAGTTACTTCGTAAAGAAGCAGATATGAGTTTGAGTTTTGGGGATTACACCTTGGCAGAGAAGAAGAAGGTAGAAGATTTTAAACATGCCGGAGACTTATACAAGGTTAAGACCTATCAGAAGATGACGAAGTTTGAGAAGAACGGAATGTTTTTGTATGAGTCACTTCCCGGAACCAGTGTAATGAATTTTGATGAGAATGACGCCGGAGTGTCTTTCAGGGTTGAAGGGAATGCGGATACCCAGATTACCATCGGTATGGCTGAGAATACAGAATATAATGTTTTCTTAAAAGGTGAAAGCATTGGCGTATTGAAGAGTAATGTAAGCGGCAAATTAACCTTGAGTGTAGATTTATCAGACGGAGAAGAAGTAGAGATTAAGGTTCTTAAGTAGTTATATGACAAATCAAACAACATGCCTTTGGGCATGTTGTTTGATTATGTAGGTATTTTACGGTACGAAGTGCCGTGAAAATAAATATGAGGGGTTACTGCGGGGAACAAAAAGTTATATGCCTTTTTGGGAAGGCAGGAAGTGTAGATATAAGGAGTGTAAATGGCAAAACAGAAAAGTGTGTTTTTTTGTAAAGAGTGCGGATATGAATCAGCGAAATGGATGGGGCAGTGTCCCGGTTGCAGATCCTGGAATACAATGTCGGAGGAGAAAATTGTTGTTTCCGGGAAAGGCTCTTTTGGGGCTGTAAGTAATGCGAATGACGCAAAGCCCTGTATCTTATCCGAGATATCACTTACGAAAGAAGATAAAACAGAAACCGGTTTGAAGGAATTAGACCGGGTTTTAGGCGGTGGCATTGTTCCCGGTTCATTGATTCTTGTAGGTGGAGATCCCGGTATCGGTAAGTCTACCATTCTGTTACAGACTTGCCGCAATTTGGGTGCTGCAGGGAAAACTGTTCTATATATTTCGGGAGAAGAATCCTTGAAGCAGATTAAAATACGTGCAGAACGAATCGGAGTGTTTGGAGATAATGTAAAGCTTCTTTGTGAAACAAATTTAAGGGTGATTGAAGAGGTAATGAAACGCGAGAAACCGCAGGTGGTGGTGATTGATTCCATCCAGACGATGTATTCGGAAGAAATTGGCTCGGCACCGGGCAGTGTGGCACAGGTGCGGGAAGCAACAGCCATTCTTCTGCAGTTGGCAAAGGGTTCTGATATTTCCATTTTTATCGTTGGTCATGTGACCAAAGAAGGAACGGTAGCCGGCCCCCGCGTGCTGGAGCATATGGTGGATACGGTATTGTATTTCGAAGGGGACAGGCATGCTTCTTACCGTGTTCTGCGGGGCGTGAAGAACAGATTCGGTTCCACCAATGAGATTGGTGTATTTGAGATGCGGGAAAGTGGTCTGGTTGAAGTGGAAAATCCTTCGGAGTACATGTTATCCGGAAGACCGGAAGGCGAGAACGGCTGTATTGTAACCTGCTCTCTTGAGGGAACCAGACCGATTCTTTTGGAAATCCAGGCATTGGTTTGCAGGACGAATTTCGGGTTCCCGAGACGTCAGGCCATTGGTACGGATTTAAACCGATTGAATCTTTTGATGGCAGTGTTGGAGAAACGTCTTGGAATGGCATTGGGAGACTGCGATGCTTATGTGAATATTGCAGGCGGCTTGCGGGTTACTGAGCCCGCCATTGATTTGGGAATTGTTCTTGCGATTGTATCAAGTTTTCGTAACATTCCTATTGCGGAAGATGTGATTGCTTTCGGGGAAGTAGGGCTTTCCGGAGAAGTCCGGGCCGTGGGACAGATGCAGACAAGAATCAGCGAAGCCGTGAAATTAGGTTTTAAGAACTGTGTTGTACCCAAAGCCTGCGAGGGCAGTGTGAAGGCGGAAAAGGGAGTGAAAATCATTTATGTGTCGAATGTGTCAGAGGCGATGGAAGCATTGTTCTGATGCAGAGAAACGAAGTGGAATATTCGACAGAATGGCATATCATAATACTTTTTAAAAAAGTGCTTGCTATTCGGTTATGTTCTGTGCTATAATAAGCCTCGGTGATGAAAAACCGAGACTTTTAGGGGAATCATACAATGGCAGTATGACGGTCTCCAAAACCGTTCATGGGGGTTCGAATCCCTCTTCCCCTGCTTAAAAAGAAAGTGCTAAGAAATTTATTCTTAGCACTTTCTTTTTATTTTTCCGTAAAATATTTTTCGATGCACTGCAATAACGCTTCGTTTTGTTCCGGCATCATGAAACAGAACCGGAAATACTTGTCATCGAGGTAGGTGAAAGTAGAACAGTCCCGAATCATAAGTTTTTCCCGAATACATAAGTCAAATAAACCGGCAGCGTCTTTTCCTTCCTTCATAATCCGCAGCAGAACAAAGTTGGCGGTGGGAAGATATACTTTCACACCGGGAATCTGTTGCAGACGGGCAACCATTCTGGTACGCTCTGCAAAAATCAAATCCCTGGTGGCTTTGATATAGTCACAATCGGTTAACATAAGTCTGGCAGCCACTTCAGCCAGGGAATTGATGCTCCAGGCTTTCTGATTTCGGGTAATGGCAGCTCGCAGACTGGGAGCAGAAGTAATACCATAGCCTAATCTTAATCCCGGTGCGGCGAAGAATTTGGAAATTCCGCGAAGCACAATAAGATTGGTAAAATCGTTGGTGAAAGGTACTGCAGTAACTTCCTCATAATTCTCGGTAAATTCCACATAGGTTTCATCAATCATAACGAAGATGTTGTTTTGGTGACAATGTTTCAGAATGGGAAGCATTTGTTCATGGCAGATGGAGGTGGAAGTCGGATTGTTGGGATTGCAGATGATACACATATCAATATCGTTTCCCAATGCCCTTAAGAAGTCATCCAGATCCAACTGAAAAGAATCTTCTTCTTTTAACTGGTAATAGGTGACCCTGCTTTCGCAAATCATCAGCTCATGCTCATATTCGGAATAGGCCGGAGAAATAACGACCGCCTTCCTTGGAGAAAGGGATTGAATACATAGGGAAATCAGTTCCGTGGAGCCGTTTCCCACAAGAATATGGTCCTTGTCACAGCCGCAGTATTCTGCAATGGTTTCCCGCAAAGCGGTGTATTCCCGGTCAGGATAACCGGTGATAACATCCAGATGCTCTCCCAAAGATGCTTTCAGCCGGTCAGATAATCCCAGAGGATTCACGTTTGCGCCGAACTGTACAATCTCATCTTTGCTGATACCGTAGCGGGCCTCTATTTTCTCTAAATCACTTCCGTGAAAATGCTCTTTTGGCATTACTTCGTTATTGCTCATTAATAGCCTCCGTCCAAGCCTGTTTCGGGATGTTTTCTATATGCAAAACATATGACAGGCGTCAGTCATTTTGTGATAAAAAGTTTCTCAGATATTCCTTACTTTTTCATCATGTTCCTTGCAACCGAACAAGGAATAATGGTATAATGAGGAATGGATATGATATATTATAATTATTTTAGTAAAAAAAGCAATGATGAAATATAAGATCCTATGATAAATAGGGTTGCGCGGGGTGAAAACGTGAAACGAAGTGTTTTACATATGCTGGAAGAAAATTATGATTTTTCCGACCATAAAGGAACTTTGTCCTTTTCGGAAGATATGATAGAAATGGCCTTTGACTGCGATGAAGTAAGAGAAGGCTCTTTTTGGATTGAGAATCAATCTGACACACCGGTAAAAGGCTATATTTTGTCCAACAATATGAGGATGAAATGTGAGCCGGTTTCTTTTATGGGGGAGAGAATTGAGATTAAATATACCTTTGACAGCGTGGGGATGGAAGCCGGAGACGTTGTGAAAGGTGATTTTCAGATCGTAACCAATAAGGGGGAGTACATTCTTTCCTTCAAGGCGGGCATGGAGCAGGGGTATCTGTACAGTTCCATGGGGCATATCAGAAATCTCTTTCATTTTGCTAATTTGGCCAAGACGAACTGGGAAGAAGCGGTGGCGTTGTATTATTCCAACCGTTTTACGGAACTTCTGGTGGGGAGCGACGCATCTTTTCGGACTTTGTACAGAGGCCTTAGCAGGGATGCCGGAAATGAGCAGTGCGTGGATGAGTTTCTCGTAGCCGTAAAGAAAAAGGATCGTGTACATTACAGTACTTCTTCCGGAAGTATATCTTTGGGTGAAGTGCGGGGAGAAATGGTTAAGGAACTGGAGCTTAGTAAGACCGGTTGGGGAAATGTCAAGGGAAGAATCACCACGGACGCTCCGTTTATCAGACTTCATAAAGAAGAATTTGTCGGAGCGGACTTTGCGGAAGATGTATGCCGAATCCCGTTCTCTGTGGCAAATCAGGACCTTTGCAGGGGACGTAATTACGGCAAAATTGTAATCGAAACCATGGAAGGTAACATTGAGGTAAATGTTACGGCAGACTGCGGTTATATATCGGAAGGAAAAAATGAGGGACTTCGTTATAAGAGACAGGTGGCGGAACTGCTGCATTTCTATCTGGAATACCGTCTCGGACGAATGAAAAAAGAAGAATGGATTCAGAAATCCGACAACATAGTGAAAAAAATAAGCGGTGATGATGAAAGGGTGACAGTGGCCCGATTGTATCAGGCACAGCTTCTTTTGGCTGCGGAACGGGATGGGGATGCAGCATTTATTCTGGAACATATAGAAGAGGAAATGGGACAACAGAAGCAGTATCCGGAAGTTTACGGATATTTTCTATACTTAACATCCCTGTTAAACCGAGAAGAAGAGTATACCAATAAAGTGGCAGCGAAGGTAAAAAAGCTTTATCATCGCGAACGGGAAAATGTGGGCCTCTCCTGGTTAATGTTACAGTTAAGGGAAGATTTATTCTATTACCCCGAGAAAAAATGGGAGTATTTACAGGATTGTTACCGGTTAGGGATTAACAGCCCCCTTCTTTACATTGAGGCGTTGGGATTGTTGAAGGAGAATCCGTCTCTTCTGGCCAAACCGGAGGATTTTGAGTTAGAGGTTCTGCTTTTTGCAAGAAAGCATAAAGCTTTGACTGCCGGAATCGCAGAACGGATGCAGCTTATGGTCAGCAGGAAGAAGAATTTTGACAGAACATTGTATCAGATTCTGGTTTCCTGCTATGAATGTGCTCCTTCCAAGGAGTTGTTGCAGACCATTTGCAGTTTCCTTATGAGTGGTTCCTGCATCGGCGAAGAATACTTCCACTGGTATGAACTGGCAGTACAGGGAGAACTGAAACTTACCAGACTGTATGAATATTTTGTCCAGTCCATTTCCTTAAATGATATGCGTGAACTGCCTTTGATTGTAATGATGTATTTCGCATATCAGAACAATTTGGATTATGAGCGCATGGCATATCTGCATGTGAATGTGCTGAAGCATAAAGATAAGTTCCCCGAAATCGCGGCGTCCTACGGGGAACGTTTGCCGGATTTTGTCAAAGAACAGATTCGATACGGACGCATCAGTGAACACCTTGTTTATCTCTACAAAGAGGTGATCGGACAGCTGGAGATGGACGTGGCGTTTGCCAATGAATATGCGCCCATGCTTTTTATGAATGAGGTGAAAGCGGATGGTCAGAAGTACCGCTCCGTTGTGGTAATTCACGATAATTTCCTGGGGGAATGCGAAGGATGTATTAAAGACGACAGAGCCTACGTGCCTGTTTACGGGCAGAAATACTACCTTTTGCTGACGGACAATAAGAATAACAGATTTGTTTTAAACAATCCGGAAGTGAAACCGGTGCTGTTTTCCGAAACGTTATACCGCACCATGGTTCCTATGGTGCAGGAGCAGAGCAACTTTTTGCTGCATCATTGTGAAGACGGCCGGATGTATGTGAATGTGACGAAAGACAATGTATTTGGTTATGCACTTCTTTTGCAGTCCGAAGATACCACTTTTACTTTCAAAAGAGAAATTCTGGTTGAACTGGTGAAATATTATTTTGAAAACGACTGCATCAGGGAACTGGATGAGCTTATATTTGAAGTGAAACCGGAGATTCTTTCCGGCGTGGAACGCGGTGAACTGATTCATATTCTGGTGGCCAGGGGAATGTATGAGATGGCCTTTGAATGGGTGTGCACCTTCGGTGTGGAACATGTGGAGATAAAAACCATTCTTCGTCTTTGCAGCAGACTGTTAGAGAAGGAATGCGAATTTGAGGAAGAGGATATGCTGGATTTGTCAGCTTATCTGTATCGTAAGAATAAATATGACCCGAATATTCTTAATTATCTGCAGAAACATTTTAACGGCGGAATCAGAGAGTCGAGAGCGCTGCTTCGGGCATGCGAATCTTTCTCCCTCGATGTATTTGAGCTGTTAGAGCGTCTTTTGGTCCAGACGTTGTTTACGGGAGTATTCCTGGCAGAGAAGATGAATCTTTATGATATGTACCGCAAAAACGGCGGAAACTATGAAATCGAGAAAGCGTTTCTTGCCCGTTGCGCGTACGATTACTTTGTAAAAGAAGTGATTACGGATGACATTGTGTTTGAGCGACTGGAAGAGATGTTGGAAGACGGGGAAGCATTAAACCGGGTGAGCAGATTTGCATATCTGAAACATGCTTCGGAGCAGGCGCGGGAGAACTGGAATGTTCCCTTGATTAGCAGTCTGATTTCCAAGGAATTGAAGAGAGATACCATCTTTTCTTTCTTTGCAGTGTTTGCACAGGAGATTCCGGCATTGCTTCCGTTTACGGACAGGGTATTTGTGGAATACAGAGGCGAGAGTAGCAGCCGTGTAATAATGCACTATGCCATCGAGCATGAGAATGGTGTGGATACGGAATACCGCAAGGAAGAGATGCCAAATGTATTTGCCGGTATTTTTGTTAAGAGCTTCATTCTTTTTTACGGCGAAAGTATCCAGTACTATATTACGGAGCAAAACGGCAACAGAGAGCAGCTGACTCAGAGCAGTGTTTTGGAGCGAAATGAAGAAACACTTCAGGGCACGGAATGGAGGTACTCCATCCTAAACGATGCGGCCATTGCCAGGGATGTTAAGGATTATAAGACCTGCGAGGAATCCCTCTGGGAATACATGAAGAAGGAATGCCTGGTGCAGGAATTGTTTAAATATTAATTATCATCCGGCAGAATCTGCAATGCCGGGGTGGAATATGCATGGGAGGAATCATGCTTACAGAAATCAAAGATGTATTTGAAAAATTAAACAGGGACCGGTACGGAATCGGCTATGATTTGAACCGGGAATATGCGCAGATTTCGTATTGCAAGTTAGACAGTGACAGCCCTGAAACCTTAAGTACCATTACCGGAGACGACCGGTATAATATTCCCATGGCAATCAGCAAACGCCGCAGCAACGGGCAGTGGTGCATCGGGTATGATGCCATTGCTGCAGTGGAAGAAGGGGATGGCGAACTGGTAACGGATTTGCTTACCCTTGCCCTGGAAGAGGCACTGGTGACTGTTGAGCGGGCTGAGTATCAGGCCAAGGATTTGCTGGCACTGTTTATTAAAAGAAGTCTTGCTATGTTGCCTATGATGTCTACACCGGAAAAAATCGGAGATATTGTAATAACCGTACGAAATACGGACAAAAAGATGATCCCCCTGTTAAAAGAAACCGTGGGGGTTTTGAAGGGAAACAGTGAAAAGATTTCTTTCATCAGCTATGAAGAGAGCGTTTTCTTTTATATGCTGTATCAGCCCAGCGAATTACAGAATCATCAGATTCTTGTCTGCGATGCTTCGGAAGGATATTTGTGGAGTTACCGGCTGGACCGCAATACCTTCGTGAATCCGAATCTTGCTGTGGTGGAAGCTGTGAAACATAAGGATTTTCTGGTGAAAGATCCTTACACCACCGATGCGCAGAAAGACGGGAAGTTTTTACGGATTGCAGAAGATTTATGCGACAATCGGATTTATTCCGGAATCTACCTGATTGGGGAAGGATTCTACGAGGATTGGTGTAATGAGTCCCTTCGTTTTCTCTGTAAGAACCGGAGAGTATTTAAGGGAAATAACTTTTTCAGCAAAGGTGCAGCACTGGCGGCAAAAGAAAAGACAAGCCCCAGCGGCTATGAGAAAAATATTGCATTTCTTGGGAAAGAGAAGCTAAAGGCCAATGTGGGAATCCGGGTGGAGAAAGACGGAAAGGAAGTGATTCTTCCTCTTTTGGAAGCCGGTAAGCACTGGTATGAAGCTTGCGGGGAAGTGGAAGTGGTTCTGGCAGGAACCAATGTGTTACCCATTTCCATTGAATATCTGACAAAGAATCAGAATGCAGTGGGAGATTTTGTGTTAGAGGGGCTGCCGGAGGAGAATGGCCGGATGACAAGAGTGAAGGTAGAAGCGGCTATGTCTGAAGATGAAGTGGTTACCCTGCGTGTAACAGATCGTGGGTTTGGCGAGATTTTTCCTACCACGGGACGTGAGTGGACGGAAACAATGAACATATAAGAGGTGTGTTTGAGTGAAACGCGTATATAAATGTATTGGCAGAAAAGCGAATAAACCCTTTTATCTGGATAAGATCCGATGCAATATTTTTTCGGCGGAAGAACTGGTATATTGCGTGTATCAGAATGCGGAGCTGTTGGAAAAAGGAATGTTTACCATGGAACTGGCGAACTGGCTGGAGCAGGAATGCGGGGCCAAGGAACTTTCCGATAAGCTCTACGGTCTGGTTACCAAGGGAGGAAATCTTACCCAGTATGTGCAGGCGCTTTTGGAAGAAATGGACTTGGTGGAAAGCGGTAAGAAGAAAGAATTTCTTTTGATGTTAGATGACTCCTCCGATGCCAATCCTGTAGAAAAGCGGAAACGCAGGGCTGATTATTTTCTTCACAAGGGCAGACTCTTTTTTGCCCTGAAGGAGTATGAGGTTTTATTAGAAGAGACTGACCCTGAGGACGTTTTTTTACGGGCTGATATCTATCATAATATGGGAATTGCCAAAGCGAATCTGTTTCTTTTAAAGGAAGCGGAAGAAAACTTCTATCGGGCATATGAACTGGATGGCAAGGAAGAGCACTTTTATTTCTATGCGGCGGCTATGCGGATGCGAATGACGCCGGCGGAATACATTGCCCATATAAGTGAAGTGGGGCATATGAAAGAGGTTATGCTTCGTCTGGAAGAAGATGTAAGGGCTGCTGAGGAGCGCTGGAGTGAAGGCGGCGGTAAGGAGTTTACCGAGAAAAAGGCCCAGAGCCAGACGGAAGGTACGTCCCAGTATGAGGCATGGCTGGGTAAGGTACTTATGAACAAGAAAGAAGAGTATAAGAAAACTGTGAAATAGCGGAGTCGGCGTATGGGATTGTTTCAGAATCTTTTTAGAGGAAAGAGGACAACTGAATACACAAACGAGCAGGCCTTGGACGGATTTGATGAGAGCGGATTTCTGAAACTGCATCAGTTTGAAGATGCAACGTTACGGGAAAAGTACATTGTGGATTGTCTCGGACGTATGAAGGATGCGGCGGATGAGTTGGATGTTCTTAATCGGGAGTATGATTCCATCACAGGATATTTGCAGGACTCTGAGGAACTTGACCGGTTGCCGGAAACATTAGCGGACCCTTTGCGGGAATGTGCGACCCGGATTATGGCGTTGGAGGCTGAGAACCGTAAGTATGATGCCGGTAAGCGTCTTATCAGCGAGGAAGAATTCCTGATGGGACAGCGATTGGAACCGGAGATGCCGGAATGCTACGATAAGATAAAGCAGGCTGAGGATTACCAGCGGGCAATTAAGAGTGATTTGAATAAGATGGAAGGGGAGAAGCAGGCCTATCTGTATCGCCGTAAAGAGTTGGAGGGAGTAATGGCCAACTTAAAGGGCGTGGTTATGATTGGTGTGATTGCAACCCTGGTCTGCGTACTGATTCTTGCCGTGATGCAGTTTGCATTCGAACTTGATACCTATCTTGGCTATCTTCTGGCGCTGGTGATTGCAGCAGTGGCATTTACCATTCTTTTCATTAAGAGTGCGGATTACCGGCGGGAGGCCGGGGTGGTGGATAAGACCATCTGCAAACTGATTCAGATGCACAACGCAATTAAGATTCGCTATGTAAACAATACGAATCTCCTGGAATATCTTTACTTGAAATATGAGGTGAACAGTGCCAAAGAGTTGAAGGCTGTTTGGGATAAGTATGTGGCTGAGAAGGCAGAACGTGAGAAGTTCGAGAAAACACAGACGGAGATTACCCTTCACAAGACGGAGTTGCTTAGACAGTTAAAGACGCTTCCTATCTCTAACCCGAATGCGTGGCTTCATCAGTCAGAGGCTTTGGTAAACCGCAAGGAGATGGTTGAAATCAGACATGGTCTTATTTCCCAGCGTCAGAGTCTGCGTAAACAGATGGAGTTTAACAAAGAGAATGCACTAAAGGCCAAAAAAGAACTGGAGAGTCTGCTGAAAGCATATCCCCAGTATTCTTCAGAGGTGTTAATTCGATTAGACGAATTTGATAAAAGAGGTGTTACTTCTTCTGATTGAGTTGCTCCTTGATCTGTGCAGCCTTTTCCATGGTTTCTTCCATTTCGGCGCTACGGAAAGACGCAATATTCTTTTTCCTGGTGACTGCGCCCAGAATCCATAAGAAAATCCATGCAAAGATGGGCAGGATAACCATTGCTGCGGTTAAGGATACCAAAACAGGTAATTTGTTGGGGAAATCAATGATTGCCACAACAAGAACAGAGAGAATTAATAATACAATAAGAATAACGGTTGCCAATGCGGCAAAACGCTTCATTTTATCAGCCATAAAAATGTTCCTTTCAATTTTTTTCTATCATAACACATAAAAAAACCGGGGGCAACGAAAATTACCTCTTTTCAGAATGAAAAAAATGTTATATACTTAGAAAGGTTATGGGAAAGGAACCCCTGACAAATGTTTTATAAAAGGATGGTATGGATATGTTATTATTAGAAATGTGGAAAGCACAGGCATATAACCAGAATGCAAACAAGAATGCTTTACAGAATATGTGGAATACATATTTCATGAAAGAGAAAGAAGTTTACAGACAGTTGCTTGCAAATCCTGATGAGGAAGTAAGAGGAACTGTGAAGGATCTTGCTGATAAATATAGATTAGACCTGATGTTTATGACAGGATTCTTAGATGGTATCAATGACAGCTTGAAAGAGCCCAACCCCATTGAGACCATGGAAGAAGACACTGAAGTAAACCTTGTGTTTGACAAGGAGCTTCTCTACAAGAACATGGTAGCAGCTGATGCAGAATGGTTATACGGTCTTCCTGAGTGGGACAAGATTTTCGACGAGGAAACCAAGAAGAGACTTTACAAAGAGCAGAAGAGCTCCACTACAATTGTTAAAGAGGACAAGGTATATCCGAATGATCCTTGCCCTTGCGGAAGTGGTAAGAAATATAAGAAGTGCTGCATGAACCGTTAATTTTATGGGGCGGCACATCACCATTATGAAAAATAAGGCCGGTACGCAAGTGCGTATCGGTCTATTTAATGCTTTTAGTCAATAGAAAGGGAATTATGATTCCTACAAATGTTGAAACAAAAAAGGAGAATGACTGATGGAAGAACAGAAAAAGGGAAAAGGTGGCTTGGTTGCCGCAATTATTATTTTGGTTGTAGTATTTTTACTATTGTTTTGTTGCTGCGGCGGTGGGTGCGTTGCCATTATTATAGGAAGATATAGTATCGGAATCGGCAGCGTTTCTTACGATGATACCGATATATATGAGATGGAAGAGGATGAAGAATTCGAAGCAGTGGCGGATGATTTCACGGAAGAAATGACAGAAGAAGATACAGATGAGTATACGGACGAATATGAGGAAGAGAATGAAGAATTCGAAGCGGTGACGAATGCACCTGATAATATGACCGATTCACAGAAAGCTGCGCTTGAGACAGCAGCCGGTTATCTTGAATTCATGGGATTTTCCTATACAGGATTGATAGATCAGCTCGAATTTGAGGGATTTTCTACTGAAGATGCAACGTTTGCGGCAGATCATTGCGGAGCGGATTGGAAGGAACAAGCGGTAAAGAAATCATTGGGTTACCTTGAGTTCACACCGTTTTCCTATACGGGATTGATTGAACAGCTTGAGTTTGAAGGCTTTACCAGCGAAGAGGCAATCTATGCTGCAGACAATTGTGGTGCTGACTGGTATGAGCAGGCGGCAATCGCTGTAAAGAACTATCTTGAGTTCTTGTCCTTAACGAAGGATGAAATGATTGACCAGTTAGAATATGACGGGTATACATACGAACAGGCTGTATACGGTGCCGAAGCAAACGGATTATAAAAAAGACAGGTGGAAAGCAATGGTGAGGAGTTGGCCACGGTCTATGATATCGAACCTAACCAATACGGTTTGAAAGACCTGCCGAAACGCAGCCGCTTTTGCCAGGCACTTACGGACGCCAAAAGTCTTTCTGCCGGAAAACCCTATGATAAGCTTCCGGAGTATTTCTCTATCTGGATTCTAAAGGAAGATCCGTTTGGAGAAAATCGAGTCATGTATGAAGTCAAAAACCATGTGGTAAATAATCCTGATATCGTGTATAATGATGGAGTAACAAAGATTTTCCTATATACCGGCGGTAAGGTCGGAGGAGATGAGGAACTTTGCGCATTATTACGTTATTTCGAGAAGTCTTCTGCAGAGAATGCAACAGATGAGGACCTTAAAGCAATTGAAGGTATCGTTGATGATGTGCGTCTGGATGAGAAAGCGAGGAGAGCATATATGACCCTGGAAGAACTCATTATGTACAGAACCGAGGAGGCCTGTGAAGAGGCTCGTGTGGAGGCACGCAAAGAAGGTTTGATGGAAGGTGAATTGAAGGGAATGGTTAAAGTTTTATTGGACCTCAACACATCCAAAGAACAGATTATCGGAAAGATTATTTCTAAGTACGACTATACGGAAGAAGAAATCGCCAAATGCATTGAAAGCATCAACGGAAATGCATAGCAATTGGTATATGCCAATTGGTGCATAACATCTAAAAGTTACTTGTTAATCATATCTAATAAAGAAGGATACAATCGTAATCAAGCGGTATTTCGTAGTATGAAACTATGAAATGCCGCTGTTTTTGTTGCGTGATTCTTTTCATTTGCCTTTTTTGTTAAAATACGTTATTTTATAATTGTGATATTTTTTGTAATTATATTACATGTCTCTGGGGAGGAAAGATGAAAGGAAAAGGAGAACAAATATGAAAAAGAGTGAGATTGATAGAATTGGATTGTGTATTAAGAGAACTGCTATTATTTGTACACTGCTTATGTCCTGCGGCTTTGTCGGCTGTATAGATCAGACTGCATTGCAGATTATCGAGGAAGCAGCGGCGGAAGAAGACCCGATGGTAGGATTTTCATTAAGGGAGAAACAAATCGTTAATGATGGACAGGAAATAATTAATTCTTCAAATGTAGATTTGAACCGATCTATTTTTGCTTTTAAGATGATGAAGGCAGGATATACGGAGGAAGAAACTATTTTTGCGATAGAACATTGCGACATGGATTGGAATGAGGGAGCTTTGAATTGGTATCTAAATTCGTCAACCATATCTTCGGATTCGAAAGAAGAGGCTCGCATGCTCATGGAATCCTGGGAATATACGGAAGAAGAAATAGAATATGTGTATGAACACTGTGGTGTTGACTGGAAAGAAAATGCAGTAAGGAGATTGAAGAAGATTATAAATACGTCTATCTCGTATGATGAGTTGTCTTATTTTTCCAATAAAGAGATAGTGGAGAGACTTAAGGAATACAAATTTACGGAAGAAGAAATTTCATATGCAGTGGAGTGTTGTGATGCAGAATTGAAGGAGAATGCTCTTGTTTATTCGTACGATATAATTGCGGGAGACTTAAATCCGGAAAACTTTACTGCTCCATATTTAAAAATCAATCCGGATAAAATGATAGAGATGATGGAAGAAGAAGGTTTTACATCCGAACAAATAGCGTATGTTATGGAAATACGTAAACCGGCAGAGTGATATGTCCTGCTTTTTTTTGGCTGTATAGACCAGACTGCATTAGAGATTTTGCGGGAAGAACAAACGGAAGAACCGGTATTTCCTCATCTTGACGAAAAGAATAAAAAGGAATAGAATAATCTTTGTGTGATATCACAGTATGAAAGACTTCTGAGTGATATGACTTTCGAGACTGAAATGAAACAAGAGAGAAGCGGTGATTGGATGGAAAGCAGAGTGCAGGATGCAGTGCGAAGATTCGAAGAAGGATATAATTGCGCCCAGGCTGTTTTTGCAACCTATGCGGATTTATTTGGGATGACGGAAGCAGATGCATTGAAACTGGCAAGCCCTATGGGAGGCGGAATCGGCAGGATGCGTGAAGTGTGCGGGACGGTTTCTGCCATGGCTCTTTTGGAAGGGCTGAAGGAGGGGAATACGGATCCTTTGGATAAGAAGGCACAGGGACAAACGTATGAGACGGTCCGAATATTAAGTGATTGTTTCAAAGAAGAGAACGGAAGTATTATCTGCCGTGAACTCTTGGGACTAGCGGCCAAAGAGAAAAGTGCGGTGCCCGCGGAGCGTACGGCGGAATATTATCAGTCCAGACCCTGTACCAGACTGGTAGAGAGTGCGGCAAGGATAGTGGAAGAGAAACTTTTATAATTGGTAAAAATTGAACTGTTGCAGAGTAAGAAAGCCGGCAGGCAGTTCTTAATAAAATATGTGAGGTTAAAAAAATGAAGATTACTTTGAAAGATGGTAGTGCAAAAGAATACGCAGGGGCTATGTCCATTATTGATATTGCAAAGGACATCAGCGAAGGCCTTGCCAGAGCGGCTTGTGCCGGTGAAGTAAATGGTGAAGTGAAGGATTTAAGAACCGTAATTGACAGCGATTGCGAGTTGAATATTTTAACCGCAGCAGACCCCAGAGGTTTGGCTGTATACCGTCATACCACAGCCCATGTAATGGCGGAAGCTGTGAAGCGTCTTTTTCCGGAAGCGAAGCTTACCATCGGACCTTCTATCGAGAATGGTTTTTACTATGATTTTGACCATGCGGCTTTTTCCAGAGATGATTTGGATGCCATTGAAGCAGAAATGAAAAAGATTATTAAGGAAGGGAAACCGTTAGAACGTTTTACCATGAATCGTGCAGATGCGATTAAGTTCATGGAAGAGAAAGGCGAGCCCTATAAGGTGGAATTGATTCGTGATTTGCCCGAGGATGCAGAACTTTCTTTCTACAGCCAGGGAGAGTTTACAGACCTTTGCGCCGGTCCTCACCTTATGAGTACCAAGAATATTAAGGCATTTAAGTTGATTTCTTCTTCCGGTGCATATTGGAGAGGCAAATCCGACAATGCTATGTTACAGAGAATCTACGGTACTTCTTTTGCAAAAAAAGAAGAGTTGGAAGCATATCTTGCATATTTAGAGGATATTAAGAACCGCGACCACAATAAGATTGGCCGCGAGATGGAACTGTTTACCACAGTTGATGTAATCGGACAGGGACTTCCTTTGTTAATGCCTAAGGGTGCTAAGATGATTCAGACCATGCAGCGCTGGATTGAGGATTTGGAGGATAATGAGTGGGGTTATGTTCGTACCAAGACTCCTCTTATGGCCAAAAGTGACCTTTATAAGATTTCCGGTCACTGGGATCATTACAAGGATGGTATGTTTGTAATGGGAGACGAGGAAGTTGATAAGGAAGTATTTGCGCTTCGTCCCATGACATGTCCGTTCCAGTATTATGTATTTAAGGCAAGCCAGAAGTCTTATCGTGATTTGCCTATCCGCTACGGCGAGACTTCTACACTGTTCAGAAATGAAGATTCCGGCGAGATGCACGGTTTGACCCGTGTGCGTCAGTTCACTATTTCCGAAGGTCACTTAATCGTAAGACCTGACCAGATGGTAGAAGAATTCAAGGGTTGTCTTGCGTTGGCAAAGCACTGTCTTGAAACTTTGGGATTGCAGGAGGACGTAACGTATCATTTGTCCAAGTGGGATCCTGACAACAAAGAGAAATATATCGGAGAGCCTGAAGTTTGGGAAGAGACCCAGCAGCACATCAGAGATATCTTAAATGAACTCGATATTCCTTTCACGGAGGATGTGGGAGAGGCTGCATTCTATGGCCCTAAGGTTGATATTAATGCGAAGAATGTATACGGAAAGGAAGATACCATGATTACCATTCAGTGGGATGCCCTTCTTTCCGAGCAGTTTGATATGTACTATGTGGATCAGAACGGTGATAAGGTTCGTCCTTACATCATCCACAGAACCAGTATGGGATGCTACGAGCGTACTCTTGCATGGCTTACAGAGAAGTATGCCGGCAAGTTCCCCACATGGCTTTGCCCTGAGCAGGTACGCGTTCTTCCTATTTCCGAGAAGTATGCGGAATATGGCCAGAAGGTATTGAAGGAATTGAAAGCAAACGGAATCCTTGCTACTATGGATAACCGTTCCGAGAAAATTGGTTACAAGATTCGTGAAACCAGACTTGCCAGAGTTCCGTACATGTTAGTGGTTGGCCAGAACGAAGAAGAGGAAGGCAAAGTATCCGTACGCAGCCGTTTCGCAGGAGATGAAGGCCAGAAGGCATTGTCTGTATTTATCGACGAGATTACCAAGGAAATCAGAACCAAAGAAATCCGCAAGGTAACAGTAGAAGAGCAGAAATAAGGAACGGAAAATAAAAAAGAATGCAAAAGCCCTGCAAACCTTTTGTTTGCGGGGCTTATCTGCGGCATCTTATGTTATGAAAGTGGAGTACGGGAATTCTGCATAAAAGAAATAAATTAGGACATACTTCTGATGTAGTGTAATTGCTTGGCAAAATAAAGGCAGTTATGCAAGACCGATTAATAAGGAGGCATCAGATTATGGCAGAATTGTGTTGTAAAGTAACTAATTGTACCTACAACAAGGATAACTTGTGTTGCAAAGGCGACATTATGGTGGGAGGTACCAACGCATGTGAATGTGGTGAAACCTGTTGCGCAAGTTTCGCACAGCGTAAGGAGAATTCCCATACCAATGCAACCAGCCATCCCAGTCATACCATCAGCATTGACTGCGAGGCAACAAACTGCGAGTTCAATTCCGATTACAAGTGCAAGGCAAAGAAGGTTGATATTCTTGGAAACGGTGCGTTAAACAGTGCCGGTACTTCCTGCGGTACTTTCAGGGAAGCAAAATAGAGAATATGCAACAGCCCGGCGTCCTTCTTTGCCGGGCATACATAGAAAAATAAAATAAAATCAAAAAACAGTTGACATTACTTTTACTGTGTGATATTCTTCTAGAGGATTAATAACAAAAGCAAGCAGAGTTTCACTCTCACCCTGTGGCAAAAGGCTTACAGGTGTTCATATAGAAAGCACAATGGTTTTATGTTTCTTTTTGTGTGTTCTTTGTGAGTGAATGGCTTGTGCATTCACTTTTTTTATCTTTATGAATCTGTTGCATGGAGGTGCACAAACATTAGCGAGTATTTTATTAACGAACAAATCAGAGACAAAGAAGTAAGAGTAATCGGAGAGAATGGTGACCAGCTTGGCGTTATGTCAGCAAAGGAAGCTCAGAAATTGGCAGAGGATGCAGGACTTGATTTAATTAAGATTGCTCCCACAGCGAATCCTCCGGTATGCAAGATTGCAGATTATGGTAAGTTCCGCTACGAACAGGCTCGTAGAGATAAGGAAGCCAAGAAGAAACAGAAGACAACAGAGGTGAAAGAGATTCGTCTTTCTCCAAACATTGACACCAATGATTTGAATACCAAGATGAACTCTGCACGGAAATTCTTGTCCAAGGGTGACAAGGTTAAGGTAACATTGCGTTTCCGCGGTCGTGAGATTGCGCATATGGCAAGCAGCAAACATATTTTAGAAGATTTTGCAACAGGTCTTGCAGATGTAGCCGTAATCGAAAAGGAACCGAAAGTGGAAGGCAAGAGTATGACAATGTTTTTAACTGAGAAACGCTAGGAAGCAACAGTTAAAATAGAATCAATGATCAGGAGGAAATAGACATGCCTAAAATGAAGACAAGTAAGTCAGCTGCAAAGCGCTTTAAAGTAACAGGAACAGGTAAATTAAAAAGAAGTAAAGCTTACAAGAGCCATATCTTAACAAAGAAGTCTACTAAGAGAAAACGTAATCTTCGTCAGTCAGCTATTACAGACGCAACAAATGTTAAGAACATGAAGAAGATTTTACCTTATATTTAAGAAGCAGAGAGGAAGGATAGAACATGGCAAGAATTAAAGGCGGTTTAAACGCTAAGAAAAAACATAACAGAGTATTGAAACTTGCAAAAGGTTACAGAGGAGCAAGATCCAAACAGTACCGTATTGCTAAGCAGTCCGTAATGAGAGCATTAACCTCTGCTTACGCAGGAAGAAAGCAGAACAAGCGTCAGTTCAGACGTCTCTGGATTGCACGTATCAACGCTGCATGCAGAATGAACGGTTTATCTTACAGCAAATTCATGTATGGATTAAAGCTTGCTGAAATCGATATCAACAGAAAGATGCTTGCTGAAATGGCAATCAACGATGCTGCAGGATTTACTGCACTTGCTGAAATTGCTAAGAGCAAAATTGCATAATTTTTTGATTTTCAATGATAAAAGAGTCGCTTAGGCGGCTCTTTTTTGCAACGTATATACCTTGCGGAATAGAAGAAAAGATATTATAATTGAAACAGTTGTGAGCACTGCACAAAAGAGAACATTTGGCGCCTGAAACAGATGAGGATTAAAAAAATAGTACCGTAGAGTGTTGCGGGCGGATTGAGAAAAAAGGAGAAAAAAATGCAGGAAGACAAGGGCAAATATTTATTTTGGCTGAAAATAATGGTTACAGCAGCACTTCTTGTGCTTGCCGTGATTAAGTTTGATTGGATATGTTTGATTGTGAAAGAGGCATATGGAATGCTGCTGCCTTTTCTGGTAGGCGGCCTTATTGCTTTCATCTTAAATATTCCTATGCGCAGTATTGAAAAGCGCCTGTTTTCAAAGGCTAAGAGTAATTTTTGGACAAAGGCGAAGCGACCAATCAGTATAGTATTGACTATTCTTTTACTGTTTGTGGTACTAACCCTTCTTTTTGTTCTGGTGATTCCCCAGATTGCAGAAACCTGTAAGGGATTGCCGGAGCAGATTACGGCGTTCTATTTTAAGACGTTGGAGCAGATTGAACAGTTCATGAGTCAGAATCCTCAGATTATGGCAGTATTCATGGAAGAAGTAGAGAAACTGAAAGAGATTAAGATTGACTGGCAGAAGGTAATTACTGCTGTTACGGATTTCTTTATGAACGGGTTCGGCGGTTCTTTTATTAAGAATACCTTCAGTGTTGCGGGAAAGATTGGCAGTGGTGTGGTAAACGCTGTAATTGCCGTTATTTTCTCCATTTACCTTCTGATTATGAAGGAACGCCTGAAGAATCAGGGAAAGCGTATTCTCAGTGCCATTCTTAAGAAAGAATCTTATGAGAAGGCAATGAAGGCAATTACCCTTCTTGCCAATAATTTCAGCAATTTCATTGCAGGGCAGTGTGTGGAAGCGGTTATACTTGGCCTCCTTATTATGTTTTCTATGATGATTTTCCGTCTGGACTATGCCCTTTTGATTGGTGTGTTGGTAGGCTTCACCTCACTGATTCCCATCGTGGGTGCTTTTATCGGATGTGGTGTGGGAGCATTTCTGTTTCTGATTCAGGATCCCCGTCAGGCGTTGCTTTTTATCATTTTATTCCTTGTCATTCAGCAGATTGAGGGTAATCTGATTTATCCTTATGTCGTTGGGAATTCCGTAGGCCTTCCCTCTATCTGGATTCTGGCTGCAATCAGTATCGGTGGCAGTCTGATGGGTGTTGCCGGAATGTTGTTCTTTATTCCGCTGTTTTCTACCTTCTACACGTTGTTCCGTGATGGTGTGAACGAGAGGAATGGTGCCAAAGAGTGGGTAAAAGAGGCGTGGGATACGGATTATTTGCCCTTATCGGAGGCAGAGAAACAAAAAAAAGGGATTGCGGGTATTATTTCCAACATTTTTCATACAAGAAAGTTAAAGAAAGAGGAAAATCAGAAGAAGCCGGCATCCCAACCGGTATCTAAGCCTGTTGTTAAAAACAACACTTCGGGAAATAAAAATGCAAAAAAGCGGAGAAAGTAGTATGTTGAAGTATAAAAGCGGGCTGGGGTTAGAGCCTGAGGCGGTTTTTTACTTTTTTGAGAAGATATGTGAGATTCCTCACGGAAGCGGTCACATAGATGAAATAAGTGATTATTTGTATGGCTTTGCCAAAGAGCGTGGCCTTTGGTGTATGCAGGATTCCTTAAAGAATGTTTATATTCGAAAGGAGGCTACACCGGGCTATGAGCATCTTCCCGGGATTATTTTACAGGGTCATATGGATATGGTGGCGGTGAAGGAAGAGAATTGTCCGTTGGATTTAGAGAAGGACGGACTAATTTTGGAAACTGCAGACGGATATTTATACGGAAGGGGAACCTCTCTTGGTGGGGATGACGGAATTGCGGTTGCGTATGCGCTGGCGATTCTTGATTCTGATACCATCTCGCATCCTGTGTTAGAGGTACTTTTCACTGTAAATGAAGAAGTAGGCATGGATGGAGCCATTGGGGCTGATTTGTCAGTTTTTCAGTCTCAAAAGCTGATCAATATTGATTCGGAAGAAGAGGGAGAGTTGCTTACCTCCTGTGCCGGCGGACTTCGTGTATCATCTGTGTTTGCATATGAAACGCAAATGAAACAGGGAAGGGTGTATCAGATTTCCCTGCGAAATTTAACCGGCGGACATTCCGGTGCGGATATTCATAAAGGACTTGGAAACGGGATTCATTTATTGGCTCGAATTGCTGAAAAGATACATTCCGAAGAAATTTCGCTTTGCAGGATTTCGGGCGGAGAGAAGGATAATGCCATTCCACGGTTTGCAAGTGCGGTGTTCTGTGTGGAAGAGGGATTTGAAGAGATTCTTTTGGAACGTGCGAATGCCGAATGGGCCGAAATACAGAGAGAATACAGTATGCGTGAGCCTTTTATGGAGTTTGGGGCAGAGGCATTGGAAGAATACGATGGCAAAACGGAAGACGGAATGTGTGCCATAATCGGATATTCGAAGGCAAGGGAGATTCTTTCGTTTGTTAATATTGCACCTGACGGAGTAATAGCGAATAGTTTGGAAATGCCCGGTCTGGTTGAAACATCCCTTAATCTGGGTGTGATTTCCACAACTGCAGAGTATGTGGAAGCGGATTTTTCTTTGCGCAGCAGTAAGGCTGTATCCAAGGCGTATCTGCAAAGAAGAATCTGTTTGTTAACAGAACACTTAGGCGGTGTTGCGCATTGCGGCGGTGATTATCCGGCGTGGGAATATCGCGCGGATTCTCCACTTCGGGATAAGATGGTTCGTATTTATGAGAAATGTTATCAGGCGAAACCGGTGGTGACGGCAATTCATGCAGGTCTGGAGTGCGGCATTTTACTTGAGAAGAATCCTGAACTTGATTGCATTTCGTTTGGACCGAATATTCTTGATATCCATACCACAAGAGAAAAGCTGGATATCCTTTCGGTAAAGAGAACATGGGAGTATTTGTTAGAAATTCTTTCGGATAAAGAATGGTAATAAAGGTTGCAAAAAACAAAAAGTGGAGGTTACAGATGAACAAAAAGTTACGAGTGTGGATTGCATTTATGTTGCTGATTACTGCTACGGTACTGTTTCATTCCGGTGTATTTGCACAGGAAGCAGAAGAAGTGGCAGTAACGGCAGAAAGTGCAGAAGAAGTTACGGAAGATGACATGGCTGCAGCATTGGATTTTGTTGACAATTATGACTCAAATCTGATGGAGCAGGGTGATGATTTTGCCGCAAATTTGAATCATGCGGTAGAAACAATCCGTACGGATGTTAATGTTTATGCTACTGTTCTGGCATTGCTGCCGCCCTTAATTGCCATTATTCTGGCATTGATTACCAAAGAGGTATATCTGTCGCTGTTTTGCGGAATTGTATGCGGTTCCCTTATGTATACAACATTCCATCCCGTGGTGGCGGTTACAAAGACTTTTGATACGATTATTTCCAAACTGGCAGACGGCTGGAATGTAGGTATTATTATTTTCCTGGTGATTCTTGGCATCATTGTAAGTATGATGAACAAAGCCGGCGGTTCTGCAGCATATGGTGAATGGGCTTCCAAACATATTAAGTCAAGACGGGGCGCTTCTCTTGCCACCTTTGCGCTTGGTTCATTGATTTTTGTGGATGATTATTTTAACTGTCTTACCGTAGGAAGCGTAATGCGTCCTGTTACGGATAAGCAGCGGATTTCCAGAGCAAAGCTTGCATATTTGATCGATGCAACGGCTGCGCCGATTTGTATTATTGCTCCCATTTCATCCTGGGCAGCAGCGGTTACCAGCGTGGCACCTGAGGGAGAGGGATTGTCACTGTTTTTGAAATCCGTACCCTTTAATTTCTATGCATTGCTTACTATTATCATGGTGATTGCCATTTCTGTTATGAAACTGGATTTCGGTCCCATGAAAAAACATGAAATGAATGCGTTAAAAGGCGATTTGCACAGTTCTTCCGAGCCTATGGAAGAAGAAGCGGCGGTGTCCGGTAAGAAGGGAAGCGTGATGGATTTAGTGCTTCCTGTAGCGGTTCTCATCGTTTCCTGCATAACAGGTATGGTTTATACCGGTGGTTTTTTTGACGGAGTAGACTTTATTACGGCTTTTGCTGACTGTGATGCTTCCGTCGGTCTGGTGCTGGGTTCCTTCATTGCACTTGCATTTACCTTTGTATTCTATCTTATAAGAAAGAGATTAAGTTTCAAGGAATTGACCGCATCCTTTACGGAAGGTTTTCGCGCCATGGTTCCTGCAATCCTGATTCTTACCTTTGCATGGACCTTAAGCGGAATTACCATGGAACTTGGTGCTAAGGTTTTTGTGGCAGAGTTTGTTAGAAACAATGCCGCCGGACTTAGTTGGATGTTGCCTGCAATTGTATTTCTGATTGCAACCGGACTTGCTTTTGCAACCGGTACTTCCTGGGGTACTTTTGGTATTTTGCTTCCCATTGTATGCGCAGTATTTCCTAATGGTGATGTCATGATGGTACTTTCCATTTCTGCGTGTCTTGCAGGCGCTGTATGCGGAGATCACTGCTCACCGATTTCCGATACCACGATTATGGCATCTGCAGGTGCGAAATGTAATCACATCAATCATGTTTCCACCCAGTTGCCGTATGCATTAACGGTTGCTGCCGTTTCCTTCGTGTCATTCCTGCTTGCGGGTATTGTGAAGAACTGGTTTGTGGTATTCCCTGTTTCGATTGTGTTACTGGTGGGAACTTTATATGTTATTAAACTAATCGGTAAAAAGAGAGAAGAAGCAGCAAAATAGCAGGAATTCTCTTTGCAACCTATAGAAAAGATTAAGAACGGAGAGAAAAGAATGAGCAGAGAAAGCTGGAAACCGGGCAATATGCTATATCCCCTGCCTGCAGTTATGGTAAGTTGTCAGAGAGCGGATGAAAAACCGAATATTATTACACTTGCCTGGGTGGGAACGGTTTGCAGCGATCCTGCCATGGTCTCCATTTCAGTCAGACCGGAGCGTTATTCTTATGACATTATTCGTGAAACCAAAGAGTTTGTGATAAATTTAACCACAGAGGATTTGTTGTTTGCCACGGATTATTGCGGCGTAAAGTCCGGTCGAGATGTGGATAAATATAAAGAAATGAACTTAACGCCATTGCCTTCCGAACATATTGCCGCACCCGGAATTGCAGAAAGTCCCGTGTGTATTGAATGTAAGGTGAAAGAAGAACTGCCCTTAGGGTCACATACCATGTTTGTGGCAGAGGTGGTTGGCGTGACGGTAGATTCAGCATTTTTTGATGAATCCGGTAAATTCGAATTAAATCATACCGGCTTGGTAGCGTATTCCCACGGCACCTATTTTTCGCTTGGAAAGCCCTTGGGAACTTTTGGATATTCCGTCAGAAAAAACAGCGGCAAAAAGACCGCAAAGACCGCGTCCAAGCCTGTTAAACAGGCAGTGAGAAAGAAATCGAAAAAGAACGAAAAACAAAAGTAATTTAGTTGACTTTTCCTACAGTTATTATATAATAAAAGTAGGAAAAACAAAAACGCTAAAGGAGGGACGCATTATGGCAGGACAATTTTATATAGCGCATAATACCAGGACCGATGAGTATTTGGCGGAGAAATTATTTAGGGGCTTTTACCTGACTGTCGATGTGACGGATGCGGTTAAGTGTAAGAGCGAGTTGGAATTACAAAAGAAGATTGAGAAAGCGAATATTGATTACAAATCACAGTTGGTGATTGAAACAATTACGGTATACTAAGAAGAAACGTCTTTGACGTTTCTTTTTTTGCCGAATTTACCCGGATCTGATGGGGGTATATATGCGTTCCGTGAACATTTAAAAGTTCTTTTTCGATACTTTACTTTTTTGCTTTAAAGTGGCATAATAATACGTGGACGCTTACAGGTCCATGTAAGGAGGAAATTAGAAATGCCAATTACGGAGATTTTGGAACGCAATTGTAAATTATATGGTGAAGATATTTGTCTGGTTGAGATTAATCCGGAAATGAAAGAAACCAAGAGAGTAACATGGAAGGAGTACGAATTGATTCAGGCGAATCCTTCTACACATTACCGCAGGGAGATTACCTGGAATGTATTTGAAGAGAAAGCCAATCGTTTTGCAAACATGCTTCTTTCACGTGGAGTGAAGAAGGGTGATAAAGTGGCAATTCTTCTGATGAACTGTCTGGAGTGGCTTCCTATCTATTTTGGTATTCTCAAAACAGGAGCTCTGGCGGTGCCTTTGAATTTCCGTTATGCACCGGATGAGATTAAGTATTGTCTGGATTTGGCAGAAGTTGATATTCTGGTGTTTGGTCCGGAATTTATCGGTCGTGTGGAGGAAATTGCAGATGATATCAGTAAGAATCGTCTTTTGTTCTATGTGGGTGAAAGTTGTCCTTCCTTTGCGGAAGATTATGCTTCTCTTACCGCAGACTGCTCCAGCCAGACGCCTATGATTAAGCTTACGGATGATGATGATGCGGCAATTTATTTTTCGTCGGGAACAACAGGATTCCCCAAGGCGATTTTACATAAGCACAGAAGCCTGATGCATTCCTGTAAAGTGGAGCAGAACCATCACGGACAGACAAAGGATGATGTCTTTCTTTGTATTCCACCTCTTTATCATACCGGAGCGAAGATGCACTGGTTCGGTTCATTTCTGGAAGGTGCAAAGGCAGTCCTTTTAAAGGGAACGAAGCCTGCATTGATTCTGGATGCCGTATCCAAAGAAAAGTGCAGCATTGTATGGCTTTTGGTACCCTGGGCCCAGGATATTCTGGATGCCATTGACAGGGGTGAAATTAAGTTGGAGGATTATGATCTTTCCAGATGGAGATTGATGCACATTGGTGCACAGCCGGTACCTCCCAGCCTGATTGCCCGATGGAAGAAGATTTTCCCGGATCATTTGTATGATACCAACTATGGTTTGAGTGAATCCATCGGTCCCGGATGTGTTCATCTTGGGGTAGAGAACATTCATAAAGTAGGCGCAATCGGTAAAGCCGGATATGGCTGGGAAGTCAGAATTGTAGATGAGAACAGAAACGAAGTGGCAAAGGGTGAAGTGGGAGAACTTGCAGTAAAAGGCCCCGGCGTTATGACCTGCTACTATCGCGATCCGAAGGCTACCGAAGAAGTATTGGCAGACGGCTGGTTATTTACCGGTGATATGGCCCAGGAGGATGAGGATGGATTTATCTTCCTTGTAGATCGTAAAAAGGATGTGGTAATCAGCGGTGGTGAGAATATTTATCCTGTGCAGATTGAAGACTTTATCCGCAGTAATATTGCGGTTAAGGACGTTGCTGTAATCGGTATTCCGGATAAACGTCTCGGAGAGGCTTGTGCGGCTATTGTAGAGGTGAAGGAAGGTTATACTTTAACCGAGGAAGAATTGAATGAATTCTGCCATAAATTACCCCGTTACAAGAGACCTCACCGCATTATTTTTGCGGATATTCCCCGTAATCCGACCGGTAAGATTGAGAAACCGAAGTTGAGAGAACGTTACTGTGGCGAAAGCCTTGTGGCGGCACAGAATCGTGCATAATACATAGAAGAAAGAGTATTTTATAAAGCCCTATCAGACACCGGCGTGAAAGATAGGGCTTTTTGCTTAGTATGCGCAAAAGAAAAAACCGAAATACGTAATGTATTTCGGTTTAAAGTCGGAGTGACAAGATTTGAACTTGCGACCTCTGCCTCCCTAAGACAGCGCTCTAGCCAAACTGAGCCACACCCCGATTTGAGTATGCTTTTTCAACTCACGAATGCTATTATATACGCAAAATATATGTTTCGTCAAGCCCTTTTTTAAAAAAAGTCATATTTTATTTTTTTGTGGAGATAATACGATGGAAAGATATAAAAATGGGAATTGGGAGGATTGCGTGCGTGTGCAATATAATCGGATATATACAAGAGAACGGATATGAAACATTTAAGGAAAGACCCTTTTGCGGAACGGACGCTTTGGTGCTGGCACAGCTGGCCTATGTGAACTGGGATGGGATTGTGCCGACAACAAAGAATGCCGGAAAGGGGATTTTGTTGAAGGATTTGCTTTCGATGAGAAAAGAACACCAGATGATACAAGGGTCTTTCTATGGTCCGCAGAATTTAAGCTTAATAAGTGTCTGCAGTATGAGCAGAAGATTCGGGGAGCTTTTAATGTTTGGCTACAGACACTGTTGCAGACAGGATATTCACTTGCAATTCGGAGCACTTTCTTTTCGTCTTCCGGATAAAAGAATATGTGTGGCTTTTCGCGGAACGGATGAAACCCTTAACGGTTGGAGGGAGAATTTCAGCATGGTGTACCGGTTTCCTGTTCCGTCCCAGGAAATGGCTGCCGTCTATCTGGAGGAGATTGCTGCCACGAACCGGGAGAAACTGATTTTGACAGGCCATTCCAAAGGCGGGAACCTTGCAGTCTATGCCGGGGCAAAGGTAGGGCGAGGGCTGCAGGAGAGGATTTTGCGTATTTATAATTTTGACGGGCCCGGATTCTGGCCTGATTTCTTTCGGGAGGAGGGCTACGGCCGGATGGGGAAGAAAATACGTAAGTATGTGGTGCCGGAAAGTCTTGTCGGATTGCTCCTGAAAAATGAAGGAGAGTCTTATATGGTGGAAAGTGAGGGAAGGGGGATGATGCAGCATGACCCTTATCAGTGGGAGATTGCAGGTGGTAAACTCCTGAAGGCTTCTGCCGGAGGAGAACAGAGGCGCCTTAGGGGAGAAGGATTGAATGAAAGAATCCTAAAGCTTCCCAAGAAAGAAGCCAAAGAGATGATAGATTCCTTTTTTGATAATATGAAAAGGAGGGGGATTCGGGATGTGACGGCTTTGGGAGTAGAGGATGCCCTGGCAATTCTGAAAGGTTTTTTGGAGGAAAAGAGGTATCAGAAGGAGTCTGTTTTACTTTTGGGAAGTCTGGTTTTTTATTTTATCGGGTAGGGAAATGAATGAAGAACGGACCTGTGAAAGAATCGCGATTTATATCACGATTCTTTTTTATATTTTGCTGTGGTCATTTCATGTTTTTTCCTTTGCCGATACGTCTCTTTTGGTTGTCTTAAAATGTCGGATAGTGTATAATAAAAAGGATTGATTTACTAATTGACAAAGAAAGAGAGAAGGGTATGCTGTTCAATTCTTTTAGTTTTCTTATTTTCTTTCCGATTGTGGTATTATTATACTTTATCGTTCCCAAAAAGGTGCGTTACATATGGCTTCTGATTGCCAGCTATTACTTCTATATGAGCTGGAATCCGAAATATATCGTTTTGATTCTGATATCCACGATTATAACGTGGGTGAGTGGTCTTTTGCTGGAAAAGTTCGAGTCGGTCGCCTGCAGGAAATGGGTTGTGGCAACCAGCTTTGCGACGAACTTGGGAATTCTGTTTTTCTTTAAATATTTTGATTTCGCAATCAATAATGTGAATAAGGTTTTGGGCCGTGTCGGAGTGGAACTGATAGAGAATCCCTTTGATATTCTTTTACCTGTGGGCATTTCATTTTACACCTTTCAGGCGCTCAGCTATACGGTGGATGTGTACAGGGGACAGGTAAAGGCGCAGAAGAACCCTCTTCGCTATGCGCTTTTCGTATCCTTCTTTCCGCAATTGGTGGCAGGTCCCATTGAACGCTCCAAGAATCTCCTTACACAGATTGAGGACATTGATACAAAGAGTAAATGGGATTTCGACAGGGCTGTATCCGGATTGATTCTGATGTGCTGGGGTCTTTTTCAAAAGATGGTGATTGCAGACCGGCTTAAACTGTTCGCAGACAGAGTATTCGCCAACATTCATGCCTTCGGGACCATAGAGCTTATTCTTGCAGCAGTTGCATTTGCCTTACAGATTTATTGTGATTTCAGCGGTTATTCCACCATTGCGCTGGGTGCGGCCAAGGTAATGGGATTTGACTTGATGGAGAACTTCAAGGTACCGTATTTTGCCACGGGAATTCAGGACTTCTGGAGAAGATGGCATATTTCTTTAAGCTCATTTTTCAGAGATTATGTTTATATCCCTCTTGGCGGCAACAGAAAAGGTAAGTTTAACACCTACAAAAACCTTTTCATTGTATGGCTTCTTACGGGGCTCTGGCATGGTGCAAGCTGGAACTTTGTCCTTTGGGGATTATTCTTCTTCGTGTTCCTTGTTATTGAGAAAATCGGTCTTTTGAAACTTCTTGAAAAAATCCCTGCATTCTTCAGCCACGCTTATCTTCTTATTGTGGTATTTTTCGGATGGATTCTTTTCCGTTTTTCCGATTTCAGATACATTCCCGTTGTTATAAAAGGTCTTTTCGGATTAAACGGAAACGCCTTTATGGATTTCGAAACAAAAACACTTTTAATCGGCAATATTATTTTCATCCTTGTTGCCCTCTTCAGCGTTACACCCATTGTCAAAAGATTTTCAATCGCTTGTCAGAACAGCGAAAAGGGTTCATTCCCCTCTGTTTTATACAAAATTTTAAGTGTTGTTTTACCTTTGGGTATTCTTTTCCTTTCAACTCTTGCCCTCGTGGGTGACAGTTATAATCCGTTTTTATATTTCCAATTCTGATTTTCGAGGTTTTTAAATGATTTACAACAAACCGAGGGATATTGATTTCAGTTTATTCCCTCATACCAACGGCAAAAAACGCCGTAAAAAAGAAAAACAGAATATTAATAAAACCTATGCTTTAAAGGTTGTTGCTTTTTTCCTTGTGCTTTATATGGGCGCCACCATTTCTTTTATGATTCCCCTACGCCCTGCTTACTCCGAATCGGAAAAGCGTGACCTTAAAGAGTTTCCCGAGTTTTCCTACGAAGCAATTATTTCGGGAAGTTTCTTTGACGATATAAGCACATGGTTTTCTGACACTTTTCCTTTCCGTGAGCAATTGACGAAGATGAACACTTCTCTCAAAAAGCTTTCGGGCTTTGATTCCATTGCCATTCACGGCGATGTGGATTTAGGTGACGAAATACCGGATGCACCATTGGATGTTCCTGTTACTGAAGAGCAAACAGAACCGCAGACAACCGCACCTGAAACTACAGCTCCGCAGACAACACAGCCATTCACCGAACCCTCCACAACGCAAAAGGCAGATGAACCCAAACCTGATATAAAAACCCAGTCTTTAGGAGCAATACTTGTTGCCGGAAACAGTGCTTATGAATACTATAATTTTTCAAGCAAATTAGCCCCGGATTTTATAAATTGTGTAAGCAATATCAAGGGTGTTGCAGGCAATACCGCAAACGTTTATTCCATGCTTATTCCAACAAGTATGGATATTACCCTCCACGATTCCATAAGAAAAGACATTAACTCCTCCGACCAGAAGAAGGCACTTGATTATTTTAACTCTTCCTTCAAAAATGTTACTGCGGTTCCAAGCATTTTTGATGTAGAAAAAGCTCATAAGGACGAATACACATATTTCCGAACCGACCACCACTGGACTGCTTTGGGTGCATATTACGCTTATGACGAATTCTGCAAGGCTAAGGGAATTGCCTCTGTGCCCATTACAGATTATTCCACAGTTTCTTACGACGGATTTTTAGGAACATTCTATTCAAGTTCGGGACAAAGCTCAGCTTTAGGAAACACGCCTGATACCGTTGTTGCATACCTTCCGAAAAACAATGTTGAGTGCACCGTTACGGAAGCGAACGGAAATCAGTATAAATGGGATGTTATAAGCGATGTTACAGAATATGCTCCTAACCTCAAATACCTGACCTTTATCGGTGGCGACCAGGCATTGGTTACTATAAAAAATCTTGACATTCAAGAGGAAACAAGCTGCCTTGTTATAAAAGAAAGCTACGGCAACGCTTTTGTTCCGTTCCTTATTCCTCATTACAAAAACATTTATGTAATTGACCCTCGTCACTACAAAGGCACTTTAAGTGATTTCACGGCAAATAACAAGGTAGACGACATCATCTTCCTTGCAAATATTTCAACAACAAGGA
>JAZOAG010000074.1:0-69048 GCA_045595325.1 Lachnospiraceae bacterium
ACCTTATTCCCCGAAATAAGCGAATTGAGAAATACAAAAAGAAATGGTGTGCATAGAAAAACGACCGCACATTTCGTACGGTCGTTCATTAGTACTTTGCTTTAGATATTTGACCTGTCTACTTGACAGGGGGCATATCACCTTGAAAACGGTGCACTCATAGCTGTTTTTTATTATAAATATATCGTTTTTTTAGAAATCGTCATTTTTAGGAATCATCATTTTTGTAAATTTATTTTTGGAATTTATCTGTTTAATAAATAGAATCCAAAATTTAAATAGGCCGCGAACGTAGTCCATAAAAGATAGGGAATTTGCAGATATGCGGCGGTTTTATCGATGGTATAGAATTTAATGATCATCAGAATAATGATTACCCACATAATCATTAGCCAGATGAATGCAAATAGTAAGGCTTCAAAGTTAAAAAATGCGATTGGCCACAAGAAATTGAATACCAGCTGTACACCGTATAACGTTAATGCCTGTTTGATATCACTGCGTTCCGATGTTTCGCACAGGTAGATTCTTGCGCTGCTGATGCCCATCAGAATATAAAGAATGGTCCAGACAATGGGGAAGATATACTTTGGTGGTGCAAGAGGTGGTCTTGTCAATTCTTCATATAAAAGAAAGTTTTCCTGCACCAACAAAGAAGAAACGATTCCGACTGCGACCGGAATTAAAATACCCACAAAATAAGTTTTATATTTATTTGCCATAATGAGTTCTCCTTGTTTTTGGTAATAGTATGAACGAAATCAAGGGAAATATAACAATATGATTACTGTAAAATGTTGGAAACTTGTTTGCAAAAATACGTTCATGTGGTACAATAGGATGAATAACAATGTTAAAATGATGATTTTATGACCGGAAAAGAAGAATTATGAGTGAAACGATGAAACAGGACATTTCGGGAACGCCTGAAGTGACTGCAGAAAATAGCAATAATGATTCTGCTATGAAAGAGGCTGCAGTGCAGATTAAGAATATCGAGAAACGCAGAAAAAGAATCCAGCGGATGAAACGTATGCTTACGTTTTGTCTTGTGGTTCTTTTGGTGTTTCCAAATGTTTCCTGCATTCTTTTGCTGGTTCACAATTATTATCTGAATACAAGAATCGATGCGATTTATTCCATGCTTTCCTCGGAAAGTGTTGTGGTTTCCGAGCATGAAGAGACTTATCTTGCTACAGGGGATGAGATTACGGGAGAAGAACTTGTAATCGAAGATGTAACTTATCCTCTTCCGGATAGTGAACATTATCCTGATAAAAGAAGAGTTTATTTGACTTTTGATGACGGTCCCAGCAAGTATACGGACGATATTCTTGATATTCTTGCAGAATATGATGTGAAGGCCACTTTTTTTGTGGTAGCAAAAGATGGGTATGAAGAGCAGTATAAGCGTATTGTGGAAGAAGGCCATACGTTGGCGATTCATTCCTATTCTCATAAATACAGTACCATTTATGAAACCCCTGCTGCATTTAAAGAAGATGTGAATCAAATTTCCGATTTTCTTTATGAAATAACAGGCGTCAGATGCGAGTTTTATCGTTTCCCCGGCGGCAGTTCCAATACCTTGGTGAAATTTGACAAGCAGGAACTCTTTACGATTTTACAGCAGGAGAGTCTTAGCTATTACGACTGGAATGTGACCAGCAACGATGCAGGCTCGGTTACTCTTTCCGCTGAAACGATTAAGAAAAATGTGTTGAATGGCCTGGAGGGCAAAAACGACGGCATTGTTCTGATGCATGATGCTGCGGATAAATATACCACCGTTGAGGCTTTGCCTTTGATTCTGAATGAACTTACAACAGATGAAGACTGTGTAGTATTACCCATTACACAGGGAACCAAACGAGTTTGCCATGTGGTTAGTGAATAAGAGAGGGAGTATTAGGGATGGGTTTTTTTAGTGATTTAAAGAATGATTTAACCCAGGCGGTTAATGAAATGACAGACGAAAATGCAAAGGCGGAAATGCTTGCAAGGGAAGAACAGATGAAGTTGGAATTATCTTCCATGCAGCAGAAGGAGGAAGAAGAACTGATTTCCATTTTAGAGGAGGAAAACGCGCCGGAATTGCCGGAAGAGAATGGTGTTATTCTTGAGGAACCTGCGAATATAAGTACTTCCCCGAATGTTTCCCCGGAAGATTTTGAACATTTCTTTCAGCAAAGAAGTGAGCAGAATGCTGATTTCGGAGCCCTTGAGGTGCGCGGAACCGTACTCGGTAATTTGGAGATTCCCGGAGATTTATATTTTGCGGGAGACATTCATGGTCGCATCAAGGCCGGAAATATAGTCTTTAAGGATGCTAAAGTAAACGGAAATATTGAAAGCAGCAATGGTGTGGAAATTGATGGCGGCTGTGTTATCATCGGAAATGTTGTTGCCCGGAATGCAGTCATCGCAGGTGCCGTAAAAGGCGAAATCGATGTTTTTGGAGAAGTGATTCTGGAATCCACAGCTATTGTAAAAGGCAATATTAAATCAAAATCCGTACAAATAAAAAGTGGTGCCATGGTTGAGGGAATGTGTTCCCAGTGCTATGCCCAGATTAGTCCATCCGTCTTTTTTGAAGGAATGGAAACCGAAGGGAGGAATTAGTACATTATGAAGAGAGTGTTATTGAAATTAAGCGGAGAGGCTTTGGCCGGAGAGAAATCCACGGGATTTGACGAGGCTACCGTAAGAAAGGTTGCCCTCCAGGTAAAGGAACTGGTAGATGACAACATTCAGGTTGGTATTGTGATCGGCGGCGGAAATTTCTGGCGCGGCAGAAGCAGTGAGAATATTGACAGAACGAAGGCAGATCAGATAGGGATGCTGGCAACTGTAATGAACTGCATTTATGTTTCTGAGATTTTCCGTTCTGTAGGAATGCAGACTAATATATTAACACCGTTTGAGTGCGGTTCTTTTACCAAACTGTTTTCCAAGGACCGTGCAAATAAGTATTTTGCAAAAGGTATGGTTGTATTTTTTGCCGGTGGTACGGGACATCCGTATTTTAGTACCGATACGGGGGTTGTGCTTCGTGCAATCGAAGTGGAAGCGGATGTAATCCTTCTTGCAAAGGCTATCGATGGCGTGTATGACGATGATCCCAAGAAGAATCCTGCTGCAAAGAAATATGATACGGTTTCGATTGATGAAGTGATTGCCAAGAATCTCCAGGTGGTTGATATGACTGCTTCCATTCTTGCGCGTGACAATGCAATGCCGATGTGGGTATTCGGCTTGAATGAAGAAAACAGTATTGTAAACACCATTAAGGGTACGTTTAACGGAACAAAAGTAACTGTGTAGAACAGTAATTAAATAATTCAGAAAGAATGAGGTATATTACTATGAACGAAATGATTAAACCCTATGACGAGAAAATGTCCAAAACATGTGACCATTTGAATTCTGATTTCACTACCATTCGTGCAGGACGTGCGAATCCCCATGTTTTGGATAAGATTGCAGTAGATTATTACGGAACCATGACACCGCTTCAGCAGGTTGGTAACATTACCGTTCCCGAAGCAAGAATGATTCAGATTGCTCCATGGGAGAAGTCTCTTATTAAAGCAATCGAGAAGGCAATTATGGCTTCCGATTTGGGTATTACACCCAGTAATGACGGTTCTGTTATTCGCCTTGTTTTCCCTGAATTAACAGAAGAGCGCAGAAAAGAACTGGTAAAAGATGTTCGTAAAAAAGGTGAGGATGCGAAGGTTGCAGTCAGAAATATTCGTCGTGACGGAAATGATGCATTAAAGAAACTTGCCAAAACTGAGATTTCAGAAGATGAGATCAAGAGCATGGAAGATGAACTTCAAAAACTGACTGACAAATACATTAAGGATATTACCAATATGGTAGAAGAGAAATCCAAGGAAGTTCTTACTGTATAAAATATATCAGGAGGCGTGTTTATGAACGTTCCGAATCATGTTGCCGTTATTTTGGACGGAAACGGCCGTTGGGCCAAGAGCAAAGGCCTTCCTCGTAAAATGGGACATGTACAGGGTGGCAAAAATGTGGAAAGTATGCTCTATATTGCTGACGAATTGGGAATTAAATATTTTACGGTGTATGCTTTTTCGACAGAGAACTGGAAACGAAGTGAAGAGGAAGTAACTGCATTGATGACTCTTTTACGAAGTTACCTTTTGTCCGGTTTTAAAAAAGCTGCAAAGAACAATGTCCGGATTCGTATCATCGGAGATAAGTCTTACCTTGCGCCTGATATTCAGCAGGCTATCGCTGATTTGGAAGCAGATTCAGCCGGGAATACAGGGCTTCAGTTTCAGATTGCCATTAATTACGGCGGCAGGGACGAATTGCTTCGAATGATGAAAAATATGGCAAAAGAACTTAATGAAGGAAAAATTACAGATGATGATATTACGGCAGATTATGTGTCGAATCATTTGGATACGGCCGGAATTCCTGACCCTGATTTGCTGATTCGTACAAGCGGAGAGCAAAGAATTTCTAATTTCCTTTTATGGCAGTTGGCATATACGGAATTCTATTTTTCAAATAAGCATTGGCCTGAGTTTGATAAAGAGGAACTTATTTTAGCCATTGAAGCTTATAACCGGAGAGACAGAAGGTTTGGAAATGCGAAATAAGGGAGGATTTGCATGCTTACACGAATTATAAGCGGTGCTGCTGTATTGGTATTTATTTTGGGGTTTGGATTGATCGGCGGACCCGCTCACGCGATTTTTCTTGGAATTCTATCCTGTATCGGATATCTGGAATTTACAAAAGCAACCGGCGTGAGAATGGACCAAAAAAAAGTGAGCGGCTATGAGAAGGTAGGGGTGGTAGCCATTGTTGTTTATTACCTCGTGCTTCTTTTGACCGATGATTCATTGCCGATTTATGATCATGTTGCCGCATGGCTTCATGTAGATATGGGTGTTTTCAACCATTTTACAATTATTGTACTTCTTTTGTTTGTAAGTGCAGTTGTTTGTATGTTTGGGATTTATATCTTCACCTTCCCGAAGCATACAATTAATCAGATGACACCGGCGGTTTTTGGATTGCTTTATGTGGCTCTTATGTTGTCATTTCTTTATCTCATCAGAGAATTGCCTAACGGAATTCTTTTGATTTGGCTGGCATATATCAGTTCGCTGGTATGCGATACCTGTGCATATTTTACGGGAAGCTGGTTTGGAAAGCATAAGCTGACACCGAAGTTAAGCCCGAAAAAAACGATTGAGGGAGCAATTGGCGGATGTGTTTGTGCTACCATTGCAGGCGGTCTTATGGGATGGCTGTTCTATGGTTGCGTAGAAGGAAGTGAAATCTATGTCATTCCTGCGTTTGCTCTGGTTTGCTGTGTGGGTTCCGTGGTTTCCATGTGCGGGGACTTGACGGCTTCTGCAATTAAGAGAAATGCCAACATCAAAGACTACGGCAAATTGATTCCCGGACACGGTGGAGTGCTGGACCGTTTTGACAGTGTTATTTTTACGGCACCCATGGTTTATTTCCTGGTAGTCCTTTTGATGGATGTAGTGAAATAATTTTTTGACTTGAAGAAAATTCTACAGAATAATTTAGAGGAATCTTATGAAGAATATCGTTATACTTGGTTCTACCGGTTCCATAGGCACACAAACGCTGGAAATCGTGCGGGACAATAAAGAATTAAAGGTTCTTGCCCTTGCGGCGGGTAGCAATGTGGATTTACTGGAACAGCAGATTCGTGAGTTTCAGCCGGAATACGCAGTTCTTTTTTCTGAAAAAGCTGCAGAAGATTTGAAGGTCAGAGTTGCTGATTTATCGGTTAAGGTTCTTGCGGGAATGGATGGTTTGATTACGATTTCCACAATTCCCGAGGCAGAGATTGTTGTGACTGCAATTGTGGGTATGATAGGTATTCGCCCCACCATAGCGGCGATTGAAGCCGGTAAAAATATCGCTTTGGCGAATAAAGAGACACTTGTTACGGCAGGACATATTATTATGCCGCTTGCCCAAAAGCACGGTGTTTCCATTTTGCCTGTAGACAGTGAACATAGTGCGATTTTTCAGTCCCTGCAGGGAAATGAGAATAATACCATTGAGAAGATTATTCTCACCGCTTCCGGCGGGCCTTTCAGAAACAAAAAGAGAGAGGAACTTGCCCTGATGACCCCGAAGGATGCGCTGAAACATCCGAACTGGGCCATGGGAAGAAAGATTACCATCGATTCTTCCACCCTGGTAAATAAAGGATTGGAAGTAATGGAAGCAAAGTGGCTCTTTGGGGTGGATTTGGACCGCATTGAAGTTGTAATACATCCCCAGAGCATTATTCATTCAGCAGTTCAGTATCTGGATGGTGCAATTATGGCACAAATGGGATTGCCCGATATGAAGCTTCCCATTCAGTATGCTCTTTTTTATCCGGACCGTGTGCCGTTAGGTGATAAAAGAGTTGATTTCTTTTCTTTGGGGCAGATGACCTTTGAGAAGCCTGATATGGACACCTTTGCAGGATTGCGTCTTGCATATCGTGCTTCGAAAGAGGGTGGCAGCATGCCCACGGTATACAATGCGGCCAATGAAATGGCCGTGAAGCTTTTCCTCGAGGAGAAGATTAAGTTCCTTGAGATTGCAGAATTGATTGAAGAATGTATGGATGTCCATTCCGGTATTTCAGAACCCGGCGTGGAAGAAATTCTTTTTGCAGAGTCTGAGACATATCAATATATTAAGAACAAAATGCCCGCAGCCTTTTGATGTAAGTTTGGCGGCGATTTAAGTTATTGCATGACGAAAAGGAGTAAAGAAGTATTATATGTCGTTCGATTTTATATATACCATTATAGCATTTCTGGCTATTTTTGGTGTTGTAGTAGTGGTTCATGAGTTTGGACATTTTATTGTGGCCAAATTAAACGGAATTAAAGTGAATGAATTTTCAGTCGGCATGGGACCCAAAATATTTGGATTTCAATGGGGGGATACTTACTATGCCCTGCGTCTTTTACCTTTGGGCGGTGCTTGTATGTTTGAGGGAGAAGATGCTCTCTACGAAGCTGATGAAGATACCAAGCGTAAGGTGGAAGAGAATCCGTTGGATTCTGTGAATGCCCAAAAAGAAGGTTCCTTTCGTGCGGCGCCTGTATGGGCACGTATGCTGGTGGTTCTGGCCGGCCCGTTTTTTAACGTGATTTTGGGATATTTTCTTTCGATGTTTGTTTTGGCGTTCTGGCCTACCATTACGACTGAGATTGGTGAAGTTCCGGAAGGGATGCCGGCGTATGAAAGCGGCATTCGTGAAGGAGACATCATTACAGCCATTAATGGAGAAAATATTTATCTTTTTAAAGAGATTTCCCTGCACACCCTCGCAGAGGGGAATGAAGAATGGGATGTGGAGGTTTTAAGAAACGGCGAAAAACTTAACTTTTCGTTCCGTCCTGCTGCTTCCGAGAGTGGATATGTGATTGGTGTGAAAGCCAAAGAGATGTATCAGGCCAAAGGCTTGAAATTATTTCAGTACAGCTGGTATGAAGTGAGATTTTGGCTGAAAACTACCGTGAAAAGTTTGGAAATGCTTGTAAAAGGTCAGTTGACGAAGGATGACATGAAGGGACCGGTAGGCGTTGCCGAGGTAATTGGTCAGACAATTGTCGAGACAAAATCAGACGGTTTTTTTGTGGTATTTTCTAACCTGGTTAACATAGCGCTTCTGCTCAGTATTAACCTTGGCGTCATGAATTTATTGCCATTGCCGGTTTTGGACGGCGGTAGATTTCTTCTGTTGCTGATAGAAGGGATTTTGCGTAAGCCGATACCTGCCAAACTGGAGATCGCAGTGCAGATGGTAAGTGTTGTATTTTTGGTGCTGTTAATGATTTTTGTTATGTTTAACGATATTTTCAATCTTTTTGTATCGTAATAAAGAGAGTGTATATATCCAAAGTTCCGCCTGTTTCGGAACTTTGGATTTTTAATAAAATATGGGAGGATATCTATGCGGTTTTATCAGGAGTATCTCTTTGAAAGAGGGACATCCAATGAGGTAAGCCGGATAAGCTTGTCACTTCAATCCGCCATGACGCCGAAAGGTCCTATCACATTTGCATTGATTGCAGACGGCAGACATTCTGCTGTCGAAGGGGAATATGCGGCCAAGCTGGTGGCAGAGGAGCTGACAGGCTGGTTTTGGAACAGGGGCATATCTTTGTTTCGTAAATCAAAAGGCTCGTGGTTCTTTCATTCCGGCTTCCGAAGGGTATTGACGGAATGTGATGAACAGTTAAAGCGTTTGTCGCAAATAAATCATATTCCTTTTGGGGTAGAAGTTCTGGCAGTAATCAGGATGTCCGGAAGGCTTTACGCATTTCGTATCGGGAACGCACAAATTCTACGCGTTCGTAAACTATTTAATCGGGTCTGCATTCGCAGAATATTTCCTAATTTAGCAGAAAAGATTTATTTAGGTGACAATTTAAAATGGAAGATGAGAGCAACAGTGAAGCGTATAAGAGATACTGATGTTTTCTTTTTATGCACAAAAAATGTAGCAGATGGCTTTTCTGATAAGGATATGTCCCGTATTTTTCTGATAAAGGATAAGGACAAAAGATCTCATATTCCGGTCAGATTGCATGAGATGGTAGAGCGGCTTCAAAAAAGAGGGGAAGGAGGAGATATTTGCGGTGTATATATGGGAAGAGAATGAATTTGCGCAGAGCGTTCGTTTAGAACAGAAAAAAATAGTAAATACAGTAAAAGAAGAGGGGGGAGAATGTGCGAATCGTATCCTTGCGAGGCGATATAAAGTTTGTACGGAATCAGGAAAAGGCGGCTTTGGAAACGTATATAAGGTATACGATTTACACATCGGAAAATATTTTGCGGCCAAGAGAGTTTTAGAGGGAGGAGATATCTGTAAAGAAAAGCACTGGATGGGAATGTTTTCGCATCCGGGTTTGCCTACGCTTCATGACTATATAGAAGACGAGGGTGAAACATTTTTAATCATGGAATATGTGGAAGGAGAGACTTTGTATGAGTATGTGAAAAGAAACGGAAGCTTAGATTGCGAGGAATGTCTCGTTTTGGCAGAAGAACTGGCAGAAATTCTTTGTTATCTTCATTCCCTTCCGACGCCTGTTTTTTACGGGGATTTAAAACCCTCTAACATCATATATCAAAAAGATAAGCCGGTTACCCTTATTGATTTCGGAACAACGTCATTTTTGAAAGGAGAGAGGAAGGAAGGATTTTACAGTGAAGGGTATACGGCACCGGAGGCTTTGGGAGGAGAGCAATTTTTAAGCAGTGATATTTATTCCTTCGGAAAGGTAATGCAATTTGCCGTCAGCGGCCGTAATCCAACATTGCAGGAGACGGCATGGGATGAGAAAGAATGGCAACGTTATGGCATAAAGGATAAGTTTGCACAGATTCTTTCTATATGTTGCAAAGACTTTCCTGAGGAAAGATTTGAAAGCGCCATTTTTTTGAAACAAGCTCTGGGTATAAGTGAAATTCGAGGAAAAAGGAAACGAACGGGAACCGTTTGTGCAACTTTTTTTCGAGTATTCGGATGGTTTTATGTGTTAATCGGTTTTTTTCGTGCAATTTGTCTAAATCCTATTTGGTTATCTTTTGGAGAAATGAACCTTTCGGTTTCGTCCGTTTATTGCGTGTTTGGGGCTGTTTTATTGCTTTTGGCACATTTTATCAAAGAAGATAAGCGTTGTCCGGAGATTGAAATTCTATCCTGTGAAAGCAGTATTTTTATCTCGGAATCCTTATGAAAT
The DNA here is from genome assembly GCA_045595325.1 of Lachnospiraceae bacterium. GTDB lineage: Bacteria > Bacillota > Clostridia > Lachnospirales > Lachnospiraceae > UBA3766. The sequence goes on from JAZOAG010000074.1 coordinate 9,789, forward strand.
AAGGGGGTTTGGGAGATTAGGAAAAAAGGTTTCAAGCATTGTTATTTTTGTCAGTTTACAAGTGGAAGAAGTAAAGGTATACTTGTTGTAATGCCGAAGAAATTATATTGAATTGAGGAATATATGGAAGAGAAGAATCGTATGATTGAACAGTTAAAAGGCCTGGGTGTGGATTTTGAAGCATCAGAATTTGCAGCTTCTTCTGCGGAAAATACAAAGGCGCAATTTGTGGATGAAGTAGATGAATTTATTCATTCATTGGATTTTATGCGTTTGGGACAGGCTGTTTCGCATGGGCAATGGCAAAGCGCAGGAATGAAGGTGGCGAAGATGTCGGCAAAGGCTAAATCATTGGGCTGCGTTGGTCTGGAACGGCAATTTGCGGGAATAAGAGGGGCAATTAATCGAAGAAACAGTGAGGAAGCTTTACATATTTTAGCGCTCATTATCACAAAGCGTGTAAGAATTGTGACCTTTTATCAGAATGTAAAGAGTGAAAATACAAAGGCGTTATTTTATGAAGAGAGGAATGAATATGAAGAGAAATAATACAAGAGAAATAAGAATCGGCAACAGAGTGATTGGCGGCGAAAATCCTATCCTGATACAATCCATGACAAATACAAGGACAGAGGATGTGGAAGCTACAGTCGCACAGATTCTGCAGTTGGAAGCGGCGGGATGCGAAATTGTACGCTGTACCGTGCCTACAGAGGAAGCGGCAAAGGCAATCGGTGAGATTAAGAAGCAGATTCATATTCCTTTGGTTGCGGATATCCATTTTGATTATCGCATGGCAATTCTTGCAATGGAGAATGGAGCGGACAAGATTCGTATTAATCCCGGAAATATCGGTGGGGAAGAGAAGCTGAAAGCGGTTGTTGCAGTGGCGAAAGAGCGGGGAATTCCTATCCGCGTTGGTGTAAACAGCGGGTCTTTAGAGAAAGAACTGGTGGAAAAATACGGAGGTGTAACCGCAGAAGGGATTGTGGAAAGTGCTCTTGATAAGGTGCGCATGATTGAAGAATGCGGTTATGAGAATATGGTTATTTCCATTAAGTCATCAGATGTTCTTATGTGCGTGAAGGCCCATGAACTTATTGCAGAGAAGACAGATTATCCTCTCCATGTGGGTATTACGGAAGCCGGAACGCTTTATTCCGGAAATATCAAAAGTTCAGTAGGGTTAGGATTGATCCTGCATCAGGGAATTGGTGATACCATTCGTGTTTCACTTACAGGAAATCCCGTAGAAGAGATTAAAACCGCGAAGCTGATTCTTAGAACATTGGGACTTCGTAAGGGTGGAATAGAGGTTGTAAGCTGTCCCACCTGCGGAAGAACAAAAATTGATTTGATTGGCCTTGCCAATCAGGTGGAAACCATGGTGGAGGAATTCCCTCTGGATATTAAAGTTGCCGTTATGGGATGTGTAGTAAACGGACCGGGAGAGGCAAAGGAAGCTGACATCGGAATTGCCGGAGGAATTGGAGAAGGGCTTCTTATCAAAAAAGGACAAATAATTAAAAAAATACCGGAAGATAAGCTGTTAGAAGAGTTGCGTTACGAACTGATGAACTGGAATGCATAACTTTCCTGCGGCATATGCCGGGGAAGGGGAATAATACAAATGGCAAAAGAGTTTTTTGATGTATTTGATGATCTGGAATTAAAGAAAGAATTGGAAGAGTTATTTTCGGAAACCATGGTAGAGCGTCTTACCGCGGATACTACGGGCGAATTTTTACGCATTTATCTTGTTAGCAAAAGACTGATTTCCAAAAAGCATATTCATATTGTGGAGGAAGCCATCCGTAAACAGAAGTTTGCACACACGGGAGTGAAGGTGCAGATTCATGAAACATTTCTTTTGTCACAGTATTACAATGTGGAAAAACTCTATCATGCTTATAAAGACAGCATTTTAGAAGCGCTGGATGATTCCGGACATCTGGATTATCATCTGGTATCGAAAGCCGATGTGTCTTTTGAGAATGATAATACTATTGTTTTTACCATGGATGATACTTTGGTTGCAAGGGACAGGGAGGCGCAGATTTCGCGTGTAATCAATGATATTTTACATATTCGCTGCGGTTTGGATGCTAAGGTTATAATCCGTTATAAAGAGGCGGTTACACGAAAGTATAAAGAAGAAGACGAATATAAGCTGAATATGATGGTTCGTAATATTGTCGAACGGGCATACGGAAATAAAAACAATCCTGACGGAAGTGCATTTTTGGAGGTTGAAAATGCCGAAGGTGAGAAACCGACGGAGGCAGACAAACAAGAGAAAAAGAATTCCGGAAAGAATCCTTCGAAGGACCAGAATGAGGATAGGAGAAAACCCCTGAAACGTTCCGATGCGGAGGATGTTGTTTACGGAAGGGATATTGCCAATTCGGTTATGTCAATTTCTGAAATTACGGATGAGATAGGTGCAGTAACCGTACACGGAAAGATTATCGCAGCGGAGGGAAGAGAACTTCGAAGCGAAAAATATCTATTTACCTTTGCAATGACTGATTTTACAGATTCCATTACCGTCAAACTCTTTTGCTGGGCAGACCAGGCATCTGAACTGGATGCACTGAAAAAAGGTGTGTTTGTGAAAGTGAAAGGAATTGCGAAATATGATGATTATACAAAAGAGATTGTAATCAGTTCTGTTGAAGGTATTAAGCTGATTCCTGATTTTACGACGCCCAGAATGGATAATTCCTTCAAAAAGAGAGTAGAACTTCATTGCCATACTAAAATGAGTGACAGTGATGGTGTTTCCTATGCAAAGGATTTGATTAACCGTTGCAAAAAATGGGGAATGTCATCGTTGGCAATTACCGATCACGGTGTTGTTCAGGCATTTCCGGAAGCTGTGCATGCATTGGATAAAGGAGATAACTTCAAGGTTCTCTACGGTGTGGAAGGATATCTTGTGGATGATATGGATGAGACGGTTTCAATGGAGCGTGGTCAGACTTTTGATGATTCCTTTGTTGTTTTTGATATTAAGACAACCGGCTTTTCACCCGTTAAAGAGCATATTCTGGAGATTAGTGCACAGCGTATTGAGAAAAATGAACTTACCGCAAGCTTCCATACCTATGTAAATCCGAAGGTTCCCATTCTTTTTGCGGCAGAGAAAAAGACGGGAATTTCGGACGAAACCGTTGCCAAAGCGCCTTTTATTGAAGGAGCATTGTCTGAATTTTTTGCATTTGTGGGAGAACGGGTGCTTGTAAGTCATAATGCGGCGTCACATATTCCCTTTTTAAAAGAAAAAGCAAAAGCAATCGGAATCAATTATGATTTTACTTCTCTTGACAGTCTGGCTGTAGCAAGAGCTGTTTTTACCGAAAAAGCAAAGCACGATGTGAAATCTATAGCGAAGGAATACGGTCTGACTTATGAGGATAAGAATTCTTCCGAAGAGGATACCCTGGTATTGGCAGAGGCTTTCAGACAATTTGTCAAAGTATTGAAACGACAGGGTATTCATACGCTGGCTCAATTAAATGAATTGACAAAAACCAGCGCGGAGGTAATTCGTAAACTTCCGTCCTACCATATTATTATTCTTGCAAAGAATGAGCAGGGAAGAAGAAATCTTTATAAATTAGTTTCGGAATCCCATGTGAATTATTATTACAGAAGACCAAGGATTCCTAAGAGCCTTCTTTCCGGGCTGCGTAAGGATCTGATTATCGGTTCCGCCTGCGAGGCCGGTGAATTGTTCCGTGCTCTTTTAGAAGAGAAGACAGATGATGTGATTGCAAATATCGTAAATTTTTATGATTATCTGGAAATTCAGCCGATTGGCAATAACCGATTTATGATTCGGGATGATAAATTTCCCCATATCAAGAATGATGAGGATTTAATTGCATATAACCGTAGAATTGTTGAGCTTGGTGAAGCATACAACAAACCTGTATGCGCTACCTGTGATGTTCACTTTATGGATCCTGAAGATGAGATTTATCGCCGGATTATTATGGCCGGCAAAGGCTTTACTGATGCGGACGAACAGGCACCGCTTTATTTACGGACAACGGAAGAGATGTTGGAGGAATTTAAATATCTCGGAAGTCAAAAGGCGGAAGAGGTAGTAATTACCAATACGAATATGATTGCGGATATGTGTGAGATGGTTTCGCCCATTCATCCCGACAAATGTCCTCCCGTGATTGAGAATAGTGATGAGACACTTACCAATATTTGCTATAACAAGGCGCATGAAATCTATGGGGAAGTTTTACCTGAGATTGTGGAAGCCCGTCTGAAGAAGGAGTTAAACTCCATTATTACAAACGGGTTTGCGGTTATGTATATTATTGCCCAAAAGCTGGTTTGGAAATCGAACGAAGATGGTTATCTTGTAGGTTCAAGGGGGTCTGTAGGTTCCTCTTTCGTGGCCACCATGGCAGGAATCACGGAGGTAAATCCTTTGGTTCCTCATTATTACTGCAGTGAATGTTTTTATTCGGAATTCGAATCAGAGGATACGCTTCCTTATGCAGGAAAAGCCGGTTGTGACATGCCGGATAAAATGTGTCCGAAGTGCGGTGCCAAACTAAAAAAGGACGGATTCGACATTCCTTTTGAAACCTTCCTTGGATTTAAAGGAGACAAAGAGCCTGATATTGACTTGAATTTCTCCGGTGAATATCAGTCTAAGGCACATAAATACACGGAAGTTATTTTTGGTGCCGGTCAGACCTTCCGTGCAGGAACCATCGGAACGCTGGCGGAAAAGACCGCTTTTGGATATGTTAAGAAATACTTTGAGGAACGCGGTATTACCAAAAGGGAAAGTGAGATTAACCGTATTGTACAGGGCTGTGTTGATGTAAGGCGAACAACGGGACAACATCCCGGCGGTATTATCGTGTTACCTATCGGCTATGATATTAATCAGTTTACACCTATTCAGAGACCTGCAAATGATATGACAACAGACATTATTACGACTCATTTTGATTATCATTCCATTGATCATAACCTTTTAAAGCTTGACATTCTCGGACATGATGATCCGACCATGATTCGTATGTTGCAGGACTTAACGGGGATTGATCCGTTACAAATTCCTTTAGATGACCCCGGCGTAATGAGCTTGTTTCAGAATACGGAGGCTTTGGGCGTGAAACCGGAAGATATTATGGGATGTCGACTCGGATCCCTGGGAATTCCGGAATTCGGAACGGATTTTGCGATGCAGATGTTAATCGATACACAGCCTAAGAGTTTTTCCGATCTTGTCCGTATTGCCGGACTGGCACACGGTACCGACGTATGGCTGGGGAATGCACAGACCTTAATTCAGGAAGGGAAAGCGACCATTTCCACTGCAATCTGTACGCGTGATGATATTATGACATATTTAATCGGTATGGGAGTAGAAGCCAGTCTTTCGTTTACCATTATGGAAAGCGTCCGCAAAGGAAAAGGATTAAAGCCTGAATGGGAAGAAGCGATGATTGAGAACAATGTACCCGACTGGTATATCTGGTCCTGCAAGAAGATCAAGTACATGTTCCCGAAGGCACATGCCGCTGCTTACGTTATGATGGCCTGGCGTATTGCATATTGTAAGGTGAATTATCCGCTGGCATATTATTCGGCATATTTTAGTATCCGTGCGACAGCCTTTTCCTATGAACTGATGTGTCAGGGTGAGGCAGCTTTGATTGAGCATATCGAAGATTATAAGAGGCGAGAGGATTCTCTTTCCAATAAAGAGATAGATACGTTAAAGGATATGCGAATCGTACAGGAAATGTATGCAAGAGGGTTTGAATTCGAGCCTCTGGATATCTTCCGTGCCAATGCCAGAACATTCAAGATTGTGAACGGAAAGATTATGCCTTCTTTAATCAGCGTTGACGGTGTGGCCGAAAAAGCGGCAGAGGGTATTGTGGAAGCCGTAAAGGATGGTCCGTTCTTATCACAGGATGATTTCAGGGAACGCTCCAAATGCACCAAAACCGTTACGGAGACCCTTGCACGTCTTGGATTGCTTGGTGATATTCCGGAAAGCAATCAGATAAGTCTTTTTGATTTTGTTTAGGGGCAAAAAGGCCCGGAAATAAAAAGTATAAAAATTTATAAAAAAGTACTTGCATTTTTGACAAACTTATAATACAATAACACTTGTCTGTGGGAAACAGGCAAGTGAATATGGCTCGTTGGTCAAGCGGTTAAGACGCCGCCCTCTCACGGCGGAAACAGGGGTTCGATTCCCCTACGAGCTGCGAACTGTTAAAAACAGCCCAACCCGGAAGTACTGAAAACAAAGTTTTTCAGTACTTTTTTTCTTCATGGAAAGAGAACAGGAGCAGGAATGAAAAACAAAAAGAAAAGTATTATTATTTTGAGTATCATTTTCGGCATTCTGATTATTTTGGCAGTTGCGGCTTTGGCGCCTCATTTTATTAAGATTAAGAAGGATTACGACCTGCTTGCCGAAACAGAATATGATACTGTTATGATAGGAATGTTTTCCGTCAAAAATTACGATCCCGAAGATTTTGCTTTTTACAGAGGAATGAATACTGTGATTACTTCCTATGAAATTCCGCATGGCAAGCTGGTGCGCATGTACATTAAGAAAGCAAAGGAATTCGGGAACCCATTGAAGCAGGCCTATGTGTGTGTTGACCCGTTGCGCACTTCCAAAGAAGATATTGTTCTTATGGCCCAGGAAAATCCGGATGTTTTTTTCGAGATTATTCTGCCGTATCCTGAAATTTCTTACTGGCAGGATATGGATGATGCAAAGTTTGAAGAAGCGATGGATTTGTATCAGGTTTTTGCAGAGTGGATTGTTCCCTTAGAGAATGCCAGACTGTATTCCTTTACGGGAGAAGAATGGCTGATTTGCAATTCCCTTCATTACGAAGATTCTTTTCTGACGACGGTAGAGACGTCGGAGTTTCTTATGTGCAATATGGATGATTATCATTCCTATCAGTTAACCAAGGAGAATGTGGGGGATAGAATGGATGAATGCCGTCATACCATTCGGACGCTGAAGGATAGTCAGGGAACGGTTGCCTCTTTGGAAAATACGGACATTGTATTTTTTGGTGACAGCATAATCGGCAATTATACTGACGCGACCTCAATTCCTTCTGTGGTAGAGTCCATAAATCATGCTCATGTCTATAATCTTGGATATGGCGGTAAGTCTGCAGCCTTAAGTGAGAAGACTCCAATTTCTTTTCCTGATGTAGTGGATGCGTTTCTTGCCGGAGATGTGTCGGCATTGGAAGACGGAACCCAGGTATACAAAGGCTTGGAACATTATATGGCAGAATCTGACGAAAGTCGAAGTCAGGTTTTTGTAATAAACTACGGATTGAATGACTACTATACGGGAGTTCCCCTGACGGGCGAAGGCATCAACGATAAGAAATCTTTTTACGGTGCAATGAGCCAGGGGATAAGTAAACTAAAAGAAGCAAATCCCGATGCGCATATTATTCTTATGACGCCCAATTTTTCTTCTGCATTTGTAAATGGCAAGATGATTAATGGAGAGGGAGCCGGTAACCTTAGGGCATACGCAGACATGATAACTGTTGTGGCAGAAGAGCAAAATGTACATGTGCTGGATAATTTCAATGAACTTCCCATAGATGAAGATAATTGGAATGCATACATTCCGGACGGTACGCATTTAAATGAAGTAGGACGTTTTCTTGTCGGAGAGAGAATCACAGGATATGTTGATGCATTGGGAATACAATAAAAAACGTCTAAATTAAGGAAAAACCCCTTGACATAGTAATGTTTACGGTGTTATTTTAAATAATGTAATGAATATGGTATTGTTATAAAGTGGACTGCGAAGTCCACTTTATTTTATGGTTGATAGAAAGGAAAGGAGAATCAGATGGCAAAAAGAGATGTCTACGAGCAGAAATGCGAGGCACTTTTACTTCCCATTGCAGAACGCAATCAGGTGGAGATTTACGATGTCGAGTTTGTCAAAGAAGGAAGCGACTTTTATCTACGTGCCTACATTGATAAACCTGATGGAGTGAATATTAATGATTGTGAAAATGTAAGCCGTGCGTTATCAGATGCATTGGATGAGGCAGATTTTATTGATGAGCCTTATATTCTGGAAGTAAGCAGTCCCGGACTTGGCAGGGTGCTTAAGAAAGATAAGCATCTGGAAAAGAGTCTTTTGGAAGAGGTGGAGATTAAACTCTACAAGCCTATTGAGAAATGTAAGGAGTTCTCAGGCATATTGAAGTCGTTTGATAAAGACAGCATAACCATTGAGGAAGAATCCGGAGAACGGGTTTTTGCAAGAAGTGATATTGCTGTAATCAGACTTGCATTTGATTTTTAATTTATAAATAACATTGGAAACCATAGTATGAACATATGTAAGATAGGAGGATAAGAAAAAAGATGAACAAAGAATTAATGGAAGCGTTAAACATTCTTGAGAAGGAGAAGGAGATTAGCAAAGAGACACTTTTCGAAGCGATTGAGAATTCATTGATGCTTGCATGCAAGAATCATTTTGGTAAGGCAGATAATGTTAAGGTAGAGATTAATCGCGAAACCTGTGATTTTGAAGTATATGCAGAGAAGACTGTTGTGGAGGATGAGGATGCAATCGAAGATGAAATGTTAGAGATTACCCTCGAGGATGCAAAGAAGATTGCAAAGAAGGCTAAAGTCGGAGACATTGTACATGTAGAAATTAAGTCTAAGGAATTCGGCCGTATTGCAACACAGAACGCGAAGAACGTTATTTTGCAGAAGATTCGCGAGGAAGAAAGAAGCGTTGTATTTAACCAGTTCCATGCAAAAGAGAAAGATATTGTAACAGGTGTGGTTCAAAGATATCTGGGGCGCAATATTTCCATCAATTTAGGAAAAGCAGATGCGATTTTGAATGAGTCCGAACAGGTAAAAGGAGAACATTTCCGTCCTACAGACCGTATTAAGGTTTACATTCTCGAAGTAAAGGCGAATTCAAAGGGACCCAGAATTCTTGTAAGCCGTACACATCCTGATTTTGTGAAACGTTTGTTTGAAGCTGAGGTTACCGAAATCAAAGATGGTACTGTTGAGATTAAGAGCATTGCAAGAGAGCCCGGTAGCAGAACTAAGATGGCAGTATATTCCTACAATCCCAATGTGGATCCCGTGGGTGCATGCGTCGGTTTAAACGGTGCAAGAGTAAATGCTATCGTAGACGAACTTGGCGGTGAGAAGATTGATATTATCAACTGGGATGAAAATCCCGGAAATCTTATTCAGAATGCATTATCACCTGCACAGATTGTTGCGGTATTTGCTGATCCTGATGAAAAGACAGCAAAGGTTGTTGTGCCTGATTATCAGTTATCACTTGCGATTGGTAAGGAAGGACAGAATGCACGACTTGCAGCAAAGCTTACGGGATATAAGATTGATATTAAGAGTGAGACACAGGCGAAGGATGCTTACGGATTCCGTTATGAAGACTATGAGTATGATGAGTATGAGGCATATGACGAACAGGGCTATGCGGAAGAGTACGAAGAATATGATGAAGCATCTGACGTAGAGGAGTCTGCCGTAGAAGAATAATCTGTAACTGTTAACATACTGAATAGTAAAGAGTGAATTTAGAAATGAAGGTGGTCTGAATGAACAAAAAGATTCCCATGCGGCAATGCGTTGGTTGTATGGAAATGAAAGAAAAGAATACAATGATGCGTGTCCTTAAAACACCTGAGGATGAAATTGTTCTCGATGTAACCGGAAAGAAAAACGGAAGAGGCGCATATCTGTGTAAGTGTATGGAGTGTCTTAAAAAGGCAAGAAAAAGCAGAGGTTTGGAGCGCTCTTTCAAAATGAGTCTTTCAACTGAAATTTACGACGGACTGGAAAAGGAGTTTTTAGAGATTGAACAGGGATAAGATATTGTCTTTGCTTGGGCTGGCAACCCGGTCCGGCAGTACGGTAAGTGGTGAATTCATGGTTGAGAAAAGTGTGAAGGCCCACCGGGTTAAACTGGTTTTGGTGGCGGAAGATACATCTGATGGTTCTAAGAAGAACTACAGTGATATGTGTAACTTTTATCATGTACCTATTTTCTTTTATGGTACAAAAGAAACTTTAGGACATTGCATTGGCAAGGCGATGCGTGCCGCCGTTGCAGTGACCGATGAAGGATTCGCCAATCGGATTATTGAATTATTGAAAGATTCTAAACTATGAAAGTATTGAATCGTTACTTTGGTTTGCAGACAAATACGGAGGTAATTAAATGAATATTAGCGAACTTGCGAAAGAATTAAATACATCAAGCAAAGAAGTAATCGGGGTTCTTCAGGACAACGGTTATGCATATAAGAGCCCTCAGAAGATTTTGGATGAACATGAAGAGGGTATTGTACGTAAAGCTTTGGGAAAAGGAGGCGCCGTAACAAAGAAGGAGGCTTCTGATGCAACTGCAGCTGCGCCCAAAGAAAAAAAAGCAGAGCAGAAAACTGCACCTGCAAAGGAAGAAAAGAAAGCAGAACCTGTGAAAGAAGAGAGAAAGCCGGAAGAGGCACCTAAGAAAAAGAAAATTATTTTTGTTGCCGGAAACCAGCATGGTAAGATGGGTGGAAACAATAATTCCATGAATCGTAATCCTCAGCAGCGTACCGGTGGCGGAGCGACGGCGCAGAAGCGTCCTGTTATGGTAGGTCCTTCTCAGCTGATTCGTCCCACCACACCGCCTTCTCCTACTCCTACAACAAGTTTTGTGCCCGGCAAGGGAGTGCAGAACTCCAAACCTAAGAAGGAGACACCTGTGGCTGAAGAGGTACAGGCAAAGAAGGTTGTTGAGGAAACCAAAACTGCAGAAACTATTGAAAAAGCTGTGATTGACAAACCCCAGGGCGGCTACAACCGTAACCAGGGAGACAGACCTCAGGGTGGCTTTAACAGAAATCAGGGAGACAGACCCCAGGGCGGCTTTAACCGTAACCAGGGAGACAGACCTCAGGGCGGCTTTAACAGAAACCAGGGAGACAGACCCCAGGGCGGCTTTAACAGAAACCAGGGAGAGAGAGCCCAGGGTGGCTTTAATCGAAACCAGGGAGACAGACCTCAGGGTGGCTTTAACCGTAACCAGGGAGACAGACCTCAGGGCGGCTACAACCGTAACCAGGGCGGATACAATAAAGACTTTAATAAAGATGCAGACGAGAGAAACCCGAGAGACAATCGATTCTCAAGCAAGAAATCTTCCAACAGAATGTTTGGCGGAGATTCTCCTGTTGTAGAGCCTGAGAAGCACAGAGATGAAGAAAAGCGTCGTATCAGTCAGGAAAAGGACAAAAAGAACAATAAGAAAGATTTCATCTATGAAGATGGTGATTTCAAGGGAAAGAATAAGGGTAAATTGAAACCCGGAAGCTTTATTAAGCCTGAGAAGAAAGTACAGGAAACCGTGGAAGACGATATCAAGGTAATCACTATTCCTGACGAACTTACAATTAAGGAATTGGCAGATAAGATGAAATTGCAGCCTGCTGCCATTATTAAAAAGCAGTTTTTGAAGGGCGAAATTTATACCGTTAACTCACTGATTGATTTCGAAAAGGCAGAAGAGATTGCAATTGAATATGAGATAATATGTGAGCATGAAGTGAAAGTGGATGTGATTGAAGAATTGCTTCGTGAAGAGGAAGAGGCAGAGGAGAATCTAACAGAACGTCCTCCCGTAATCTGTGTTATGGGTCACGTTGACCATGGTAAAACTTCCCTTTTGGATGCAATCCGTAAAACACACGTGATTGACCGTGAGGCCGGCGGTATTACACAGCACATCGGTGCATATATGGTACAGGTTGAGGTGAAAAATGACGGTGTATCTTATGATCCCAAGGTGTACAAAAAGATTACGTTCTTAGACACACCCGGTCATGAAGCTTTCACCGCTATGCGTATGCGTGGTGCAAATGCAACCGATATTGCAATTCTTGTAGTTGCGGCAGATGACGGTGTTATGCCTCAGACAAAGGAAGCTATCAGCCATGCGAAGGCTGCAGGGGTTCCCATTATTGTAGCGGTAAACAAATGTGACCGTATCGGTTATGATTTTGAAGATACTACCAAGAAGATGTCAGACTATCCCAGCATTGCAAGTCTTATGAACGAACTTGCTGTTGAGCATGAACTTACCAGCGAAGAGTGGAGCGGTGATACAATTTTTGTTCCCATTTCCGCAAAGCAGGGAAAAGGTATTGAAAACCTTCTTGAAATGATTAGCCTTACTTCCGAAATGCAGGAGCTGAAAGCAAATGCAGACAGAAAGGCAAGAGGTCTTGTGATTGAAGCGAAGTTGGATAAGGGTCGCGGACCTGTCGCTACCGTTCTGGTTCAGAAGGGTACACTTCATGTGGGAGATTATATCTCTGCAGGAGCATCCCATGGTAAGGTACGTGCTATGATTGCAGATGACGGTTCCAAGGTGAAGGAAGCTACACCTTCCACTCCCGTTGAGATTTTGGGCTTGAATGATGTACCTAACGCGGGCGAAATCTTTATCGCTCATGCAAGCGATAAGGATGCGAAGTACTATGCGGATACCTTTGTGGCACAGAATAAATTAAAGAAACTGGAAGAGACTAAGTCAAAGATGAGTCTTGATGATTTGTTTACACAGATTCAGGCCGGCAATTTAAAGGAATTAAACCTCATTGTCAAGGCAGATGTGCAGGGTAGCGTGGAAGCTGTTAAGCAGAGTCTTATCAGACTTTCCAATGAGGAAGTTGCTGTTAAGGTTATTCACGGTGGTGTAGGTGCCATCAACGAATCTGACGTTAGCCTTGCAAGTGCGGCAAAGGCTATTATCATCGGTTTCAACGTTCGTCTTGATAATCTTGCGAAAGAAACAGTTGATAAAGAAGGTGTTGACGTAAGACTTTACAATGTTATCTACCAGGCGATTGAAGATGTAGAGGCAGCTATGAAGGGTATGTTAGATCCTGTATTTGAAGAAAAGGTAATCGGTCATGCGGAAGTTCGCCAGATTTTCAAAGCATCTGCTATCGGTAACATTGCCGGTTCCTTTATTCTTGACGGTACCTTCCAGAGAAATTGCCTTGTTCGTATTACACGTGAAGGCGAGCAGATTTATGAAGGTAAGCTTGCTTCACTGAAGCGTTTCAAGGATGATGTAAAAGAAGTAAAAGCAGGTTTTGAGTGTGGTCTTGTATTTGAAAACTTTGACCAGATGAAAGAACTTGATATTGTAGAGGCATATGTAATGGAAGAGGTGCCCAGATAATGAGAAAAAACAGCATTAAAAATACGCGTATCAATGGGGAAGTGCAGAGAGTTCTGGCGGAGATAATCCGCAGCGAGTTAAAAGACCCTCGCATTAACCCCATGACTACGGTCATGGAAGTAGAAGTTGCACCGGATTTGAAATCTGCCAAAGCATATATCAGTGTTTTGGGGGATAAGGAATCTCAGGAGAATACCCTGGCAGGATTGAATAGTGCCATGGGATTTGTTCGTAATCAGCTGGCAAAAAGAATTAACCTTCGTAATACACCCGAAATCCGCTTTGTAATGGATCAGAGCGTGGAATACGGAATTAATATGTCCAAACTGATTGACGAAGTGAATGCTAAGATGCATCAGAAAGAAGATGCCGAGGCAGAAGAGACAGCATCTGAGGAATAAATCTAATGAGGGGCTTTGTATGATAGATATTGTTGCAGAATGTTTGGGAGCAAAAACCATAGGAATCTGTGGTCATATTAAACCGGATGGAGATTGCATTGGTGCTTCGCTGGCGCTTTGCATGTATTTGCAAAAGCGTTTGCCGGAAGCAGAGGTGACTGTATTTTCAGATGAGTTCTCTCATGCGTTTGACACTGTTGACGGCATCGATTTATTGTGTATGAATTTTGATTTGCCAAATCCAGAAGTTTTTATCGTAGTGGATACAGTGGATAATCGAATCGGAAAAGCTGAGCACTATTTTAAAAATGCACGCAAGACCATTAACATTGATCATCATATCAGTAATGAATCCGGTTGCGGGATGGTTAATTATGTGGTTCCCACAGCCAGTTCCGCCAGTGAATTGGTATATGATTTGATTGATGATGCATACATGGATACCGGAATTGCTCAGGCGATTTATCTTGGCATTGCCCATGATACAGGAATTTTCAAGTATTCCAATACTTCGCCGAAGACCTTACAGATTGTGGCCAAACTAATCTCGTATCCTTTTGATTTTTCAGGATTGATTGACAGAACATTTTATGAGAAGACGTATTCCCAGAATTTAGCGCTGGGACGCATTCTTTTGGAAAGCAAGCGCTTTTTGGATGATACGGTAATCTTTGGGTTTATTGATATCAAAACCATGAAGGAGATGCAGGTAAATAATAATGATTTTGACGGCGTGATTAACCAGCTTCGAATTACCAGAGGGGTTGAATGTGCGATTTTTATGTATCAGATGAATGAGGTAACTTATAAAGTCAGCCTTCGCTCCCAAAATCGTGTGGATGTTGCGGCAATTGCCGTGGAATTCGGGGGTGGCGGACATAAGAGAGCTGCAGGATTCTATGCCAAAGGTGAGCCGGAAGAGATTTTGAACCGCATTTTAGGATTGATTGAGGAATCGATGTAATGGATGGCATTATTGTTGTAAAAAAAGAGAAGAGTTTTACTTCTTTTGATGTAGTTGCCAAAATGAGAGGTATCTGCAAACAGAAAAAAATCGGGCATACCGGGACATTAGACCCGGATGCTACCGGTGTTTTGCCTGTTTGTTTAGGCTGTGCAACCAAATTGTGTGATATGTTGATGGATACAAAGAAAGTGTATCGTGCAACCTTGTTGTTAGGTGTGGAAACAGATACCCAGGATACTTCCGGCAACATATTAAAGGAAAGCAGTGTTGATGTCGGTGAGGAAGAAGTTCGCTTGGCGATACAGGGGTTTCTTGGTGCCACAAAGCAGATTCCGCCGATGTATTCCGCGTTGAAGGTAAACGGCAAAAAGCTTTGTGATTTAGCGCGTAGCGGTATTGAAGTAGAGCGGAAAGCCAGGGATATTGTGATTGATGAAATTCTCATTGAGTCGGTTGCATTACCTGAAATTGTAATGAAGGTTACCTGTTCGAAGGGAACCTATATCAGAACCTTGTGTCATGATATCGGAGCCGTACTTGGCTGCGGCGGTGCCATGAAAGAGTTGGTTCGGTTAGAAACTTCAGGATTTACATACGAACAGGCACATACATTGGATGAAATAGAAGAGTTTGTCAAAAGTGGCAGGGAATCCGAAATTCTTTTGCCGGTGGATATTGCTTTTATGAGTCTTCCGAAAGCAATTGTTTTACCACAATACAAAAAGATGGCTGATAACGGCAATTCTTTGGGGAGAAATCAGCTTGATTTGGAAGACAACAGGGGTAATGAGGCGCGAATACGAGTGTATTGCGAAGACGGGTTATTTTACGGAATCTATGAGTTTGAAGATGGGAAGGCGGCGTATGTTCCGCGAAAACTATTCTTTTACAAAAAATAGAACGGAGAATAAAACGATGCAGGTAATTAATTGTAAGGATTTTAAACTGGAAGAGCCTTGTGCGGTTGCAATAGGGAAATTTGACGGGCTGCACAAAGGTCACAAAATTATTGTGGACGAGCTGATTCGTTCCAAACAGGAGGGACTTGCTACAGTTATTCTGTCTTTTGACCCAAGCCCTGAGGTTTATTTCGGACGTCAGGAAGGGAAATATGTTTTGACGGAAGAGGAAAAGCAGGAGCTTTTATCGGCCAGAGGTGTGGATTATTATATTTTATATCCCTTTGACAAAGAAACAGCAGAAACCAAAGCTGAAGATTTTCTGAAAAATGTTCTTGTCGATAAGCTTAATATGAAGAAGCTTGTGGCCGGAGTGGATTTGGCTTTCGGATATGAAGGCAAGGGAAATGCGGATTTGTTAAAGAAGATGGAAGCTGAATATGGCTATAAAACAACCATTTATTCCAAATTCTGTATTGAAGATGAGGAAGTAAGCGCTTCCGCATTGCGTGATTCGGTGATGCTTGGTGAGATGGAACGTTGTGACTTCTGGATGGGACGCAAGTATATGATTTCCGGTACTGTTTGTGAAGGAAACCATCTCGGAAATACTTTGGGATTCCCTACCTGTAATGTGATTCCGGCGGCAGATAAACTGCTTCCTCCCAAGGGGGTATATGTAACCCTTTGCCAGCTTGACGGAGAACTGTATCCTGCAATCACTAACATCGGAACAAGACCTACGGTTTCCGATCATGAAGGATTGTGCGTGGAAACACATCTTCTTGGCCTTGATAAGAACTGCTATGATTTACCCATTAAGATTTATTTCTGTACAGGTCTTAGAGGCGAACAGAAATTTGATTCTCTGGAGGCATTGCAGAAACAGATGCGTAAGGATGCTATTGTTGCGGAGAAGTTTTTCCTTCTTTTCGGAAAAACTTTATAAAAAAAGGAGATAACTATGACATTTTCACAGTTAATTGATGATTTTATCTTACTTGCCGGAGGTTTGGGACTTTTCCTGTTTGGTATGAAATTGATGAGTGAATCCATCGAGAAGAGTGCCGGTGCCAGACTGCGTAGTATTTTGGAGTTCTTTACAAAGAATAAGTTTGCCGGAATTGTGGTAGGTGTTGTTTTTACCGGTATTGTACAGTCATCTTCGGCTTGTACCGTAATGGTCGTCAGCTTCGTAAACTCCGGTCTTATGTCATTGTACCAGGCGGTTGGTGTTATTTTTGGTGCCAACATCGGTACAACGATTACGTCGCAGCTGGTTTCTTTTAACCTTTCCAAATATGCACCGATATTTTTACTTGTTGGCGTCATTATGATTATGTTCTTTAAGAAGCAGGCCATTACCAAAATCGGTGATGTTCTGGTAGGCTTCGGTGTTTTGTTTTTAGGATTATCACTGATGAGTACTTCTATGAACGGATTGAAAACAAGTCCTGAAATCGCAAATCTGTTTGCTTCTCTTACCAATCCTTTTTTGGCGGTGCTCGTTGGTTTTCTTGTAACCAGTGTAATCCAGAGTTCATCCGTAACGGTAAGTATTGTTCTTTTGCTGGCACAGCAGGGGATGCTCGATTTGCCGATATGTATGTTTATTATTCTTGGATGTAACATGGGTTCCTGCGTAACAGCCCTGATTGCTTCCCTGGCAGGTATGAAGGATGCGAAGCGTGCGGCTCTTATTCATTTCCTTTTCAACCTTGTTGGTTCGGCGGTAGTATTTTTACTTCTTATGATTGTTCGCACCCCTATTGTGGATTTGATAATGAATTTGTCAAGTGACGACCCCGGACGTTTTGTGGCGAATGCCCATACAATGATTAAGGTTTTCCAGGTGATTATTTTATTACCTTTCTCCTCGTTGCTTGTGAAGGCTACATATATGATTATTCCCGGCAAGGATGAAAAAGTCGGATACCACGACAACTTCCAGCTTCAGTACATTGGTGAGAAGGTTGTCTTTAATCCTGCAACCGCAGTGGTTGAAGTATTGAATGAGATTGAGCGTATGGCAAGTCTTGCAAGTGATAACTTAAACCGTGCCATGAATGCGTTGGTAACTTTGGATGATGAGGATATTAATGAAGTGTATGAAGTGGAAGAGAATATCAATTTCCTGAATCGGTCCATTTCCAACTATCTGGTTAAAATCAACCAGACCACATTGCCTATCGAAGACTTAAAGAGCATCGGTGCTTTGTTTCATGTAGTGAACGATATTGAGCGAATCGGGGATCATGCAGCGAATGTTGCAGACACTGCAAAGCTTCGTAAAGAGCGTGACATTAAATTCAGTCAGCAGTCTTTTGATGAGTTAAGGCAGATGATGGATTTGATTAATCAAAATATGCATTATGCGATTGCTGTTTTTGCACATCATGAAGAAAAGCATTTGGAAGATGTTGACCGTTTGGAAGAGCAGGTGGATAAGATGGAAGAGGAAATCCAGATTGCACATGTGAAACGTATGACCAGACAGGAATGTACACCGGAAGCCGGTATGTTATTCAGTGATGTGGTTTCCGGATTGGAACGTGTTTCTGATCACGCGGTTAACATTGCGTACGCAATGACGAAGGAAAAATATAAAGATCATATTCGTGATGACAGAAAATAGATTGAATTAGTGGCTATTAATTTATATAGTTCTGTTACTTTTATGAAAAATATTCCTTTTAAAATTTTATACAGTATGTTGACATAACATTATTTTTGAGTATAATTATAGTTGTAACATTTTTGTAACAATTAGAAATCGAGTAATGTTGATACAGATATAAGAGAATTAGATTTTGCGAAGCCGGATACATAGTGGTTTTGAGATTGAATGTATTGGAGAAGAGACATGCTGAATAAATATATTAAAAAAATCGGAATACTTACACTTTCCGTATCTGTTGCAGTTTCCTGTCTTGGTGTAATGCCTTTTTCTTCGCAGGATGTTTTGGCAGAAGAGCGAAGCGAAGTAATTGAGCAGGAAGCCGGAGAGGGAACAGACACTGCAGAAGAAAGCTCATCTGAAACAGAGATGGTTTCGGTGAATGAAATTCCTGACGGATTTTCTGAAGAAGGTGTAGCTGCTGTTTTGGAACAGGCCGGTGATGTGACTAAGATTACACAGAACGATATTGATAGTGTAGATTTATGGGGATATACCAATCTTGGTATTGCCAAGGTTGATAACCATTTGAACGTTAGGCAGGAACCCGACGAAAGCGGTAAGCTTGTTGGTAAGATGTCAAACAATACTGCTTGTGAAATTGTGAAATTGATGCCGGACGGACGTTGGGCGCAGGTGAAGTCGGGAGAAGTAGAGGGCTATGTTTGTCTTGATTATCTGCTTACCGGCGTGGATGCTTTTAAACAGGCGAAGTCCATTGTGAAACCTATGGCGGTTTCCAATACGGATGGTCTGAATGTAAGAGAAGAGCCTAATGTGGATTGCGATATTATTACTCGTGTTGCCAGTGGTGAAGCTTTGGAAGTTTCCTGTATTTTAGACGACGGTTGGGTTGAAGTATATCTGGATGATGAAACAGTGTATGTTTCAGCAGAATATGTTGAGATTGATGAATCCTTGGGAACTGCAATTACCATGACGGAACTTCTTTACGGAGAAGGGGTTTCTGATGTACGTGTAGATTTATGCCAGTATGCGAAGCAGTTTATCGGGAATCCTTATGTTTGGGGAGGCACCAGCCTTACAAACGGTGCAGATTGCTCCGGATTTGTTATGAGTGTATTTGCCAAGTATGGTGTTGACTTACCTCATTATTCCGGTTCCCAGGCCAAGTGCGGTACTGCGGTTTCATTGGACAACTTAAAAGCCGGTGATTTGATTTTCTACGGCAAAGGAAAGACCATTAATCATGTTGCTATTTACATTGGTAACGGACAGGTTGTTCATGCAAGTAATAAACGTGAGGGCATTAAGATTTCCAACATGTATTACAGAACTCCGTTATGTGCACGTTCTATTTTAGTTGATTAATAAGAAACCACTTTACAAAAGAGGGTTTCTGTGTTAGACTAGTTTGGTATGAGTTCCGTGACTAAGTTTTAGGACACTCCGACCTATTGCTTTGTTACGGTGGAAATAATAATAAAGGAGGTTATCAACATGATATCTAAAGAGAAGAAACAGGCAATTATTGCTGAGTATGCAAGATGTGAAGGTGATACAGGTTCACCTGAGGTTCAGATTGCGATTCTTACAGAGAGAATTCGTGAGCTTACCGGTCATATGAAGGAGAATCCGAAGGATTATCATTCTGGAAGAGGTCTTCTTAAAATGGTTGGTCAGAGACGTGGTTTACTTGACTACTTGAAGAAGACTGACATCGAAAGATACCGTTCTTTGATTGAAAGACTTGGAATCAGAAAGTAATTGTAATGAGAAGGCGGACAGGTTTGTCCGCCTTTTTTTGGGTAGAAGAAGATTCCGAGACCACTCCAAAGAATATAACAAAAACCTGTTGTGTTTTTTGTAGTAGTTTCGGCTCTTCTGCCTAACAAAAAATAAATAAGAAGGAGAAGAGAAATGTACAAGACATTTAGTATTGAACTTGCAGGTCGTACACTTTCCGTAGATATCGGAAGAGTGTCTGCACAGGCAAACGGTGCTGCTTTTATGCACTATGGTAACACAACCGTGCTTTCCACAGCTACGGCAAGTGAAAAGCCCAGGGACGGAATTGATTTCTTCCCGCTCAGTGTAGAGTATGAAGAGAAGTTATATTCTGTTGGTAAGATCCCCGGAGGATTTAATAAGAGAGAGGGTAAGGCTTCTGAGAATGCTATTCTTACAAGCCGTGTAATTGACCGTCCCATGCGTCCTTTGTTCCCTAAGGATTACAGAAATGACGTAACTTTGAACAACCTCGTAATGAGCGTTGATCCTGAATGTCGTCCGGAATTGGTAGCAATGATTGGTTCTGCCATTGCAACCTGTATTTCTGACATTCCTTTCTGTGGACCTTGTGCAACAACACAGGTTGGTATGATTGATGGAGAGCTTGTGTTAAATCCTAATCAGGAGCAGTGGAAGAACGGAGACCTTCAGTTAACTGTTGCATCTACTTCCGAGAAGGTTATTATGATTGAAGCAGGAGCGAATGAAATTCCTGAAGCAAAGATGATTGAAGCGATCTATCTTGCACACGATGTAAACCAGACCATCATTGCATGGATTAATGATATTGTAAAAGAAGTAGGCAAGACGAAACATGAATATACAAGCTGTGCAATTCCTGAGGAAATGTTTGCAGCAATCAAGGAAATTGTTCCTCCTGCAGAGATGGAAGAAGCAGTTTTCACAGATGAGAAGCAGGTTCGCGAAGAGAATATCCGTGTGATTACCGCAAGATTGGAAGAAGCATTTGCCGAGAAGGAAGAGTGGCTTCCTATTTTGGGAGAAGCAATTTACCAGTATCAGAAGAAGACTGTAAGAAAGATGATTTTAAAAGATCACAAGCGTCCTGATGGTCGTGAATTGACCCAGATTCGCCGTCTTGCAGCAGAAGTTGATATTATTCCCCGTGTACACGGTTCTGCTATGTTTACCCGTGGACAGACACAGATTTGTAACGTATGTACCTTAGCACCTTTGTCAGAAGTTCAGAAGATTGACGGACTTGATGATAATGAGAAAGCTAAGAGATATATGCATCACTATAACTTCCCTGCATATTCTGTAGGTGAGACAAAGGTTAGCCGCGGACCCGGACGTCGTGAGATTGGTCACGGTGCATTGGCTGAGAAAGCACTTATGGCGGTTCTTCCTTCTGAAGAAGAATTCCCTTATGCAATCCGTACCGTATCCGAGACGTTTGAATCCAATGGTTCTACCTCCATGGCATCTACCTGTGCTTCCTGTATGTCTCTTATGGCTGCAGGTGTTCCCATCAAGAAGATGGTTGCAGGTATCTCCTGTGGTCTTGTTACCGGTGATTCTGATGACGATTTTGTTCTTTTGACAGATATTCAAGGCCTTGAAGACTTCTTTGGAGATATGGACTTTAAGGTAACCGGTACAACAGATGGTATTACCGCAATCCAGATGGATATTAAGATTCACGGTCTTACAAGAGAAATCGTTGAAGGTGCTATTGCAAGATGTAGAGAAGCAAGATTCTTCATCATGGATAACTGCATGAAGCCTGCTATTGCAGAGCCTCGTAAGGAAGTTAACGAATATGCTCCTAAGATTGTCCAGATTAAGATTGATCCCGAGAAGATTGGTGAGGTTGTTGGTCAGCGCGGTAAGACTATTAACGAGATTATTGCCAGAACCGGTGTGAAGATTGATATCACAGATGATGGTGCAGTTAGTGTTTGCGGTACCGATGCAGCTGGCATGGATGCGGCTATCGATATGATTAAGACCATTACCACAGATTTCGAAGAAGGACAGCAGTTCAAGGGTAAAGTAGTCAGCATCAAGGAATTCGGCGCATTTGTTGAATTTGCACCCGGCAAGGAAGGAATGGTTCATATTTCCAAGATTTCCAAGCAGAGAATTGAGCATGTAGAAGATGTTCTTACATTGGGCGATGAAGTTAAGGTTGTATGCCTTGGCAAGGACAAGATGGGAAGAATGAGTTTCTCCATCAAGGATTGTCCCCAGTAAAATAAATATCGTATTTTAAAAGAGAGCCTTTGGGCTCTCTTTTTTTTGCATATTTTCATGGACAAAACATATATTTAAAAGAAAGCGTAACAGCAGAAGGTTTTCTGAAAGGAAAAAGGTTATTTATGAGATTGTCTGAAACCGGCTCCGGCATTCACAAGGAAAATGAACGAAACAATATTGATAAGGATTCCTTTCTTCTCCTTTTTCCAAATGAATTCTATTCTTTTACAAGGGAATTGTTGAAGATGAAAGGCCAATTGTATGAAATCCGGATACGCAAAATGAAACCGCTTAGTGTCTATACGGATAAAGGGCTCTTTTATGTCGGTGGGAAAGGAGAAATATGCACGAATCCGGCGGAAGCATACGTGCTTTCGGAAGAAGAAGTTGATATTTGGATTAACCATTTATGCCGTTATTCTCTTTATGCATATCAGGACGCTTTTACAAAAGGATATTTTACCGTGGCAGGCGGACACAGAATCGGCGTTGTCGGACAGGTTGTATTAAAAGATGGAGAAATAGCGTCTCTTAAATATATCTGTAGTATGAATATCAGAATTGCCCATGAGAAAAAGGGCGCATCCGAAGCGTTGTTATCATATTTGTTCCGCGAAAATGCTTTGGGAATGAAAGAGTTTTGTTCCACTTTGATTGTTTCTCCGCCTATGTGGGGGAAAACAACAATACTACGGGATTTAATCAGAAGCCTGGCAAGTGATGCGGATGAGCGGATTCCGTATAAAATCGGTGTTGTTGACGAGCGAGGGGAACTTGGGGCGGACTATCTTGGTATCCTGCAAAATGACCTTGGTTTCTCTTCGGATGTGTATACGAACTGTCCTAAAAAGGAAGGTATTACAAATCTTTTAAGAAGTATGTCTCCGGAGATTATTGCGCTGGATGAACTTGCCACGAAAGAAGATTGTGATGCAGTAGGGCTTGCTTTTGGTCATGGTTGCAAGATTATTGCGACCATGCATGGAGATTGTGCCACATTGCCGCATAAACATCCGTACATAGGCAGTTTGTGCAGGGTGACAGGGTTTGAACGGATTATACTTTTGTATAAGGTGAGAAATACGATAGGGTGTGAAACAGAACATCGGGCTGCTGTTTATGACTTGGATGGAAAATGTTTGAAGAAAGATATTAATGTGTAAAAAGAGTATAGCGAAAAGAGACAGTGTTTATGATGAAGGGAATTGCGATGATTCTTATGTTTTCAGGTTGTGTAGGCTATGCGTTTGCATGGATGCGCGAATTCAGATGGAAAATGGAAGAGTTGGTCTACATAAAGCACATATTAAGCAGTCTTAGAATGGAAATGGAAAAAGGACGACGGACATTTGGAGAGTGTTGTCTGGAAATCTCCACTACACTCAAAAAACCTTATTGTAACATATTTAAAAATATGTATGAAGAACTCGAATTAAGACGAGAGTTCCCTTTGCACGTTCTTTGGGAACGGGCAGTGGAAGAAATCATTGATTATGTGAAGCTCAAAGAACTTACGGTGATAAAACGATGTTCCCTGTTTGGAACCGGTGCATATGTGGAAATTCCCATGGAAGCTGTTTCCGGTGTTACGGAAGAACTAGACCGGATATGGCAGGACATGTTTTTGGAGGCAAAGCGTAAAACGAAACTTTCCTTTTGTCTCGGAATTTCTGCAGGCTGCCTTTTGTGTCTGTTGTTTCTTTGAAATCAGTGAGCCGGAGGATGATTGGATGAGTATCGGAATGATTTTTAAAATAGCGGCGGTAGGTGTTCTTGTTACAATTTTAGGACAGGTTCTGAAACACAGTGGGCGAGAAGAACAGTCTTTTTTGGTAAGTCTGGCCGGGTTGATACTGGTTTTGTCCTGGATTGTACCCTATATCAGCAATCTTTTTGAAACCATTAAATCGCTGTTTTCTTTATAAAAGATAATCAGGCGTAAAAAGGAGGATTTTGCATGTATGGATATGATTAAAATCGCTGCATTGGGGATTCTTGCAGCTTTGACAGGGCTGGAGCTAAAAAGCCACAGGGCAACATTTGGAATGGCGGCAGTCTGCTCGGTAACTGTTTTTATGCTGATTCTTTCGTTGGGTAAGTTGACAGGTTTCATGTCCCAAATCAGTGCTTTGTTGGAAAGAACAGGACAAACATCCCTAATCATGTTGTTATTGAAAGCATTGGGAATCAGTTATCTATGCGAGTTTTCGGCCGGAATTTGCAGAGATTGCGGGTTTACGTCGCTTTCATCCCAAATACGAATATTTGCAAAGCTATACATTTTGATTCTGGGAATGCCCATATTGTTAGCTTTTATTGATTCTTTGGAGCAGTTTTCTTAAAGGAGTGGGAAGAGATGGCTGAGTGGCTGGATTATACACAGTTGCAGAGCAATTTGAATGACTTCATGCCGGCCCTGGGGGATCGATTCATTTTGGTATTCGATTCTCTTTTAAAAGGGGATGATGCTTCCCTCTGGTCAGAGTTAGGAACTTTGATAACGGAAGCGTTTGAAAAAAGTGTGTCGGATTTCTCGGGGGTGTTTTTTCTTCTTTTGGTTTTGGGGATTTTGGTATCTTTATTAAAAGGAGTATCCGGTGTGTTCGGGGAGAAGTCCGTGGGAGAAGCGGCAGGTTTTCTTTGCTATTTATGTACCGGCCTGGTGCTTTTAAAAGTGTTTTTTTCCATGACACAGACCGGAATGGAAGCGGTTGAATTTATGCTGGGGGTTACGGAGATTCTGATTCCGTATTTTTATATTGCCGTGGCCATGAGCCGGGAAATTCTTACTGCTGCCGGGTTTTATCAGCTGAATTTCATTCTTCTGTATGCCATGGAGGTTTTGATTCCGGAACTGATTATGCCGCTGATTTCAGGATATGCATATTTAAGCCTTTTGAGCGGACTGACGGTAGAAGACAATATGCAGGGGGTGCTGCGTCTTTTTCGCAAAGGATTCGGATGGATAAACAAAGCTGTATTTTTGGTGGTAGGAAGCGTCGGGATGGTCAAAAAAATGATTCATTCCGCGACAGATGGCATGAACCTTGTGATATTTCATAAAACCTTCGGTTCAATACCCGGTATCGGAGATTTGTCCGAAGGTATGACTTCCTATATGGTAGGTGCGGCAGTCCTGATTAAAAACGGTCTTGGAATTGCTTTTTTGATCGTCTTACTTCTAATCATTTGTGCGCCGGTTGTCAAAATTCTTTTTCTTGCTGTTATGTTGCAATGCATATCGGCAATTGTCGGATTGTTTGGAAATACCGGCGTTGCAATTCTTTTAGAGCGCATCTGTGAGGCCTGTATGATGCTTGTAAAAACCATGTTTACCGCTGTGGCCGTTTTTATGATTATTATCGCACTGGTTTGCGTTGCGGTTTAGACTTACGAATTGGAGTGATGATATGGATGAATTTCTTGAACGGATGAAAATACTGGGAATTATTTTGACCCTTGCAGCAATAATTCTACATTTGACGCCGGGTACGGAATATGACAAATACATTCGACAGTTGGTTGCGCTGGTGGTTGCATTTTATTTGTGCATGCCGTTGATTTCGTTTTTTCATGGCGATTATGCCGGGAATTCCAAAGCGTTTACTGAAACAATTATTGATTCATACGCGTGGGAGATGCAGACGGAAGGGAGCGATGCTGATTTTACAGAGGTGTTGCGGCAGGAAACCGACGAGCGATGGATGCAGTGGTGGGAAGAGATGTGGATGGGCAGTGAAGGATAGAGAGTGTGATGATAAAAGAAGGGGAATGTTAAATGAGGAAAACATTTGATTTGCATGCGCTGATTCTTAAAATCAAAAAAATGAGCATTAAAGAATGGATGATACTTTGTGTGATTACAGGTCTTCTTATTATGATTTTGTTCTTTCCTACGGGTGATAAAAAGACCGAAAACGGTTTAAATACGGGGAATCTTTTCGGGGAAGAGAATACGCTTACAGATTCTGCAGTTATCACAGCGGAAGGAAAAACTGCAAGAGAACTTTATCTGGAGCAGGTTCTCTCAGAAATTGAGGGTGTGGGAGCGGTCTCCGTATATATTAACAGTTCTGTAAAAAACGCAGGTTTCGGCCCCGAAGAGGATAAGCCATCCGGAATTCTGGTGGTTTGTGAGAATGGAGCAGAAGGAGAAACGGTTTTATTGATTAACGAAGTAATAGAGGCATTATTTTCCATAGAGCCTCATAAGATTAAAGTAGTTAAGGGAGTCGCTTTGGATTATGAATCCCAATCTGAATAGAAGGAGTAAAAACATGAGAAAAATTTTTGGCAAAAATCAGATTATGATTGCTTCACTGGCGCTTATGATTGCATTGGCAGGTTACTTTAATTTCGCCGGGAAAGAATCGGAAGGAGAGATTACGGAAACAGCAATGGCAGAGGATGAAATCTATGATATTTCCATGGAAGATATCGAGAGCTTGGATGAAGAATATTCGGAAGTGGATTCGGATTATTTGTCCATGAGTGAATTTGATACGGAAGGTCTGAGTGCTTTTCTGGCAGAAAGCGTTGACAGTGAAGGCGTGGAAGGCGTTCTTGCAGAAAACGAGACAGAATCTTTGGATGATGAGCAGGAAGTGGCAGTTAATGATAATGACGATGAATCAATTGATGAGATTCCCGGCGAAGCTGTTTTTACATCAGCGGCGGCAATCAGCAATTTGGCGGATGCCAGACTTGCCAAGGAGCAGATACGGGCCAAAAACAAGGAAATCCTGCGTGAGTTGATGGAAAACACGGGCTTGTCAGAAAAGCAGAAAAATGAAGCAATTAACTCAATGATTGCATTAACAGAACTTTCTGAAAAAGAAATGTCGGCTGAAATCCTTCTGGAGGCCAAAGGATTCACCAACGCAGTCGTAAGCATTACGGATGATACCGTGGATGTATGCGTGGCAAGTGACGGGCTAAGCGATACCCAGTGTGCCCAGATTATTGATATTGTGCAGCGTAAAACAGGGATTTCACCTGATAAAATCGTAATCACTCCGGTTCGGGGATGATTCATTACAGATAAAAGGAATGAGGTTGAGAAAGAAAAAAGATGCTTTTTCCATTCTTTTATGATACAATACATACTGGAAATTGAGAGAGGGCGGTGAATTTACTTATGAAGAGAGTCTTTTTGGTTGTTTTGGACAGTTTTGGTATCGGGGAACTTCCCGATGCCGGGGAATATAATGATATAGGAACCAATACACTTGCCAGTGTATCACGAAGTCGTTTTTTTTCAATGCCGAATATGAAGGAATTGGGATTGTTTCAGATTGACGGTGTGAATGTTTGCAATGAGACCGGTTCCATGAAAGGCGCGGTTTGCCGTATGAAAGAAGCTTCTAAGGGGAAAGATACGACCATAGGACATTGGGAGATTGCAGGATATGTTTCCAAGAGTCCCCTGCCCACTTATCCGGATGGTTTTCCGCAGGAAGTAATCGCGGAATTTGAAGCAAAGACAGGAAGAAAGGTCTTGTGTAATAAACCTTATTCAGGCACCCGGGTAATTGAGGAATACGGGGAAGAGCATATGCGTACGGGAGCATTAATTGTATATACTTCTGCAGACAGTGTTTTTCAGATTGCGGCTCATGAAGATGTGGTTCCGGTGGAAACCCTGTATGAGTATTGCAGAATTGCAAGAGAGATTTTGCAGGGAGAACACGGTGTTGGCCGTGTAATTGCCAGGCCGTTTGTCGGCTCCCCGGGTGCATTTGAGAGAACTTCACGCAGACATGATTTTTCACTTCAGCCCCCTGCGGATACCATGCTGGATATTATTGTGCGCAACGATTTGCAGGTTTTGGCAGTGGGAAAGATTAATGATATTTTTGCCGGTAAAGGAATCAGTGAATATGTTTATACGACCTCAAATGAGGACGGAATGAACAAAATGTCGGCATGGATGGAAAGAGATTTTGAAGGTCTCTGCTTTGTTAACCTTGTGGATTTTGATATGCTCTACGGTCATCGTAATGATGTAGACGGTTATGCCAAAGCATTAAGTGAATTTGACCGACGTCTTCCTGCGTTTATGAGTAAGCTGCGGGAAGATGACTTGTTGCTGATTACGGCTGACCACGGCTGTGATCCCGGATATACCGTATCAACGGATCATTCCAGAGAATATACGCCGGTGGTAATGTACGGCGCAAAGGTTAAAAGCGGAAATCTCGGCACCAGAGATACCTTTGCGGATATTGCCGCAACGGTACTTAAATGGCTTGGAATCAATGAGGATTTAGGCGCCAGATCCCTGCTTTAATCAGGGTAGAATATTGATAGAAATGCGGTTTGAATAACCATTATTTTATAGGATAAAGTGTTACGGAGGAGAAGTAAGTGAGTGACCTGAAACATGAGGTAAATCGCAGACGTACATTTGCGATTATTTCACACCCCGATGCGGGTAAAACAACATTAACAGAGAAATTCCTTTTATATGGTGGAGCCATCAATCTGGCAGGTAGTGTGAAAGGAAAAGC
Source organism: Lachnospiraceae bacterium (assembly GCA_045595325.1). Classification (GTDB taxonomy): domain Bacteria; phylum Bacillota; class Clostridia; order Lachnospirales; family Lachnospiraceae; genus UBA3766. The sequence continues at coordinate 38,511 of JAZOAG010000074.1, forward strand.
AACAGCAAGACATGCGGTTTCCGACTGGATGGAAATTGAGAAGGAAAGAGGTATTTCCGTTACCTCCTCAGTTCTTCAGTTTGAATATGACGGATTCTGTATCAATATTCTGGATACTCCCGGGCATCAGGATTTCTCGGAGGATACCTACAGAACCCTTATGGCAGCCGATTCGGCAGTCATGGTGATTGATGCATCCAAGGGTGTTGAGGCCCAGACAAGAAAGCTTTTTAAAGTTTGTGGTATGCGCGGTATCCCTATTTTTACATTCATTAATAAATTGGACCGTGATGCCAATGATACGTTTGAATTGTTGGATGAAATTGAGAAAGAGCTGGGAATTGCCACGTGTCCCATGAACTGGCCCATCGGAAGCGGTAAGGCTTTTAAAGGTGTTTATGACAGAGAAGAAAAGCAGGTTGTTATGTTCTCTGACACAGAGAAGGGAACCAAGGAAGGTGTTACTGAAGTTGTTCCCCTGTCAGAGGAGACAGCGCTTATAAATGCTATTGGAGAAGAGGCATATCAGACACTGACTGATGAGATTGAATTATTGGATGGTGCCAGTGTGGATTTTGATCTGGAGGCAGTTCGTGCAGGTAAATTAACTCCTGTATTTTTTGGTTCTGCATTAACGAATTTCGGCGTTGAAATCTTTTTGCAGGAATTTTTGAAACTTGCAACCAATCCTCTTCCGCGTAAGGCGGATTGCGGTATGATTGATCCTGTTTCCAATGAATTCTCAGCATTTGTATTTAAGATTCAGGCGAATATGAACAAGGCGCATCGTGACAGAATTGCGTTTATGAGAATTTGTTCCGGAAAGTTTGACGCAACCAAAGAAGTATATCATATGCAGGGAAAGAAGAGCATGCGTCTTTCGCAACCGCAACAGATTATGGCCAGTGAGCGTAAGATTCTTGATGAAGCTTATGCAGGTGATATTATTGGTGTTTTTGATCCCGGTATTTTTTCCATCGGAGATACGTTATGTACGGCGTCTAACAAGTTTTCCTACGAAGGGATTCCGACCTTTGCACCGGAGCATTTTGCCAGAGTACGTCAGGTAGATACCATGAAGCGTAAGCAGTTTATGAAAGGGATTACCCAGATTGCCCAGGAAGGTGCAATTCAGGTTTTCCAGGAGTTTAATACCGGTATGGAAGAGATTATTGTAGGCGTTGTAGGCGTGCTTCAGTTTGAAGTATTAAAGTATCGTCTTGAGAACGAATATAATGTTGATATTAAGCTGGAACCTCTTCCTTATGAGCATATCCGCTGGATTGAAAGTAAGGATATTGATGTTGCTAAGATTGTGGGAACCTCTGATATGAAGAAAGTGAAGGATATGAGAGGAAATCCTTTGTTACTGTTTATTAATGCATGGAGTGTCGGCATGACATTGGACCGCAACGATGGACTGGTTCTTTCGGAGTTCGGTCGTGAATAGGAGTTTATGGATACTAAATCTAATGTACTAAAGGTTGCCTTGTGCGTTGTGTTTACTCTTTTTTGTGCATTCATGATTGGAATGCTGCTTATTCTGAATATCGGAGAACGCAAAGAGAATCCGGAAGGCATCGCAGGAGAAGGAAAACAGGATTTGTTTGCAAGTTTTTTGTCCTCCGATTATAAGTTAAGTCAGAAAGAGGAGGCAGTTGCAAATCCTGAAGGCGAAGCGGAAGGGTTGCATATGGATGCGCATTTAGCTTTGACAGACTGGAAAAAACGTCAGGATGCAGGATTGACAAACCTGGCCATATTAAATACCATGAAGCAGATGGAAGGACGTTATGCTTATGATACCCTGTCGGATGATTTGAAACAGCTTTATGCCGAAATTTATCTGATTATCGGTAATTATGCAACGGATATTCCGTTATGCTGTGTTGATTTTGATGATGTGAAGTATGTCGGTGAATGCGTTTATGTTGATAGTGCCGAATTTTTCTATCATGACGGATACGAGTATATTCGGGATGTTTTAGGTGATAATGTTATTAGAATTCGTTTTAAGCCTATCTATAACATGAGCTTTGAACAGGCAGTAGAGTTGCAGAGCGTGATTAATGAGTATTCCACAAATGCTCTTGCAGGAATTCCTTTCGGTGCTTCGGAATATGATAAGGTGAAATATATTTATGAATATATATATTACACCACGGAATACGATGAAGAAGCTTCATATAATCAGACCGTTTGTTCCGTTGCGCTTGAAGGAAAAACGGTTTGCCTTGGATATGCCAGGGCATTCCAGTATCTGTTAAATGAAGTAGGTGTGAATTCCTCTGTTGTAATCGGAAGTGTGAAAGAAGGGGAAGGTCATGCATGGAATTTAGTCAGGGTAGGGGGTGCATATTATTATGTAGATCTTACCATGGCGGATACTTCCTATTCAGACATGCCCGGAATTATCAATTATGATTATATGTGTATCACCACGGATGAGTTGTTACGGACACATACCATTGAGAGTTCTGTTCCTATGCCCCGGTGTGTTTTTACAAGTGCATGTTATTACAATAAAGAGGGAATGTATATAGAAACGGCTAACCACAACTCTTACGAAAAGGTTTTTCTAAATGCGTCGATGATGGCATCGGGAAGCATCGCGGTGAAATGTGCAGATGAATTGACTTATTTGGAAACCAAACGTTATCTGTTTGAGGAAGGCAATGTGAATAAGTATTATTCTTTCTCGGGTTCTCAAATCTATTATAAAGAGAATGACAATTTATATACCTTTAATATTATCAAATAAATGATAAGAAGTGCAATTTCATATAAGATAGGACTATGCAAAAGAAACTTATTTTGGTATAATTTTTTGTGTATCATTTTGACATAAACCAACAGGAGGAAACAGTATATGGCAAAAGATGGGAATTCAAAAATTGGTTCATTGAAGATCGCAGATGATGTAATTCCTGCAATTGCTGCTCTTGCAGCGTCAGAGGTCGAGGGTGTTCTCGGACATGAACAGAAGGCAGATGACTTCTTGACCAAGATGGGTGGTCGTAAGATTACCAAAGGCGTTCGCGTTGATATTATCGGCAAGCAGGCTAAGGTAGATATTTCTATTGGTATATTAAGCGGATATAATGTCCCGGAAGTGTGCCAGAAAGTGCAGGAGAAGATTAACACTGCTATTGAAACGATGACCGGCTTGGAAGTAGTGGATGTAAATGTCCGTGTTTCTTCCGTAAGCGTACCGAAGAGTGAATAAAGTATTTCGAATGTCTCCCTCTTTCAGGGAGGCATTTCGTGATTGTATGACATATTGATAAGATGTAATTCGGATGGAGAAAATTATGGGAAAAAGAGAACAGCGTGAGCAGTTATTTAAGTTGGTTTTTATGACGGAATTTAATTCCTTGGAAGAGATGCCTGAGCAGATTGCGATTTATTTTGAAGAATTCCGCGACGCAGATGAGGATAATGAAACAGCGAAGCCTGCTTCTGATAAGGAGCAGGGAATTATATCTGCAAGATTTGATTCTTTAATGGATAAACTTCCTGAAATTGATGAACGAATCAACAAAGAAGCTGTTGGTTGGAATACGGATCGAATGGGTAAGGTTGAGCTTGCCATTATTCGTGTTGCGGTATACGAACTTCTCTATGATGATGAGGTTCCTGCGGCTGTGGCAATCAATGAAGCGGTTGAACTTGCCAAGAGATTTGGTCAGGATGAGTCATTTTCTTTTGTAAACGGAATTTTAGCAAAGTTTGCGAAATAAGAAGTGAGGCATTTGATGGGAAGCGTATATTCGGTTGGCCAGGTGAACCAATATATTAAGAATATGTTTGCACAGGATTATCTTTTACATGATATTTCCATACGCGGAGAGGTAAGCAATTGTAAGTATCATTCTACCGGCCATATATATTTTACGTTAAAAGAAGAGGGTGCGGCGATAGCCTGTGTCCTTTTTGCCACATATAAAAGAACTCTTTCCTTCCGTTTGGAAGACGGGAATAAAGTGATTGTCAGAGGAAGTGTAGAGTCCTATGTCAGAGATGGTAAATATCAGATTTATGTCAAATCCGTGGAGCGTGATGGCGAAGGGGATTTGTTTCTTGCGTTTGAAGAACTCAAAAAGAAGCTTTCCGCGCAGGGAATGTTTGATGAGGAATATAAACGTCCTATTCCGGAACTGGTGAGCAGAGTAGGGATTGTTACTGCACCAACCGGTGCCGCGATACGGGATATTATTTCCGTTGCCAAGAGAAGAAATCCTTATATTGAATTAATTATTGCACCAGCCATTGTACAGGGGGAGGAAGCGCCGGCAAGTATAGTTGCGGGAATAGAGCAATTAGAGAAATACGGTGTCGATGTGATTATTGTTGGTCGTGGAGGCGGTTCCATGGAGGATTTATGGGGCTTTAATGATGAGATGGTTGCACATGCGATTTTTCAATGTGAAGTTCCCGTCATTTCAGCTGTAGGTCATGAAACTGATTTTACCATAGCGGATTTTGTGTCGGATTTACGAGCTCCTACACCTTCTGCTGCGGCAGAACTGGCGGTATGTGATATAGAAGAGCTTTTCAGTCGTATCTCTTCCTGTGAGCAGATGCTTCAGAGAAGAATGCAGGAGCATCTTAGGATAGTGAAGATGAAGTTATCTTTTTACAGTGATCGTTTGCATCGTTCTGCGCCTCTTTCCAAGGTAAAAGAGCAACGCATGGAACTGGTCCACTATGAAGAGCGGCTTCAGACAGAAATTTTGCAGGTTATTTCCCATAAAAGAAAGCAGATGGAGCTGTATATTGAGAGAATGAAGGCGCAATCACCTCTTGAAAAATTAAGCAGCGGAATGGCTTATGTTTCCGGAAAAGACGGTGTCAGATGTTCCGGCGTCTCCGGTCTTTCAGAGGGGGATGAACTGTTATTGCGTATGAAGGACGGTGTGGCCGAAGTTTCGGTTTTGTCTGTAGATAAAGGAGTGAAATCAAATGGCAACAGCTAAAACGAGTACATTGGAACAGGACTTTAAGGCGTTAGATACCATTCTTGAGACATTGAGTCGTGATGATATAGGAATTGAGGATGCATTCAACACTTACAGCGAGGGAATGAAGCTGGTGAAGGAATGTAATGATAAAATAGATAAAGTGGAAAAGAAAGTGCTTAAGCTCATGGGTGACGGCGGCACGGAGGTGTTTCATGAATAATTTTGAGTTGGAATTAGAGAAACGCGTGGGAGAGACTGTTTCTCTTATTATGCCCTTTCTTCCTAGGGGAGAAGGATACCAAAAAAGAGTCATTGAGGCTATGAATTATAGTTTTCTGGCAGGAGGAAAGAGGCTTCGTCCCATGCTGATGATGGAATCCTTCCGTTTGTTTGGCGGAGAGGATTTGGAGAGTATTGCACCTTTTATGTGTGCTCTTGAGATGATACATACCTATTCACTTGTTCATGATGATTTACCTGCAATGGATGATGATGATTTGAGAAGAGGCCGTCCTACTACACACAAGGCTTTTGATGAGGCTTGCGCCATTCTCGCAGGGGATGCTCTTTTAAACAGGGCTTTTGAACTTGTCACAGTAGAAGTCATGAATGAAGAAGATATTAATCTTTTACGAAGGAAAGCTCATGCATCCTATATTTTATCATGCAAAGCAGGGATTGACGGTATGATTGGCGGACAGACTGCTGATATTGAGGCAGAAAAGAAGGATACGGTTGCAAGAGAGGAACTCCTTTATATTCATGAGAATAAAACTGCAGCGCTCATTGAGGCAGCGCTTATGGTTGGTGCAATTATTGCAGGTGCAAATCCTGATGAGATTGTTGCAATGGAGCGAATAGGACGTTGTGTTGGCGTTGCATTCCAGATCCAGGACGATATTCTTGATCAGATTGGCGATGAGGCAGTTCTCGGGAAGCCGATCGGAAGTGATGCAAAGAATGAAAAGATTACTTACGTTACTTTGGAAGGACTTGAAAAGGCGATGCAGGATCAGCGTGACTTATCCAAGGAGGCGATTGAATTATTAGACCGTCTTCCCGGAAATAATCCCTTTTTGAAGAATTTAATTTTAAGTCTTGTGGAACGTAAGAAGTAAATATATACGGACAAATATATAATAATGGCAGGGAGGTTTAGCCATGTATTTGGAACGAATCGAAAAACCGAATGACATCAAGAGAATTCCCAAAGAACATTGGGATGACCTCGCAGATGAAATACGTTCATTTTTAATAGAAAAAATAAGTGTGACAGGCGGGCACCTGGCACCTAATCTTGGGACAGTGGAACTTACCATGGCACTTCATCTATGTCTTGATTTTCCTGAGGATAAGCTGATTTGGGATGTAGGACATCAGTCGTATACGCATAAGATACTTACCGGACGGAAGGATGGTTTTGACCATCTCCGTCAGTTTCGCGGTATGAGTGGCTTTCCCAAAACCAAAGAAAGTGACTGCGATGCATTTAATACAGGTCATAGTTCGACCTCTATTTCCGCAGGACTCGGCATCGCCATGGCACGTACCCTTCAGGGTAAAAAAAATACGGTGGTTTCGGTTATCGGCGATGGTTCTTTGACAGGCGGTATGGCCTATGAAGCGTTAAATAATGCCGGCAAAGCCGACACCAATTTAATCATTGTGTTAAACGATAATAATATGTCCATTTCAGAGAATGTGGGTGGAGTATCCAGGTATCTTAGTCAGATTCGCACGACAGAGGCATATATCGATTTGAAAGATGAGATTAAAACCCGGTTGAAAACCACACAACAGGGTAAAAATATGATTTATCGTATTCAGCGGGCAAAGAGTAGTTTTAAACAGCTTGTGATTCCCGGCATGTATTTCGAAGAGATGGGACTTACTTACTTAGGTCCTGTTGACGGACATAATATCGGGGATATGATGAAGGCTTTTAAAGAGGCGAAGCGTTGTAAGGAGCCTGTTCTTGTGCATGTGCTTACAAAGAAGGGTTACGGATACCTTCCTGCAGAGCGTCACCCTTCCAGATTTCACGGAACGGAGCCTTATGAGATTCTTACGGGACTTCCCGCAAAGAAGCGGACAAACCCTAATTATACGGATATTTTCTCTACGGTTATGTGTAAGTTAGGTGACAGGAATCCTGATGTGGTTGCAATTACTGCGGCCATGCCTGACGGTACAGGATTGAAACGTTTTCGGAATATGTATCCCGACCGTTTTTTTGATGTAGGAATTGCGGAAGGACATGCTGTAACCTTTGCGGCCGGGCTGGCAATGGGCGGACTTCGTCCCATTGTGGCAATTTATTCTTCTTTTTTACAGAGAGCATATGACCAGATTATGCACGATGTCTGTATTCAGAATCTTCCGGTTGTATTTGCAATTGACCGGGCCGGCATTGTGGGCAGCGACGGAGAGACCCATCAGGGAATCTTTGATTTGTCCTATTTATCATCTATGCCCAATATGACTATTATGTCGCCCAAAAATAAATGGGAACTTTCTGACATGTTGAAGTTTGCGGTAACACATGATGGTCCCATTGCACTTCGTTACCCCAGAGGATTGGCTTTTGAAGGACTTTACGAACATCGTAATCCCATTGAATTAGGAAAAAGCGAGTGGATATTCAGAGGAAAAGAAGTTGCACTTCTTGCGGTAGGAAGTATGGTGCCCATTGCTCTTAAAGTGCAAAAGAATCTGGAATCCAAGGGGATTTCTTCCAGTCTTGTGAATGTTCGCTTTGTGAAACCCATTGATAAAGATATGATTAAAGAGGCGGTTGATTCACATAAATTGTTGGTGACACTGGAAGAGAATGTTGCCAGCGGCGGTTTCGGAGAAAAGGTTCGAGAATACATGGATTCCCTGAAAACGGATGCCGATCTTGTTACAGTGACCGTACCGGATATTTATGTGGAACACGGTAGTGTAGATATCCTTCTTAAGGAACTTAAGATGGACGAAGAATCTGTTACTTTAAGAATTCTTGATAAGTTGAAAGGTTAGTTGCACGATGAAGATACGTTTAGACGTTCTTTTGGTAAAAAAAGGACTGGCAGAATCCAGAGAGAAAGCCAAAGCATATATTATGTCCGGCATTGTTTATGTCAATGACCAGAAAGAGGACAAGGCCGGAGATCTTTTTGAAGAGGAAACTTCCAAAGTGGAAGTGCGCGGAGCGACTTTGAAATATGTCAGCAGAGGCGGCTTGAAATTGGAGAAAGCGATTGAGAAGCATAATCTTAGGTTTGATGACATGGTTTGTATGGATATAGGAGCCTCAACCGGTGGTTTTACCGATTGTATGCTTCAGAATGGTGCAGCAAAGGTTTATGCCGTGGATGTGGGGCATGGTCAACTGGCATGGAAGCTTCGCAATGATCCCAGAGTTGTTTGTATGGAAAAGACGAATTTCCGTTATATGGTGAGGGAAGATATTCAGGATGACCTAGACTTTGCTTCCGTGGATGTTTCATTCATTTCTCTTAAAAAAATATTACCACCCGCTTTTGCTTTGTTAAAAGAGGGTGCAAGAATGGTATGCCTTATCAAACCTCAGTTTGAAACTGAGAAAGAAAAGGTTGGGAAAAAAGGTGTTGTAAGAGAAAAAAGTGTTCATCTTGAGGTTGTGGAATCTGTTCTTGGGGCAATTCTTGAAATGGGATTTGATATTTTGGATCTTGATTTTTCACCCATTCGCGGACCGGAAGGTAATATTGAGTATTTGGCATATATTCAGAAGCCGGCAAGGAAGAATGAAGAGAGGGAATCTGTTTTATCTGCGGAATGGATTGCCAAAATCCGTGAAACGGTAGAGAATTCTCACTGTGAGCTGTAGTTGATAAAAAGGGGAATATATATGCATAATTTTCTGTTGATTGTTAATGCACAAAAGGATAAGGGGTTATTTTTTACAAATCGGGTTGAAGCTTATTTGGTTGAAAAAGGGTGTTACGTGGATGTGATTGTTCTCGAAAAAAGAGAAGATGATATTTTACTGGAAAAAGTCGGCAATTATGATTGCGCGGTTGTTTTAGGCGGCGACGGAACTATTTTACGAGTGGCAAAGCGTATCGGCAATTCCCACATTCCGATTCTTGGCATTAATTTAGGACACTTGGGATATTTGGCCGAGGTAGAAAAAGAGAATTTTGAAAAAACAATTGATTCATTGTGTAACAATGAGTTTGAGATGGAAGACCGCATGATGTTAAACGGTTATGTTATGCGGGGCGGTGTCAAAATCTGCGAGGAAGAGGCTTTAAATGATATTGTGATTACGCGTGGCGGTTCTCTGCAGGTGCTTTGCTATGAAATTCTTGTAAACGGCAAAACACTTAAGAATTATAAGGCGGACGGTGTGATTCTTGCTACGCCTACAGGTTCTACCGCATACAATTTGTCGGCAGGAGGCCCTTTGGTTGAGCCGGGAGCGGACATTATGCTGGTGACACCGATTTGTCCTCACACCATGTTAAGCAAAAGTTTTGTTTTGAAGGCACAGGACGAAGTGGCGGTTAATATTTTAGCCCCTCATGAAGCAGATGTGGAACAGATTATTGAAGTAAATTTTGACGGAAGTAATCGTGTAAAACTGATGGCAGGTGACCGGGTTGTGGTTTCTAAGTCTGATAAGACGGTAACATTGATTCGTTTGAGTCAGCTAAGCTTTTTGGAAACCTTACACAGGAAACTCAGAGAGGAATAAAACATGAAGCAGGTTAGACAACAGGCTATTATTGATATAATTGAAAAATACGATATTGATACCCAGGAAGAGATTGTGAAACGACTTTGGGAAGCCGGATATAAAGTTACTCAGGCTACGGTTTCCAGAGATATCAGGGAATTGAAATTATCCAAGGTGTCCAATGGTTATGGCAAACAGAAGTATGTGTTTCTGAAGAATAATACTGAGCCCATGGGAGATAAGTATATTCGTATTTTTGCGGAAGGACTGGTTTCCATGGAAACCGCCCAGAATATTCTGGTAATCAAAACCGTTAGCGGAATGGCGATGGCGGTAGCTGCAGCACTGGATGCCATGAAATTTGAAGAAGTTGTCGGAAGTATCGCAGGTGATGATACCATTATGGCAGCACTTCGCACGGTTGATGACGCTGTAGCAATAAAAAATAAAATAAACGAGTTAATACAAGCATCCTTTTAACGTTTATCGTGGATTTGTCGGGAGAGGGCAACGAAAAAGGAGGCATTATGTTACTACATTTACATGTTAAGAACTTCGCTCTTATGGACGAAGTGGAGGTTGATTTTGCAGAAGGTCTGAATATATTGACCGGTGAAACAGGCGCAGGAAAGAGTGTTCTTCTTGGGTCTGTTAATCTTGTCTTAGGAGCCAAAGCAGATAAAGATATGATTCGAAGCGGTTGTGAATACGCTTTGGTGGAATTGGTGTTCGGGCTTGATAATGAGGCGCAAAAGAACGCGGTTCTATCCATGGATTTACCTGTGGAAGAAGGCAACCAGTTGATTTTACAACGTAAAATTATGCCAAGCAGAAGCATATGTAAAGTCTGCGGCGAAACCGTAACAGTCAGCCAGTTAAAAGAACTGGCACCGATTTTATTGGATGTTTACGGTCAGCATGATTATCAAAGTCTTTTACAGCCTAAGAAACATTTGGCGATATTGGATTCCTTCGGGGATGCTTCTTTTCATGCTCTTCTTTCTGATTACCGTGAGAAATATTGCGAATACACCGCAGTGATATCGGAATTGAATCAGCCGCAGATGTCTGAGTCAGAACGGGAGAGGGAGCTTTCCTTTGCCCGGTTTGAAGTGGATGAGATTGAAGAAGCTGATTTAAAAGAAGGGGAGCCGGAAGAACTTGAGATTCGGCTAAAACGTCTTGAAAATCATGAAAAGATTACGAGTGGTCTTTCCACAATTCTTTATTTGTTAAAGGATTCGGATTCTTCCTGTCAGGATGCTTTGAGCCGTTGCGTTCGTGAAATATATGCTATATCTAATGTGGATGCAAAACTGGACGAATTTAGCACGCGCCTGCAGCAGATTGATATGGATTTGACGTATTTAACCAGGGAAATTTCTGATTATATTGATGGGAATGAGTTTGATGAACAGGAATGCAGATGGGTTCGAGAACGTGTTGATTTGTATAATCATCTTATGATGAAATATGGAAAATCGGTAAAAAAAGTTCTTGCGTATTGTGAAGAGACCAAAGCTCGTATTGCGTATTTGGAGAATTTGTCTGAGGAAGGAGAGAAACTGATTGCCAGGAAGTCTGAACTGGAAAAGGAACTTTTGGCATACAGCATGCATTTGACAGAAATGCGTAAAAAAGAAGCCGCAAAGATTTCCAAGGAGATTATGGAATCCCTTTTGGCTTTGAACTTTCTTCAGGCAACCTTTGAAGTATCTTTTACGGAATTAGAGGATTTCGGACCGAATGGCAAAGATGCCGTTACTTTTATGATATCTACCAATGCCGGAGAACCGGTTAAGAATCTCTCATCAGTAGCCAGTGGTGGTGAGTTGTCACGAATTATGTTGGCGATTAAAACCATATCTGCAAGACGTGATGAAATCAATACGCTTATTTTTGATGAGATTGATAGCGGTATCAGTGGAAAAACGGCATGGAAAGTGTCGGAGATGCTGGGAACTCTTGCGAAGGACAGACAGATTATTGCTATTACACATCTTCCTCAGATTGCAGCTATGGCAGATGTACATTACAATATTGTGAAAATGCAGGAGGATTCTTATACGAAGACAGAGATTATCAAAACCGACGAAAACGGTCTGTTGGCTGAATTGGCACGGATGCTTGGCGGTGATGAGTTAAGTGATGCTGCCATGGAGAATGCCAAAGAATTGCGAAACAAGGCGAAAGGATGATTTTTCCTTTTGACTGATTGCATGAGCGATACATAAATCGAATAAACAGACACATAATAAGAAGGACAATTATTTCTTTTAGAAGGGATATGGTCCTTCTTTTTTTGTGTGTAAATAATCAATTGAGATTTAAAAATCAAGAAATAATGGTGATGTAAGAACTGAAGGGGGATGAGAAGTATGAGGAAAATTCGATATATTTTACATGCTTTGTTATACTTGGGATTGGGGATTCTAATGGTTCTGACATATCTTTATATTTGGTCCCTTGTACCAAACCGTATATATTTAGAAAGCAATCAGGACAGCGCCATCAACCTTCATCTCCCTCTTCAGGGCGATCTTCATCGGATTTCTGTAAGCGAGGGAGAAATTCTGGAGGCAGGAGCTGTAAATGTGCCAAACCGGAAGGTGGATTTTATGAAGGAAGAACATTTTCTTTTACAGGAAGGGGAAGTGTATGAAGCGGATTTGAAACTGCTTGGCTTTCTGCCATATAAAACCGTCGAGATTGTCGGACGTAAATCAAGTGTTCTTTATCCTATGGGGGATGCGGTTGGGCTTTATGTTAAGATGGACGGAATTATGGTGGTAGATGTAGGTGAGTTTATTACTGATGAAAATTTTAGTGTTGCGCCCTGTAAATATATTCTTGAACCGGGAGATTATATCATTGAAGTGAACGGTCAGCCTGTCAGTAAAAAAGGCGAATTTGTTCGTATAGTTGAGGAATCTTCAGGAAAAGCATTGGAATTGACAATAAGAAGAGATGGGAAAGAGTTGATATCTGTGGTGCAGCCGCAGATGACAGGTGATAATGAATATAAATTGGGAATTTGGGTACGAGACAGCCTGCAGGGAATCGGGACAATTGCCGTAATGGATGATTTGGGCAATTTTGTTGCGTTAGGACACAGCATAAATGATTGTGATACAGGGATGCCGGCAGAGATTGAGTGTGGGAATATTTATAAAGCATCCATTGTATCTGTTCGTGATGGTGCAAGAGGGGTTCCGGGTGAATTGTCCGGTGTAATTGAATATCGGGAGGAAAATCTGTTAGGAGATATCAAAACAAACACCTCGCATGGGGTTTCCGGAACATTAACCGATTTGACTTCTCTTGGAGAATTAAAAAAACCTATGCCAATTGCTTATAAGCAGGATATTTTGAAAGGAAAGGCGTACATTTATTCCGATTTGGAAGAGGAAGGGAAAAAATATGAGATAGAGATCATAGCCCTTCACATGAATACGGAAGACCATAAAAAGGGGATTGAGTTTCAAGTGGTTGATAAAGAACTTCTGGATTATAGTGGAGGAATTGTACAGGGAATGAGCGGCAGTCCGATTATTCAGGATGGGAAGATTATTGGGGCGGTGACACATGTGCTGGTGAATGACCCGACCAGGGGGTATGGGATTTTTATTGAAAATATGTTGGAGCATTGAGTCCGTGCGGTGGGACGAGAAAAAGACTTCTGGAAAGCTTGCTTGCCATGAAGTCTTTTTCGATGTACCAACATACGGCGAAAGCCGTACATGAGCAAGTAGCGAAGCGGATTGCGAATGCTGCACGGTTACGAGTGGCATGGACGTATTATATGGAGACATACGGCGGAATCGAGCTGCATTTCTCAATTGTGTAGTGGAACACAAGGCGAAAGCCGTACATGAGCAAGTAGCGAAGCGGATTGCGAATGTTGCACGGAGTTGCCAGAAGGGAGTAGGCTTACACAAGTATCTTTTAATTAGATTATTGTTGTACTGTGTGATATAATAAGTTCGGAAACTTGAAGTTGATGGTGAGAATATATTCAGAGAAATAGCGAGAAAAAAACAATGTTTATCGCAGGATAAGATAGTAGAGATATTTAGAACAGAAAAAAAGAGGAGTTCTATCGGTTATAGGAGACAATGGATAGCCTATGCAGATGTGTAGAACAGATAAATTGATAGATATAGGAGAAGTGTGATGTACAGTAATGAATCAAGCAAGAAAAAATATATACGATGTGCAAAACACGGAATTGTATTGATTTTAAGTTTACTATGCATAAGCGGTTTGTTTTTGGTCAATTATCAGATTGGCTTAGTGCTTGCTTTTTTCTTATCTCTAAAACTTTTTTATTTGTGTCATTTGCCATATCGTATGACGAGTGATGCAGAGGCTAGTGTTCTGATACTGGGTTTGCCGTTATATTTTTTGAAGTTATTGTGGATTGTTTATCCCAATTTTGAATTTCCCTTACAGCCAGGCATTGTAGCACTTTTGATTGTGATTGCCTTTGTTTTATCCTGTATTGATTTCGCGGGAATAATAGCTAAAACAGCAATAGAGATTCCGGAAATAAAAGATATTATAAGTCGTTGTGTGATTTATTCTGTGGTGTTGTTAATGTTTTGCTGGGGGGCAGGAACCTGTATATTGCCGCATACTAAAACAGTGGAAGAGGCGTATGTGTCACAGATGCACAAGGAGCGAACTTATGCTACAAAGGGGCCAGAGTATAAGTATCATATCGAGTATGTGGGGGTAGAGAGCAATCAACGTGCCGATGCAGAAGTATCGGCTACAATTTACAACAAAGTCACGCCCATCATGGGACATATTTATGTTTCCACAGGGCAAAATATTTTTGGAAAGACAATAACAGCGATTTCTTTGACAAATGAGACAAATAAGACAAATGGAATTGATTTACTAATCGGTGTAGGAATGGCAGTTTGCTCTGTGGGGGCGAGTTGTGTGCATCACACAATTTACATAGAAATACTCAGGGAAGAAGAACTGAAAAGAAAAGCTTTTATAGAAGAGGAAACGCGGAAGAAGAGACGGCGAAAAAAGTAAAGTAGCGTATAAGAAGTATGAAAATGATAGGAAAAAAATCAGCAAGTATGATTTGTAGAAGAATGTGAAAAATTAAAATTCAAAAGTTTGTCCCAGGGCTTGAGGGTGCAGGAACAGGACAATTGAAAGTATTAATAAAACTATACATATAGCCATTACAAAGTAGATTCTTTGTGATGGCTACTATTGTTTTATGTCATTATTTCACAAATATCAAAACCACGCATTGCGTTGTTATGACTTGCGTGATATACTATAAAAAATGACAACATACGAGGAATAAATATATGGATATTCAAAATGAAATAAAAGAACTCCGAATTCAAACAGGATTAAACAGAAAAAAATTTTCAGAATATATTGGCATTCCGCTTCGAACAATAGAGGATTGGGAGGCAGGGCGTAGAAAGCCACCTGAGTATATTCCAAGACTAATTGCATACCAGCTGAAATATGAAGAATTAAAGAAGAAAATGGAAGAGGACTAAGTGCATGGGGGGAGAAATCATTGAATAATAATATAACCATCATTACAGAACCAACAGGTAAAAGAATAGTTTTGATTAATGATCTGCGTTTTAAAGGAAAGACGATAGAAGAATGGAATGAGATTGAAATATATCTAAAAGAATACATTGGAAAATACTATGAAATTAGTGAAACGGCGGAAAAAATTTATATTGGAAAAGATTTTCCGGATGAGTTTGCACATGGGAAAGATAAAACAGTATTAAAAGGACCAAATTTAAAAGCGAAAGCGAATGCTGCAGTGGCGATTAGCGAACTGATTCAGATAGCAGATAATAAATCTTTTTCTGTGGATTATAAAAATAAACATGGTGATAAAGCAAAATATGGTTGGTATCGTTATGATACCAGGTTGGCATTGCCGGTTTATAATGATATGGGAGAAGTTCAAAGATATAACATTTATAAATTAAGAATGTTAGTAAGGCACGATGAAGATGGGAAATTATACTTATACGATTTTTTGAGAACAAAAAAAGAAACGAGTAGCCCGCTTGAGTAAAAACTGTACGGTCGTAAAACCCATTTCTTGTTTTAAATAATACATAGTTTTGAAGAGAATGTCAATGCTATAATTTTTTTGTCCCTTACTTGACACATTCAGATTTTTATAGAAAACATGCTGGAGCATTGAGTCCAAGCCGGACAGGAGTTGAAAGTGGTCGAATTCGACCACTTTTTTATTTGCCCGGAATAGAAGATAAGCGATAATATACCATTTATTTATTTTAATATTAAGATAGTAGGTGTATCCCAAAAGTAACAAATAAGTAACTGTCACTTTATATCCATAACGCGAAAAATATGATATCTTTGTCTTGGAGGTGATTTCACTATGAACTTTTCGGAAAAATTAAAGCTTCTAAGAAAAAATAAAGGTTACACCCAGGAAGAACTGGCTGTACAATTGAATGTATCCCGGATTGCAGTAGCAAAGTGGGAGGCCGGTCAGACCTATCCGGATATTATGAATCTAATACAAATTAGTAATATGATGAACGTGTCGGTGGATTATCTGGTAAAGGAGCAGGAATGCGAGGTGATTCCCGCATCTTCAGAGCATAGCCACATAAATGAAATTATCAGCTTCCGCTTGGAGGCAAACGTGAATACTTATGCAGCTTTTATGAATGAAACATCATCAACAAGATTAGATTCTCATGATTACAGATATGAAAACGGTGAATTTGTTTATCACGACACTTATGTGGGCGGAGAGCAATTCGCCGGAGAAGAAGCAGTGTGGAAAAGCGGAAAGGCAGTTTATGCCATGAATTACATGGGCAGAGTTCTTTCAGAAAAATTCAGCGGTAATTTTTTGAAGGAAGCCCTCAGAAATGCGGATTTTAAAATGCCCTATCGGGGACCCGAATATTATCAGGCAGGCGAATACACCTATAAGTGCAAAGTGTCGGGAGATATTAGTTGGTTTCAGGGACAGGAAGAGATTTATTGGTGCGAAGAAAAAGTGTATGAGTGTTATTTCCATGGTGGGTTGCTGAAATAAGCACCATTATTTCAAAAACCTAATGACTTTTTGAAATAAAATGGGTATAATGAATGTAGTTATTTCAAAAAGAGGTGAAAATATATGAATCGAGCAGGAATATATGTTGACAATTTAACAGGAGAGGCTACTTATCAATCTTTTAAACCAAATCCATTACCACCTATGCCGGAAATTGAAATGGATGAGGAAATTGTAAAACTTTTAGTAGATGCAAATAAACAACTTGTAAAACTTGATACTGCATCACAGTTGATTTCCAATGCAGATTTGTTTATCTCAATGTATGTTAGAAAAGAAGCATTGATTTCCTCACAAATAGAAGGCACACAGTGTACTCTTGATGATGTATTAGATCCAGAGGTGGAAGCAAATGCAAATCTTGACGTTTCAGATGTTATTAATTATGTGAAAGCAACACAGTATGCATTGAAACGTCTGGAAAGATTACCTTTGTGTTGCAGATTAATAAGAGAAATACATGAAGTGTTAATGGAGAATGTTCGCGGACAGGATAAAACTCCGGGAGAATTCAGACATTCTCAGAATTGGATTGGGCCGGCCAACTGTTCATTAAAAGATGCAAGATATATTCCGCCAAATGTAGAGGATATGCAAGATGCCATGTCTGATTTGGAGAAATATATTAATGAGAATACAGATCATGATCCATTGATTAGAGTTGCATTGATTCATTATCAGTTTGAAACAATTCATCCGTTTTTGGACGGCAACGGAAGAATCGGAAGACTTTTGATACTCCTTTATCTGATGGAGCAGGGATTGCTTGCTAATCCGGTGATTTATTTATCGTATTTTTTGAAAAAGAACCAGATAGAATATTATGATCGAATTAGTGAAGTTAGAAGAAGTGGAAACTTTGAACAATGGATAAGATTCTTTTTGGAGGCGGTAAGTAAAGCAGCATCGGATTCTTTGGAAGCAATCCGTCAGCTTTCCGCACTGCATGATGCAAATATAGAAAAACTTCCCAAAACGACTAGAAGTAAAGATAATTTAAGGGCTGTGTTTGATTATATCGAACAGTATCCGATTATTGATATTAAGAGAACTGCAAAAGAATTAGATATTAGTTATAATACAGCAGCTACGGCTGTGAAGAAGCTTGTGGAACTTGGTATTTTGCAGGAGACAACCAATGCTGCAAGAAATAGGGTTTTTGCGTATGAGGAATATTTGGGAATATTGAGGAAGGATACGTAAGTGAGTGGCAGTCCTGTGATTCAAAATGGGCGAATTATCGGTGCAGTAACACATGTTTTGGTAAGTGATCCCACAAAAGGATATGCGATTTTTATAGAGAACATGTTAGAACACTAAAGTATGCGGTGATAATATGAAAAGACTTCTGGAAAGGTTACTTTCATTTCATGAAGTCTTTTTTGATATAAAAAAATGAAATTTCGCAAATTATCCAAAACGAACTTTTTGATAAAACGTTAAGAAGTAATATATACATTTTGAAAATTCGTGAATAAGCTGAAGATTTCGAATCTACAAGAAGAATAAAAATATAATATAAATAGGAAAAAACGATTGCTTAACGACACATTTTTTGGAGTTTGCACAAAAAATGTGTTGTTAAACATATAAAATTCAGATATACTTATAATGGAAAGAGGTGAAAAGTATGGAATTATTTCTTAGAGAACAGTATCTTTCAAAGATTAGAGGATTTTACCACGATACGGATATCATTAAAGTTATCACCGGTGTTAGAAGGTGTGGTAAATCAAGCCTTATGGAGATGATAAAAGATGAACTTATAGCGTCCGGTATCAGAGAAGAGTGTATTATATATATTGATCTTGATTCAAGGAAATATAGAAAAATTAAAACAGATGACGAGTTTGAAAAGATAGTAGATGAATTATCGATTACAAAGGAAACGAAATACTTATTTGTGGATGAAATCCAAAATATTGAAAATTTTGAAGAAATTATCAATGCATTCAGAAATGACGGAGATTATTCTATTTTTATTACCGGTTCAAATTCATATTTGTTAAGCGGAGAGTTGGCGACAAAGCTTACGGGAAGATATGTTGAGTTTGAACTTTTTACCCTCAATTTCAATGAATATCTTTTGATGAAAGAATTTTATCAAAAACCTGTAGATAAAAATATGAATATTGAATTGGATAATTTTCTTAGAGAAGGTGGTTTTCCTCGTACAGTTAGATTTGATACTGCAGAAGAAAAGCAGGCATATGTAAAATCTGTAATAGAAGAGATTTTTGAAAAAGACATAAAGAAAAGAGTTAAGATTCGTAATGTGGAGGTTTTTGAAGCCGTTCGAGGTTTCGTTATAAATAACTACGGCGCGACTATGAGTATACAAAGCCTTCAGCAATCATTAGAGAAGGTGGGGTTGTCTGTACAGCGTGCTACCTTGAAGCGTTATATCGACGCGTTGGTTGGCGCCAAAATTCTTTATAAATGCGACCGATTTGATATGAAATCCAAGAGATCTCTGAGTGGCGAGAAAAAGTATTATCTGGCAGATACATCTTTCTATTTTGCTTTTAATACGGATAATCGTATCAATTACGGTCCGGCACTGGAAAATATGGTATATTTATATTCCAGGGGAATGAATTATTCTGTAAGTGTTGGAAGAATTGGTAAACTGGAGTGTGATTTTATTCTAAGAGATACGGAACAGAATTATTCTTATGTACAGGTTGCGTATACAATAAATGAGAGTAAACAGACTGAGGATAGAGAATATAGACCATTAGAAATGATTAGAGATAATTTTGCCAAGTATGTTGTGACAACAGACTACTTGCTACAGAAGAGAAACGGAATAAATCATGTCAATATTTTAGAATTTATTAAAGAGGGCAAAAAATTCTGATTTTTGTCCCTTACTTGACACATTCAGATTTTTATAGAGAACATGTTAGAACACTAAAGTGTGCAGTGATAATATGAAAAGACTTCTGGAAAGGTTACTTTCATTTCATGAAGTCTTTTTTTCTTGGTTTCAAAGTAAATACCTATGTCGTTAAAAATTATGCGATTAACAGCAGATTCTATGATTAAAAAGAATAAATCTGATAATTTGCATAATTGTCTAATCACTTTTTTGTACAAATCAAATAGTCAGTAAAAGGCAACATTGAAAAGAAAAAGACAATATGATAGAATAAAATGAGACAAATTTAAACACAATTCAAGGGTGGTTTTAGATGAAGCATATTTTTGTGATCAATTCGCATGCAGGAAAAAAGAACTTTGCAACGGAATTAAGACGGCAATTATCGCAGATTCCTGATTTTGATTATTATGTTTTTAATACAAGAAAAGCAGGTGAAGAGGCAGAACTTGTCAGACAGATAAGACAAATTTTTGATGATGAAAAACTCAGATTTTACTGTTGCGGCGGTTCGGGAACCTTTCGAAACATGCTGAATGGATTTGAGCGGTTTGATGATATGGAAATCGCTTTTTATCCGTGTGGAATTACGAATGATTTCATGAAAATATTTGGTAAAGATATGCCTGCTTTTACGGATATTCGTTCGTTGATTGAAGGCGAGGCCGTAAAAATAGATTATTTAAAAAGCAATAATGGCGTTATGTTAAATACACTTTCTTTCGGTGTGGATTCTAAAACTGTGGATATCATTAACAGAGTCAATTATTTACAGATTGTAAATGAAAATCTCCCGTATAATGTGGGGGTTATTTTTTCAATGCTTGGCTCGGATATGGGAGAATATATTATTGAACATGATAATGGCGTATATCGTGGAAAGTGTACGGAAGTTGTTTTCGGGAACGGAATTGTGTTTGGCGGAAATCTGCATTTTGTCGAACAGGTAAATGTGAAAGACGGAATCGGATGTTTGAGAGTATTATTCCCGAAAAGAGGTTTTGGACGTTTGAAAATGATGCTTAATGCGATTCATTCCAATTTCGCTAAATTAGATGCGATTTCAGAGGTTTCCATGACCCAAAAAGTATGTATCAGAAGAGCGGACGGTGCAGAAATTGCTGTGAATCAGGATGGTGAGATTGTAAGAGGCGTAAGAGAATGGACTGTTGAAATTGTTCCGAATGCGTTGCCTTTTGTCATCCCAAAGGGGGTAATGCTGCATGAATAATAAAATGAGTACAAAGAAAACTATAATATATATTATTTTTACAACGATTCTGTATCTCTTATCATTAGGAATGGGCATTTGGTTTCAGGAAGTAGAAGTATATTTCCTGTTTTTGTTATTGCCTATTGTTTTTACGCTTATTTTCAAGAATCATCGTTTATTCAATTGGCAAATAGTTGGCTTTATATTGATTTTATCTGTAACAACTATATTAGGATTCCCCGGAATTGATATACAGTTTGGGCGTAAAACATTTGTGATTTTCTGTTTCGTATATATTTTCATCTGCTTTTTCCTGAAGTATTTCATGAAAATTGTTCAGTTAAAAGAACAGGAATATATCGAAAAAGAGCAGAGCATTGATGATATGTCCAAAGTGGTTTACGCAAAATGTCTTGAAGCAAAAACTGCGAATCGTGCGAAATCGTTATTCATTTCACAGATGTCTCATGAAATCAGGACCCCAATTAATGCAATTATGGGAATGAATGAAATGATTATCAGAGAAAGTAAAGATGAGAATATTATTAATTATGCATCAACGGTTACTGCGTCATCCAAAGCATTGCTTTCTATTGTTAATGATGTTTTGGATATTTCCAAAATTGAAGCCGGTAAAATGGAAGTTGTGGAAGAACAATATGATGTTGCTGTTTTACTGACAGATGCCTTTGATATGATAAATAATCGTGTAAAGAGCAAAAATCTTTCATTTATAGTAAAGTGTGATGAAGATGTCCCGCGTTATCTATGGGGAGATTCTTTGAGAATCGGTCAGATATTAATGAATCTTTTGACAAATACGGTAAAATATACGCATAAAGGCGGGATTACTATGGCTGTTTCTGCACCGAGATCCGGAGATGGAGTATTTCTTACAATCGAAATCACAGATACCGGAATCGGAATTAAACCGGAAGATATGGACAAGTTGTTTGATAAATTCGAACGTTTGGAACTGAAAAGGAATCAGAATATCGAAGGCAGCGGACTTGGGCTTTTTGTAACCAAAAATCTGGTTGAGTTAATGGGTGGCACGATTAAGGTTAATAGTGTCTACGGAAAAGGTTCTACGTTTACTGTAATGATTCCGCAGAAAATGACGTCTTTCGAGCCGATTGGAGTATTTGAACCGGAATCTCACAGAAACAGTATAAATGATCAAAGCGCCCATGCCGAATTTATTGCAGAAGATGTTAAGATTTTGGCAGTTGATGATGTTGAAATGAATCTGGTTGTTTTGAAACATTTGTTAAAAAAGTATCAGATACAATTGGATTCCGTTATGAGCGGTGCGGCATGTCTTGAAAAAATAAAACAGGAAAAATATGATTTGATATTTTTAGACCATATGATGCCTGAGCTTGACGGAATTGAAACATTTAAATTAATGCAAAAGGATAAACAGAATCTGAATTATGACGTTCCTGTAATTATGCTTACCGCAAATGCAATTGTAGGGATGGAAAAAAAGTATTTGGAGGATGGTTTTTCCGGTTATTTGTCAAAACCGGTGCTTGTTCATGAATTAGAAGAAATCTTAACAACTTTTTTGCCCAAAGTGAAATTAAAAATAGAGGAAAAGGAACAAAAAGATATAATGGAACAGCATGTAAGCGGTTTGGAATATTTAAAACTTAATATTCCGGATATTGATATTGATTCGGCAATGAATCATTGTGCCGATAATGAAGCGTTTTATATTGAGATGTTGAATGAATTTGTTGAGAATAAACTGATTGATAAAATTCCGGAAATGTTTGAATGTAAAAATTGGCCTGAGTATACTATTCAGGTGCATTCGCTAAAAGGTCTGGCAAGAATGCTTGGATTAACAACTTTAGGAGAACTTGCCGAAATGCAACAATTTGCTGCGCAAAGCGGACAGGAGGAGTTGATTGTAGACAAGCATGATTTGCTTATGAAAACATACAAACAAATGATTGAAGTAATCAAAAAAGCAAAGCTTTAGGGATGTGTTTTTGAAGAGAGGGCAGAGTATGAACAATGCATATCGAAAAATATGTTATGTCGGATTTGGCGTTATCATAAACCTTCTTGGCTGTTATTTGGCTTATGTTCTTCACATGCCATTTTGGGGAGATATGATAGGGACTTGTGTTGCAACTTATTTTGGCGGTTTGTGGTGCGGAATCATTACTGTATTATTGGCAGGTTTTATTACGGGATTATATAATCTTTCCTTACTTAATGTTGTGGCCGGATTCGGTCTTGCAATAGGTTTTTATTTTGTTGTTAAAAAGAATCTGTTTCAAAAATTATTACATGCGATGCTGGTTAGTTTCTGGCTTGGCATTTTATGTGTTATGATTTCAACGCCGATTAATCTTGTTTTATATGAAGGATATTGCGGAAATGAATGGGGCGATGCGCTTGTTGATATGTTACGCTGGTATGATATTTCAAATATTGTTTCAGCTTATGCGGGTGCGATTATTGTTGAATTAGTTGATAAACAGATTTGTATCATTAGTGCATTTTATATTATTTTATTTGCTAAAAAAATTCTTAAAAACGACAATAAAGTGAAGACTGTTGTATCTGTGCTTTTACTTGTGTGTATCGGGACAACTGTAATCGGTTTTCCTTTACAGACGATAGCGGCACCTTCTGCCTCATTTGGAGATAACTATATTGAAACGATATATGATAATAAAAACGGCATGGTTTCTTCGGAAGCGAATGCGATTTGTGAGACAGAGGATGGTCATATCTGGGTCGGAAGTTATGCGGGGTTAAACCGGTATAACGGTCAGGAATTTGAATTCATAAGAGAGGGCGGTATTGTCAGTGTTATTGATATGATGAGAGACAGTCAAAACCGCCTCTGGATTGGTACAAATGATGCCGGTATTGCAAGATATGAGAATGGCGCATTTGCTTATTTTACCAAGGAAGACGGGTTGATTTCAGATTCCGTACGCTGCTTTGCAGAAGATGGCGAAGGAAATATCTATGTAGGAACGAGTGACAAAATTTGTGTATTCCGTGCAGATGACCGGATTGAAGTCTTGGATTATGATATTTCTTTTGTGAAAGAAATGGCGGTGTATAAGGATTTATTAATTGCGATTGATAATAACGGCAAATTGTATCTGATTACAGAACGTAAAATTTATTCTTTGGAAGATGAGATTGCTAAACAGTGTTTTTGTCAGTGTATTGCGGTTTCTTCCAAGGGGCTTTTGGCCGGAACCGATGAAGGCGAAGTTTTGATGCTGGATGTTTCGGAAAATGGTATAAAGCTTAATAAAGTAATGAATCTGACTGCTGATTCTGTTGCAAGTATATTTGAAGACCGCAATGGACGGGTTTGGGTTGCAGCGTCACCGAAATCCGGTTATTTTGATGCAAATGGTGTTTTTCATATCATTAAATGTGACGGGTTTGATGAATTTATCAGCTGTATCTATGAAGATTATCAGGGGAATATCTGGGGCGCATCATCTCATTATGGTGTAATCAAATTGTCTCAAAGTAATTTTGTTAATGTTTTTGAACGAGCCGGACAGGAGGCACGTGTTGTTAATGCATCGGTAGTTTATGCGGGAGATTATTATTTTGGTACGGATAACGGTTTGGTTATTTTAAATCAAAATTCTTTGCAGCAGGTTAATAATGAGATTACAAAACGTCTTGAGGGCATAAGAATACGTTCTCTGTTTATTGATTCACATGAAAATTTGTGGATTTGCACTTATAAAGGATTGTTTTGTTATAATAAAGAAAATGATTTTCATCTTTATGATGTGCTGACACAGAATACATCCAGTGACAGATTTCGATGTATTACGGAATTAAATGGTGAAACAATTGTTGCCGGCACTGCCGATGGTATTAACTATATAAAGGGCGGTAAGGTTGTTAATGTATTGAATGCGGATGATGGTATGCAGAATACCCAGATACTGACACTTGTTGAGGCAGGGGACGGTATTCTTCTTGCCGGAAGTGACGGTAGCGGAATATACGTTATTGAAAATGGTGTGATAACAAATACACTTACAAAAGAAAACGGACTTTCTTCCGGAGTAGTATTAAGACTGATTCCTTGTGAACATGGTTTTTTGGTTGTGACAAGTAATTCTTTATGTCATATGAGCGAGAACTATAAAATTACAAAGCTTACTTCTTTTCCGTATTTCAATAATTATGACATTATCGTGGAAGGTCAGATGGCTTATGTAACCTGCAGCGCAGGGGTATACAAGGTTAAATTGGGTGATTTGTGCGCCAATAAGGTTACACAGTATGAGCTTTATGATGTGAATGAAGGACTTGGAGTAGGGTTGACTGCAAATTCATGGAACGATAGAACACAAGCAGGAGAGTTACTGCTTTGCAGTAATTCTGGGTGTGTATTGTTTCACGATAATGAAACCGATGCTTCTGCAAACCAAAACATCAAATACGGATTGTCTTATGTTGAAGCAGACGGAGAACGCATACAACAAGGGAATACCGGTGATTATCTCATACCGGCAAGGGCAGAAAAAATACAAATTTATGCTTCGGTCAGAAATTATGCCTGTGTGGACATGAAGGTCAGATTTTTCCTTGAAGGCGAAAACGATAACGGAAAGATTTATCATTGGAATGAAATTGAGCCGATTCAAATAGTAAAACCGGAAAAGAAAGAATACCGCATTAAATTTCAGATTCTTGACAGTCTTGCGCAGAATGTACTTTCTGAAAAAGAAATTGTATTGAAAAGAGATATCCGATTGTGGGAGCAACCTGTTTTTATTACATATCTTATCCTTGTTTGTCTTGAATTATTTTTCTTTGCCATTGTAAATGTTGTTTCGATGGTTAATTTGTTTATGCGTAAAAATGAACTTGAAATTCTTCGAGTAGAACTGGATGAAAAAGTTAAGAATAAGACAGAAGAGTTGGTTTTACAGCAAAATAAAACAAAAGAGTTGTTTTTGCAAACTGTTACTGCGCTCAGTGAAGCGGTTGATGCCAAAGACAGATATACAAGCGGACATTCCAAACGTGTTGCAGAGTATGCGGCAATGATAGCGGCTAAAATGGGTAAAAGTAAAGAAGAACAGGAAGAAATATATCGAGCAGGTTTGTTACATGATGTCGGTAAAATCCGTGTACCGGAAGATATCATAAATAAACCGGGCAAATTAACGGAACAGGAATTTGATATCATTAAGATTCACCCGGATACCGGGTATCATATCCTGAAATGGATTTCCGGCAGTGAAAAGATTGCACTTGCTACCAAATATCATCATGAAAGATATGACGGAAAAGGATATCCGCATGGTTTGGCAGGCGAAAATATACCTGAAATTGCAAGAATTCTTTGTGTGGCAGATTCTTATGATGCTATGGCGAGTAACCGTAGTTATCGTAAAGCACTTCCGCAGGAAACTGTGCGTAATGAGATTATCAGAGGCAGGGGAACGCAGTTTGATCCGGCGATTGCAGATGTTATGCTTCAGATGATTGATGAAGATAAAGAATATAAGCTACAGCAAAGTGATTTGTCGGGCAGAAAGATACTTGTTGTTGATGATGAACCGATGAATGTTAAGTTTGTACGAAATATACTGCGTGATGAGCCGCGCTTTGAAATCATTGGTGCTTCCGGAGGAAAAGAGGCGTTACAGATTTTAGAGGAAACGGAGATTGACTTGATATTACTTGATGTAATTATGCCTGAGATGGATGGGCTGGAGACATTAAAACAAATCCGTATGAAGCATCAGATTGCGGTTGCTTTAATGACTGCAGATAAAGAACTTACTGCAAGCTCTGAATTCAAGGAATTAGGGTGTGATGATTTCATAACAAAACCGTTTATGCCCTTGTTGTTGATAGAAGTAATCAGGAATATGTGCGATTAGTCTATGTTAGAGCATGAAAATTAAGAAGGCCGATTGGCCTTCTTTTTGATGCTATGCGAAGCAATTCATGCAAATTTTGCTGTCTTTAAAAATTTTTACCATTT
The DNA here is from genome assembly GCA_045595325.1 of Lachnospiraceae bacterium. GTDB lineage: Bacteria > Bacillota > Clostridia > Lachnospirales > Lachnospiraceae > UBA3766. The sequence goes on from JAZOAG010000074.1 coordinate 65,383, forward strand.
GATTACTTTTTGATGTTAAAATAGTAAAGATGTTGTGGAAAGGAAGGGAATTCAAATGGCTAATATATTGATAGTAGAGGATGACCGACATATTAGTGAACTTGTGAAGCGGAATTTATCTTTGGTAGGACATACATGTACTTGTTGTTATGATGGTTTGAGTGGACTGGAAGTGTTACAGGAGCAGTCATTTGACTTGATTTTATTAGATGTAATGTTACCGGGTGTGTCCGGATTTGATTTTATTACACAAGTATCAGGCACGCCGATTATCTTTGTAACAGCAAAAGGAGAATTGGATGACCGTTTGAAAGGCCTGACTTTAGGTGCGGAAGATTATATTGTAAAACCTTTTGAGATGCTTGAGTTGATTGCGCGAATTAATATTGTATTACGCCGTAGCCAACGGGATGAAATAATGCAAGTCGGAGCGGTACAAGTAGATTTGAAGAAACGACTGGTTTTATCAGAAGGGCAAGAAATTATATTGACACCGCAAGAGTTTTCCTTATTAGAGGTATTAATCATTAATAAAAACATAGCACTCTCGCGAGATAAACTTCTGGAATTAGCATGGGGCTATGACTATATAGGAGATACCAAGACCGTAGATGTACATATTCAGAAATTACGAAAAAAATTAGGATTAGAGAATGAAATCCGCACGATTACAAAATTGGGATATCGTTTGGAAGTATAGAGGAAACACTGATGAAATTATGGCAAAAAGTATATTTGTTTACAATGATATTGTTTGTTGTGCTGCTAAATGTGGGCATGTACGTTGTTTTTGAACTGACGTATCAAAAGGATATCGGGGTAGAACAAAAGCAAGCGGAAGCAGAGTACAATATGTTGACCGACATGGTGGTTCGAAGTCTGAACAGTCTTTATAATCAAGGAGATGTTACAGATGGGAAATTGCGTAGAGTCATGGAAAAATACGAGAATTATTATGACGATACATTGTGTTTAACTCTATGGAAGGGAGAAAACTGTGTATATCCTGAGAATGCTGATAATTTGCGGAATTGGAATGATGTATCCGGTAGAAATGAAATTATAATAACAGGAACTGATTTAAAGAAAATCATTGTTCAGGGTAAAATATATGAAGGTGAAGAAACTTTATATTTACGTTACGAAAAAGAATTAACAGAACTGAATGAGGTATGGGACAAACTTCAGACCAATTATCTGGTGATTAGTTTGTCATTTTCATTTGTTTTGGCAATTTCTCTTTTTATAATCTTAAGAAGGACGATGAAACCTATTACCCAACTAACCAAGGTGGTTGATGATATGGCAGAAGGAAATTGGGAGAGTAAAGCGCCGGAAACCGGAAAAGATGAGGTTGCGACACTGGGAAGGCATTTTAATCGGATGGCAGATAAAATACAAGATAATATTCAGCAGATTCGCCAGGAAGCAGATGCAAAACAAGAATTTGTTGATAATTTTGCCCACGAATTAAAAAGTCCGTTAACCAGCATTTATGGATTTGCGGAGTATGTTCAAAAGGCGAATATACCGGAAGATGAGAAGATTCAATGCATGAGTTATATTATGGACGAAAGTAAGCGTTTGTTACAGTTGTCTTATACATTGCTTGATATGGCAAAGATCAGAAATGAAGCAATACATATTGAGGAAGTGAAACTATGTGATGTGGAAGAACAGATTCAAAAGCGTATGGAAACATTGTGTGCAGAACGTGGTGTTACACTTGTATGTAACAGAAGTGCGGATACTATGTTTGCCAATGAAGTATTGCTGTTTAGTTTGTTGTGTAATCTGATTCAAAACGCTGTTTATGCTTGTAAAAGCGGTGACATTGTTACCTGGGGCGTGGAAGAGGAAGCTGCAAACATTCGAATTTACGTAGAAGATAATGGTTGTGGTATGACAAAAGAGCAGGTCAAACGTGTGAAGGAACCTTTTTATCGTGTTGATAAGGCAAGAAGTCGTGAAGCCGGGCGCACCGGTCTTGGTCTTGCCATATGCAGTCAAATCGTGGAATATCACAATGCACGGATGGATATTCAATCAGAACCGGATAAGGGCACAATCATTACCGTTCTTTTTCCGAAAAAGTTTACCGTTTGATTACTTTTTCTTTATTGTATGGTAAAAACGGACTTGTATCCTATCCCTACCATGGTAAGTAAAGAAAAAAGCGAAAGGAAGTAAATGAAATGAGAAAGAAAAAAGGAGTCATTCTAACAGTAACAACGGCATTGGTAATTGCAGCATGCGGAGTTGGTTGTTTGAATGCCGGTATGGAAAAAACGATGCAGGAAGAAGTGGTAACACAGGTGGAAAGTAATCCGGATGTGATTCTTGAAGAGGGTAGTCTTGAAGAGGGTAGTCCGGAAGAGGTAGAGAATCTTGTTTATCAGGTGAATCAGGTATGGCAGGAGGAGGAAAGTATCTATTTACCGGAAGGTGCAGAAATTGTAGCGCAAGGTGAGGATAGCTACGGAATAGTATGGGATAATTACAGCATCGAGTATTGGCAGAATGATAAATATTTTGCAAAAGAAACCCAAGAAGATTTAGGTTTGGGGAAAGTGGTTCTGATTCTGAAAGATACCATCCAAAAATATTCCGGTCAGGATATGGGAAAGTGTGAGATTGAGGTGGTTTTGGCGGATCCCGTAGATGACTATGAGGGAGGAGAAGATTGTGAACCTATAACACTTGAAACAACAGATGGGGAAGTTCTGGAACTTAAAACAACAGATGGTGATGTTCATATGATTATTACTGATGTGGAAGGCGCGGCAAATGTAAGAGAATATGAGAATGATGCTAGATGTTATCAAGTGGGAGTTTCATTTGACAAACATGATTATTTTATCTGTGTGGATAGCGTAACAGGAGAAGTGCTTCAATATTATTATCAGAATAGTAATTTAGGTGATTATTCACACGGATGGGGCAAATTAATCTCTTATGACGCTGTTGAATATGAACTCTCAGAAGAAGAACAGAAAGAATATGACGCTATGATTGCATCATTTGTAACCAATGATTTGAAATTGGGAAATGTGGAAAAGGTATTTGCCCGGGATTGGGGCTTGGCAGAGCTTAACAATGGTAGTATTGGCGATGCGCGTGCATATTATTCAGCAATATGCAAAACAGACAATGGTACTATGGTAGAAGTATCCATAGATATGGGTGAAAAAATGGTAGTTTCTTTTGATACTACAATCGTTTATTCTTCGGAAGGATAATAATAGTTAGTCAATAATAAACACGCTTAATGCCATTACGGAGATTCGATTCTCTGTAATGGCTATTATTTTTGTTTCTTACTTGACACATTCAGATTTTTATAGAGAATATGTTAGAGCATGATAACTAAATAATAGATTGAAAGCAGACAGATACAAACACATTTGTCTGCTTTATTTATATTTAAATATATTATATCAGGAGGAATTTGTTTATGAAATCTATGTAATGGAATATAGGACATATCAGGAGAGAAAGAATTATTTGAAGGAGTTATATAACATGCATTTTAAGAGCTAAAATTGAAAAAAAGATATTATCCTGTTGAAGATATGCTGAAATAACTATAATTTTCGATGTGATATATATTGAAATAATAATACATCTACGATAAAATAAAGAAAGAAACTTATATCAAATAGAATT
>JAZOAG010000075.1:0-24788 GCA_045595325.1 Lachnospiraceae bacterium
AACATCTGAGGTGTTGCAAATGGCGGATTAGTCATCGATGGTATAAACGCAGCTTCCGAACTCTTTTCGTACCTCATTCCAATCGACATTTTCAATGCCTCTCTTCTCTACGAACTCCATATATTGCTTTAGGTCAAATGCCAATTTGCGATAAGTGACTAATTGATGGACTATCGTTTCCCAAATGAGGCGGTGGAGTTCATTAGTGGGGATTTCATCAATGGTGAAAATGACCATTCCGACTTTCTTAGTATCTTCTTCTTTAATGTTTTTCATTTTTAGTTTTGGGTTTAACTTCGCCAATCATTGACGAGGTTTTCTGAATTTATTTTACGCGTGTTCTAATTTAATTGCAAATAATCGTTAATCTCTAATGCTTCGTGGATTAGGTTAAAAATGTGTGCTTCTGAGCTGAATTTGCAGAAGAAAAAAACTCAAAAAAGTTGTGTCATACAAAAAACTTCTTAAAAAACAGAACTTCCGTATAAATAAATATAATAGAAATTGAATTCATGTAGCCATGTACATCCGTTGACAGCAATGTTAGCGGATGTTTTTTATAAAAAAATCACCTACGGTCATAAAAATCAACGCAACGCGGGTAAATAATAATAGTTACATGAAAACAATTACAAATTATAGCAGATATCTTATAGACCGCGATGGTGACATTTATTCCACCATTACTAACAAGTTTTTGAAATTAAGCGTAATGCCCAGCGGTTATCAGAAGGTAACATTGCGTAACGATAATGAGGAGGCAGCAACATTTTTAGTGCACCGTTTAGTGTGGGAAGTGTTCAACGGACCGATACCTGAGGGAATGACTATCAACCACATATCAGAAGATAAAACAGATAATAGATTGGATAATTTAGAGCTGCTGACAATGAAGGAGAATTGCAATTACCGGTAGCAGAAACGAACGAATTAGCCAATCACTCAAGAAATATCACGCCCAAAAACGACTGGCTCTAAATATATTGGCAGATTTAGAAGAACTTATAGACAGCACAGAGCAATTGGACGAAACAGAATAATTTGATTTGATACTAAAGCCATAATAAAAAAGGAGAGAGCCTAAAAACTCTCTCCCTCTTTAGTACATTGGGTGAAGTAATGCTAAAAGCGGATTTCTATATCATCATCTTCATAGTGAAAATGTTGAGTCTTTTTCTTCTTTTGCGGAGTGATAAGACGCCAAAGGCTGCGGAACGGCCATGCTATGGCTCGATAAATCATATCCCACACTTTACATGAAAACACAACTACGGGAATTGCAAAACCTATCACAAAAAATAAAGTTATAGCTATTATAAGAACAATAAAGCCGATAATTAACAGAAACTCACTCCAGCACATAACATTCGTATTATAAAAGGTTAATTTAATTTTGTAAATGACAAACTTTGTCGTACTACAATTTTATTTATACCCCAGTTCTGTTGTTTGTGCCGCATTTCGCTCTTTTTTCTGCGGATTGAGCATCGGTGCATCGTTTCGGCGTTGCCATCTGCCCACTAAGTCATTCTCCGTTGCATTATAGGTTTTCCTCTGTTCTAAGAAGTTTAACAGCTCTCTGACTGCCTCAGAACGGCCATAATATGTTGCGGATTCTACTTCTCCCTTTCTGTTGCCGCATTGAAAGATAATGTCGTTACACGCTAAATCGCTGAGATTAAAAACGTTTTTATGTTTAAGCATTGAGTAGTCTATGCACCACACATTGAGATAATGCTTCATAATGTCCTTAAACTTAGCAAAAGTCAGAAACGAATGTCCCTTTATATCCATTGGAACAAAAGCAAATCGCCTGGTCTGACTCACAGAAGAGCCAAAACCGGGCGATATGAAAATTGCGTCAAAATCATCGTGATTCATTTTTGAGCGAATAAAGCTCAGAAAAAACGGCAGTTTATGCTCAATTTCATTGTCTCTTAACAATGCGACTATCAAATCTCTTTTTATGATATTAGGCATTTTGAGTTGTTAACAGAGCCAAAAGAGCATCTTTGTTATTTAAGAGTTGGGTAAGAGCAGCATGTTCTTCCATACTTAAATGAGCAACATTATCATTTGCATGTAATATCTCCATCTGCCAAACATATTTTGGTATCCAACTGCGTTGAGTGGAATCGGAGGCTACACCGTAACCGCCCATATTACCAAGCATTCCCCCGGGTTCAGATGGGTCCTTATCAACTACACGTAAGCAGCATTCACGCCCCATCTGATAAGCAGTAGTGCTAAGTCCGTCTTCTGAGTGAAAACTCACTCGGATTTCTTCACCCTCTTCTACCGTAAAAGGTGCTTCAAATGTGTAATATAAAGTAGCATCAAGCTGATGTTCTTGGGCATTTTTGCTCCTGGTGATAAGTTCTTGCGTTCCACCTCGCCACACTTTAAGCCAAATAGGAGTATCGACTGGACTCACCGTTCCGTCATGTCGGCATTGAAGAGTCAGTGCAGTGATTTTGCCACTACGGGGCATCACACAACCAAATCCATATCCGTTATAATTATTTTCAGTTGTGCCATTCGGTGAGATATTAGCTGTGGTATAACTTGTGGCGTTCCAAATTACTCTCTCTTCTTCTTTAATGTGTAAAGCAGCATCAGAAATATGATATGATAAATTGTTTAATGCCTCTCTTTCATCTGAGCTGAAATGAACAGCTGCATTGTTGCTATGTTGTTCTAATGTGGCAAGTTCTACTTTATTATCCCAAATTGCTTTATTTTCAGGAGTAACATGAATAAAGTAATCTGCTATGTGCGTGTCGATTGCCCCCAATGTATTGGATATATTTCTGCCTTCAACTATTACGTTGCCATTAAATGTAGAATTACCATTGACTGCTAATCCTTGACTGTAAATCCATTTGCAATCTGTATCACCCCATACAATCAAATCGTTCTTAAAAGTTGCAACAGCATCAGTTTTAGCTACATTCTCTAATTGTGAGGAAATTGCAGCACCACTTTGAGGATTCTGAGATGTTCCGTCAAAGGTCTGATCAATGGTGATATTCTGACCTGATATAGTGAGAACATTATCATGTTCTGTAATAGTCACACCTTTATCCCCTTGTATTTGAATCAAGCCGTTCTTGCCATTTACAGATGCAACACCGGCTGAGCCACTTGCTGAGAATGAAAGGTCATTTGCGCTTATTTTAACATTGGTATTTTCTTCACCTTCAACGTATCCGACAAGATATAAATCAGATGTTCCATTGGTAGGTAAAGAAAACTCGGAAAATTTTATCGTACGACTCATATAGACTTATTTATTTGTTTTCTTCCATATCGTTAAAGAGCTTCATAGCTTTACCTGCTATTGCACGAGCATTCTCCGGCATAAGTTCTTGTCTATTGCCAAAGTTAACAACATCATAAATGCAATAACGTCTGAGACTGATATGCGAAGCTGTTAGTGTTTCTTTGTTCAGTTCTCTGAAATTATAAGGGGCAAATATCCAATTTTCGGGATGTTCTACATTATCAAATAATCGCATTGTCGACCCCTGAGCCATTACACATCGAGTTATTGTTCTATCTTCTGGTACATGTGAGATAAATGTTGATTTGGTACGTTCCTCAGCCATAAACGGGACAAAGTTTCGTATTGCATTATAAAGCTTAACAGTCGGTAAAAGATACATTGAACCGGCGCAATAATCCATGAAGCGAGTTATTTGAAAGCCGACTACAGAATCTCGCTCAACTTTCAGAGGGGAAAGGAATCTATCTAAGCTTCTGATAATAGTATCACAATCAATCTTAAGGATATATTCTGCCTGGCATTGTCTTGCTGCTATTAAAAACTCAATCATCTGACCTTGTGCACATTCCTCTCCATTCAAATTACCCTTTCTGTCAAAATAAGTTTTACGATAATGTACACCCTCCGGCACATTTTCGATAGGATGTTCAGAGTCATCAAAAATGAAAATCTCTATGTTGTGCTTCTTTTGTAATCTCCTCAACGCCCTTACGCACTCATGCAAACAAGGTTCATCATCTTTGAATGTGAATATACAAGCGGCAATTTTATCTTTCTCAAAAGTCCAGGTTCTATGGCCTAATGCCATTGCATTGTTAAATTTGATAATCGGTTCTTTGTTCATCAATTATATTTATTGTCTAAGTACAACTTCATAAGAGCTGCATCAGCTTTTTTATTGCGAATTGGTGAAATGAGTGTGCAATATATAATATCGAGGTTACGCATCAGCAAAAACTCTTTAGAACGTATTTTCCCATTTTGCAAAGCATCAGCATAAATTGATGAAGCTCTCCACAACTTCTCTTCCGACTTAGCTGAACAATCCCATAATCTCACAGAAAGGCCTACAGAACGCGCCAATTTGCTTATGGCTATGCTTTCCCCTTCCAATGGGGCTATGTGAGTTTCTGCAAGCCTTCTGGCCATTTTTAAGAGAGCTGAGACGGGGAGAGAATAGCAAGCTCCGCTGCAAAATGTTTGGTCTGAACGAAGCTTGAAGCCTATCTGCTCATTTTTCCAATCTCCGTCAGTAAGCCATTTCAAATTATTAAGGATAATGTCTGAATCTAATTTAATAACAACATTGGCCTTAACTTTCATTGCAGCCTCATACATACAAAGCAACTCCCCCTCTACACATTCCGGGCCGTTCAGATTGCCCTTTCTGTCAAAGTGTGTTTGAACATATTGAACATCTGCCGGTGCGAAGGGTAAAGGAGTTGCCGCATCATCAAATACAAAGATTCGCTGTTTAGTTGTCAGCAAATGGAGAGCTCTGATACATTGTCCTAACAAGAAAGAATCCCCTCCGTATGTGAATATACAGAAAACAGGCTTGATATTCATATTGTTTTTGTCTGATATGATAATTTCACTTTTACAGTATCACCATCAACCGCAATAATTCCGTCTGTTTCAAGAGTTTTACGCACACTATCATCAGAATCCCATTGAGAGGGTGAAAAGCGTCCATCTCGGTTAGTGTGTGGAAAAGAGCCGCTCTTCTCAGCAATCTTTGCCAAAATAGCTCGTTTCAAAGCTTCTTTCATTGTCTGCTGATTGATTGTTATATTAGGCATATGCTACTGTTGAATCGGCTGAAAGATTAGTTAATGAGTTAAGTCCTGTTGTTGTTACTCTGAGATTGCCATGAGTATTTGATTCTATTAACCCTTCAGCAGTTACATCAACACTAATATCAGAAACCGCCTCATCAATCAATGCCGCTACTGCCTCTTCATTGATAGTGACCTCTCCATCCGTAACAATGAACCAATGTTCGTCAAATGTATAGTCGCCGCTGCTGCCACCACTAATTGTTGCAGTTATTTGACCATCAGATTCCACAACTTGGGTTACTGAAATGCCATCTTCACCTATAAGAGATAGTTTGGCCGATACCTTGTAATTATTACCGGTTTGCGTTACATCAATGCCATTCCCTTCGCTGACTGTACTTGTTACAACATCGCCCGGATCAATATCAGCAGTAATTGTATAAACAGTCGTATTATTATTGATTGATTCCACAACGTTTACTCCATTCTCACCCTTAACAACAGTATTTTTAGCGTCAATTATGTAGGTAGTGTCAGATTCTTTTGTAACGGTGATATTATCTCCCTCTTTTATCTCTATTGCAGATTGTGCGCTGATGGTGTAAAAATCCGTTGTATCATCATTTGAATCTTTGGTGATGATAATGCCGTCTCCCTCTATGAACGATACATATTTGTGCGTATTATTAACTTTGAAAATGATTTGATTATCTCCGCTTTGCGTGGATTCTCTCGTTATCTGAATGCCATCGCCTCCGATGAGTGAAATATATGCTGAAACGGTGTAATTAGTAACGCCATCAAGTGTGTTTTTTGAAATAACAATACCATCCCCTTGGATTAGTGATATATAACCGGATGTAGAAAGATAAATTGAACCGCTGACCAATTGCAGAATCTCTTTCTTCTCTTTATCAACTTTATTGATGGGAATTACGGCAAACAACTCATATCCCTCAAGTGACGGAGCGGCTGGTGTTGTATCAGATTTTGATACGGTCAATTTAGCCTTATATTCTCCATTTCCATTTCTAAGGACATAGATTGTCCAAACTGGTAAATCATCAATGCTTTGACGTTTATAGACAGAATATTTCGTCCAATCTTCAATACTACCTGCTTGATTGTAAGAGTTTTCACTGCTAGCTACTAATTTACCGTCAATGTAGATTTGACCGGTATTCAAAGTGATTGAACCATTTTTAGCATAACATATTTGAAATGCCGGTGTGCCATCCATTTGAAATGGCCTGTGAGAACTTCCCACATATGCGCCTGTGCTGAATGCTGAAGCTGATTTGGTATTAACCTCAGCAACAAGACTATTTGCCCATGCTGCTGTAATCGGATCACCTGAACTTACTGTATGAATTACCGGCATATTTTTATAATGCTTGATTTTCTGTTGTTCCCGGGCAGTAACCTGATAATTTGACAACCGTTCTATAAGATTGAGTAAGTGTCCCCTTATAATATGAACGCCCTAACTGATTTTTTCTGAGTTCAACTGAGGTCGTATCAAATCCCGTACCTTCATCCATCCACGAAACTTCAACCGAATAAGGTGAACATGCTTTTTTGATGCCTTCGGGAGCCGGCAAGGATAATCCTCCAGCGGAAACTGTTGCAGAGGTGCTTCCGGCATTACCCAGTTTTGCCGATAGTGAACTCATAGTTATTTTGTCACTAGATTTCGTTGTTTTGGAAATAGTACAGCGTATTACCGGCACTGTTATTGGTGCGACATTTCCCATGTGATATTTAAGATTTGTTATTTCTTCCGGTGTAACATCGTTTGTTCCTGTAGTAGATTCAGACCACGCTTGCGGATTCCTGTCAACTGAATACCATCCGTCACTCTTTATCAATCCGCCCATATCGCCGCTTTTCTTATATACAATTTCGCCTGAATCCGCTCTCTGCATAACTGAGTAAATGCTCAACACTTTTCCCTCATCTATATTCATCTGGTACTTTGCATATACCAACGGTGGAATGGGTATTTGCTCGGTTGAAGAAGAAAATTGCACACTATCCACAGTCTCTTGTTCCGGTGTGTCATCTCCGTCATCGTTCCCGCCGCCTCCTTCTTGCGTGTCGTCTTCACCGGCTTTTTCTGACCATGAAGCTTCGCCGTAGATATATTCCGCACCGGGTTCAGGTATTGCAGAAGCAAAATCATTTTCCATGCGGTATCGAGGGATAAGACACCCTTCGCAAAAGTTTCTTATAGCAGTGATATTATTCTTAATACGCTTACGTATGTGATATGTCCAAAGTCCTTGCGAAGTTGTCCACCACTCGAGGAATCCATCATATTCAGAATCAAACGCTTCACCATATACAAGCGTAACAATAGTAAGTCTGCCATTATCTTCTCTGCTTGTTGAGGATAAACCTTTACCTTCATATTCAAGCGGAGCTTCATCTATAAACTTATTAACCTCAGAATTCAGAACGACATATTTCTTAGTATAACGATAGTTTGTCTCATTGCCTTCTACCCATTTTTCATGATGTATATCAATGAGATATGGCAATGTTATACCCGCCTTGCTGTATATTTCACACGGAATCATTGTATCTATTTATTCAATTATGCAAACATTGCAGGAGAATTTCCACCCATTTGACGCATTGTTTCTGTCATTTGTCCGGTTGCTGAGGTGTTGCGCCTTAATTCATTCACAACATCTTTCATTGATTGATTCATTTCAGGATTGTTAGTATTAGCACTAAACAGATTATCCCATAATTTCTTTGTCTGTCCTACCGGGTCAAAACTCTTATATTTTATTTGTCCACCGCCGATATTCTCTTCTCCCCAATGGAAAAGCCCCTTATATTCGGGCGTTTCCGCCGGTCTATAGAAAGGTTGTTCTCTCGGTGCAACCCTATTGAACCCCTCTTCAATCGCTTGTGCTACAGGTTCAACATTTTCAGCGGCAGGTTGCGACGGTTGCGCATTTTGTTGTGTGGGTTGTTCAGGTGGAGTTAATTCATTAACAAGCTCATTTCTACCATCTCCATATAAACCGAACTTAATTTTTGCTATATCAAGAATATCCTCCGCTCCTTGATCTATAAATCTTTCTCCACCGGCAGGCATGCCTAAATCAACAATTCTTGCGCGAGAACGCGTTAATTCGGCTCTATCAGTCGCTTCTAACATTGCTTTCTCACTTGGCTCAACGTATTCGCGATAAGTGTCTCTTAATGTTTCAAAATTAGTACGTATAGAAGAACCATCTCCGGCTTTACGCAATGCAACCATACCTCTACGCCCAAAGATTTCCTGCATAATCGGCTCTAATTCATTCATGCCATCTTCACCGGCTTTATGGTATGCCTCTATGAGCTTTAATAGATTTTCCCACGTAGAATTATTTTGTAGGTCCTCAAATGTCAATCCTGTAGGAGTAAGAATTTTCCACGCTTTTTCCATTTCTTCCATATTGCCTGAGGTTGCCATATCAAAGAATGATTGACCTCTTTGTAACAACTGGTCGGCATTTGTACCTGTCTGATTAGTAAATGCTTCACGCCATGCCACCTCATCACCCAATGTTGCAGATTTATTCGCTCTGCGCTCATCATCAAGAGCATCTAAGCTATCACCTCGCTCAAGTGAACCTTTTGCGGGATTAGTAATTGCGTCTCCTAGTTCCATGTATTTTCTAAGAGTTTCACCCATGCTTTGGAGATTAGTTGCTCCCATAGTTAAAGTATCTATACCTTTACCTATTCCCGCTAAAATTAAAGGTATATTATTCAACAATGTACTAACAAGACTGCCAGACAAACCGCTAATAACACCTCCTATAATGGCATTCTTTCTTCCCTCTTTTTCTCCATTTCTGCCAGAACCACCAACAGAAGCTCCCATTGATGTATATCGAGCTTTCATTCCTCTACCGGCTGAATGATAAGTTTCTGTGGTAGTATAACGACGGCTGCCATCTGTGTTAATCTGCATTGTTGTACGCTTCTGCACAGTTTTCTGCAACTCTAACACATCCGCTTTAAGCTTCTTTACCTTTGCTTGAGCATCTTTAGTATCTGCTGTGATTTTTATCTTTGCCATGGCTTATCGTTATTTATCTTATCTATCTTTTGTAATAAATCATCTACTGACCTCTTTTCTTCTTGTTGATAAAGAGTTAATGGTGTTGGCTTGCCGCCACGTTTATGAATCATATTAAGGCTGTAACTTAGCCAAATGTGAAGAGGCGTTTCATAAAAGTGTAAACCCTCTTCCAACATGACGGCTTGTAGGGAGAGGGAACGGGAAAAGGGACAAAACCACTCTTCTTATCTATGAATGCTTTACTAATGTCTTTTGCGAGTGCCTTAATGGTAGGTATAGTATAAGAAGCAAATACAGTTGCGGGAACCTCTGCACCCCAATAAATTGCTTTTTCTACGTAATTTCCGGCCTTTACACTACTAATAACTTCCATCAATGGTGCTCCGTGAATCCAGGCAAAAACGCAGTAATCAACAGCATCCACTTCACCTCCGACAACTAATGGAGAATGCACATCAAAAAGCATAGTTAATGAACCCATAGAAACAGGTCTGAACTCAATACCGCCTATTTCTACAATATATTTTGTCCAATCGTCTTTCATAATTTTGATATTGTTCTTAAAATCTCGTGCTTAGGCATATCTGCCGGAATTAAAATCTCTTTATCATTCGGCAATCTGTGTTGAATGAGCGGCACTTGTTTTCGCGCTTCATCTATAAACACAGCAAGCAGATACGCCGCTTTGTATTCTTTCGATTCCTCTACGTTGACAAGGTATCTTTTAGCGTCATCTGCAAATAATGCAAAATGCTCTCTTGTTCCGTCTTCTCTAATATAGTTGGAACCTTTTATAGGGAATTGTTCATTAGATAGGAGGACACCGCACTTGGCGATGTCCTCTATTTTAGTTAAATCAAGTTTAATCATTTCTCAGGTCTGTCTATATTCTTATTCGGCAACAACGTGAGTTTCACCGGTAGTCTGAGTATCATCACCGGCACAGAGGATGTCGTCTGTGATAGCTTCTGTGATATTCGGACGGCAAGTATAGTTGATGGTAAAACGAGCAAGCTCGCTGTTAGTAGTGCTTTCCTCAACTGAATCAATGACCGGAATGCCCTGAAGAGTTCTCATGGCCTTATTAGTCGGGATTGTGAAAGTTGCACCGGGAACCAACGCCTCACGAGCCGCTTTGGCATCTTCATCATTAAGCATAATCATCTCAATAGTGCCGCTGGCTGATTTGTTATATTTCATAACAAAAACAGTATCACCATTTTCGTCCTGAGCTGTAGCTTCCTCAGCCTCAAGCGTGTGATTGTGCGATTGAATAACACCACCTAAACCACGAGATTTGGTAGTTCCGAAATAACCTTTAAGGTTGCCGACAGCATTTTTTAAGTCTGTAGTACTCATATTTTAATATCGATATTTAATGGAAATTGTTACGCTGTGCTTTTCTTCTGCAGTTGTTGCGTCATGTTCAGCACTTATGTTGGTAAATTCAGGAATGTCAAGAAGTGTCAGCATATCAGAATTATCAGGAAGATTCATCGTGGTAATATCTACTCGTTCATCTACAGGAATAAATGAGCAAAGGCCTTGCCAAAGTATTTCTGAGTTTTCAGCCCAAGTATTACCATTAATGAATGAAATCATAAACGTAGCTTCAAACATATCAAATCCGGCTTCGATTTGCTTAACATCATCAATATCTAATATCAATGTGCGAGAGCCGTCATCCGTTGAGTCTTCGCCAAATGGTGCTATATCAAAGCCTACAGTTTCATAATAATCTCTCAATGTGTTATATAACTTCTTCATTCTCCCAGATATTTATCCAGATACATATACGCAATAACCTCCTTTTCGGTCATTTTTGCCCAATATTTTTCTGTATCGGATATAATTTTGTTAATTTTGACTTTGAATAACGGAGCGTCTTTTTCTAAGTGGTGAGCAATTTCTGCCATATAACCTTGAGCGTTCACAGAAGTGCGCGAAGAAGCACCTCTGGTCTTGTTTTGCGGCTTTTTCTTAGCTGCCGCTAGCCCTTTTATCTTAACCTTAGGATTAAACGATATAGCGGCCTCCCAGAATAGCGAGGAGACTGCACCATATCTCTTTAATCTTCGCCTAATGGCAGAATTAATAGCAGATTGTTTAACAAGTATTTTTTCACCACCTGCGCCGGTTGCCATTAAGACGGCTTTTGCTGTTTTTCTGTTTTGCTTAGGTTGATTGCGGAACGTATCAAGTAAAGCGTCATCAACCTTAGTAGCGCATTTTCTCTTCAGAAATATGAGCGATGGGTCTTTTGCAATAAGCTTAACGAATGATTTGGGGTTGCCGGCCAATAAAAACGCCGCTGCTTTTTGTAAAAGCTCAGCACGCTGTTTCGATTTTGTTCTTTCTGCCAATCGTTGCACTCTTCGCCCAAAATCTTCTGCTGATATGTACAATTGCTTTATATTTCCCTCGATGGCTTTTTCTGCGGCTTGTTTAGTTTTATAACCCGTTCTTTTACATATATTACCGAGACATTTTGCCATATTGTTTGATACAATATGTCCGCCTTTCCTTTTATCGCCTTTCTTAATGCCTTTTAATACAGCTTCGGAAAGCTCCAATTTTTTAGAAAGTTGCTTTAATGTTTCGGCTTTCATCTCAATTCACAATAGATTCTTACAACAGGTCCATTAGGACGTTTTTGGACTCCTTGAACTGTATAGCGTAAATTATCAATAACTAAAATTTCACCGGTAGTCGGGGCTTCTTCTCTTAATGCTGTAAGTTGAATTGACTCAGAAAGAGTCTGGTCCCCTATTGAAAACATAGCATCCAAATCACCTGCGGTTACAAGCGCCTTAAATGTTCTTTTGCTCTTTTCTGTAACAATTCCAATGCCCTCTTCATCGAGTTTTGTTCTGAAAGTTGAGCTGATAATATCTTTCAAATTCATACACATATTTATAAAAAAAGCGTACCCCGAAGGATACGCTGAAAATATGGCTAAAATTGTAAATTAGGCAGTCTTAAGAACAGCTGCGGCATTATCCTTACCAAGCTCCATACCACAGAGGTAGAATAGACCGGCATTCATCGTACCGTTATTGGCGTTAGCCCACTCGCAATAAAGAACGTTAACACCGAGCTCAGGGAGCTGATAAGCGTACTTTGTGATATAGGCAGGGTTGCCCATAAGAGACTGAGGAATGCGAGTCGCAACTGCAATAGCAGACTCATTAGCAGCAAAACCAACAACACCCTCAGAGAAAGAGGTGTATTCAGAAACCTTGCTGAAACCATAGTGAGCACCATTGACATCAAAGCCTTCGCGGTCCAAAGGAATTACAGCAGAATAGTGACCGCCCTCAAGATAAACAACCGGCTCTTTAGTACCGGGCTGACGAACAGCAGGACGAACAGTGCGAGTAAGCTTAGAGGTGGTGAAGTCCTCGGCCTCACCTACAACAATGCTCTTAACCTTTCCATCTTCTACACCCTGAACGAGCTTCTCTTCAAGAGTCTTCTGAATGTCCTCCACAACGTCGTTTGCTAAAGATTGAGCAAAGTCAGAAAGGGCGGCACCAGTCTCAGCCTCACCAATGGTAAGCGGGCAAGATACATACTTCAAAGTAAGCTCAAGGTCACGATAAGAAGTGGACTTTGTACCAATAGAAAAGTCGTCTGTACCATCAGCATTAGCGGCCTTAACACCACCGGTCTTACCGATAAGCGGAACGCGAACGATCGAACCGGCTGCACCGAAAGCAGTGGAATAGTCGTTGCTGAAATCGCTGAAATTGATTTTGTGGGCACCGAAAGCGTTTACAATGGCATCACCAATAACGCGAGCCTTGAAAGCCTCTGCCTCCGTCGCAATAGTAGAATCGTTAATAATCATATGCTTTATTTATTGATTTATTTAATCGTAAGTTATTTACCAATTTTTACACTGTGCATCATATCAAGATAATCGCTGCGATTTTTTCGCTGCCATTCTCTTCGCTGTGAATCAGACATAGCATTATAGGCCTCAATAGTCATTTTCTGTGTGTTCTCTCGACTGATTGGAAGTGGAGCAATGCCCATATCCTGAACAACTTTCGCAAGTTTCTTAGGCGTAATTTTAACCTCCTCTTGTAAGTTTTTCACCGTATCATTGAGAGAAGTACATTCTGTGACAAGTTTATCACGTTCGGCCTCAACAGCTTTCAACATTTCGCGCAATTTTTCTATTTCAGATGTTGTGTCTTCTTTTTCCACCTCAATTTCAATTTCCTTTTTAGCTTTCCTAGTTGTGCGTTTAGGTTTAGGTTGTTCCGCTTGTTCTAAAGGAAGTTCCATTTGTGTGGTCAATTGCTCTTCGTTCACCGCTTCAACAGCAGAGATGTTCACTTCCACGTTTTCTGTGGTATTCAAATCTTCATTTGTCATATTACTATTATTTAACAAAAAAAATCACACATTCAGATTATATGTGTCTGAATGTGTGAAAGACCCGAGATTTTGATGAACAATGAACGAGAGTTCAACGTTATTTATCTGAATTTGGATGAGAAGATTGCGGAGATACCGGCACAACAACGTGATTGCATGATGGCTTTTCTTCGTAAAGCTTGTGCTCAATATCGGCTAAACGCTGAGAAATCTGATTCAAAAGCTGAACCGTCTGAGTTTGGTGTCTGATTTGTTCTGTTAAAACTACTTTTTGTTCATCCACGAATCCTTTAAGGTCGGTGTACATATAGAAACAAGCTCCAATGGCTAAAAGAGCAAATGTAACTATAGGAGTTTTTACCAAACCGTCATATAACTCTTTTACGACTCTGTGCATAGATATAATTATTTAGTGCTAAAGAGCGCGGGAATTATCGCAGATGGCTCAATATCGTGTTCTTCGCAAAGTTTCTTAATAGCAGTTATTGTTTCTATTCGTTTTTCCATTTCAGCAGTAAAATCAAGACCTCTTTCTGCAAAATAATCCTCAATCGGTTTA
The DNA here is from genome assembly GCA_045595325.1 of Lachnospiraceae bacterium. GTDB lineage: Bacteria > Bacillota > Clostridia > Lachnospirales > Lachnospiraceae > UBA3766. The sequence goes on from JAZOAG010000075.1 coordinate 14,100, forward strand.
GCTCCGTTTTGCAGCAACATAAGGTCTGTTTTTTCATCTTTACCATAGTCTACAGTAACAGCCTTAGGGCATTGCCAAGAGACTGCAAACATATTATTCTGAATTTCTTCAGGAACATCGATTAAACCACTCACAACGGCGCAGCTGATATAGTATTGATAGATTTTAGTCATAACCTCACAAATGATGTCCTGACGCTCCGAAATGACACGTGCAGCCTTAGCAATAACCATTCTCACAGATACGCCTGTCAAATTGGACGGATCTGCAAATCCATAAGGCATCATACCACAAGATGAAAGCTTTAATAACTGTTCAGCAAATCCAAGATATGTATTTCCTGGCGTATTATTGGAGAGCTGCTTGATAGTCATTCCTGACGGTAATGAGACAGTCGTTCCACCAATGGTATTAGATACTCTGTGAGCTGATTCAAAAAGCATTTGCTCCTCTTCTTTTCTCATTTCATCGGCATCAGAAGTGTTGTTTAAGAAGTCCTCTGCGCTGATAGAATTATCATCAGAATGCTGCTCTAAGGCATTCACAAACTTAGCTTCCTGACGTGCTTTCTGGATAGTTAAATCAAGTAATTCGGTGCGTTGATTCGTCAAAGGCAATAACTGTGCAAAGGTAGATATGCCACGTATTGAGGATGCTCTTTCTGCATTGAATAAATGAATCACAGAATCGGCAGGAATTATCTTGAATCCACCATTTAATAATTCAACGCAATAAGCTTCAGGTCTGCCATGTTCATCGAACTTTATACCGCTTTCAAAGCCGTCCTGGTCTTCAGGATTTTTGACCTGTTGAGCTTCTACTAATTGCAACATTGGCTCACCTGTTTTAGGGTCAAATGTCTTAATAATAAAAATCTCACCATCTACATCGTAAGCTCTTGATATGAAATTGAGCACTTGTCTGCCGGTAAAACGACCTGTTATTTCAGGATGTTTCCACCAATGTGAGAAGAGTTTTGCTGCTTGTTTATTAAACTCGTGATTTTTAGTCATTGGCTGCACATTGATTCCTCCACCAACAGAATATAAAGCTAAATTATTAACGAGTTCTTTTAGGGTTCCGTCATTGCGGTAATAATAACGAGATTGCCCCAATATATTAGAACGCGTTAAATTAGAAAGCTCTTTAGAAGCCACTTGAGGACGAGGAACATGTGGCATTTGATTAGTCTCCACTCTGTCCTCAACCTCATAACCGGTTGTACCTTTGCCGAATAATCCTTGAAAAAAGTTGTATAATCCCATAATTTTATAATACGAATTTGCGAATTCTATCCTTTTTGCCGATAGTTGACGTTTCTCCCTTAACAATCGATATAGCTGCACTCAATACATCTATTGCCACACCTAAATCAAATGCGTATGTTATTTGAGACGATAAACCAACATCTCCCCAACTTGTTACGCGGCCTTCATTGCCACTAATCAATGCCTTTTTGCGCATTTGCTGTAATTCCTCTAAGGAAAACGTATCAGCTAAAGCCTTAGCATAGATAATTCGTTCTGATTTTGTCATGAATATATTTAACTGATATATTCCTCCATTTGTTGATTGTCACGGGTTAGAAGCAGATTTGTACAAAGTGCATAAATCATCGTCTCACAGTCCAAATAGTGATTTTCAGGTTTAGATTTTCTTCCTCTCCACACATAATATCTGCCTTCTAATACGCGTTTTTCTGCGTTCATGTGTTCATTATACTCAATGGGTGTACCTTCGGGGATGTCATAGCGTGCTCTATTGCGCTGTGTTCTTTGACGGTTGAAAAATATCCAATCTTTAGCGGCATTAGCTGAAAAAGATAGTAAAAGTGCCTTTTTAATGCGTGTTTTTCTAAGTCCGTTTGATTGTAATTCATTCGTCTGAACTTGTACAAATTGAGGTGCTGCAACGGCGTGAGATTCATAAATCTTTCTTCCTACAACGTTTTGTGCTTCACGTTTGAATGAGCGTTGATTATGGCCCTTCATAGCAAAACAAGAATTTTCTACAGACCAGGCATATACTTCTCTTGTTCTATAACCGGCATCAATACCCATGTTTGAATTAGGAACTTTGAACTCAGCTCTTTTTGCTAATAACTCATCCCATGAATAAACGTGTCCGCACTCAATCAGCATGCTTTCAGATGTAGGATTAGATGAAAATGCGCGAATTGCATAGTAGAATGAATCGAGCTGAACGTCTACGCTCATGAATAAAAGCGGTAAGGCTCCGTTAAGCATTTCTCTCTTCCAATTTTCATCATCTTTCTCAATAATGTTGCCATCTTTGGTAATATACGCTAATTTGTCCCAAATCTGTCCGAAATGCTGCCCTTCTATCTCCCTTGTACTTGTATCTAAAACTTCGTTGCGGTCACTCCACGGCTGTGCCAGGCGCTTCTGATGAAAGATTTTGAGACGACTGAAATCACCATCCTTTGCTCTGCTTTTCGCTTCGATATATTCTGTGATGAGTGTAAAGGCATCTAAGAATGCAAATGCAGTAGTATGGAAGCCGATTTTGCCACTTGGTGCATTCTCATTCATTGCAATCCATGTTGAGTTCTGATTGAAATCCGATAAGGTTCTCTTTGTTGCTTCAAACTCTTCAGAACAGTGAGGGCAGGTGTAAACGAGTGATTCTTTCACCGCTTCATAATCCACAGAACCATCTTCCTTTGCTGCATCTGTGTTCCATTTCACCATATCGAAGTTATATGCGTTGTAGTTGCCACAATAAGGGCATTGCCACATATATTCCTGTTGATTTGTAATGCTGAAATAGTTATCAAATTCTCCATCAATCTCACCAGATTGACTCACTAAAATGGCTCTGCCGCCTTCACCTTCAAAGCGAGTAATACGCTTAATTGCCTCCTCTACGTGACCTTGAGGATATAACCAGCATTCATCTGCTAATAGTACCTTAACGGAACGTCGTTGCAAGTTTTTGAGATTCGATGCACCACGATTCCAAAGAATTGAACCATTGTTGAAGATTTTTGTCTCCTTCATATTAGCACCTGCTGATGTCGATAAAAGTCCATCAAAGCATCTATTTTGTTTGAGCATCGGCACTAAAGAAGTGTCACAAAAATCCTGTGAGTTTGCCGGTGTGTCAGCTAAGAACAACACAGGGCAAGGGTCTGTTTGAATATAATACAATGCAATAAGCTTCAAAATTAGTGATTTACCAATCTGAACGGGGAAATTAAGCACTGAAAGCGAAGTATCACTATTGCAAGATTGTCTCAATGGCTCTAATAGAAACGGCGTTCTATGAAGATTTAATCTGCCTGAATATGGTGAATCGGGAATACACTCAATATATCGCTCAGACCAATCAACAATATCTAAGTATTCAATAGGCTGTAACATACTCAGCAACTTCTTTTTATAGATGTTAAAGCCATTTCTCGCAGTTTTATTGTTCATCTTCGATATTTATGTCTGTTTCATCTACGTCGGTCCAGTCATCTGCAATAAACTCAGAGAGATCGCTCAGAATATCGTTTATTGCCACAGAAAGGCATGCACGAATCTCGTCTTCTGCTTTGTTGGCAATTTCTGCGGGAATGCGTGTAAGAAGTTCCTGTAAGCCTCTACGCAAGCGAGATAGCTCCTTTGAGCGTGTTTCTAATACTTGATTAACATCCACTAAATTGCCTTCTTTTTGCAAAATCTGCAACTCTAATAATCGGCACTTATGCTTTGCTGTTTCAAGCTTAATTTGCTTCTCAATGAGGTCTTCAGTACATGACTCTAATTCTGCTTCTTTTTCCTCGCGTTCCCTTGCCTGTTCTTCTTCTTTTTCTTCTATACATTTGCGTATCTTTTCGACGTTGTAGCCCTTATCTGTTTTCTTTAATTCAGCTACATGTCGATAGCGATATATCTTCTGATATTCAATTCCTAATTCGTTAGCGACATCACTCAACGATCTGACATATTTTGTCTTTTTGCTCATCGTAAGTATTTATAATGAAAAAGCCCCTATTTCGGGGCTTATGTATGGCAATAATTCTTGTTATGTGTTATTTACCTGTTTCGATGAAAATACATGGCTTATCTGTAACTGTGTGATAAATCTCATGTGCAGAATATATCTGAGAAGGTGTAATATCTGAGCAACTTGTTAAAAATCCGCAAGCACATAATGCCCCAATGATTGCACCCGCAACCAATTTTGCCCATGTTTCTTTCAATCCCCAGCCAGTAAAAAGGGAGGTTAACCAACTATATTTTTCTTTGTTTGAACTCATAGTCTGTTGTTATTTATAGGCCGGTTTATTTTTTAGTTTCTGAAATAAATTTTCAAATTTGAGAAAAAGGGGCGGGGGGTTGGGGGTCTCCGCCCTCGATAGGCCCCTGGTCAAAAAGATTCCTTGTTAAAAGCCTTGGCTTTCAATCATTTATAAATGCTAAGCTTGCCTAACTCTCTATCAATATGAGCGATTTTCGTGAGCTGTAACTCGTTGATTTAGCTAGAATAAGCTAATTATTCAGAAACTTATGAAAATAATTAGAATAATCAAACCAAAAGGTTCTTAATCCACTCTGGAAAATCTTTCATGTTAATCTGGTGAATCTTACCGTTTATATCGGTTGCATATACAACTGTCGGCATCGTTGGCTTCCCTTTCCAACTTTTATACATTTTATATTGTGTTCCGAGTCGGTCTTCTAATAATACTCTCTCATCCTCAATGGTAATATAGAAGGCACACTTATTCAATGCTGTGAGTAGTTTCGCTAATTGTGGGTGGATTCCATTGTCTCTGTATACTTCACTCTCAACGGTCTTAATTGCGTCCAATGCACTTTCGATGCTCATCGTTTCTATTTATTCTCCGATGAAGAACAGGGAACCGCTTTCTATTGATTTTATGTTTAATTTATTCATAGACATATACATACGCTCACTTCGTTCGCTTCGTTGATGTAAATGTCTCCTCAATAAGAAAACATATAATATAGTGAAATAAATTCAGTTCTTCATTGAGGGGACATTTTATCGAAGTAGGTGAGCGAAGCGAACCGTATAAACATTATCCCATTGATGAAAGATTGAAAGAAAATCTGAAAGGTGAAGCGATACTCTGTTCTTCATTGAGGAGACATTGGCGCTTTATGCCAATTTATACTGATTTCCTTTCAGTGTAAAAGAGTCACCGGCAACCTTTTCTTTTAACAATCGTTGAAGAGTCTTAGTTGAACAGCCGAACGCCATAGCGCATTCCTTTTGACTTACAAATGAATGAGTATTTCCATCTTTATCTATAATGTTAAAAGATTTGCAGCTATGTTTATTAGTTCTCCCTTCATTAGGTGTAAACGCCCCAGTTTTTGCAAGTTTCATTAAATTATTTGCGGAAACTTCCACATAATAACCGGCAAAGTATTTTGTTCTTTCTTCAGCATTGAGTAGGTCAATCTGAGCCTTGGTCAAATAACGATCATTCAAATCTTTATATACTGCCGATACAGAATAGCCATTATTCTTCAACTGTTGTACATAACGACCTGGCACATACAGTTTGTATTGACGTTGTTGTTTACAAATTCGGAACTGAGGTTGATATTTGTCTTTGAATAATAGATTAATTTGCTTTTCAACGTTGCTCCAATCCGATTCGCATGCGTCAATAATTAAGTTGTCTGCTAAAGGTGTATGCAAAGCTTCTACATATTTCGCATAAGCGTTTTCTGATTTTTCAATAAGAATATCATATTTCTCTTTTTCTGTAGGGCTCAACTTCTTTACATAGTCAGATTTGCGGGAAATAAGATAATCTTTATCAGTAAGGAAATACTTGCAATTAAATGGAACCGGGTACATCTCAGCAACGCATACACCGAGTTCAATACATTTAGCCTTAATACAATTTAATGTATCTTTCTCAATCCAGTGATACCCAAACAATTCAACGGATTTAGAATCTGCTTCTTTACAGATTTCTTTGACTTCTTTTAATGCGCTTAAGGCTTTAGATAAAGGATTGGATTCAAAAATATCCAATACGTCGTTACTGTTAAAATTGGTTTCCATACATGTATTTACGCCATTATCGCATACTTTTCTATATTACGAAGAAAAAATGCAAAAAAATATCGTGGGAAGTGCGAAACCCACGACGTATGGAAACCCCAATACACTTTTTCTTTATACATATATTTATCCTATTTTTTGTTCTAGAGACTAATTTTCTTCAAAATAATTTGAATTATTTTCTATGTAAGAATCCCATTCTTTCCAAAAACTAACATGCGTTTTGAAGAGGTCTGTGTTAACTCTAATCCACTCCATTTGCTCTTTATAGTAGGGATGAAATAAGTATTTCCTTATTTTCAGTTCGTTAAAATAATCGTCATCAAAGTAATCTTCAAAACATTGTGCGAGTTTATATTTCTTTTGTAACAATGCACAAATAAAAAGGTTAGTAATACGACGTCCGCATATCTCTTGCCATTGCGAGGTTCTGAGCTTAATCCATTTCAAAAGATTATCTCTATAATAGAAAATTTCACCGCCATCTTCTTCAGCATCGCTGATGCTATTGAAATAATCTATATTTTCAGCATCCCATGCTGCTTTCAATTCTTCGAAAATAATCTTCATGAAGACAATATAACATGTTACTATAAATTATTCAAGATAAATCAATAGTAAAAACAATAACACCCACTATCCGTAGATAGCAGGTGCCATTGTAGTGTGGTAAATTTATCAATATGAAATACCGTTCTCGTCGAGGATAGCTTTCAAACGTTTATTTTCTTCGTTCAAAGTCTTCCATTGACCTCTCCAATATTCGCAACGGTCATACCAATAGTTTTCATCAATTTCTTCCTCCTCGTCTTCTTCCTCTTCCTCCTCATCTTCAGGTTCACCATCGTTGTCCCATTCAAAGCAGAGGTTCTTCCACGTCTCCCAAAGGGCATCATCTCTACGATGGGCGCGATGGTCCAACAACCACTGCATTTGTTTGCGCTTATCTCTGCTGAATAGGCAGGTCATAATAGCATCACGAGATATTTCATCGCCACAATTAAGTGCTTCTACTATGTTCCATTTTTCTTCATACAAGGCATTCAACATCAGATAGCCATAAATGTCGCTCTCTTCAGGGTGGTAGTCTTCTCTACCTTCGACCCATTCACACCAACCATCAGGCTCACAATCCATGCAAAAGCTAAAGAAGACACCGAAGTCTTCGTTCCAAGCCTTATTAAAATCCTCTTCTGAGAATTGATACTCATTATAATCGAGATTCCACCAAGCACCGGGGTACTCTTCCTGTAGTTCTTTCAATTCTTCGTCCGTCATAACATACTCATTTTATCAAAAGCACGAAGCGGCTTCAAGTCAAATCAACCAGATCGGCCAAAAACGGAGCCCGGAGGTACCCAGAAACGCTCCGAATCAATTTTGAGGCTTAGGTATAATAAAAAGACCCAGAAGGCCATGTGGGCGATTCTGGAGCCATTTGAGTAATTGAGCGCTATTGTCTCAACTGTAAAAAGAAAGAGGGAGTCCCACTCAGGACTCCCTCCACACTAAATGTACCAATAGTGAGAGTTATTCACCATTGGAACAACAACGAGGTTATTTTAACGTTTTACGCATAAATGTCAACTGTTTTCTATTCTTCAATTTATACCCTCTAAATTGGAGTTTAGGATGCTACGAGAGATTCCAGATACTCTGCCGCTTCTTTATAAAACTCGTTAGTAGGCTTATAATAATGTTTGGCGCCAACTGTTTTAGCAGCATGGCCCACAAGTACATCTGCACGGGCAAAGTCAAACCTCTCCGTTAATAGGGTTTCTACACTTCTTCTGATTGAATGGTGACCGTAACCGCTATAACCTTTTTTGTCTTCTATGATGCCGAGAATAACCAGCATACGGCGCATTCGTCGCGATAGTAGGTCCATCGTAAGGGTAGTGCTATTTCCTTTGATTGTAGCAACTCTGTGAGGGAGAACGGTCTTTGATTTGTGCGACTTTTTTAACTGAAGAAGTAGCTCCATCAACCTATCGCAAATGTAAACATAGCACGTTTGATTTGTTTTGCTTGTTTCAAATGTGATGATGCGCTCCTCAAAATCAATATCCTCCCATGTGAGTTTATAGATTTCATTGAGTCTACGCCCATTGCAGAGAAATGTCAGAAGGGTCAAATCCGCAACCAACTTATCTTCGCAATTCAACAACTTATGCAATTCGCTTATTGAGAAAGCGGCTGCGCTTGAGTTGTCGTCAACCTGGCCATATATGCGGTTAAGTTTTCGCTTAGACAAAAGGAAAGGATTGCGATCAATGAGCTCATCATCCACAGCGTTGTTAAACATAACCTTAATCCAAGCATAATAAGTCTTTGCTGAGGAGAGTTTCATGCACTTAACCAAATGCACCAAATAAGCTTCTGCATGCTCTTTAGTGATGTCTTGAAACGCTATATTGTGAAGTCTATTATCTCTGAGCCACTTAATGAATGCGGTCTTATATGAGCTCATGCATTCAAGTGTGCGTTGAGAGATACCCGCTTGAGCATTATTGATAAACTCCTCAACAGTAACAACTTTTTTGCGAGGTTTGCTTACTTTAGCGGTTTTCTTTTTCTTCTTTGCTTCTTCTTCCAACTCTTGAGCCATTAGTAATGCTTCCGCCAGTTGTTTTTTCTGGTGCATTTTGCTCCCACTCAGATAGATGCCTGAGGGAACCCTCTTTCGAGGGTTCTCAGGTGTCTTATAGTCAAAGTATATCTGAATGCCTTTTTTGCCTTCTCTTGTGTATACGTTAGCCATGTTTTGTCAATTTTGAGTATACGAGAGTTCTAAATTTAATTGCGAATAATTTTAGTAATCGGAGGGCAGCAGAAGTGTTGTGTAAGCTCTGACGCCGTTGTCGTCCTCTGCGTCTGTGATAATCCAAAGCTTTTTTCCTCTGATGACATAGGAAGATAAGATCCTATCACCCGTTTTAAGTGCCCTATTGTTAGCAAGTTTGTCCTCACGAACTAGGGTTCCCCAATCGCATCTGATGTGCCGATGAAGGCATTGTAAGAGTTCAAACATGGTAAATGTGCTTTGTGCGGTCTTTGTGACAACAACTTGTCCTAAGTGAAATTTCATAATGTTGAAAAGTGTTTGGGCCACCCCGAAGGATGGCCCGTTGTTAGTTTTACTTGTTGTTGGTGAAGAGTTGAATTCGACGACCATCAGCGAGCCATATACATTTATCTGTGACTCTCAGATTTCCTTCTTCATCAACCGCGATGTTGTCGACATTGAGCAACGATTTCCAAGGTTTGAGAGGAGCAGCAGAGGGGCGAACTTTCTTCTCAATCTCTTTGCGATACCCAACGACCGCTTGCTCAAGTTCAGGATGAATGCCACTCACCGCAACCACTCGTACCTCGTAGCCCTCGGTCTTATCCTTACCATTAGCGAAGCGAGGAGAACCTTTTTTGATTTGGCCCTTTTTGTAGGAACCCTCGGTGATGGCCTGAGCGATGAAATCAGTAGCAACTTCGCTCTTCATCCAACCCGTGATGTAGGCCCACTCAGTGACCTCAATGGACTTGGTGTTGTTGTTCTCAACGGCGGCGGCAACTTCGATGTTGTTGTTGTTCATTTTAGTGTGTTTTGTTTGTTGTTGTTTGTCTTAACCTTTAAGACTTCGTGTCTTGCAGGTGACGAGGTCATTATGTCGTGTTTCTTGAGCTTCGTACATAAAAAAATGCATTCAGGGCTAATTTTTATGCTAGAAACCGCTAATACTTATAGACTTCTAGCTAATTTTATGCTTAAATGTGCCTTTTTTGACCAAAAATGTGCCTTTTGAACAATGAAAAATAAGGCTTACTATCTAACAAAAGCTATGTTTTGTGACAGAATGTTGAAAAATTATCTTGCTTATGTGCGCATACGTATACGCCATTTCTATTCATCTCCTAAGCCTCAACATAGAAGGAGGGGGTGAATTTGATTTTTTTGTGACGTCAAATGAGACAAAAATGTGACAAAATCGGCTTATGAGCGACAAATTCACATACCTCCAGGAGCGTCTATTATGTAATAGAATGAATGATTATCAATCAATTATATATAAAAGTACTTCCAACAAGCTCAATCAATAGGGAAGCTCGGCGCGTAGGTAGTAAGTTGGAGAAACGGCAGGGCGAGTCCCTGCCGTTTCTTTATTACCAAAGCTTTATGAAAATGATAAAGCCCAATCTTAACGAGAATTTGTGACAAAATTGTGACGAGCTTTTGGGGATTTTGTCACAAAAAGGGCGGTGAAGTGGGGCTGTGAGTTTTGCCCTTAGAGGTAGGATGGAGCCTAAATGCTTATACTCACCCCTGTTTTCAACCGCGCTCATTCTTCAACTTATAAACCATAAGCAAAGGCTTTTTCTATATCCTCCACACGGTAATGCACCCTGGCTTTGGTGTCGTACCTATCGGCCTTTGGCTTTATCATTCTGATTTTTGCACCGTTGCTCAGAGCCGTATCGATAAAGAGCTTCATTCTCTGACACGACGAATAACCGAACATTTTGGTAATGCTCTTAAGATCGGCGTAAAGGGGAGGAACAGTAGCGGTTGCTACTGCCTCCTTAATTTCTTTCAGCTGCTTAGAAAGAGACTCAACGGCTTCTGCCAACATCTGAGGTGTT
>JAZOAG010000076.1:0-2984 GCA_045595325.1 Lachnospiraceae bacterium
AAATCTTCAAGACCTTTTAGTCCTGTATAATATTCTTCGTCCAACATAATTGCAGAAACATCTTCTCCCCATGAAACATCCTTTTTATTTTCAATACAATTTTTAACACATCCAATAGGTTCCATAATTATATTCTTCATCGCAATATACCCTCCATCAACTTCAAAGTTATCGTTTCTTCATTTTCTGAATAGTTTCTTCAACCGAAATACATTCTGCAAATCTTCCCGGCCACATAAATTCATTATAATATTTATAAGTTTTCTCTTTGTCCATATACGGATTATCAAAAGTAGTATTTGTTCCCTCTGGGATAATTACCTTGAGCCCCATTTCAAACGCAGACTTTATTGTGGCATCCATACAGAAGTTTGTTAATAATCCTACGACAACAACCGTATCTTCATCTTTAAGGTACTCCTTTAATCCGGTTCCTTGAAAAGCACTACTTACTGTCTTTATGTATCGTTTCTCGCCTTCTTGAGGATAGAACTCCTGATTGATTTCAAATTCAGCATCATCCTTTGAAAAACCGGTTCCCGGTCCATCATCATGTTGCACATAAATAACTTCTATGTTATTCTCACGAGCTGCTTCTATAACCTTTTTTGTTCCATTAACAAATCTCTCATAACAATATAGATCTTTATTTGTAAGCCAAATCTGTGCATCTATCACAAGTAAAACCATATATTATCCTCCATCAACTTCAAATCTTCTGTTGCTTTCAATCTCTCTGTAAGACTGAAATTTTCACGTACTTTAATCTTATCCCTTTTTCCTATTTCAAGCAATATCTGTCTATTCTCTTATTGAGTATACCTGAATCGCATTTCCATAAAGAACTTTTGTTTCCACCTCCTCACTCAATCCTAATTTTCTCACAAACTCCACATGAGCCTTCTGACTGCATCCGGAGTAATCCGAACCAAATAGAACTCTCCCTGGCACTACCTCAATCAGTTTCTTAATCTTCACTTCCATATCCTCTAAGATTGCTTCACTGTCAGCAACCGAAGAAATATCAAAATATACGTTTGAATATTCAACAAGCAACTGACATTTTTCAATCTCAGGATAGAAGCAATGACAGCAAATTAATTTTAATTGTGGATACTGCCTTGCTACCTCTGCCACCAACTTTGCATCGCTGTACTGACTATGATCCCATCCTGAATGAAAAAGCACAGGCACATTATACTGTATAGCAAGCTCATACACTTCTCTCAGGCTTTCGTCTGTAAGATAAAATTCTTCATGCCCGGTGAACAGCTTAATACCTACAACCAACTTCTTATCCAAATAGTCTTTCATCTTTTCGATCTGCGTTATGAATGCAACTAACGGGCTTATTCCACCTACAACATAAACACTTTGTGTCTCCTTAAACAATTTCACGCAGTCATCCATTGAACCAATAGTGCTTTCAAAATATGAATCTGAAATCACTATACATTTATCCACCTGATTTTTCTTCATTTCTTGGAGCAACTTATCCTTTTTCTGTTGAAGAGAATCACTTGCTTCTTCTACAGGCAAATGCACATGTGCATCAATAATCATCATTCTTCACCTCGCTTATTATCTTTACCATAAACAAACACGGATTATCCTCATCCCAAATGCACGTAAAGACTTCTAACGGATAAAATCCTTCCTTTTTGTAAAATGCTCTCGTGCCATTGTACGGTTCATATACTGCAGATTCATCTAATGTTTTTACCGTTAAAAACTTGTGCTCATGCTCTTTACAATATTGAACACAAGCCTTCATCAACTGATGCCCTATTCCCTTTCTTTGATACTCTTTCAGCACACCAAAATTGTATATATCTGCCGTATGTATATTATGAACTTTTATCGCCACAAATCCAATCGCTCTATCTCCATCAAATGCCGCAATAAACGGATATTCTCTATGGATTACCGACTTATTCACAATATCTTCCGGTGGTGAAAACCATTCCGGCAATGCATTCATAATCTCTAATGTAATTCTCGTTTTTTCATCTAAATCTTCTACTCTTTTAATCGTTATCATTATTTTCCTCCTAATCCTGACAAGGCACAAAAAAAAGCTACAGATATCACTCTGTAGCCAAACATCAACTATATACAGAGCAAAAATCATTCATGACATCAAAACAAAAACTGCACTTGCAGTCTATTATTTCCTATTCATTTCTGATTTTCTGCTCTTCCCGTCTATTTTCCTATCGGTAACCAATAGTACGATAATCGGACAAATCACTTCCTTTTCATTATTGTTGCCTTGCCAAATATTATCCTATCACTTAAGGATAAATTTGACAAGACTTAATAAATATATCTTCATACCTTCAATCAAACGTAAAATTCAAATTCGTACATCTGTATTATGATTATCCATTCATAAAAATAAAGTTGCTACTACCATTGCCGGCAGGTTATTCATTATATGTAGCAATATCGGTATTGTAACATTCCGGCTTAAAACCATCACAATACCATATACCAATCCCGTAACAAAATGAGGAAGATTGTACAAGAATTCTTCTACAGTGAATGCATGAATATGTACAAGCATAAAAAGAACAGCTGTTACAAGGACTACAATAATCCTTTTACCCTTCTTTTCCGTTAAGCTAATCGGTGCAATCCTAAAAATAACCTCTTCTGTTACAGGACCCATTATCCCCAAAGCTATAATCAATAAAAGTGCCGGGAATTTACCCTGAAGCTCTGCAACTGAATGTTCGTTTAATGATTGATACTCCGGATTCAACAGCATAATTGGGAAAAATGCAAGATTACTTAGAAGGATGTCTAAAACATACGCTACTACAAATAAGCATAAGGTTTTGCCAGTGTGCTCCTTCCATAAAGAAATCCCCTCTTTCAATTCATTCCAAAACAAAACCACTCCTACACTTCCCAATACAATATAGGATATCATCTGAAGCATTACCGAAAATTGCATCGGCATATCAATGAATCGCAATAAT
>JAZOAG010000077.1:0-121881 GCA_045595325.1 Lachnospiraceae bacterium
GTATTGGCATGCCTGCTCATAGCACCCGATGGCAGTCTTGAAATCACCCTTTTCATAGGCCATTTTGCCCACCTGCATGGCTGTTTTCAGGATCAGCTTATTCTCTCCGCTGTGCTGATAGTGATAAAGCATGATCTGTACCGTTTCGTAGGAGGGAGGACAAACATCCTCCAGTGCCTTGGCGATTCGAAAATGCAGATATTTCCGTTGAGGTGGAGAGATGGTAGAGGAAACATACTCTTTTTCCTTGTTGTTCAGAAAAACGATGCTGTTGTCAGTGCCGATGGTAAGAACTCTGTGTTCCCTTAATTCATCCAGCATGGAGAAAATTTTCTTGTCCTCCACACTCAGAAGCAGGGACAACACCTTGAAATCAAATTTTCCAATACACAGGGCGAGGATCTGCAAAAGCACTTTGCTGCTATCCGACAATTTGGGAATAATATCTTCAATGGTTAGTTTTTCTGCCGTTCTCCGTGAATCGATCTGAACGATTGCCTCAATGCTTTCCTGATTTGCAGAAGGAATGTCCTCAGTAATCAACTCGGAGTACATTTTAATGGTGTCTGCCATGGGAGAAATGCCGAATTCTTCTTTCAGAAGATTGGTCAGCTGCACATACAGTTTGATTGCTCCGGGACGATTTCCGGCCTGGCAGTAGGCTTTCATGGCAAGCTTATAGACATCTTCCCGATAAGGATCCCATTTGAGGATCTGATTCAAAACCTCCAGCGCGGAGGCTACGTTGCCGCTTTCCATATAGGCTTCCGCCACGCTGTATTTGAAATTGATCACCTGATTCAGATAATATTCGCTCAGATTCTGCTTCCATTCGTCATATTCCCGCTCATCTTCAATGTGAAAATGCTTTAAGAAAGAATCTGTGTACAATGTATCCACGATTTTGTTATTGAAGACAGAAAAATTCTGCTGAGATGTATATCTGTCCAGTTCCCGTGCGTCAACCGTCACATCTACCGGAATGGATAGATTTTCTTTATCCACCTTAATCAATTCCGGAATGGCAGAACGAATATCATGCACATAAGTACTCAGATTTTTTAGAGCGGCAGTCCGCTCAAATTGCGGCCAGAGAACGGAAATAAGCTCTTGCCTGCTGACAGGAGCCGGTTTTGCCGCCAAATAAAAGATCAGTGCTCTTGCTTTCTTCCTCTTTACAACAATCGTCTTGCCATCTACCGTAATCGTAGGTGTACCAAACAATTGCACAGATATTTTTCCTGTATTTTCCACTGACATAAAAACACCTTCAGTCTAATCTCAAGCATCAAGCTGCTTCAAATTTACAGTGATATTATAGCACGCCTCTATAAACAAAATCTAAACATGATGGTTTTACGTTGACATTGATGCTGTCTATTTTCATAATTTATGGATCATGTTTCCTTCCTGGTTCTTAATATATAAGCAGCAGACTGTCCATACTTTACAGTCTGCTGCTGTATATATCGGCTTATTCAAGCCATTTGGGATCAGAGGATACCCGTTTCTCCAGACCCAGATACAAAATCTGGATCATCTTTTTCAGGCTGTACATGAATTCCTCCGCACTGACACAGTTCTTATCCAACAGCCAGCGTTCGATGGCGCAGATCACACCGTCCACGACAAAATCATAAACCATCTCAGGAACATCTTCTATTCCCAGCAGCTCCTCCACCCGAAGTCGGAACAACGGACGGACGAACTCCCGGAAGTGGGAGGAAAAAGAGTTCTGCCCATCCACCTTCAAAACCCTACGGTAAAAGGTTCTGCTTTCATAGAAATAGTTGCAAAAGACCTCAATATTTTTCCAGCGGTCGTCAAAGCTGTGGCTGAGAAGACGCGTATCCAGATAGTATTCCTGATTCAGCTCCACAAACTCTGTATCAAAAATCCAGTTCACCAGATCGTATTTGTCTTTAAAATGATAATAAAAACTTTTTCGGTTCATATCACATTTCTCACAAATATCTCCCACGTTTATTTTTTCAAATGGCTTTTCCTCCATCAATTCCTTTAATGAAGTTGCCAATGCCCGCTTTGTGATATTTGAATCCGCCATTTTAACACCTCCTAAAGTATTCCCAAATCCTGCAACAGAATAGACACACCCAAAATAATTAGGATAATTCCTCCCAACACTTCCGCTTTTGATTTATATTTCTCGCCGAACTTGCTGCCAACTTTTACACCAAATGCTGATAAAACAAATGTCGTCGCACCAATCAGTAATACCGCCGGTACAATATGTACTTCCATGAATGCAAATGTTACACCTGCCGCAAGTGCATCAATACTATCAGCTATCGCCAAAGGAAACATAACCTTCGCAGCAAAGGAAGCTTCCAGCTTTTTTACCTCTTCCATTGATTCCTTAATCATATGGATACCAATGATTGTCAATAATATAAATCCAATCCAATGGTCAATACTTTCCACAAATGATTGAAAACTGGTTCCCAATATGTAACCTAAAAGCGGCATAACTGCCTGTGAACCACCAAACCACAATCCGGTTATTATCATGTGCTTCTTTTGTATCTTTTCTACCGAAAGTCCTTTACAAATGGAAATTGCCAAGGCATCCATTGACAAACCAACTGCAATAAAAAATAATTCAAAAAATCCCATTATTCGTCCTCCATTTTGACTGATAAGTATAAAAAAAGACGAAACTCACCCACTACTGTAGATAAGTCTCGTCATTTAATGCTGGACCAGGAGCTACTCCATTATGTTGAATCCAACAACACATTCTGTGCTGACTACTCCCTTATTGTCGATTATTGTAACATTAAAGAAAATTTTTCTCAACAAATTTCGACTCTATGTATTTGGACACTTTTTCCTATTTGTCCAAAAAAGTAACATTTTTTCGAAAAGGGAAATTTTCAGACACACTTCCTTTTTGGTCTAATGCAACTTCCATATACTCTCTTTATAATTGTATATATCAAACTTAAGGAGGACTTTTTTATGACTTATCACAGTGAAAAAATTGACACAGTTATAGACGAGCTATCCTCTGACCCCGAATCCGGTCTAAATAGCTCTGACATAGTTTTCTTATTAGTAGAACATGGAGAAAACAAATTAGCAGAAAAGAAAAAGAAAACCAATTTTCAGCGTTTTAAGGATCAATTCAAAGATGTAATGATACTGATTCTGATTGTAGCTGCCATCATTTCCTTTGTAATTGCTTGTATCGAAGGCAATCCAAAAGAATTCTTTGAACCTGTTTTGATTTTGCTGATTGTTATAATAAATGCCATAATGGGTGTAGTTCAGGAAAGCAAAGCAGAAAAAGCTCTTGAAGCACTCCAAAACTTGTCTGCACCACATGCTCGCGTACTTCGTGACGGTGAAGAATCCATCATAGATGCCAGTCAGTTAGTTCCCGGAGACATTATTCGTTTGGAAGCAGGCGACTTTGTTCCTGCTGACGCAAGGTTAATAAAGAGTGCCGGATTAAAAAGCGAAGAATCTGCATTAACCGGCGAGTCTGTTCCTTCTGAAAAAGATGCCTCTGTCATTGTAGAACCAAATGCACCTCTTGGCGACAGACAAAACATGGTATTTTCAGGATGCAGTATTACCTATGGCACTGCATTAGCAGTTGTTACCGCAACAGGTATGAATACAGAAATGGGCAAAATTGCTAATTTGTTAGACAATGAAGAAATTTCACAAACTCCACTTCAAATGAAATTAGCACAGCTTGGAAAATATCTTGGTATTTTAGCTCTTGCTGCCTGCGCAATCATATTTGTAGTAGGCTTAACGAATGGTATCCCTGCCATTGAAATATTTATGACTGCGGTATCTCTTGCAGTTTCAGCAATACCGGAGGGACTTCCCGCCATTGTAACAATCGTACTCTCCATCGGTGTCCAGCGTATGGTAAGTAAAAATGCCATAATCCGCAGATTGCCTGCTGTTGAAACACTAGGTAGCGCTTCCGTTATCTGTTCTGATAAAACAGGAACTCTTACACAAAATAAAATGACCTTAGTAAAGGCTTACTACGACGGCTTTGGCAAAACTGAAGATATTTGTGACAACAACTCTGCTAATGTCAAAAAACTTTTACAATACGCTACGCTTTGTTGTGACGGTTCTGTTATTATCCACGATACGGAAGAACAACATATTGGTGACCCGACAGAAACAGCTATTGTTCTCGCTGCATATAAAAACAACTTACGAAAAGAAGATTTGAACAAGTTGTACCCAAGGCTTGAGGAACTTCCTTTTGATTCTGACCGAAAGCTTATGACTACTGTACATAGCATTGACGGTAAATACATTGCTATTGTAAAAGGTGCCTTTGATATCATGACCTCTCGCTGTATAGACGGTGACCTGATTACTGCACAAATTATCAACTCAGAAATGAGTGAACAGGCATTACGAGTCCTTGCAATTGCATATAAGGAATTAGATTCTCTTCCTGCAACTGCAAAATCGGAAGATCTTGAATATGGATTAACCTTTATGGGTATGTTTGGAATGATTGATCCACCAAGACCGGAAGCCAAGATAGCGGTTGCAACCTGTAAAAAGGCAGGTATTAAACCTGTTATGATTACCGGCGATCATGTAATAACCGCTTCCGCTATTGCTAAGGAATTAGGTATTCTTCAAGCTGGTGATAAAGCTATCACAGGTGCTGAACTTAATCTTATGAATGATACAACTTTGGATAGTGAAATTGAAAACATATCCGTATATGCACGTGTTTCTCCTGAGAACAAAATCCGTATTGTAAAAGCATGGCAGCGCAAAGGACAGGTAGTTGCCATGACCGGAGATGGTGTCAACGATGCACCGGCACTAAAGGCTGCTGATATCGGTTGTGCTATGGGAATTACCGGAACGGATGTTGCAAAGGGAGCTGCTGATATGACTCTGACCGATGACAACTTTGCTACTATTGTTGATGCGGTTCGTGAAGGAAGAGGAATCTATGCAAATATCAAAAAGGCAGTTGGATTCCTTCTTGGTACAAATATAGGTGAAGTGGTTGCAGTGTTTACTGCCATGATTCTCTGGCACAAATCTCCATTTCTATCCATGCAGCTTCTTTGGCTCAATCTGGTTACAGACAGCCTGCCAGCCATTGCGTTAGGAATGGAAGCTGTAGAAAATGATATTATGGAACAAAAACCGAAAGCCAAAGATGAAAGCCTTTTTGCTCACGGTTATGGTATCCGCATTGTGCTTCAAGGTATTATGTTTGGTATCTTATCACTGATTGGTTTTAGAATGGGTGAAAATGTTACCGGACAACTTGCAGGTGGACAAACACTGGCTTTTATGGTGCTTGCGCTTTCACAGATAATACATGCATTTAATATGCGTTCAGATCATTCTCTGTTGAAAACCGGCGTATTCAACAACCATAAACTTAACTGGGCAACACTTATTTCCATCCTTCTGGTATGTTTGGTACTCTTCACTCCATTATCTATTGCATTTGGATTGATTACTTTACCAACCCATTTATACCTGAAAGGATTAGGTTTAGCTCTTATTCCTGTATTAATTATGGAAATTGTAAAAGCATTTAGCTTGACCAAGCATCGTCACTAAACACATACATAATTTAATGCGGTGGTCACAAATTGATCACCGCATTTTTAGGAGATTTTTAAGTATGAAGAAAAACAAATGGTTACCAACTATAAAATTTCTTCCTTTCGCCTTATGTATCATACTCATATTATGTTACTTGGCTTTTAATGAAGAAATATCAGTTCAGACAATTATAGAATATACACCTGACAATCCCTTTAGTGCAGCTTTAATACTGCTTCTTATGTATGCAGCTAAAAGTGTTTCTGTTGTTTTTCCTCTTATTATTCTAGAATTAGTAGGCGGACATCTCTTTTCTACTCTGCCTGCGATTATTATCAACTCTATAGGAATATTGATATGTCATGTAATTGCCTATTGGATAGGACATTTCTCTGGTACGACTGCAATCGAAAAACTTGTCCAAAAGCATTCATCTCTTGAATCTATTATGCGAAAACAAAACAGTAATTCATTTTTTATGTGTTTCTTTTTAAGAACACTCTACTGTCTGCCCGGAGATGTTGTCAGCATGTACTTAGGAGCTACTAAAACCCCTTTTGGGCGTTATATAATAGCAAGTTCATTAGGTTCTCTTCCTAGTACCATTCTTGCTACTTTGTTCGGTGCAAGTATAACTGAACCAACTTCTCCTATGTTTTGGATTTCAATACTATTGATGACACTATTTGCTATCAGTTCCCTACTTATCTATTATTTATATAAGCGAAAATCTCAGAAAGATGATACCCTATATAAAGCCAGCAATTAACTACGCCCATTACTCAACTTTTGTAGTGAGTAACGGGCGTTAGTTGACCTAAATTACTGTGTTTGAATTATTCATTAGAAACGCTTTCAATTCCCTAATCAGCAAACTCTCATGTCGCATAATTTCTCCATGTCCTAATCCTGCAAACGGATGAACTTCTATGTTAGGAAATGCTCTCTTCAAATGCTTGATGGCTTTTTTCATATTCATTTCTTTTTCACCGTACCAACAAGCAATGCGCATATCCGGATTCGGTTCCCATGTACTCATATATTTAGGGTACAATTTTACTGCTTCCCAAAAGGTTGCTTTTGTTGTTTCAAGCGTTAATTTCTGGCAAGCCTGCTTTAGCATAGGTTGAAATGTATCATTGGTAATGCCCATCTTGATTTGTAAAAACTTCGGGAACTTCACTTCTCCGCTTGTAACAATCTTTGTCATTAATTTATATGTCATCGGCGCAAAAAGACTAATTGCGAATTTATTAAAAATGCCATAATTCATATATTCCGCACCACTTAAAATAACTCCACCAATTTGAATTCTTTTATTCTGTGTCAGAAAAGATGCCGGAATACTACCCAAAGACTCAGCATACACTAAATCTATTTTACTATCTAATTTTTCACATATAAAATCCGCCAGCTTATTTGCCTGTTCCTCAGCTGTAGTGTAAACCGTTTCTCCAGTTTCATCATATCCGTCAAAAGATACCGTTATAACATGATAATTATTTTCAAGCATCGGCACAATTTTTTCAAACTGTCTGTGAGTCATAAAATTGCCCGGTAAACACATGATTGTTTCTTTGTTCTCTTTTCCAAATTCATAAAATCTCATATCTTACAGCTCCTCTCCAACATTTTCACTTTCTCTTAAACGCTCCTTAAAATACTTCAAATCCATATTTAGCAGTTTTGCATCAATGACTCGCTTAATTTTATAAATTAAAAATATACACAGATATGCAATTACCATATAAAACCAAAAAGCAATACTAACAGCTATACTATTATCAAACCACTTACCTATATGACCAACAAATGCGTATATCAACGAACCCAATAATATTACCATCCACTCCTTTAATCCCAAACAATCCACTTCATCAAAATCCGCATGTATAAGCACTTGAATCCACTGCAAGACATAAGCCAACAAAATCATTTCCAGCATGTGTATAATTCCGGCTTCCGTCAATCCACCAACCCATCTATATAAACAATAAAAGCAGAGAATTAGGAAGAATGTCAGACAGCATTTGATTTCAGCTCCGATTTTCTTAGTTAAATACTGCTCTATATAAGACAATATTTTCTTACTCATCACCACGACCTCCTTTTAATATTTTTCTAAACTCTGAAGCATATGTTCGTGAAATAATTATATGTTCACCGTTGCACAAAGTGGCATCTATGCGGTTAGAAGCAAGACTTTTCAATTCCATTATTTTGTCTATATTAATAATCATAGACTTGCTGCAACGAAAATAATTAATCGTATTCAAAATCTGCTCTATCTGAGTCAGAGAATATTCAATTTGAAACACATCATTTTCCGTATATACAAAATTTTTTCTATCAACACTTTCGATATATAGTATCTGCGATATATCAATGACGATCTGCGAATTTCCTTTTAATCCAATGAGTCTGCGTTGTGGTAAGTTCATGAAATTTAAAATTTGCTCAACTTCTTCTGTCAATCTTTGATACCTTAAAATCAATTCATCTTCGCCATTAGAAATTTGTTCAATGGTATACTTCATAACATCCTTCCTTTGCATTTCAAATTTACATTTTCATTCTATCAATGAATTTACCTTTTTACAATTCGCTTTAGCGTAAGTGACACTTTCTGATGTTCAAAACGCACTAAAAGGCAAGTCATTCAAAACAACCCGCCTTTTATATGTACTAATTTAAACCTCATATTCTATTCATCGCAACTATACCTTAATTTATAAATAATTCTTTGGACACTTGTCGATATTTGTCCCAAAATGTAACACTTATAAAAAACGGGTAAATTTAGGACAAACACGAACTTCGGTCTAATGAAACTTCCTACTCTCTCTTTTATAATTATTTGTATATTCCATATTTATGAAAGGGATTGATGGTATGCTAAATTTATTTGGTCAAAAGTGGTTTCGACAAATATTTCGCCGACGAGTATTAGTTATCATTATGCTCCTAATTCAAATAGGCTTTCTTGCATATTTCATCTTAAGCGGCAGTCAATTTTCACAACGCTTTGGAAGATTGCTCACTATACTCAGTTTTTTTGTTGCATTATACATTGTTTCCAAAAAAGAAAAGGGTGCATTCAAGCTGACATGGGTATTCCTAATATTGGTTTTTCCTCTGTTTGGTGGACTCATGTATCTGCTTTTCAATTTCCAAACATCAACCAAGCGTTTTTCAAACCGAATCTCGCTCATAAAAAAGAGAACCGGGCACTACTATTTCCTTACTGAAGACAGATACGAGGATGCCAGACACTATCTGCCCGAACATATCCCACAAATCCGTTACTTACAAAAGTATGCCGGATTTCCGGTTTATGCAAACTCCACCACCCGCTACCTTACGCCCGGTGAAAACAAGTTCAAAGTATTAAAAGCAGAACTGGAGAAAGCAGAGAAGTACATCTTCTTGGAATATTTCATTATTCAAGAAGGTATTATGTGGGATGAAATATTTGAAATCCTAAAGAAGAAAGTTAAACAAGGAGTCACTGTACGACTTATTTATGACGATATGGGCTGTTTCCTTGTACTGCCTAAAAACTTCTCTGAAAAATTAAGAAAACATGGCATTGAGTGTGCCGTTTTTAATCCTTTCAAACCATTCCTCACAGTAAAACAGAATAACCGTGACCATCGTAAAATTGCAGTCATCGACGGTAAAGTAGCCTTTACAGGTGGTATCAATCTTGCCGACGAATATATCAATGCCATCGTCAAATTCGGTCATTGGAAAGACTCTGCTATTATGGTAGAGGGCGAAGCTGCATGGAGCTTTACTGTAATGTTTCTCCAAATGTGGGAACTCTGTACCAATGTAGCGGAGGATTATGAACTCTATTACCCTTGGAAGGAACAAAAATGTACTGTGCAAAACAATGGCTACATTCAGCCTTATGCCGACAGTCCTATGGATTCCGAAAATGTTGGAGAACATGTATATCTTCAAATCATTAACAACGCAAAGGACTATGTATATATTTATACCCCATATCTGATTATAGATGACAGCATGGTATCTGCTCTCACACTGGCAGCCAAAAGCGGTATAGATGTCCGTATCATAACCCCACATAAATGGGACAAGTGGGTTGTTCATATGACCACCCGTTCCTATTATCGTGAGTTGATTAAAGCAGGAGTGAAAATATACGAATATTCAAAAGGTTTTCTTCACGCAAAAGCCTTTGTCTCTGACGATATGACCGCCACCGTCGGAACAACGAATTTAGATTTCAGAAGTCTGTATCTACACTTTGAATGTGGTGCATGGCTATATGACACCGCTGCTGTCATGGAACTCAAAGAGGACTTTTTGCAAACACAAGAAGAATGTCAAGCAATCACACTAAAAGATTGTAACCCAAGACCTTCTATGCGATTATTTCAAGATATATTGCGACTGTTTGCTCCACTTATGTAAAACACTAATTTTTGAAAAGTAAAAATTTCCTTAACCTATATAAGAAAGGCTACCAAAACAGAAATAAAATCATTCATTTTTTAACTGATATTTCTCCATAAACTCAAATCATGAAATTAAAAACCCATGTGCTCGCCTCCCAGCAAGCACATGGGTTTCTACACCATTTCCATATGATATTTGACGTCTCCGTCCCCAAATCAGCTACAATCTACTACACCATTTACTACATCATTTCGGCGTGAAATTACACCAATTTGCGATAAATTACGATATATCTGTCCTTTTAGCCAAAATCCGCAAACCCTTGAAAACACTGGATTCTTCGGCATTATAGGAAGTCCGGAAATCAAGCAAGCATAAACTCTTTCTTATACTGTTCCATTTTATTAAATCCTCCTCTACTGTCATTATACTGCAAATCGTCCCTGATAAAATCCACCCGATTATAGCACATACACGCCTATTTTTCAATTGGTTTCATGGTCTTTTTATGGTTTTATTCTTCTGACTCTATCACAGCATCCGTATATTTTCTTTGCATATCATGACGCTTTTTCCGATTCTCAACCGTTTCAAAAATAATCGAAAAATCATAATCCTCCGGATAAAGCTCTGTTGCCGCCACATGCAATTTGACACGCTTATGGTTAATCCATATTTTTCTGCCGGGCAATTGCACCCGCAATACACCCTTTTCGTTAATCGGCATGCAGACAATCCCGATCTTTTTCTCGGGATAAATCATTACGCTGTCACCGATTTTATACTTAGCGGTAAGTTCCGAATTATTTTTTCCGGTTTTGGCTTTTGCAATCTTGGTTGTACTTTTCTTAATAATGTTGTTTTCCGTACCCTGAAACGAATATGAGCTTACGGCCTCTTCTCCGTATGCCGCCCGAATCGCTACCTTCAACATTTCCGCCGGCATTCCCAGGCGGTCCGCAATATAAAAGGCACAGCTTTCACCTGCCTGGCCAATTATCATCTGATAAGTGGGACGCAAGGTTTCTTTGTCAAATGTCATCCTTGCATTCACGATATCTTCTGCCTTGGCTGCATATTCCTTTACTTCCGGATAATGCGTTGTCACCAGAAAAATGGCACCGCTTTTTCTGAGTTCTTCCAGTATCGCAATTGCAATTCCCATGCCTTCCGTGGGATCCGTACCGGAGCCTAATTCATCCATAATCACAAAGCTGTCCTTATTTGCCTCGCTTAGAACTTCCAGCACATTGGTGATATGCGCCGAAAAAGTGGACAGATTCTCGGACAAATTCTGCCCGTCCCCGATGTCACACAGATAGGAACTGTTCATACAGATATCCGCCTGTTTACTTGTTACATGCAATCCGCACTGCGCCATGATACAGGTTAACATAACTGTTTTGATTGCTACGGTTTTTCCTCCTGTATTGGGACCGGTAATAATGATACCCCGTATGTTCCCACCTACTTCAAACTGCAAGGGCACAGCCACGGTCCTATCCATCAACGGATGACGTGCCTCCGACAGTTTTATGCGACGTTCCGTATTAATCTCTGGCTCCGTCGCGTCCATATCAAGACTCAATTTGCCCTTGGAGAAAATGAAATCCAGCTTCTCAACCATTGTCAGATCTTCCTGTAATACAGGTGCCGATGCCATCACCAAAGCCGATAGAGTATATAAAATATTGTATACCTCATTCTCCTCGCTTATTTTGAGCATTTGCAACTCTTCGTAATATTTTGCAACACCTGACGGCTCAATAAAAAGAGTACTTCCGGTAGATGACTTATCCAGCACACTGCCGGATATCTTAAATTTATAATCCTTTTTTACGGGAAGGCATATCCGCCCATTTCTGAAGGTACAGTAATTATCTGCCATGCAGTCCTTATTGGCACGAAGGATTTGCTCCGCCTTTTGCTTCATCTGCTCTTCGCACTTCACAATCTGCTTCCGTATCTGCTCCAATTCTTTAGAAGCATAATCATCCACTGCTCCGTTCCTGATTTTTGCAGCGATTTCCCTGCTCAATTCCGAAAGCTCATCCAGATTTTCATCATAGTACGCCAGAGAATTCTGATACACTTTTCCCCTTGCCAGATAATCCTTTAGCCTCCTTATTACAATCAAAACCTTTTCTACACGTTCTAATTGATAAGGCACCAGACAATCCCCTTTTTCGGCAACCAGTAAGGCCTCTTTTATTTCATTGATATTCTGCAACGGCGGTGCCCCCAGCTTTTCCATCAGAAACCTTGCATCGCTCGTATCTTTTATTTGTCTTCTTAATTCTGTTTCCGAAAGAATAAACGTCGCCTCTCTGATTTTTTCTTTGGCCCAATCCGTAACTGCCAATTCTGCCCACATCTCTTTTACTTTATCAAATTCTATTTGTTTTTCTATATTCATTTTCTATCCCTCACATTCTAAACTTTTATCTGACCTTACAAGTAAAAAACCATAGATACCTTAAGTGCATTAAGATACTATGGTCATTCAATCTCTGTATGATGTTCCCTTTTTTCTCGAAAGCAGCGTCTGACTCCCATGCTGTTTCCCTCATAAGAGTCTCCCGGCAAAAAAACAGCATGGCCGTACAGCCATGCTAATATCCTCTGAGAAAAATATATACCACAATATTAAGCAATTGTAAGGCGAAAACGTTGACCGCTAAATGTCAACAAATGGGCAGACTTTCAGCGTAAACCAAAAATCTCCCTGCAATATTTATTTTGCAACTTTCTCCATCACAATAACACTTAACACGTAAAAATCCTCCTAAATCTTTTTTCTAATTATACATTCTCACATATTTTTGGTCAAGCCCGAATTTCGGGAATTCATACACCCCCGGATATCTGATTGTCTTTTCGTCTCAAACGGCGTGTCCTGTTAATATGTCGTTCGAAATCGCCGCTGTTTAGAAGTTCGGCCAGAACATATTGCTCAAATACAGGAACCGTACAGGAATAAAATCCTACTCTTTTTTCGAATTCTTCAAGCATCTCTTCCTGCAAAACCATATAGCCCACACGCAGAGAAGGCGCAATTGTTTCGGAAAAGGTATTGATATAGATTGTCTTACACTCCCTCGACATGGAAAATACCGTATCCACATGTTTCTTCGATACCGTCAGTTCTGATTCATAATTATCTTCGATAATATATCCGTTACGGGTATTTGCCCAGTTGATATATTCCATACGTTTCGACACACCTGCCGTTATTTTACTGGGGAAACTGTTAAAGGGCGTCACATGCAAAACAGTGGCTTTTGTTCTTTCCAATTCAGAGGTTTTTATGCCTTCCTTGCCCATCCGCAACAAATCACACGTTATCCCGTTAGCCTCATAAACCTTGCGAATTTTAGGATAGGAAGGTTTTTCCAGTGCAAACTCATTATCACTTCCGATGAATTGTGCAATCAGGCTGTAAAGATACTCCGCACCGGAACCAATGATTATCTGCTCCGGCCCGGCTGATATCCCGATACTGCGGGCCAGATATGAGGAAATCGCATTCCTTAACAAATCAAGCCCGTTATTGGGAGATTTCACCAATATCAAATCCCCGTACTCCGATAACACCCTACGCATCGTTTTGGCAATCACACTAAAAGGGAATTCATTTTTGACATGGGTTCGCTGTCCCTCAATAACACCTCGTTCCCCACCGCCTTGCATCATTGACATAAAATCATTTTCTTTGTATATGACAAAATAACCGCTTCGTTCACGGGTTTCGATATACCCCTCTTCGCAAAGAATTGCATAAGCGTGTTCTACTGTCGTCAAACTGACATTTGTTTCCTCTGCCAAAAATCTTTTAGACGGCAGTTTTGTATTAAAAGCATATACTTTATCAACAATGTCGGTTCTAATCTGCTCATACAACTGTATGTATGCCGGTTTTGTATTATTGCCATCAATATAATATCTCAATTCGCTTCTCCTTAACGCCCTCTTATCACGTCCAGAAATCAAAAAACCTGAAATACAGGACAATTCCGATTACATAAAAATAGCACAATACCTGTACCACATACCCAAACCGCACGTCCAAACGCATACCTTTGGCAGTAATCGCTGTTTTGAGCCCGATTCCCGCGCTCAACACCATCAAAACGATGCCGAGCATGGAAACCACGCCTGAGAACACCCGAAGAAACAGCGCCATGTTTAACGATATGGTTTCCGGCAGAGATGCAAAACTTAGCACACCCCATAGCAACATCACCAATTCTCCGGCCAGAAGTCCCCATGCATCAAAGGTCCTCTCTTCCGGTTTCAGAATCATCCTGATGACATTGACAATCAAAAGAATCAGACTTATTAACAACGCTACAGCATAAATCGTCAAAGCGCAAGACTCCTTCTCCACCGATTCATTCATAATCAGTGTCATGGTGTAAGTTTCCAAAACCTGCTTCCCGTCTGAAGTATTTGAAAGGTAAACAAAATCATCAGAGCCCACCAGACGATACAGATTGTCTCCAAACTGCGTCAAGGCAGGTTCGCCGAGAATACTGAAAGAAGTTCTCTGCTCCGTGGCTCGAATAGGCGTATAGCTGGTAGCCGGCCAGAATTTCACTGCCCCTTCAAAAAGCCCACGGCTTACCACATAATCACCGCTTAAGTCATATTCCTCTGTAATAACTGCATTCTGATAAATGGGATTTTGTTCAATGCCTCCAAAAATCAACTTCGGTATCCCTTGACACATGATAGTCTCCGCCTGCTGATTTGTCAACACAGCCACACCAAGCCCGCTTTCCGGATCAAAAATCAGCTCTGCACTGCCGCCGGTGGTATTTCCGGCATGTCCCAGCGTGCGCACCCCGTACTCCTTGCACCATAATCCATGGCAGACTTTTGGAATATCACTATCTCCGTAAAAGTCACTGGCAGAAAGCATTAATTCATGCGTTTCTTTGTTTTCAAACAAAGGAGAATCCTCATCGGTAAGAGCCTGTCCGAATTTAACCATATCCTGCAGTGTTCCCACCACGGAGCCTGCCGGATAAATCGAAATATATTGAATGCCTGTTCCCAAATCCTCATCTGTTATTTTGATTGTATCACTGCCGCCTAATACCTCGCCGGTTGTCGTATCCCCCAGGGATAGTCCCTGAATCAGATATGATTTCTCCTTTTCTCTCTGAGAACGCACCCACTCATTGTCTTTGTAATCAGCTGCTACTGCTGTATGTTCCATCCCAAGCGGAACAATAATTTCTTCACGTACATACGCTACATAGTCCATGCCGCTGATTCGCTCTACTATAAGTCCTGCCAACGCAGTGCCCCAGTTGGAATAGGCAGTCACTTCACCCGGCCTGAACGTCTGGGCCGGTTCCAATGCCCGAAGTGCCTCCTCCAGGCTGATAAGCTGTTTCTCCTTTGCGGTCTGAATCGGCAGGTTCGTTTCCTGCCAGCCCGCATTATGATTCATAAGATGTAACATTGTAATGGGCTCATCATATTTTAGTTTCGTAAGAAACCCCTCCGGCAGATATTCCCTGATATCTGCCTCTAAATCAAGTTTTCCCTGTTCATGCAGTTGCAGCACGCTTACCCATACCATAAGTTTGGAAACACTGCCCCATTCATATACGCATTCCGCATCGGCTGCCACTTTATTTTCCCTGTCTATGTATCCGAAGTAACCTTCATAAAGTACATCATCTCCCTGAAAAACAGCCGTTGCAAAAGAAGCATATAAACCTTCATTCTTTTTCGCCAGTATTTCTATTTCACTTTCGATTTCTTCATATGCCACACCGGAGGGCGTGCTTCCGGCGGAGGCATAAACCTGCAATGCAGGCATGGCACATACCAATGCCAAACACATTATTACACTTAATATTTTTCTCATGTTTTTCCCTCTGTCCGTTATTCCTTACACTACTACATTCTTTCCGATTATTCTTCCCTTATTGATAATTCTTGAAAACGCCCCGCAGATACAGTTTGCAGGAAATCAGGCAGGATAAAAGATATAGCCCGACGGTGATAAACACCCCATACCAATTCAGCGACAACGTTACTTCCATATTCGTATATTTCACGAGAAAATCTACCGCCATCTGTGTGATTCCAAATGGATTCACCATAAGGAAAAACAACATTAACAGAACCACAGAAATACTAATACTTAATTTGACTATATTTCCCTTTTTTACTCCGAAGAGGACTACAAAAGGCATTTCTAATGCATTTGCAAAAAGCATAAACAAAAAAAGCCAGGTTATTTCGGCACATCTCGGGGCAATTCCCACTCCGCCGATTACAGTTACCATCCGTGATAAAATATAATCAAATCCCAATGTTATCAGATAATAGCTGATACAGATAAAGGCTGTAAATATATACTTGGAAATCATATATCCGTAAATGCCCTTTGGATTGGAAACCACAAACAGCCCCCAGTCCTTATGATCCTCGTTCCTGAAAAAAGTATATTCCTGCAACCCCAGAGCCGCAGTCATCCCCAGACACAAAACCGTGGTTTGTAACAGAAATGCGTTACCGACATAATACAAATATGCTTCCCGTGATATGGTTTCTTTTATAAACATCACGATGACCAAAGGAAGAAACACCGTCACCATCGCAATAATCACAGAAATAAAATAAATCAGACGATTCAATTTCCATTCCCTGTAAAGATAGCCCTTCATCACGCCGCTCTCCTCTCATATGACTTTCTCGTAATCATAAATCCCGCCGCAAATAGGATAATCGAAAGAAGAATACCCAGAATACCGATAGGATGAGAAAAGGACAGTGCCTCTACAATCGGCAGAAAATTCTGTTCTTCCATCTGAAAAGAAGAAAAAGCATCAATTCCCCTCCACTCTATCATCAGGTACACGAGAATCCCGATGATTGTAACGATAACCTCTGTTACGATGAGGGTTCTTTTAAACTTTTTCTTATCATCCGCCCGCATGAGAAAAAGGGTACGGATTATTTCAAAAGCCAGAAGTACAGCCACGACCCAGAAATACAAATACATCGGGCTGGCCCAAGCTTTAAATCCTGTAATCACACTGATACCACCGATTGCAACCAGCATAAACACAGTTCCCGCCATGATTACAGTCCCTTTAAAGAGATATCGCCCCATGGCTAAATCGTGAGCAGTTACAGGTAATGTCTTTGTAAATCGCAACCATCCGAAGTTTACATCCTTTTTATAAATACCATCATTATCTGCCACCACTGCTGCAATACAGGCACTCAACAAATACAACATGTCCATTGCAAAAAATTCGAATGCTCCTATTGCGTTCTCATCCATACTGGCTTGCGAAAAAATTATCATACAACAGGCGCACAGGCCGGAAAAAAGCAAAACGAAAAGCGCCCTCACCATGTAAAATCCCTTGCCGGCTTTCCATTCCTTATAAACCAGCGACTTATACATTTCCTTCATCACATCCACTCCTTGTCATCCCGGTTCACATAGTAAACCATAATCTCCTCCAGAGTTGTAGCATCCATAATCAAATCCTTATACTTTCTCTTCATTGCCTCACGGTCAGATACCATTACTTCCGCTCCGTATGTATTAATCCTTACGCCGACATAATCCTTCGGATCCATTTCTTTTAACTGCTCTTTGCTGCATTTGATAACACCGTGGCTTTCCAAGATTTCATCCTTATATCCCGACAGCAATATTTTGCCGTTGTCGATAAAGGTAATACTGTCAGCTATCTTTTCCAGGTCTGTGGTAATATGGGAAGACATCAGAATACTGCATTCTCCCGCCTCCAGATATTCCATAAAAATGTGCAGAATTTCATCTCTTACCACCGGGTCAAGTCCGGATGTAGGTTCATCCATAATAAGCAGTTCTGCGTGATGCGAAAGTGCACAGGCAATCTGCAGTTTCATTTTCATACCCTTTGAATATGTACCGATTTTTTTCTTCTCAGGCAGTTTAAAACGCTTCAGATATTTCCGATATTCCGCTTCGTCCCATTTCGGATATAAGCCGGCAAAAATGTATGAAATATCATTTGCGGTAAGTACATCGTGAAAAGGAAGCGTATCAAAAACCACAGCCATGCGTTCTTTGATCTTCTTCTCATCCTTAACATGGTCCATTCCCAACAGCTTAATCTCCCCTTCCTTCACGGAAATGGCATTGATAATACTGTTAATGGTTGTTGTTTTACCTGCCCCGTTTTGACCGACAAAACCCATTATGCTTCCTTTAGGCACTGTAAAACTGATATGATCCAATTTGAATTCTTCATATTCCTTGGTCAGCCCGCTTATCTCAATCGCATTCTCGTATTGTTCCATCCTTATTCTCCTTCATTGACAAGTTCCAACAGTTCGTGAAGCTCTTTCATGCTAATCCCGCACTTCCTTGCTTTATCACCGGCTTCTGCCAAAAGACCTTCAATCGCCTTAATCTGTTCTTCCCTATAAAGTTCCGTGTTCTGCGCCTTCACAAAGCTGCCCCTTCCCGTGTACGACTCAATAAATCCGTCACGTTCCAACTCCTCATAGGCGCGTTTCGTAGTCATGAAGCTGATTCTTAGTTCCGTCGCCAGATTTCGCATGGAAGGAAGGGCGTCCCCCTCTTTCAGCGTACCTTCAAGAATCAACGTCTTGATCCGGTTCACAATCTGCAGATAAATTGGTTCCCCGGATGAATTGCTGATATTAATGTTCATGGTGTGCACTCCTCTTTCAAATCAGTATTTGAGCATTTCGAACTACTCAAACCTAAAATTGTATAATATCACTTTATACAATTTATACCATTATATATATCAATTGTCAATAGTTAAAAATACTTTTTTCACATCTCCCCCTTGCTCCATCGACACTGCTTGTCCCAAATTATCTGAGAAAGCGGGCGTGGTGCACAAAAAGTCCCTTGTGCACCACGCCCGCTATTTCACTCGTTTCGCCACCACGACAAATCTCCCATTCTCTACATGATAAGCACAACAGCTTAAGGTAATGAATTCATCCCCAAATTCTGCCGTCACACCGGTATCATAAAGAGACATATCGGTTATATTCTCATACCAATCATCAAAAGCCGCCTCATCCTCGGCCTCAAAAAACTTGTAATACTTAAATACATCCTGATCTTTATAAAAGACCTGGGAATAAAAGACTGAAATCACTTCGTATTCCCTTTTCTCATACAGGGAATCGAAATAAATAATACTGTGTTCCCTGCCATAACCTTCTTTTGCATAAAGGTCCAGTTCTCCGAACATCTCTCCGTCGTTCATGGTATGTCCATGAATAATCAGATTATCGGACGGGGCTGTACCGTTCACATAGCCAAACTCCTTTGTGCCGTCCCCTACCACAGAATCCGTATCCATAAGGAGACACCCGTTAGCACTTTCTTCTCCGTCGAAACCGCGGTTTAAATAATAATCTTCATCCTCCGGTGTCTGCATAACCGGATAATCAATTCGCGTATCGGGAATATAGAGCCACCCCACCATATGGGGATTTAGCCGGTGAAAAATCTCATAGGCCGGCAAAACTACAGGTACATAATCTTCCTCCGTCATCTTTCCTCCATCCTCCGATGGAATTTCCGGCATCACGTCTTCCGTCACAGCTGCCCCCTCATTCACCCCGGGCTGTACCGACTCCGTTTCATCCTGTATCACAATCACATTCTCCGCCTGTTTTCCCCATGGCAAATTGCCGGAATGTATCATAAGTGCTCCAACAAAAAGCCCAATGGAAATAATCAGCATAAGACTGCAGAGTATCAGGCTTGTCCCGGTTTTAATACGGCATTCTTCGATTTCCTCTCTCTCTTCCGCAAACGTTTCCTGTTCTGACACACAAACACCCCCTGTCAATGGTTATTCCTATTCTATCAAAAAAAATGCTATTAGAAAAGAAAAAAGAAAAGCAGAGATCAGCATTAATCTCTACCTTTCTTTTTTTGAGGAATCTATATGAAGAAGTTATTATCCTTAAAGAAGTTTCTCCACGATATAATCCACCATATAATTCTTATATGCAGAATCATCGGTTTCCGCTTTCACACCATCTTTGGTAAAGCGCACGCCCACACGGTTCTCGGCGGTAAAAGCCTCCCACTTAGTCAGAGGAGTACCATCGGAATCCACACCGTTAGGATCTCCGTTCTTAATGAAATTGCACCAGTAATTGCACATCTGTCTTGCAAGATCATAATGTCTTCCCACAAAAGGACGACTGCACTTTGCCAGGGTTTCAAAGAAAAACCATAAATCCACGGAATGGAAGGTTCCCGGATTATCTTCTCCCGGAATATCCGCATCAAACTGATAATAGTAGCAGGGGGATTTCTCGAATCTTTCTTTGGAGGAAAAAGCCGCTTTCACCCCTGTTTCAATCACGTTAATGCCCACCTGCTCACCGTTTAATACAGGCTTCATCTCATCAAAAGACAACATATGTGTTGCGTCTTCTTCCGAAAGGGCCGCCCTTACCACTGCTTCATCGGCAAAAAATGTAAACTCATCTATGGTATTCCCGGCCATCACGGGAATTTGAGCAAATTCACCTTTCGCAAAACGCTTCAGAGGAGTATCTTTCATAAATATGCCATCAATACAAGGCGCAAAACGCAAGGGCATATCCGTAGCATATTCCCCGTACTTCTCTCTGATCTTCAGGGCATCAATCTTTCTGGCTTCCTCCAGGGATTTGGCACCAAGTACCTCAAAGAAATTTACACCCTTCTGCTCTGCTTCCTTCAACGGAACAGGTGTAATGAACGGGTCATTGATAAAAGGCCCCTGGAACATACCACTCATGATAACAGCTTTGTGGAATGCTCCGTAGTTGGTTTCACTGGTAATCTGACATAATGTACTTGCACCGCCGGCAGACTGTCCTGCCACGGTAATATTTTCCGGATCACCGCCAAAAGCTGCAATATTCTCTTTCACCCAGCGAATCCCCGCCTGCTGGTCCAAAAGTCCAAAGTTGGCCGGTGCCTCAGGCTGTTCATCGCTTAATTCGGGATGTGTCAGAAATCCAAACGCTCCGATACGATAATTCACCGTAACTACGACGATATCCCTTCTTGCAATACGTTCTCCGTCAAATTCCATTTCGGCAGTATAGCCCCACTGAAAAGCCCCGCCGAAAATCCAAACCAGAACCGGAAGTTTATCTTCCACTGACTTAGCATTCGTCCAGACATTCAAATAGAGGCAATCCTCACTCATGGAAATTTCCGGATCCACATGCCACTCCCTGCAATAAATATCCGTTCCAAGCCCCGGTGTATCCTGAATGGAAATGGGCGCAAATTCATATGCCTTCAACACACCTTCCCATGGTTTCAAAGGTTGGGGTGCTCTCCAGCGATTCTCCCCGATGGGAGGTGCCGCGAAAGGAATCCCCTTAAAAGAAGTAACCCGAGGGTCAGCTGCCGGCAGACCTTCTACCGTACCATATTTTGTTTCCGCTACACGTATCATACTTAAATCCTCTCTATCTCACCGTAAAAGTCATGAAATTCCAGGACTGCTTATCTAAAGTAATTGTATCCTTAATCTCTTTTTCGATGGGCTTCACTGCATCCGGATTTTCAATTGTATTAACTGCTTTCAAATCATCTCCCGTAAGGCAGATGTGGGAGGTACAGGTAGCTCCTTCAAAGCCTTGCATATCCAAATCAAGCACAACCTCTTCGTCCAAAGAACGATTGATTGCAAATATCGATAATGTTTTCTGATCCTCTGATAAAACAGCCACAGAATCCACATAAGGAATATTTTGCAACTCGCCAGCATCATAAGTATCACACGCTACATCTGTTGTCAAAACCGTTCCTCTTGCATTCTTGGAAGTATAAAGGAATGGATAGTAAATAGTCTGAGCCCAGATTCCTCCGCCGGTCTTAGTCATAATAGGCGCAATTACATTTACCAGCTGCGCAAGACAACCCATACGTACCCTGTCGCAGTTCTTAAGCAATGTAATCATAAGGCTTCCTACTACCAGCGCATCTTCCAGATTGTAAATATCCTCTAACTTCGGCGGAGCAATCTGCCAGGGTTCCATTAATTTATCCTGCTCATTGCTGTGGAACCACACATTCCACTCATCAAAGGATAAATTAATCTTCTTATCGCTCTTCTTCTCTTCCCCGATTTCGTCACACATTCTTGCAACGTTCTTAATAAACTCATCCATAATCAGTGAGCTTCCGAGAAACTCTGCCGAATCATCATTAGGATTTCCGAAATAGTTATGAAGAGAAATATAGTCAATGTGCTCATAGCACTCTCTAAGAACCGTTTTCTCCCATTCTCCGAAGGTTTCCATCTTAGGACCCGAACTTCCGCATGCTACCAGTTCGATGGATGGATCAACCCACTTCATCATCTTAGCTGTTTCACAGGCAAGTCTTGCATACTCCATGGCTGTCTTTGCACCAATCTGCCAGGGACCATCCATCTCATTTCCAAGACACCATACCTTAAATCCGAAGGGCTTATCGAATCCGTTGGCTCTTCTCTTATTCGCATAATATGTATCTGTATCGCTGTTACAGTATTCCACAAGATTAGCCGCATCCTGAGGTCCTCTGGTTCCTAAGTTTACCGCCATCATTACTTCCGTATTGGCACGCTTTGCCCACTCCTGAAACTCATCAACCCCCACTTCATTGGTCTCAATACTGTTCCATGCAAGCTCCAGTTTCTTAGGTCGGAGTTCCTTCGGACCTGTACCGTCTTCCCAGTTATATCCGGATACAAAATTTCCGCCGGGATAACGAACCACAGGCACTTCCATATCCTTTACCATCTGAAGAACATCACCACGGAACCCGCAGTCATCTGCAGTCTCATGGGTAGGCTCATAAATTCCTCCGTAAACAGCTCTTCCCAAGTGCTCGATAAAAGAGCCGAAAAGACGCTTATCAACCTTTGCAACTTCTCTGTTTTTTATCACTGTAATCTTAGAATTCTTCATAATTTAAATCCCTCCGTTTAATCACTTTTACCGGACTAAATTTCGCAAATTGTACGTCCATTATATTTTTCTTCTATTTATGCCACAATTTCAGAAAACAACCATTTTTCTACCTCAGTAACCAAATCCGATATTTTTTATTGTTTTCCCTTTACAATTTCTTGTATTGGTGTAAAATAATAACAAATAACGAGTTTGGTTTTGTTTTTATGTAAACCACAAGCATAAGAAGGAGCCCCTATGGATTTAACTACTTTCTGTAAGCAGATGACTACCCGGGCTGCAAGAGTGCTTCCCAAAGAGCATCCCTTAAAAACCCGCATTATCTGCCCTGAATATTCCCCGTCATTTTGTGAGATTAAGACCTATCCGTTCCCGGAAAAGGAACGTGTTTTTCTGATGTGCTGGAATATTGATGAACATACTGTTTTACATGCATCCATGTGTCCTTCTCCGGAACCTTTCCGTTGTTCTCTTTCCTTTGAGCCGGGTGTCCGGACGCAGTTGCATACCCATGACTACATTGAATTGGCCTATGTTTTGAAGGGGAATTTTCACCAAAAGATTCTTGGTACCGATATCATTTTTGAAGAAGGCGATTTGTGTCTTATTGACAAGAACTGTGCGCATATAGATTATCTTTATTCAGAGCCTTCCATCGTTCTCTTTCTCGGCATTTCCAATGTTTTATTTGAGGATCTTTTTTCAGATATCACGCCACCCGAACGCGCGGTAAGCTTTGCCAAAGAAGCACTGGTAAAACAGAAAGCGCTGCAACAGTATATACACTTTAAGCCCTTGCGCGAAAACAGAGAGGAAATGGAATCGGCTCTTTTGCAGTTCATTACGGAATTGCATCAGCAAAAAATCGGCTATCGTCAGGTATCCACCGGAATCTTGATGCGGATTTTCCACATGCTCTGGTGTGACTATGATTTTTCCTTAAACAGCCAGCAGAAAAAAGAACGTACTTCTCTTCTTTTTGAAGATATCAGCGACTATATCCGACAGAACTACAACACTGTCACAATCCGTGAACTGTGTGAGAAATATCATTTCCAGGAAGATTATTTTAATCGCCTGATCAAAAAAAAGCTGGGTATGACCTACTCAGCTTATGTGCAAAAAATACGCTTAGAAACCGCAGAACGTTTACTTCGCACCACAGCTCTAAGCATTGATGAAATTTCGGAATCCGTAGGATACCATAATAAGAGTTTCTTTTATAATAAGTTTAAGCAAAAATACGGTGTCAAACCCGGACAATATCGCACGGAACACTCCTAGGAACGATGCCGCGCTACTGTTCCAATGCCTTAATACATCGATATAATTCATTCGCGAACTTTTCATGATTCTCTGCAGATAAGTGCAGACAATCATCATCTGAAACTTCTGCAAAACCGGATGCATCCAAAAACGCGCATCCGTGTTTTTGTGCTATTTCCTGATAAAAAGCTGCCAGTTCCTTAGACTTTGCCACCGAAGCCTCCGAAAACTCATCTCCAAATACCGAGTTCACAATCTGCTCTTTCAAAATCGGCGGAGCAATCAGAATCATCTGCATCTTAGTATCCTGATGCTCCTGCATGAAAACTTTGGCATCTTCTACAAAAGAATCCATTGCGGCAGCGATTTCAGCTGCACTTTCAGCAAAGGAATCTTTCAAATCATTGGTTCCCAACATCACCACAAGGAAATCAACATCTCTGTGAGAATAGAGGCAAGGCCTTAAATATGCCCTTCCGTTAATCCATCCGCTCACATAATCCCCCTGATCAATGGTCCGTCCGTTACAACCTTCCGCAACCACAGAATACTCTTCCCCCAGTAATTGCTGCAGTCTTCCCGTCCAGCGGACCCATTTTCCAAAACGTCCGCCATCCTCCGGACTGTACCCGTGGGTATTCGAATCTCCAAAACATACAATCGTCTTCATAAATGTCATTCCTTAATTAGACTAATCATTCACAAATCATCTCATTTATTTAACAAAATTATTAATCGCATCCTACACCTATTTATTTCTTTTCGCGATTCTTCTTCATGGCATACATCTTAGCATCTGCCACACGCAGAGACCGATGTAAATCCAGTTCCTCTTCCGGATCAATATACACCGTTCCGATTCCCACGGATAACCGGTACGGGAGATTACGCTCTACGGAAACCTTAGTCAGCATCTCTGTAATATGTTCACATATTCTGTTCACTTCCCCGTCATCTTCCGTCGTTCCTGCCACCAAAAACTCGTCCCCGCCGTAACGCGCAACAATCCACTCTTCGGGAACAGAAAGCTGAATGCACTTTGCCACCAGTTTTAATGCCAGGTCGCCCTGCTCATGACCGTAAGAGTCGTTGATTACTTTCATCTTATTCACATCGAGGAATATCATAAAGGACCACTTTCCTTCACCATAGTTCTTCTCAATATAAGGAAAAGCAATCTGTTCGCATCCCATTCGATTATATACACCGGTCAAAGGATCGGTAACCGACAATATCTGTAACTGCTTATGCATGTTCTTCATTATAATATTCTGTCTGACACGTTCCAGGTTCTGTCCCATATTATAAGCCCATACGAAAAGGGTATAATCATAAAGCATTCTTAAATGATCCACAAAAACCGCATAACCATAGCATTCAAACTTACTATAAAGCGGAATAAACAAATAATGCCT
The DNA here is from genome assembly GCA_045595325.1 of Lachnospiraceae bacterium. Lineage (GTDB taxonomy): Bacteria > Bacillota > Clostridia > Lachnospirales > Lachnospiraceae > UBA3766. The sequence continues at coordinate 25,671 of JAZOAG010000077.1, forward strand.
GGGTTCTGTTTCATCTCTGTCCGGAACCAAATCTTTCGTTGCAAACATCTTACGAGGAACTGCATTCGTACCTTTTACGCCGCCTATCATCTCTGATATGCAGGCATATCCCACCTGTTGTAATCTCTCCTCACGTTCAAGACTTTCAAAGAAATTTTCGGAAAGACAAACATACATCTCATTCCCTTCAAAACGGTAATCCATGGACGCTAAGTGTTCAAAAACCTCTGCAAACTCCTCTTCCGAAGTAACCTCGGTAAAATGTTTGGACATATCACACAAATGCCCGCCCAAGTAAGAAGCGGAAACCATTCTTTCGTACCCGACGAAGAATGTATACTTTCGTTGCTTATCTTCGTAATTCCCGGAAGTACAACCACAACTTCTTTTGACAGACATTCTGGATTGGGAAACATGATGTATTATCTCGTTTCCGTTATCTATGCATTTCCACAAATGCTCCATGGCTGTCTTTGTCATATCATCCCACCCCGGATTTACAGAAGTAAGGCTTGGACTAAATACATATCCGGAAACCAAATCATCAAAACCTGTCACGATTACATCCTGCGGTACGGGGATTCGCAATTCTTCCAAAGTTGCACAACACCCCATGGCCATAACGTCATTGGCGCAAATCACTGCATCCGGACATTTCCTGTCATGCTGCTTCAGCCATGCATCCAAGGAAAATTGCGCTGTATGATAACTCCAGTCGCAGGGAATCACCTGTTCTTCGGAAAACGGAATTCCGTACTTATTCAATACATCCAGCATGGCTTTCAGACGAAGTTCACTTTCCTGATTATTCGCCGGCCCGCTGACAAAGAGGACATCCCTTACCGCATGCTCTGTCACAAGATGTTCCACCAGTTCATACATACCATGATAATTCTCACACTCAAAGCAGGACAATCCATCCATCTGATAACCAAGGCAAACCGCAGGAATTCCGGCTGCCTCAATGGATTCTTTAATTATGGCGTACTCCTCCGGCACATGTAAAGTGCTCCCCAGCACAACCGCACCATCAAAAGTGGTCAAATCAGGCAAGCGGAAAATATTGCTTTCGTTAATCTTACGTTCATCTTCGTCCGCAGAATAATAATTCATAAAAAAGAATATATCAGCATTATTCTGCTTGCCGAATTCCACCAGCACCTCGCTGACTACCATAATATATTCATTACTCCATCCGCATCCAAAGACAGCAATCTTTCTTTTCATACGAACCACCCCACTGAACAAATTATTCACCCTGCATGCATCTATTCGGAAAGTGTATAAACCGGCATTGCCTTATTCAATATATTAGATAAAAATCCTGCATCCGCCATAGCAATATAATCAATCACCTTAAGCTCGTTTGCATACTGTACCAAAACCTTGTCCATCAAGTCAAAAATCTCAGGTCCACGGCTCTTCGGACAATCTACAACAACCAGGTAGGATTTCTCTTTTTTCGCATCCATCTTTACAAGTAAATCGACACGTTTCACATCATCCAAACCGCGTGCAATGTCTACCAAAGCATCACGCATCAATTTCACTTCCTGTGTCTGAGGAGGGATTCCTACCACAATCTTACCCTCTTCCAACTTCTGTCCTTCCATCGCCTGCGTGGTTCTTTCACCAAACTCACGCTGATATCCTTCCATCGCGGTAATCTGTTCTAACATCTCTGTAGGGAAAAACATGTTTTTAGGTCCGTACAGATTCACACCCAAACCGATATGACCGTTTTTAACAATGGCGTATGCCTTAGGGAATGAAAGAATCATTACATGAGGCTTCTCACCTTCCGCAAAAACACCTTCCCATTTGCTCAAAGCCGCTATATCCGTAAACACGGGGAAAAGTTTATCTTCTTCGCTACCGGGCTTGTGAATGGATAAATACTGTACGTTTTGTTCCTTATTCATATCCACCACGCCGCTGCCATCAAGTTTCTCACCTTCCTGCATACGGAAAGGAACAAGAAAATGCGAATGACACAATTCATAGATTAATACATTCACATACATATTATCGGAGCGAAGTCTGTCATACTCATATGACAATCCTAACAAGTAAGGATTCTGTACCGGCTTATTCATATCAACTACCGCCTGAGGTGCTACTGTTGCAAGCAGACAATACTTAATCACTTCAACCTTTGCGCCAAGAAGAGATAAGGTAATGGTTGCTTCACAATCCGCTGCATTATATACCATATCCCCGGCTTCATCACGAATCAGATCAATACGACCGATAGAAACCTTACTTCCGGGATACAGAATATACACCTGATCATTTGTGGTAATACTTCCGTGAATATTGCCGGTTACAACCGCCGTGCCATCCACTCTGTTCATTGCCACCGTTTCTACCAAAAAGCTAAACTGCTGCTTATCTTCATTTGAAAACTTAATACCATTCATACTGCTAATCCTCTTTTCTGTCATCGAAATAATTCATTCAACACTTTAATAACTCTGCTTGTAAAAACGATTTCCCTTTCAATTAAAAAGTATCATCAATCCCCCAAAGCATAGACTTTCGCATGTTAAATTACCCTTATATTTTATCAAATTTTGGATACTTAATCAAGCAAAACACAAAAGAGTTCACATACTCCTCACGATTGCGCATCCCAGTAAAGAGTTTCATTCTTTCATGTAACAAAATCTTTCCTCCAAAAGAAAAACCCACGCGGATTTCTCCACGTGGGCTTAAATTCATTAACAATATTAACCCTTTACGGAACCAAGTGCAACACCTGCGATGATGTACTTAGACAACAAAAGGTAAACAATAATCAACGGCAATACCGTTAATGTAAGACCCAAATAAATTGAGCCGTACTCTGTCTTGTAAATGTCACCTTTCAGCAAACTTACCATGATAGGCATGGTATATTTCTCTTTATCGGTTAACAATACCAACGGAGTAAACAAGTTGTTCCAGCTACCTACGAAACTGAAAATTGCCTGTGTAGCAATAGCGGGCTTCATGATAGGTAAAACAATCTTATTGAAAGTATAGAACTCTCTCGCACCGTCAATACGTGCGGACTGTACAATTTCCATTGACAGAGACGCCTGTAAATACTGACGCATAAAGAATACCATACTAGGATTCGCAATAGCAGGGATAATCAACATAAGCATGTTGTTTGTCATGTGAATCTTGTAAACCATCTGATAGAAACCAATCATGGTAATCTGTCCGGGAATCATCATGATAGCCATAACGAATGCAAAGAATGCATGTTTTGCTTTCCACTCATATGCCACGTTTGCATACGCGGTGAGGGATGAGAAATATACGGAAAGCAAAGTAGAACATCCTGCAATAATCAAGGAATTAAAGAATCCTCGAATGGGATCAAAGCTCTTACCGGTCAAAATACGCAAGTTATTGAAAAGGTAACCAGAAGGAATCAAGGAAACCGCAGTCTGCTGAATCTCAGTTGTAGATCTTGTTGCATTAACAATCATAACCCAGAAAGGGAAAATACTCAAAATTGTCAAAAAGATACATACAACGTAAATGAGCAACTTAATCCAAAGGCTGGACTTTCCTGCTTCTCTATCTTCTACATTTAAAGATAATCTACTTTTGCTTGCAGAGGCAGAGGCATTATTCATATTAGCTTCTTTCTTCATTTTGATAACTTCCTCCTCTCTTCCTATAATCCTGCTTTAAGCTTCTGTTTATATGCTTTCTCCTGCTCACGAATCGTCTTACGAAGAGCAGCTTCATCCTTATCTCTCATAATCCAGAACATACCGATTGAAAGAATAGCGATGATGATAAACATAAATACACTGGCAGCAGCAGCTCTGTTATACAAATAACTACCACTGAATGCCTGGTTGTAAATAAATACAGAAGTTGTTAAAGTAGCGTTATCCGGCTGTCCGTTCAAGAACAACTTAGGAATATCGAACATATTCAAACCACCGATTAAGGAAGTAACCAATGTAAACAAAAGAATTGTTCTGATGTTAGGAATTGTAATCTTAAAGAAGGTCTGGGTACGTGTAGCACCATCCACTTCTGCAGCTTCAAACAATTCAGGAGAAATACCAAGTACACCGGAAATCAATACGATCGCTGTGTATCCATACCACATCCAAGTCTGAATAAAGATAACGATTCCTTTTGCAACCAAACCGTTAATCAACATATCCGTAGGTTCATCAAATATACCCATCATAACTAACAAGTCATTAATAGGTCCCTTGGGATATGCAAACAGCTGTGCAAACAAAATAGCAACAGTCGCCTGGGTAATGATGTTAGGCATATAGAACATAACTTTAAAGAAGCCCTGTCCCTTAATCTTACATCTCTTATCAGTAAACCAGGCAGTAATCAAAAGTGCAAGTAAAATCTGGGGAACAAAGTTGCACAACCAAATGACTACCGTATTAACAAACGCCTCCTGAAAGGACGGATTTTTCAAGATTGTAATAAAGTTGGTAAAGGGTGCATCCCACAGAAAATGGTAATCTACATTTCCGATACCCTTAAGGTCGGTAAATGCAATTGTAAACGTATAAAAAATCGGATACAAGGTAAAAATACAGAATGTAACCACAAATGGAATACTGAATATGTATCCGTATTTGGCATAACTAAACGATTTGGAACGTTTCATATAGCCAACCTCCACTTTCAAAATTTAATATTACATGAAAAAAGGAATGTTTTTCATGTAATGCATCCTATAAGTAACGTGATAAAACATTCATATAGAGAAAAACAGGGCGGACGTTCATCGTCCGCCCTGCGTAAAGTTATTAAAACTTTATTTTTAATTATTCAACAACAACGTCAAGGTTGTCAGCAACCTGCTGCTTGAAGTCTTTGATAGCATCTTCACGAGACTTGTTACCAGCTACGTACTCACGAACCTGCTCTCTCCACTTAGAGTTGATTGTCTCATCATACTGAGTTAAGTTATCACCCTTAGCGTTAGCGTTTGCAGGAACGAATACGTCGAACATGTTCTGTCCGCCTAAGAATTCAAGAGAACCATCAGACATAGCCATTACAGTACCGGAAGCAACACAGTCCTTAGAGGTAGGTGTAGAAGGATCGTTATCCCAGTCTACAGTACCGTTAGCCCATGCATACTGAAGTCCGTTTTCTGTGCAGTCAAGTGTGATCCACTCGATAATCTGAGCTACAGCTGCTGCCTTATCAGCATCTTCTGCTGCAGTCTTGCTAGCAAGTAACCATGTACCACCCCAGAAGAAACCAACGGGAGATTCGCAGATAGCCCAATCACCATATGTTCCTTCACCAACTGCAGCACCACCACAGTTAGGAGCGATTGTGTAGTTAATCAACCAAGCAGGTCCAAAGAAACCGAAGATTCCCTGAGCGCCTTCGCCCTTCATATCAGCGAACCAAGCATCCTGCCAGTCCTGAGTATCATTGTGGTATCCGTTGTCTTTCAACTGCTTGGATACATCAAGTAAAGATTCTCTCTTAGGATCGATTGTTAACTTACCATCAACAACCCAACCCTGATCAGAGCTGTTCTCGATTGCGTGCCAGATATCACCATCACCGGAAACGATACCATAGCCTTTAGCCTTTAATTCATCTGCTGCTACCCAGAACTGATCCCAGTTTCCGGATCCACCACCGATTTTCTCGGAGATTGTAGCAGGGTCATCTGTTCCCCATACATCCTTAGCGATAGAACGACGATAGATGAAAGCACCACCAGTTGCCTGGTATCCTAAACCAACAACGTCTCCATCAGGATTGGAACCGATTTCTACAGAGTACTGAGCGATGTCAGCTTCTTTGATCTTAGCATCTACATCGATACCTAAAGAAGAGTAAGGAGCTGCCCACTGAGCGCCGTCACCCTTGGAATACTTAAGAATGAAAGCTGCCTCTGCACAGTAGATGTCAGGAGCGTCAGAACCGCCAGCTGCTAAAGCAGCATCCAATGCAGGCTGGTAAGCACCATCAGTTGTAGCAATGATTGTTTCCTTTACTTCGTAAGGGAAGTCAGGGTTGTCAGCTAAGAACTTAGTAACCATCTTAGGAACCTCATCTGTGAATGCCCACAAATTAATTGTTCCCTTCTTGTCTCCTGAAGGAGCAGGATCAGCACCATCATTGCCTGAATCTTCGCTACCTACGTTTGCAGCACCATCATCGGGTGTTACAGCAGGTTCATCACTTGTACAAGCAACAAGAGAAGTTGCAAGTACGCATACGCCTAAAGCGCAAGCTAATAACTTTTTCATTTTGTTTCCTCCTTAAAAAATTGACTTTCGATTGTAATTATACAATTTGACGAAAGTCTGTTTTTTGTAACAACTTGATTATAACATATTGCTGATTCTTTACTTTACATTTATTGCTTCTTAGTGTACACATATTGCTTTTTCACAAAATATTCATACATTTCCTCCATTTTTCTTGTATACTTCTTCTAGACATAATTTTATGATTTGGAGGTCATTATGAATCGCTTTTTTTCATCAGAAAACATCGCCATGCGTTTTCTTACATTCTTATGTGATATGATGTATATCAATATTTTATTCCTTTTATGCAGTCTTCCTGTTTTTACAATAGGCGCATCATTTACCGCAATGTATTCCGTTATATATAAGAGACAACGCCACGAGGATCCGCCCATTGCCAAAACCTTTTTCAAGGAATTCCGGGCGAACTTCAAGCGTGCAACCCTCTTCTGGGTTCCGTGCGCACTCATCCTCGCGTTCCTGTTTGCGGATCTTATGATTATCCATCACGTAATCGACAAGCAGTATGAGGTATTGCAATATCCGGTTGCAATTCTGATGTTTCTTATTATTTCCGTTATGGTTTTCATTTTTCCGCAGATTGCAGCCTTTGACAATCCCCCCAAACAAACATTGAAAAATGCAGCATTACTTAGCCTTGCCAACTTTCCTACCACTTTTTTTATCCTTATCGTACATGTTGCACTGTTTCTGGTAGGAGGCCTTTCCCCTACCATGACTTTTGTGGTGGGCAGTATTATGTGCTTTTTAGGATTTGCCACGCTGGCATATTTCTTCGCGTTCTTTTATCGTAAAATATTCAACAAGATTCTCGGCGGAGAAGAAGATATCGTTTAACAAAAACAGACAGAGCCATGATACGGCACCAAAGGGTGTAATATCATGGTTCTTCGCTATTTCTTTTATAATTCTTTTATGTTTCCTTATTTCCCTTTTATGATTCCTCTTCCGTTCTGCTTTCCCAATCCAGAACCCAACGTCCGAATTTTCCGGCCTCATCCAGGCGCTCACTCCCTTTGCTGAAAGCCATCACAGGCGTATTGCCGTCAGTAAATCCCCGCAACACATCGCACTCTTCCACATAAATGCCCAAAGGAATTTCTTCCCCTTCCACCGTCACATACAGAATTTTCTCTTCTATCTCTTCAAGAAATGCTGCGTCGTAGACATTTCGTAAATCCTCATAAAAAGCAATCTCTGTATACTCTTCCACAACCCAATAAGTTGTGAATGTAACATCAATTCTGTCATTGACCATCATAGTCTGATATTTCTGAATGCTGGCAACGGTATCATCGGCTTCCCGTGCGGCTTCCTGCATATCCTTCGGGTGTACGAAATTAATCTCTGTTTTAATCGGCAGTTTCTTAATATCTATATTACGATACTCTGCATAATCATAAGAAAACGCAAGAATGGCATCGTCCACGTCCGAGGTATTCATAATGGCAATTCCCAAGGAAATCGGTCTGCTCTCACGAATATAAGTATCCACGAAACACACGATAATAACAATCACCAGCACAGGGACAATAATATGCCATTTATAATACTCCCATATATAATCAGCTTTTTTCAAAAATTTCTTCCAAAATTCTTTCAACCGAATATCCTCCGAATCCATTTTTCACTGTTATCATCATAACACCAAACAGCAAACTTTCAATGATTACATCTCTTTTTTCTTCATTTTTTCACAAATTATCCCATGACACCGATTACAATTCCGATTACAATCACTGCCGCACAGAACATTTTGTATGCAGTTCCCTTCTCTTTAAAAATCAATCTTCCCCCAAGAATTGTTACAACACAGCCGCTTTGCTTAATCAATGTCATTACCGTGACCCGGCTTTCTGCCATGCCATTGGCAATAAAAAGCGCCTGATCTGCCAGAACAAAAAGAATGCTCAGAATCCAAATCCATCCGTTAAGCCATGTTTTCCATCGTATTTTGGTTCTCGTAACCAAAACATAAATCAGATAAAATCCTACCAAAAACAGCATGTACCAAAACTGTAGCTGCATACTGCTTAAATCCTTCATCAGGATTTTGTCCATCATGCCGGAAAACGCATTGAGAACGCAGGAAAGAAAAGCCAAAAACACGTACAGCCCCACCTTCTCGCTCCCGGCATTTTTTTCTTTTGTATCTGCCGCTTCTTCTTTTTCTTCTATATTACTATCCCCAAAAAGTCTTTTCAGGAACTTCGGTTTGAATTTCAGAAGCAAAAGACCGCCGCATACAAAGATAAGTCCGAACATCTGAAACGGGTTTAATATTTCTCCCAGAATCGCCACACCTAAGAAGGTGGCAAAAAGCACCCTGGAAAGATCCAAAACACCGTATAGGCTGATGGGGAGTTTACGGATTGCCTTAAAACTGCAAATCCATGCCAGAAAGATAGAAAAAGATTTCAGTGCCACATAGAAATAGTCCGCCCCCTCCAGGCCACCCGCCTTAGGCGCCTGCGGCAATACCAGTAAAAACGAAATAAAGGTATAAACGAACAAAACTTCTATTACCGTGTGTTTCTTCAATGCGAGCTTTTTCATTATTTCACGAATCCCCTTCGATACCCCATAAAAAAGAACACAAAGCATCCACCACATATAATTCCAATTCTCCGTTTCCAAAATCATCCTGCCCCTAAGCAGTCTTTTCTTATTATACACAAATTAAAAAAAAGCGCAAATCCATATTTCATAAGGGTTCCGCCATCGTCTTAAAAATCTAAAATTTTCTTTAAAAAGACCCTTGACATAACTGTTACAGCTGTATATAATGCGTATATACAGTTATAACAGAGGTGATCACGTGAACATACTAATTGATAACAAAAGCGGCTCTCCTATTTATGATCAGATTTACACACAAATCAAGAATCAGATCATTAGCGGGGCACTCAAAGAAAATGATATGCTCCCCTCTATCCGAGGTTTGGCAAAAGATTTGCGCATCAGCTTCATCACCACCAAACGTGCCTATGATGAACTGGAGCGGGATGGATTCATCTATACGGTTCAGGCCAAGGGTTCTTATGTGGCCCCCCGAAACCTGGAACTGCTTCGTGAAGAACATCTCAAAAGAATTGAGGAGCACATAAGCGAAATAATAAAGCTTGCTGCTTCCTGTAATCTGTCTGCGGAGGATATCACGGAAATGATACGTTTTAGTTTGGAGGAAAATGAATGAACGCACTTGAAATCAAAGACCTGACGAAAAAATATGATTCTTTTACTTTGGACCACTTAAATCTGACACTGCCCAGCGGTTGTATTATGGGGTTGGTCGGCGAAAACGGTGCCGGCAAAAGTACGACCATGAAGTTATTGCTTAACATGATTAAAAAAGACGAAGGCAGTATTACCATTCTCGGACGTGACCATTTGGAAAACGAACGCCTGACCAAAGAAGAACTTGGTGTGGTTTTGGACGATTCCGGTATTCCTGATTGTGTTAATTCCAAACAGGTGGGACGGATTATGAAATATACCTTCCGCAATTGGAATCAGACAGAATATGAGAATTTATTGAAGAAGTTTAAGATACCCGACAAGAAAGCATTTAAAGAGTATTCCCGGGGAATGAAAATGAAATTAAAACTTGCCATTGCCCTTTCCCACGAAAGTAAACTTTTACTTCTCGATGAAGCCACCAGCGGACTTGACCCTATTGCCAGAGAGGAATTGCTGGAGATTTTATCCGATTTTACCAGAGATGAGAATCATTCCATTTTAATCTCTTCTCACATCGTAAGTGATTTGGAAAAAATATGTGACTATATTGCCTTCATACATCAGGGAAAGCTTATGCTTTGTGAAGAAAAAGACCTGCTTTTGGGAGAATACGGTATTTTGCACTGCACCAAAGAAGACCTGGAGACGATCTCTGAAGATGCCATCATCCAAAAAAACGTTAACGCCTACGGCGTTAAGGCAATTGTGCGTAGAAACCTGGTTCCTCCCACAATGCAGTTAAGCCCGATTGATATTGAAGAATTGTTTATCTATATGGTTAAGGAGGAGAAATAACATGAAAGGATTATTATTGAAAGACTTCTTTATGCTGGGAAAACATTTTCGTTTCCATGTCCTTATTATCCTTATGTTCCTCGTAGGAGCTTTTTTCTCCGGAGAAGCATTTTTCTTCTTCTATCCCTGTATGCTGGCAGGTATGTTCCCGGTTACGCTCCTTGCCTATGACGAACAGAACGGCTGGATGACAAACAGCGGAACACTTCCTTATTCCAGAGCACAGATAGTTGCCTCCAAATATATTATTTGCTTGATCCTGACCGGAATCACGTTCATCCTGACAGTGATTGCCCAGATCCTTTTTATGTTGCACAGCAACACTTTCAGCCTCGATGTGCTCATGCTTAACACAACATCGTTCTTTGCGTTAGGCTTCTTTACGCCCTCATTAACCCTTCCTTTTATGTTTAAATTGGGAGTGCAGAAGGGACGTATTGCCTATTTCGTCTGTTTGGGTATTTTCTGCGGGGGCGTTGCCATAGTAGCTTCCGCTATCAATAACGCCGGTTGGATGCCCGGCATAAACAGCATCATTACAATGCACAAAACCTTCTTACAATACGGATTGTTTCCTGTCGCCGCGGTTATTGTACTTGCCCTGTTTGCATTATCCTGCATGCTCAGTATCAGCTTCTATAAGGCAAAGGAACTATAAAATCGGAAACTACTCTTCTATCTTAGGGAAAACGCACTTCTTGTAAGCAATGCCGAAAGCTGCCCCTAAGAGAAGAAGGGTATTTGATATTATATGTAAAAACTCCGCATATTGTACATAGCTACCGCCCGCGCCATACAAAGCTATGAAATCCGCATCCTTCCAGACGCTAAGCACTGACACAGCACTCATGCGTACCAGCGAATCGACACCAAAGAAGAATCCGCAGAACATCATAATTACAATAATTTCTGCCACAATGGATTTACTTTTCTTGCGCAAAAGACCCAGAAGAATGCTAACCATAATCACCTTAATGATTGCAGGAAGCAGTACCGGTAAAATATGCATTAACAATACAAGTAGTGAATCCGTATACACCAAGTCTGTAGGAAAACTCGAAATACCAAAAAGAATAAGAGGGATACCTAGCATTACAAAGATTGCCTCAACAATCACCGATAAAATGTGCATGATATTGGATGCTTTTTTCATAAACGGTCTCCTTTCAACCACTTTAAAACTATATCTATCATACAACAAGAACCCTACCTGTACAAGGTAGGGTTCTATATTTTTCAAAAAATATTGTTCTTAAATGAATCGAAAATAAACTCTTTGACGTAAAAGCTATTTCTTCTGCGGCTTAATGATTCCAACCAATTTACAGAATTCCATAATCACGGTAGGGATAAGAACAAGTCCTAACGCAATCAGATAAAGTTTAGCCGGAAGAATCACAAGACCAAAAGCTATTCTTAACGGCGTAAAGAGTACCAATGCCACCAAAACAGTTGAAGCCAGAACCGCACCATTCAACTTTCCGTTACTGAAAGGTCCGATTTTGAAGAGCGAACGATCAGAACGCATGTTGAAGGACTGCAAAATCTGAGAAAATGCAAGTACGATAAATGCCATTGTCTGCGCTGCCTCCAGGCTTCCTCCCATAACTTCACCGAACTTAAAGCCTGCCAATGTAATTACTGCAAAAAGAACACCAAGCAATACCACCCGAACACCGAGTCCATGGGCAAAAATACCTTCTTTCTTGGGTTTCGGATTATGATCCATAACATCCTTTTCTACCGCTTCCATACCAAGTGCAATTGCAGGAAGAGAGTCAGTCACAAGGTTAATCCAAAGCAACTGCATGGAAAGCAAGGGAGTTTTATGCCAGAGAAGCATCGCCAGGAATACGGTAATAACCTCACCGATATTGGTTCCAAGCAGGAAGCCGACAACCTTCTTAATATTCGCATAGATTCCTCTACCCTCTTTTACGGCATCTACAATGGTAGCGAAATTATCATCTGTCAGAGTCATATCCGCCGCGCCCTTCGCAACATCAGTACCGGTAATACCCATAGCACAACCGATATCTGCTGCCTTCAATGCCGGAGCATCATTTACACCGTCACCGGTCATTGACACCACCTGGTCCTTACGCTGCCATGCCTTAACAATACGAATCTTATTTTCAGGTGAAACACGGGCATACACGGAAATCTTCTCAACATTTTCATCCAATTCCGTATCCGTCATGGCATCCAATTCAGAACCGGTAATTGCCCTATCTCCCTCTTCCATAATACCCAGTTCCTTCGCGATGGCAGAAGCTGTTACAACATGGTCACCGGTAATCATAACAGGTTTAATGCCTGCCTTGCGGCAAACCGCAACCGCATCCTTTGCTTCTGTTCTGGGCGGGTCAATCATACCGACAAGTCCCATAAAGGTAAGCCCGTTCTCCAATTCTTCGGAAGTAGGATTTTCAGGGATTACATCAATCTCTTTGTATGCAATTGCAAGAACGCGCAACGCATTTTCACTCATGGATTCCGTCAATCTCTTTGCAGTATCCATATCCCCCTTAATGCAACGGGTAGACATCATGTCGAAAGCACCTTTTACAATTACAATGTTCTTACCGTCAATTTTATTAACGGTTGACATAAGTTTTCTATCCGAATCAAAAGGAATCTCCGCAAGACGGGGATATTTCTCATTCAGGACATCCTTAGGCATGTTTTTCTTATGTGCTGCATATACAATGGAGGTCTCTGTAGGGTCACCGATGTGCTGCTCCGTTCCGTCCTCATTGAATATTACGGAACCATCACAGCAAAGTGTACCATACATCAAAAGATTCTTAATATCTTCTCCGTTTTCAGGCGCAATCTTCTCTGTATCGGATTTGCCGTCCACATAAGCCTGTACTAAGGTCATTCTGTTCTGGGTAAGCGTTCCTGTCTTGTCTGAACAGATAACGGATGCACCTCCCAAAGTCTCCACTGCGGGAAGTTTACGGATAAGTGCGTTTTTCTTAACCATACGCTGTACGCCGATAGAAAGAACGATGGTTACGATAGCAGGCAATCCTTCCGGAATTGCTGACACCGCCAAGGATACAGCAGTCATAAAAATCTCAAGAACAGGGATATTATTTGCAAGACCAACTACAAAAATAATTGCGCAAGCAACTAGTGCCATGATTCCAAGGTATTTACCAAGCTGCGCAAGTTTATGCTGCAAGGGTGTCTGGCTGTCACCTTCTTCATCAAGAAGGTTCGCAATTTTACCCATCTCAGTGTCCATTCCCGTAGCAGTCACAACAGCCGTTGCCGTACCATAAGTAACGGAGCATCCGGAATATACCATATTATGGCGGTCACCCAGGGGCGCACCGTCCTTTACATCCGCAAGATAATCTTTTTCTGAAGGAACAGACTCACCTGTCAATGCAGATTCTTCTGATTTCAAGCCTGCACTAAGAAGCAGTTTGGCATCTGCCGGAACAAAATCACCGGCCTCCATACGAATAATATCACCGGGAACAAGTTCCGCTGCATCAACAACACTCTCTTCACCGCCACGAATTACACGGGCATGAGGTGCCGACATATTTTTAAGCGCATCCAACGCTTTCTCCGCTTTTCCCTCCTGATATACACCCATCACGGCATTGAGAATTACAATCAGCAGAATCAACGCCGGCTCAAAAAGTTCTCCCCAATTCCGCTCAACACATACAATTACAAATGAAATAATTGCAGCGGCAATCAATATCAGAATCATTACATCCTTAAACTGATCCAAGAAACGCTGAAATGTTGTTTTCTTCTTCTTTTCACGAAGTTTGTTCGCCCCGTATTTGCTCTGACGAACCTTTACTTCTTCCAAAGTGAGACCTTTCTGCCGATCTGTACCGAGTTCTTTTAAAAGGTCATCGTTGTTTTGACTGTAAGGTACCAAAAGTTTTTCCTCCTTTTAACTGTTTCTTTCCTATTATTGTTTCCTTATCCTTCTTATAATATATATCCGAAAAAAAGACGAATTGTCAAGAGAATATATTTTTTCCATGCAACAAAAAAGAACTTTTCCTCCACCAGCAAAACGGTGTCGGAAAAGTTCTTAAATTGTTCTTATAAATTTGCTTTAATGGTGTTATAGATACCTGCTCCGTCAAGACCATATTTCTTAACAAGTTCACCTGCGCTGGCAGATTCACCGAACTTATCATTCATACCAATCTTAACAACCTTGGTAGGAGCTTTCTCAGAAAGAAGATCGCATACTGCACTTCCCAAACCACCGATTACGGAATGCTCTTCTGCCACGAATACCTTACCGGTCTTCTTCGCTGTCGCAAGAACGATTTCTTCGTCAAGAGGTTTGATTGTGTGAATATTGATTACTTCTGCGGAAATACCGTCTGCTTCAAGAAGTGCTGCTGCCTGAATAGCGCTGTCTACACAAATACCGCTGGCAATGATAGAAACATCCTTACCTTCTTTAATACAAACGCCCTTACCGATTTCAAACTTGTAATCATCTCTCTCGTTGATTACAGGAACTGCTGCACGTCCGAATCTTAAGTAAACGGGGCCTTCCATCTCAAGTGCCGCACGAACTGCTGCTCTTGCTTCAATATCATCAGAAGGAACGATTACAGTCATTCCGGGAATTGTACGCATTAATGCAACATCTTCGTTACACTGATGTGTTGCACCGTCTTCACCAACAGTAATACCTGCGTGTGTTGCGCCAATCTTAACATTCAAGTGAGGGTAACCGATTGAGTTACGAACCTGCTCGAAGTTTCTTCCTGCTGCAAACATAGCAAAAGAAGAAATAAAAGGAATCTTGCCACAGGTTGCAAGACCTGCTGCGATACCTGTCATATTACACTCAGCGATACCACAATCAATGTGACGCTCGGGATATGCTTTCTTAAATACACCTGTCTTTGTTGCGCCTGCAAGGTCAGCATCTAAAACTACTAACTCAGGGAAGTCAGTTGCGCACTCAACGAGGGCATTACCATAACTGTCTCTTGTTGCAATTTTCTTAATATCTGCCATCCTATTCACCTGCTTTCTCTAACTGCTCGCCAATGGCAGCAAGTTCTTTCATTGCGATTTCGTACTCTTCATCATTAGGCGCTTTACCATGCCATCCTGCATTGTCCTCCATGAAGGAAATGTTCTTACCCTTAACGGTCTTCATGATAATTGCAGTAGGTTTACCCTTGGTTGCTTTCGCTTTATCAAGAGCTGCACGAATCTCATCAAAGTTATGTCCATCGATTTCGATTGTTGCAAAGTTGAACGCTTCAAACTTAGCAGCGATAGGATATACAGAACATACATCCTCTACCTTACCATCAATCTGAAGTCCATTGTTATCAACGATTACAACAAGATTGTCAAGGTTACGTGCACCTGCAAACATAGATGCTTCCCAAACCTGACCTTCCTGGATTTCACCATCACCAAGTAAGGTGTATACACGGAAATCTTTGTTATCAAGCTTTGCTGCAAGAGCCATACCAACTGCTGCAGAAATACCCTGTCCCAGGGAACCTGAACTCATATCAACACCGGGTGTTTCCTGCATACAAGGGTGTCCCTGAAGATAAGAACCAAGTTTACGAAGGGTCTTTAAATCTTCAACAGGGAAATATCCTCTGTTTGCAAGAGTGGAATATAATCCGGGAGCAGTATGACCTTTGGATAAAACAAAACGGTCTCTGTCTGCCTTCTTAGGATCCTTAGGATCAATGTTCATTTCTTCAAAATACAAGTACGTATACATATCAGCTGCAGATAATGATCCGCCGGGATGACCGGACTTTGCATTGTATACTGCAGTCACAATACCTTTACGAACTTCGTTAGCTGCTTTTTGCAGTTCTAAATTCGTCATAGTTTTCCTCCTATTTCATCAGACTTAAGTCATCATGGAAATCAAGATTTCATAAGCCCGCTTATATTTTCAATCTGTTAAAGATTGTTTTCTCTTTTCCTCAAAAATTCCAAAGGTGACGTAAATCACCTTTGGAATCTATTAATTAGTCCACAAATTAAGCGAAGGGATTCTCTGTAGGATATCTTACGCCTGCAGGCTGATTGTATCCGATTTCATCAACATCAACACCGGCAAATTTGAATACTTCGTAAATTGTCTTGCCATAGTGACCGAATGCAACTGCTCCGTGATGAGGATAGTTCTTCTCGATCAATACGTGACGGTAGAATCTTCCCATCTCAGGAATAGCAAATACACCGATTGCACCAAAGGACTTGGTTGCTACGTTAAGTACTTCACCTTCTGCGATGTAAGCGCGAAGCTTGCAATCAGCAGTAGACTGGAGACGGTAGAAAGTAATCTTTCCGGGAGCGATGTCACCTTCCAATGTACCCTGGGTAACTTCTTCAGGAAGGTTTCTAGCCATAATCTTCTGATATCTCATTTCACAGAATGCCAACTTAGAAGAAGCTGTGTTACCACAGTGGAATCCCATAAAGGTATCCTTATGAGTATAGTTGTACTTGCCTTCGATAGACTCTTTGTACATATCAGCAGGTACAGAGTTATTGATATCAAGAAGAGTAACCGCATCTTCGGAAATACATGTACCGATGTACTCGGACAATGCACCGTAGATATCTACTTCACAAGATACGGGAATACCCATAGCAGTTAAACGGCTGTTTACGTAGCAAGGCACGAAACCAAACTGTGTCTGGAATGCAGGCCAGCACTTTCCTGCGATAACAACATACTCTTTGCATCCCTTATGAGCCTCAACCCAGTCAAGTAATGTCAACTCATACTGAGCAAGTCTTTCCAATACTTCAGGTTTCTTGTTTCCTGCGCCAAGTTCAGCTTCCATTTCAGCAACCTTAGCAGGAATTCTTGCATCGCCTGCATGGTTCTTGAATGCTTCGAACAAGTCAAGTTCGGAGTTCTCTTCGATTTCAACACCAAGGTTGTAGAGCTGCTTAATAGGTGCATTACATGCAAGGAAGTTGGAAGGTCTGGGGCCAAAGGAAATAACCTTTAAGCTCTTCATACCAACAAGTGCTCTAACCATAGGTACAAACTCATGAATCATATCTGCACATTCCTCTGCAGTTCCTACAGGATACTCAGGAATATATGCCTTAACATTACGCAATTTCATAGCATAGCTTGCATTCAAAACACCACAGTAAGCATCGCCACGACCATCCATAAGGTCATTCTGGCTCTCTTCTGCTGCTGCACAAATCATTGCAGGACCATCAAAAATCTGAACAAGTAAAGTTTCAGAAATTTCAGGACCGAAGTTTCCAAGGTATACGCAAAGTGCGTTACATCCCTGCTCCTTCAAATCTTTAGCAGCCTGTACAGCCTGTACTTCGCTTTCTACGATACAGATGGGACATTCATAAATGTCGTCCATGCCGTACTTGTCAGCATACGCTTTAACCAATGCCTTTCTTCTGTTTACGGATAAACTCTCCGGGAAGCAGTCACGAGAAACTGCCACAATACCAATTTTCGCTTTGGGAATATTGTTCATTCTCTTTTCCTCCTATATTTTGTAGATTACATCTACTATTAACATTTTTAGAAACAATTTGATTATACTACTTATTCGTCATTTCGTAAAATAAATTATTCATTAACATTTAAATTCTTACCAATGAGACCAATGTGTGAACCTGCATCAAGTCCGCCCTCTGCATGTCCGATTAACCACTTGTTCTTAGCTGTGATTAAAGCATCCTCTCCGCCTTCGTGTTTTTCATCAAGAGGAAGGTTGGTTCCCTTCGGTAAAACAACGCCAACTTTGAATCCGGCTCCGTCTACGCCACAAGGTGCATAGTGAAGTGTAGTTGCATAAAACTCTACCACAGTGCCCTTCGGTGCGAAGAACGCTTCTACCAAAGAAGTATCATATGTATTATCTTTGGTAATGTCCTGCTGTCTTCCAAGCATAAAGATTGCATCGGTCGCAGGAATGTTAATCTCAGAATCACGGTGATACTCCAATGCATTAAGCATGCAGTTATGTCCGTTGCAGTATCCGATCTGGATAGGCATTTCACCATAGGTCTTAGCAGAAATTTCCTTGTATGCAGGCAACTTTTCAAGTGCCTCACATCCGGGAACATACTCTACGCCGTCAGGCATGGGAGTTTCTTCCTCAAGAACCTTGATAATCTCTGAAAAATCAACATTGTCGATAATCTTGCCGTATTTGGCGAATTCAGGATCTGTTACATTATAAATTTTCATCTTTGTGCCCCTTTCTATTTCCTCTGCATTACAGTTTCTTTCTCAGAAATATCGATTACTGAATCTTTCTGAAAAGCTCCTTGCATGCAGGATAGATTTCTTTAAACTGCTGATATCTTGCTTCATATTTCGCAACAAGTTCCGCATCCGGTTCAACGGTATCAATAATCTTAACAAGCTTAGCTGCTGCAGCTTCTACATTCTCGTATTCACCGCAACCTACTGCTGCAAGCATTGCGCCGCCAAGTGCAGGACCTTCTTCGCTTTCGATTACATCAACCTTGACATTTAAGATATTCGCAATCATCTTCTTCCAGAGAGGACTCTTTGCACCGCCACCGCAAATCTTGGTACGTTCAATCTTAATACCGAGTGCCTTTGCAACTTCGAAAGAATCTCTAAGTGCAAATGCAACACCTTCCAAAACAGCCTGCGTCATATCTGCTCTTGTGGAATCCATGGTAAGACCGATAAAAGTACCTCTTGCCAAAGGATCATTGATAGGAGAACGCTCGCCCATCAGGTAAGGCAGGAAGTATACATGGTTCTCGCCTAACTTCTCAATTGCCTTCTGTTCAGCTGCGTAATCCTTGGTTCCGATGATTTCATCCATCCACCACTTATTGCAGCTGGCTGCACTAAGCATACATCCCATTAAGTGATAGTTTCCGTCTGCATGTGCAAATGCATGCAATGCATTGAAACTGTCTACACCAAAGTTCTTGGATGCAATGAAGATGGTTCCGCTGGTTCCTAAGGAAATGTTACAGTTACCATCGCCTACGGTTCCTGTTCCCACAGCAGCAGCAGCATTGTCTCCGGCACCTGCGATTACCTTACAGGTTGCAGGGATACCAAGTTCAGCAGCAACTTCGGGAAGAAGTGTTCCAACAACTTCGTAGCTTTCAAAAATTTTCGCAAGCTTATCCGTAGTGATGCCGCAGATATCGCACATCTCTTTAGACCAGCAACGATTCTTTACGTCAAATAAAAGCATGCCGGAAGCATCGGAAACATCTGTACAATGTACGCCGGAAAGCTTATATGCAATATAGTCCTTCGGCAACATAATCTTCTCAATCTTTGCAAAATTCTCAGGCTCATTCTCCTTCATCCAAAGGATCTTAGGAGCTGTAAATCCTGTAAACGCAATGTTTGCGGTATATTCGGATAATTTATCGGTTCCGATTACCTGATTCAGATAATCTGTCTCCTTTGTGGTTCTTCCGTCATTCCATAAAATAGCGGGACGAATCACGTTATCCTGTGCATCTAACACTACAAGACCATGCATCTGTCCGCCGAAACTGATTCCGGCTACTGCAGACTTATCAAAGTCTTTGATTAATTCCTTGATTCCTTCCATACTCTCTCTGTACCAGTCTTCCGGCTTCTGTTCAGACCAGCCCGGCTTCGGGAATGAAAGAGGATATTCCTTTGATACGATATTCAAAATCTTTCCTGCCTCGTCCATCAGCAACAATTTAACCGCTGATGTACCAAGATCAACACCAATGTATAACATGTCTTTACCTCCTTGAAAATTTCGCCCGGGAACGTGCCCGTGCACAATTCCATAATATCTATTTTAGGGGAAAAAATCAATATTTTTTCACAAAAAGAAGCAGCATGTTTTATTTTCGTCACTTTCTACAAATATAATGCCTTTACTTGTGCAAAAAACATTCGGAAAATCCCTGTGCAGAACGGATTCTTTTCAGGCAAAATTGCACACCCGCACCGCTTAAATTCGTTGTCCCGCCCCTTCCAATCCCGTCTGCGGGAATTTTTACACGTGCACACCTTGTTTTTTGGCCCGAATTAATATAATATATCTGATATAACTGTCACAAAAGAAAGGTGGCAGTTCCGCATTTTAAATGAATTTACGAATCGCAAAAAAGGGGACAATCATGGCTACGATGAAAGAAATCGCCGAACTGGCCGGCGTATCCAGAGGCACAGTGGACCGCGTACTGAATAAACGCGGTGCCGTCAATCCCAAAACTGAAGAGAAAATTCTCGAAATAGCCCGGGCGTTGGAATACAAACCCAACCGTGCCGGCATTGCTTTGGCTGCCCAGAAGCGTAGATTTCGTTTCGGCATCGTTATGTTCGGAGAAAAGAATCCCTTTTTCGAAGATGTACGAAACGGTTTCGAAGAACGCATCCGCGAACTGGAGGAATATAACTGTACCGTATTGATGCGCACCACTTCCGACTTTGGTGTGAAAGACCAGTTAGATGCCATTGACTCCCTTGTGGCAGAAGGCATCAGCGGTCTGGCATTGGCGCCCCAGAACGACCCTTGCATTGCTGCAAAAATAAACGAGTTATTCGAATCAGGAATCCCCACCGTAACATTTAATACGGACATTGAGAATTCCAGCCGCATTGCCTATGTAGGAAGCGACTATTATCAATGCGGACAGACCGCCGCAGGGCTTTTGCATCTTATGACCCATGATGAGGTCAAAATAGGAATTATAAGCGGCTCTTCCAAGATTCTCTGTCACACAGAGAGAATCGCAGGCTTCAAAGACCGGCTGGCACAGTTTTCCAATATGCAGGTGATTGATTACATCGAAAACAACGATGATGATTTCATCAGTTATGAACGAACCAAAGACATGCTGGAAGCCAATCCTGACATGAACGCAATATTCTTCGCAGCCGGTGGCACCTACGGCGGTTGCAAGGCAATCCTTGCCTCAGGACGCAAGGACATTAAAGTCATTACCTTTGACAAAATCGATACCACTGTGGAGATGATGGATTTAGACGTAATATCCGCAACCATCTGTCAGCAACCTAAAGTACAGGGTTCCCTCCCCTTAAAGATTCTTTTTAATTTCCTTACTACCGGGGAATTACCGGCCAGGGAACGAATTTTTACCAAAGTGGAAATCCGTATCAAAGAGAATATTTAATATCACAAACAGCAAAAAGGACTTTTACCGGCATTCCTCTATGACACCGATAAAAGTCCTTATTTTCGTAAACACCGTAACGTTTTTCGCCAATCCGCAAAATAAATATTACCGATAGCTTAGATTACTGTGCATTATAAAAGCGCACGCCCGCCTGCTTTTTGCGTTTTCTCTTTTCTTCGTACATAATAATATCCGCCTGATGCATACACTCTTTTAGCGGAATGGAAGTTTCTTCCACATAGATTCCCACACTGGCTTCAATAATATAATCTTCTTCAATCGCAGCATTCAATGCGGCAACCTTTTGGGCAAAAGAATCTCTAAACTTCTCTATTCTATCCGGCTCATCAAGAATCAAAATCGCTTCAAATTCATCGCCGCCGCTTCGGGCACATATTTCATTTTCCCGGATGGATTCTTCTAATGCCCTGCTGATTCCCACCAAAGCTTCATCACCAATCTTATGACCAAAATGGTCATTGATGTATTTCAGACCATCCATATCAAGACTAACCATTGCCAGTTTCACATTCTCTTTCTTTGCCCAGTCAGAAATATGCACATAATTCTGTTCAAAACCACGACGGTTGTAAAGGTTTGTAAGAGGATCCCGCAAGTAAAGATGCATAGCATCTCTTACGGACAAGAGATTCTGATGCATGTAAATTCTGCGAAGCGTATCCCCGAAATACATACAAAGAAGTTCAAACTTCTCGTCCGGAATTGCCTCCGGTTCATCTGACATCTGGAAGATAAAATATCCGTAGGTCTCATTCTGAGAATGAATCGGCGCAATAATACTTGCCGTCCCCTGCAACTCCTTCTCATATTTCTCGGGAAGAATATCCTGCTTGTCAAACAAAATATCCTCTTCTATCTCCGTCCCGTCCGCGCTTACCACCCGGCGAAGACTGACCATTCTGTCTCTCTTCTCGGCAGCTTCCGCTCTGGCCTTAGGGGATAATTCTCTGGCTCTTTCGAAATATCTCTCCAATTCCTCTTCTGAAATGTCCTGTCTCTTCAGGCAGATGTAATACCGGTCCACAGGCATCCCGCGCAAATACCGTTTGGCAAAATCAAAACACTCCTCTTCTGTAGATGCCCTTCCCGAATCAGACTGCATATAGATTGCCTGCTTCGTCATATAACGCACCTGCATCATCTGTCTGTGATAAATATCTTTGTTAAAGGACACGGAATCTTTATTGCATCCGCAGCTTCCTCTGTATCTGATTTTGGATTCAATCCATCGAATTTTCGGCACCACATCCCCATTTGCCAGATCGATGGCCATGCCCAGCGCTGCCCTTGCCATATTTTCAAAAGGAACCTTCACCGTTGTCAGCGGGGGCAGATACATCTGAGCTTCTTCCAAATCATCAAAACCGGAAATACAAATATCATCCGGAATCTTATATCCGCGCTTAATCAATTCGTCACACACGGATAACGCCATATAATCATTGGAGAATACAATTGCCTCCGGCAGAGAACCATCATATCCTTTCAAAAAATAATCCAGTATTTCAGGCCCTTTATTACGCCAGTAATCACCTTCAAAAATCATTCTGTCTTCTACTTCAATCCCTGCTTCGTTCATCGCCTCAAGGTATCCGTCAAGACGTTCTTTTGCATCCGGTGAATTCATTCGGCCCGTTACAAAGCAGACTTTTTTCATCTGATGTTCATATAAAAAATGTTTCGTCACTTCATACATTGCGGCCTGATTGTGCACCAAAACATTATATTGTCCCGCTTCTTCATGGCGAATTCCAAGCACGGGGCACTTGGCATTACGCTCCAGATGCGCAACCAGTTCATCATGCATATCATAGCGGGCCATTGTGTCTCCGGCAACCATAATACACTGATAATTATCTAAATTCGCTAAATATAAAATAGATTTTTCGCCCTCAGCATGAAGCAGGTTATCATCCTGCAAACCAAAAGACGCAAAAACATGGAGCTCCACACCTCTTTCCCGGGCGTAACTCTCCATGGTTTTAATAATCTGTTTTCCGAAAGGCTGATGAACATCACTGATAAAAAGTGCTATTTTCATTCTGTTTCCCCCGTTAGTCAACTTTTTCTTCCACACAATATACCGCTACGGCAGGCTCATATTACCTGCCGCACGGTAAAAATCCGCTTAAAATTTGCGGCTCATTATTCCGAATCTTATCATTAGACAGTAATCTTAATACTCTCTTTTCCTGTCAGTTCCCTGGTTCGTTCATCAGGCTGACCAAGGCCTACATAAACAGAAGCACCGGTTCCGTCCCAAACCTTCTTACCATCTTCATTGATGGTGGCAAAAGCATCGGCACCAATGGATAATTCCACTGTTTTGGTCTCGCCTGCTTCCAGACTTACGCGCTTAAATGCAGCCAGCTTTGTATTTTTTACTTCATTTGCACTGCCTTCAACCCTTACATAAACCTGCACAACCTCATCCACTGCAATCTTACCGCTGTTTACCACTGTAGCGGTAACAGACACTACCCCATCTGTTATATCGGCATAAGAAACATTATCCTTAAGCGCTGCGCCTGTAACTGCTGTATCCGAATAAGTAAGACCATATCCAAACGGATACAAAGGAGCACTTTCCAAATAGCGATAAGTACGTCCTTTCATGGAATAATCTTCGAAATCAGGCAGGTCTTCCGTGTTACGGTATAAAGTAACAGGTAATTTACCGGAAGGAGAAATCTCTCCGAAGAGCATTTCTGCAATCTCCTTTCCGCCTCTTGCACCGGGATACCAGGTCTGTAAGATGGCATTTGCATGCTCATCCGCATAACATAAATCCATTGCACTTCCGGTCATTACAAGAAGAACAAAAGGTTTACCGGTTTCTTTCACTGCTTCCAAAAGAATTCTCTGAGATTCAGGAAGCTGCAAATCCGTCTTATCACCGGAAGCATAGGAATTTCCCGTATCGCCTTCTTCCCCTTCCAGTGTCTCATCAAGACCAAGACAGAGAACAACCACATCAGAGTGATTTGCTACGGTGCGGGCTTCGGAAAGTCTGTCGCCTGCCATTGCAAGAGGTTCCACCCTGTCTTTATATAAATGACTGCCTTCAGAATACAACACACGTACATCTTCTCCCAGATAATTCTGAATTCCTTCCAGAACGGTAATATAACGGGAAGAGGTTCCGTGGTAATTTCCAATCAGGGCAGCTCTGGAGTTTGCATTAGGACCAATCACACCAATAGTCTTAATCGCATCTTTCTGAAGCGGGAGAATTCCGTCGTTCTTTAAAAGAACTACACATTCCTTTGTTGCTCTTGAAGCCAACGCAAGATGCTCCTTACATTCTACCACTTCATAAGGAATCTTATCATATTCCGTTTCATCAAACATACCCAAAAGGAAACGGGTTGTAAAAAGACGAATTGCAGATCGTTTCAAATGCTCTAAGGGAATCAATCCTTCTTCATAAGCATCCAGAATTCTCTGATAAGTACATCCGCAGTTAACATCACAGCCCATCTCAAGTGCAAGCTTTACACTTTCTTCAGGACGTGAGGTTACCTTATGCTGCTCATGAAAATCACGTACTGCCCAACAGTCAGAAACGTAGTGACCTTCAAATTCCCACTGGCCGCGTAAAACATCTTCCATCAAATACGAATGTGCACAGCAAGGCTCGCCGTTGGTACGGTTATATGCACCCATAACGGACTCAACCTTAGCCTCCTTTACGCATGCCTCAAACTGAGGAAGGTATGTTTCCCACATATCCTTCATATTTGCCTTTGCGTCAAAATGATGACGAAGTGCCTCAGGACCGGAATGAACCGCAAAATGCTTTGCACATGCAGCTGTTAACAAATATTCTCCGTCTCCCTGCAAGCCCTTGATAAAGGATACGCCGAGACGACTGATTAAATGGGGATCCTCACCATAGGTCTCATGTCCCCGTCCCCATCTTGGGTCACGGAAAAGATTTACGTTAGGGGACCAGATTGTCAAGCCCTTGTAAATATCTCTGTCTCCCTGTGCAGACTGCTCATTATACTTTCCGCGGGCCTCTGTTGCAACAGCTTTTCCCACTTCTCCAAGAAGCTCTTCATCAAAGGTTGCACCCATAGCAATCGCCTGGGGGAATACGGTACCGGTACCGGCTCTTGCCACACCATGTAGTCCCTCGTTCCACCAGTTATACGCCGGAATACCAAGCCTCTCAATCTCATCTGCGTCGAACCGAAGCTGAGATGCTAATTCTTCCACGGTCATCTGTTCTACAAGTTCTGTTGCGCGTCTTTTTGCTTCTTCTCTGTTCATACACCTTACTCCTTTACATTTCGTCTATTGCTAATATTCCTATTTATCCTTCTCTGTGGATAAAATAAAGCTCTTAAGTCCCGGTTCACCGCCTCCGTGGTAAGAAATGTACAATTCCTGAATTCCGTCGGGAATCTGCACGGGAGCACTGAACTTCGTCCAAATATTGGTATTATATGCAGGAATCTCGCATAAAACTTCCCCGTCCCACTTAGTACGCACATCAAAATGTCCATACACATATCCGCGAATCCAGAGAGAAATCTCATTGATTCCCTTGCAGTCGAAGTATTTGAAACCGATTACGGCTCCGTCGCGGATGTTTCCCACATAACCGACTTCTTCATCTCCGTCTTTCCCGTCCTGCATTACATACGGACCATCTAAATCCATAACATGGCGGTTTTCATTCCTGGTAAAGAAATTACATGCAATATATGCCGGATATTCACCTTCTCCCTTTAACGGACCACCATTTAAACCACAGGAAGTAACCTGCACCTGAGAAATGGAGCCATCCGGTGCAATGGTGAGTTTTTCCGCACAACCCTGTCTGCTGTACCATGTTCCGTTGGTATGTCTATGATAAAAGATATACCAGTCATCCCCAATCTGAACCATGCTGCCGTGATTATTCGCACCAAAAGAGGTGGGGAATTCAGCCGGCTTATAGGTATCTATATTCATATCACAATTACTTACCAAAACACCTCCGTAAACAAATCCTTCCACCGCAGATTTGCTTGTGGCATAGCATAATTCATGCATAGCTTTTGAGGAATAAATAAAATAGTAAGTATCGTTAATCTTGCGAATGGAAGATGCTTCAAAGAACTCATGACCTTCAAAAGAAGTTCCTTCCCCGTACATACAGCCGGGTACCACAAGCTTCGGTGCTTCCAAAATAGTAAGCATGTCTGAATCCAGTACACACACCTTCGAACCGGTTCTGCTCTTATCTCCCATGCCGCAAAAACCGGTATATAAATATGTTATATTTCCCTCGGTCAGAACCCCGGGATCAAACTGTGGTTCATCCCCTTCTTTATCACCAAGTCTGGTTCCGTCCGCATAATGAACATATCCGTAAAATTCATACTGTCCCGCGGGGGTATCACATACTGCCACGGATACAAGAGATACGTGGTCAAGAACATAATAAAGATAGTATCTTCCATCAGGTCCAACCGTCACATCCGGTGCATATAAACACATGGAACCATCCTGATTTACGGGGTCCTGGGTTTTGCGATAAATCACCCCTTCAAATCTCCAGTCCGAAAGATCATCCACCGGTGCAGACCAGCACACATAATCTCCCATACAAAATACATAGCCGTTATAAAAATCATGGGAACCGTATATATATACCCGCCCGTCAAACACATAAGGTTCTCCGTCCGGGACATACTCCCATGAAGGCAAATAAGGATTTACTGCTTGTTTTTTCATCTTCTTTCCTCTCCTATGATTCTATTTTAAATGATTTCATTTTTTTATTCAACTATACTTTCAAACTCTTTATCCGCAGAAAATTTATCGTTTGTTATCGCTTTCCTTTGTTTTACATTTGTTGTTATTTGTTTACAAATGTTGCTCTGTGTATTATTATAATAGAGACTTCATTTCCACCCGGTATCGATTCCGTTTGGAAAACAACAATACAACTTAAGGAGAAAAACTATATGAATCCCAAAAAAATAGATGCCTCTTCCTATATCCAGCCGGTCGGCAAGTACAATCCCCGTCTTTTGGACGGATTGAATGAAACGATTGATTATCTTCCCGGTTACCGTTACCGTATCTGGTTTAACAATTTGGTCGCCGGTTTCGAGACGCACCAGCACGATGCACTGGAAATCGTTATGTGTCTGGAAAACATCTATACGGTTTCTTTTGGAGAGCAGACTTACAAGCTTCACGAAGGGGATATTCTTTTTATTCCGCCCAATGTACCTCACAGCATCGAAGCACCGGACAACGGTTCCCGATTCATTATGCTCTTTGATTTGGAATTCCTGAAATCTTTCCCTTCCGGAGATTCCATCCTGAATTTCTTATCAAAGCCTCTCCTTTATAACATTGTTTCACATCCTCACATATATTCTAATGCATATTCGCATTTGAACATGATTGTGGAGGCGTATTTTTCCCATGTTGCATTCGATGACATTACCATCTATGCAAGACTGCTTGACCTCTTTCGGGACATTTGTTCCCAGAATGTCAAAAGCGAAGATGAAGATTACTTCAAGTATACGCAAAACTATGATAAATTCATCAACATTCTGTCCTACATTGACAATAACTACGCCGAAGATTTATCCCTGGAAAAAGTTGCCCAAACTGCCAATTTCTCCAAATATCACTTCGCGCGGTTATTTAAGCAGTATACCAATACAACCTTCTACGAGTATTTATCCCATAAAAGAATCATGGTGGCCCGGGAATTAATCCTAAAAAATATTCCCGTTACTGACGTTGCGTTCCAGACCGGATTCAATAACTTAACCACCTTCTGCCGGTGTTTCAAAAAATATATGAACTGTTCCCCGACACAATTTAAGAACAAGTTTGAAACCGACACGGAACGCCTTCTTGTGGAGAACATCCAGAAACAGATTACCCTTGATAATAAAGTAACCCCAAAGGTTGAAACGGATTAATCCGTTTCAACCCCGGGATGTTTTCCCACATATTCCAGAAACATCTTTATTTCCTCATGATCCGGCTGTACATCCACAAATACCAAATAAGCACCGGGAGCGTTAAATGCGCAATCATCCCCCAGTCCGAGTGCATACAAATCCACTGCCACAGGAACATTCACAACGTTTCCGTCTTCTCCGGTAATTTCACGATACACCAATGCCGATTCCGGAATCACAGAGTCTTCCGCAGACCACACTTCACGCATATCCATATAAACATCCATATAGAGCAATCCGTCCAATGCTGAATCATCCAGGATGAAATAGGAGAAGAATCCTGTTGAAACCTGGGCATGTAACGCCATCTGTGCCTGATTGGAATCCATCATCTGTTCCTCAGGCGTGAAATCAATATAATCTCCTGTTGCCAGTGAGGTTTTATATTTCCAGCTGCTTAAACCACTTGCATAGATATAGTCATCCGTCAAATAATCATAAAAATCCTGATTGGCTTCTACATTGATAAATACACCTGCTGCAACTTCGTCCCGCATGGAAAGCCGCATCTCAATTCCCATCCAGCAAACCACTACCAAAAGCCCCAAAAGCACCAGAACGATCCAAAGGTAATAGGTCTTAAAATAACTCCATTTCTGTTTTACAGTCATTCCTGCAATTTTACTTTTCTCTTCTGTTAATATTTCTTTTATAGTCTTCCCATCCGGCATTTCTTAATCTTCCTCTTTCGCAGCGGCCGCCTCAGCTCCACTGTCCTCTTTCTCAGTCTTTTCCTCTTCCTGCGATTCTTCAGTTGCATCTTCTGCGGCAGTATTCTCTTCCTGCTTCTTTTCCTCTTCTGTAGCAGGCGCATTCTCCTTATCACCAACTTCTTCCGTCAGGGGATTTCCGTCTTCATCTTTGCCTGCTGCTTTATTCTTTGCGGTTTCAACCTTCTTAAATTCACGCATAAACATTCCGGAATTGTAAAGCAAACCGACAATTGTAACAACGGGCCAGATTCCCACAAGCCAATTGGGATACTTCAGACATAAAATATACGGAATCACAAACCAGAATGCCACAAAAAGCATCTTAAACGGATGCAAAAAAGCAAAGATAAAAGCTGCTTTAATCAACTCCAACACCTTCATCTCATAACGGGCAAGCAGAGGAAACACTGCCAGACCTGCAAGTGTACAGAAAATTGTAAGAACCAAAAGAGCAATCTGAATAATCTTGCCAATCTTATCCAGTTCCAACTGCATAATATAATGCCAGTCAAAGATAAAAAGAACCATCACTGCGAGTTCAATCAGCCAGATAATCGTTGCCTTTTTAAAATTTTCTTTAAACGCCTTGAAAAATGGTTTCAGAATAGTCGGTTCTTCTCCTCTTGCCATCTTCAATGCTACATAGTACTTTGCTGTCATACTTGCACCCACGGTAATCACGGGAACACAGCAGGCAAGTGCCAGTAAATTAAGCAGCATATAATTTACTGCCTTAGTCAAGAATGCCATAAAAGGACTGTTAAATGTAAAAATACCCATTTCAATTTTCTCCTTGCAGATATCTTAAATATTTATCCCCCGAAATTCGCCCATACTAAAACCACTAATACGTGTTTCTGCCGCAAAACAGACTACCAGATTCTGTAATTTCCGCTTAATGCCAGATATGCGAAGAAATACAGACAATTGTCATAATATCTTCTGTCACCGGTGCGAAGCGGTGTGTCCCAGAACTTCTGTGCACACATTCTGCCGTATTCCGTATCGGTAATCAATGCAGACTGCGCATTGGTTGCGATTACGGCAACAGGATGCAACACCTTGTCTTCCAACTTGGTTCCGTCAACCAGATAGATGTGATCCCAGTCTTTGCCACCCAATGTTTCACAGAAGAAACGCTGAAACCGCTCTGCTTCTTCTACTTCCCACTCATCTGCCGCAAACCAGGAATAATCCAGGCAGATATTACCGATTGTACGGTATGCGTCACTGTAATACCAGTCGTGACGGCCTCCCCACATTTTGCGATGTTCGGTGTAAGGCGTTCCGTCATAGTTTGCATACTCCGGCGAAAGTCCAGTCACGGGATGGCAGGCTTTCTTAAAATATTCACGGCTTGCCTTTGCAGCCTCTTTCAAAAACTCTTTATCCTCTTCATACGCCACTTCCGCGCAAAGCTCATAAAAGTGGGGTAAATGATAGGAAGGATCCGTAAAATCAACATCCGCAATAAAACGAATATATTTATTCTCCGGTGCAAACATTGCACGGCCAAAGATTCCCTTTTCTCCCTTATGAATCATCGTGTGCAATAATTCAGCCGCTTCTTTCTCATAATTGAAGATGCCTTCACCGTTTCCCCAACGATGGGAAGCAAACACAAGGGCCATGGCAAAAAATTCTTCCCCATCCGGAGCTGCACCATAAGAATTCTTAGTACCGTCCGTTTTGCAGGACCATGCAAAATAACCCGCATTCGGACCCTTTTCCAGATACATATATGTTCTGGCCCACTTCCAAAGTCTGTCAAACTCTTCCTTCTTATTCATCTGAACACACATCATCATGCCATAACTCATTCCTTCCGTTCTGGCATCATGATTTCCCGTATCTTCCATATATCCCATGTCATCACCTACAGGATGATAGATACGTTCGTCTTCAGTTCCATAAAACAGAGTCTGAAAAATCTCTTCTTTTCGCTTTTCAATCTCCGCCTCGTCAATTCCTAATTCTGCAAACACATTTCTGTAAATACCTGTTTCATATGCGCCCTTCATGCGAAAGCCTCCTTTATCATTATGTGAATAACGCGATTAGAACCTATGGTATCTAACCGCGTTACTGTTACATATTATATTAACATATTCACTGAACTGACCGATTCCAAACAAACAGGCCGGACAAATCCATTATTCCTTAACACCACCGATGGTAAGACCGGTTACGAAGTATCTCTGTAAGAAAGGATACAACATAATAATCGGTAACATAGTAGCAACGGTTGCAGCAGCACGTACGGTTACAGGTGTAACGGTGCTGGCATTCGCTGTATCACCGGGGTTTGCATTACCACCCTGCTGTGTAACAGAGGATAAGAGTTTCATCAACTCGTACTGCAATGTCGTATACTTGGTATTCATTCTGTTGTAGAGCATTGCATCAAACCAGGAGTTCCACTGGTATACAGCAACGAACAACGCAACGGTCGCATATACAGGCATACACAGAGGGGATATAATCTTAACAAAGATTGTAAAGTATCCCGCACCATCCAACTGTGCGGATTCCTCCAGCGAGTCTGAAATACCCTGCATGTATGTACGGATAACCAACATGTTAAATGCACTAATCATACCGGGAATAACATATACCCAGAATGTACCGGTAAGATTCATATTCTTGTAAAGTAACAATACAGGAATCAAACCACCGTTGATGTACATGGTAAGTACCCAGAATAATGATAACTGAGACTTAAATAAGAATTTCTTACGGCTAACAATAAACGCAAGCAATGCATTTGTAAATAATGCAAGCAATGTACCGATTACTGTTCTTGCAACAGTAACGATTGCAGCTGTAATAATGTTCTGCTTTCCTAAAACGATTTCGTAGTTTTTAAAAGTGAACATACGAGGTAAAAGGTGAATACCGCCTCGAACAGCATCTGTACCATCGTTAAAAGAGATTGCAACGGTATTTAATACCGGATACAACGTAATAACACAGAACAAAACCATGAAAATAATATTACATACGATAAAAATCTTGTCTCCGACCTTATCCCATACAGATGAACTTTGTGTAATCATTCTCTTTTCACCTCCCATTAGAATAAGCGTTCTTCACCGGCTTTTTTAGCCAGGAAGTTTGCCAAGAAAATCAAGATAACTGATACCAAACTCTTGAAGATACCGGCCGCGGTACCAAGTGAGTAGTCACCCTGTCCAACACCCCATGTCAATACATAGATATCGATGGTGTCAGCAACACTCTTAATAAGGCCGTTACCGAGCAAGTACTGAACTTCGAAACCTGCGTTAAGAACATTACCTACATTCATAAGTAAGAGGATCATAATAGTAGGTCTCAAACCGGGAAGCGTAATATAACGCATCTTGTTGAATCTTCCTGCTCCATCGATGGAAGCTGCTTCATAAAGGCAAGGGTCAATTGATGTAATGGCAGCAAGATAAATAATTGCATTCCAACCGGTCTCTTTCCATACATTGGCAAATGCAACGATTGGCCAGAACCAGGCTTTATGTGCAAAAAAGTTGATAGGTGAGTCTATAATGTTGAGTGTCATAAGAATTTCATTCACAATACCGGAGTTTGACAACATATCATGAAGAATACCGGTAACGATAATCCATGATAAGAAGTGCGGCAAGTAGGAAATTGTCTGTACACTCTTCTTTCCAATATTAGATTTCACTTCGTTCAACAGAATCGCAAACGCAATCGCCGCAACGAAGGTTGTTACTAAGTTCAACACACCCATGGCAAGTGTGTTACGGATAACCTTAATAAAGGAGTCATCCGAGAATAAGAAAATAAATTTCTCCAAACCGACAAACTTAGAACCGAAAAGACCGGTTCTGGGCTTATAGTTCTGGAATGCCATAACCCATCCAATGATAGGGACGTAATAGAAAATAACACCATAAATTACGATAATAGCGGAACAAACCATAAGAAACCACTGTTTCTTCATTTCTTTCCAACTAAAGGGCGTATTAATTTCGCCGTTGTTTTTATTTCTTTTATACTTTACAGGTTTTGTTTTTTTGGTGCCTGCAAGACTTGCCGACGATTGATTTTGGCTCATAATCTGCCTCCTTTAGATTAAAAAGACAGCCACAGTTACTTTGCAAGCAACCATGGCTGCCTTATTATTTAAATTATAAGTAGGTCAACAGAGTTGAATTACTGAGCAGAAGCTGCTCTTCTGTCTAACTCTTCCTGCATTTCCTTAAGGAAATCTTCAGGCTTACACTCGTTGTATTTAGCCATGTAGTCTGCCCATGTCTTCTCGAAGTCAGGAGCCATAACTACCTGAGGTAACCACTCGTGCTTTACTTCGCCCATCTTAACCCAAGCTACACCACCAGGTGTCTCTGTGGTAAGTGTATCAGAGTAGGAGTACATAGGGAACCAAATACCAAGCTCCTTAGGAGTAGAACCAACCATATCAGGATAGTTTCCAGCACCATAAGCTTCGAAGCACTTAACCAAAGGCTCAGCAAGTCCGTTGAAGAACTCGGAAGTCTGCTCTGTAGGGTTCATAGCGTTGATACCATCACGGCTTGTTCCACCCCACTGAGGGAAGTAAGAATAAGTACAAAGGTGATTTGCCTGATATACGTCGTCAGCTGCCTGTGTTCTCATTTCTTCTGTTCTGTAGAATAAACCTTCTTCATCTACAGCGTAGTCAACATCCTTAACACCCCAGAAACGAAGGTCGTGAATATCCTGCTCAAGTAATGCATTGATGAACTCGAATGCTAAATCAGGATCTTCACAAGCTGTTGTTACAGCAAGACCGGAAGCTTCGTTTACAGTGTCAGAGTATGTATGCCACATCTGGTCCATACCGGGTTCAATTGTTAATCCAAGAGGAACATAGTTAGCGCCCTTAACATCAAGACCCTGCTGCTTGAATACATCGTTTACAGTGTATGCGAAATCCCACCACTGGTCGATCATACCAAGTACACGACCTGTAGAAAGTTTAGCAATGTACTCATCGTATGTCTGGGTAGCGAATTCTTTATCAATCATACCCTTGTTGTATTCTTCGTTCAATTTCTTGAAGTACTGATATGTTGCATCGGAAACATTGTAGTCTTCGATTGTCATGGTTTCTGTATTAACGATTACAGAACCATCGTTAGGATATCCTGCAAGGAACTGTCCTGCGTTCTCAAGACAGAAGTATCTCCAGTCTTCGCAAAGGATAGTGTAAGGAATGTGCTCTGTGCCGTCTTCCATTGTAGGATTTGCTGCATAGTAGTCTTCCAATACCTTGAAGTAATCATCCATAGTCTGAACTTCAGGATATCCAGCCCATTCAAGAACCTTAACCTGAATCCAGAATGCTTCATCATTGTGAGTTGTTGCTCTGTTCTTTCCATAGCTGTTCTGGAACTGGTTTACCCAGTAAATCTTTCCGTCATCTCTACGGAACTTATTCCACTCAGCTTCTGTGTAGAGTTCTTTGATGTTAGGATATTTCTCAATGTACTCATCCCAAGCTACAAGAACGCCTGCATCGTATAACTGCATGGATCCCTTACCACCATCGATAAAGTCAGGTAAATCTTCACTTGCGATGATAGTACCAACTGCTTCTTCAGCTTCCTGACCTGTTAACCAAGTCTCTTTAACTCTTACACCAGTCTTCTGTGCAATGATTTCCTGGATTTCATTTCCATCATTGATTTCAGAACCGGGCATAGCTACGAACATTGTAAAGTCTACAATTTCGTCAGCGGGAACGGGTTCGTCCTCGCTACCGTCATCTGTTACATTGCCGTCGCCGTTGTCAACAGAAACATCTGCATCATCGTTTGTACAACCTGCTGCAAAGGAAGCTACCATTACAGCTGCCATCATTAATGCTGCTACTTTCTTAAACTTCATTTCAAACCTCCCATAAAAAAGTTTTATTTTCAGGCCGCACTATTGCAACCCTATAATCATTATATCGAATTAATGCAGATAAACAACCCGACTAAGTCTATAAAAAACCCGAAAAATTCTAGTTTTTTTCATGACTTTTTCAAGTTTTTACCATAAATTCTTCACATTTTTATTGTTTTTTCGTCATTTTATATGCTTCCTAGGACTGTTTTTCCTCATTTTCCTTATTTTTACGGTATTTTGAAGGGGTACAGCCTTTAATTTCGATGAACTTGCGGATAAAATAGTCGCTGTCTTTATATCCGACATCCTCCGCAATCTGGTTGATCTTCTTGTCTGTTTTCAATAATTGCTTCGTAGCTTCCGCAATTCTATAGTTTGTCAGGTAATCTTTAAAAGACTGTCCGTACTTTTTACGGAAGATCTGGCCCAAATAGGAACTGTTAACGTAATACTTTTTCCCCAAATCGCGAAGGCTTAAGTTCTCTGCATAGTTTTCTCTCACTTCGCGTTCAATCTCCACCAGAACACCGCGGGATACGTTTTTGCGAAGCTGTGCCAGATAATCGGCATACTCACAGGCAAAGCGGGTAAGATGGACACTACTGCCCCGCATAATTCCTTCTTCAAAGGAACTCTCGGAAATAAAGCGAAGAATCTCTTCCTGATTTACCTCATCATCCTGCTCCGTTGCCAGATGAATCAACTGGAACAGAAGATAGTTAATATTCAAATTCACAATATCCCCTGCCACCCCCAGCAGTTTCATTTCTTCATATAATTTCTCTACGCTTTCACGGATTTCAATCTGTTCGTTATTTTCAATTGCTGAAATCAGTCCGTCCAGACTCTGTTTACAAAGAACAATGCCACTCTGCCCCACCTGTACTTCATCCTCATAAAAGTACAGATTTTTTTTCGTATGGAAGGCTTCCAGAGATTTCAATATGCAGGCAGTTCCGTAAGACTTGGATACACCGGCAATACCCGGCACTTTTTTGCCAATCAGAAGACAGACGGGACGTTGTACCGCCTTCTCTATATTCTTGTGAAACTCTTCCAGGAAGCTAACCTCCTCACAGCCCATCTTTACTGCCATGTAATCACAATAAATGAAGCCTACATCATAATACTTCTCTTCCTTTGAAACATCATAAATGGCATGCGAAGCATCCTCCTCCAGGACCTCCTGACACGCACGGTACAGTTTTTTCTGCAAATCACGAAGGATTGTTTCATCCTGCTCCTCATCCTCCGTCAAATCACAATAAGAAATATCCACGTAACGCACTCCTTCGGAGATTCTCATGTGATTCTTTACATACTCCAGATTTGCCTCATCATATTTCCCAACCAGAAGAGCAATCATATTACGTGCCATATAGGCTCTTTCCATTTTTTGCTGCTCCTGTTCGTCCTCTTTCTGACTTTGGGAAGCTTTCGCCACTTCTCTGACAATTGCCAGCAGTTCATCCTTTTCTACAGGCTTCAAAATGTAATCCTTGCAGCCGTAACGCATAGCCTGTTTCGCATATTCAAAATCACTGTAGCCACTCAGAATTACAAAATGCGCTTCCGATATATTCTCTTCCCGCAAGCACTTTAATAACTCCAATCCGGTCATGACAGGCATCTTTATATCTGCAATAATCAGATCTACCTTATTCTCCTTCAAAAACTCCAGTGCTTCTTTTCCGTTAGATGCCAGAGATACAATCTCAAACCCCTCAGCATTCCAGTCAATGATAACCGACAAACCTTTGGCAATAAAAGGCTCGTCATCCACAAGCAAAACCTTAAGCATTTCCGTCACTTCTCCTCTTCTCCGACTAATTTCGCAATGGGAATCTTAATCTGAATAAGCGTTCCGACGCCTTCCTCCGCTTCTGCCAGTAAT
The DNA here is from genome assembly GCA_045595325.1 of Lachnospiraceae bacterium. GTDB lineage: Bacteria > Bacillota > Clostridia > Lachnospirales > Lachnospiraceae > UBA3766. The sequence continues at coordinate 62,647 of JAZOAG010000077.1, forward strand.
TCGGCCGAATAATCCGTTACAATCTGAATCCGAAGACAGGCATTTAACATTCCCACATGTTTCTTTTGTTTAATATCTTCAATCGTAACCGTAGACATCTTTTCCGTAAGTTCTTTCAGACGCTTCTCATCCATTCCTTCTCCGGTATCTTCCACTTCCACACACAACCTGTCACCTTCTTTGTATACGCGGACAAAAATCCAACCGGGGACGGTTTTACTCTCGATGCCGTGCACACAGGCATTCTCCACAAAGGTTACAATGGTAAGTTTAGGGATACGGTATTCCAGACACCCTTCCTCTATATCCAACTCATAATTGAGGCGTTCTCCGAAACGATATTTTTGCAGTCCAAGATACGCTTCCACGAACTCCACTTCTTTTCCGATGGAAATCATATCTTCATTCCAATCCACGTTCTGCCGTTCCATAACCGCCAGTTTTTTCACCATGGCAGCGGTTTCAAATTCTTTCTTCAATACACTGTGCATGCGGATACTTTCCAGTGCATTAAACAGGAAGTGCGGATTAATCTGACTGTGCAGTGCCAGAAGTTCCGCATTTTTCCGGGCAATATTACTCTCCTGCTCTTTCAAACGATCCTTATACACGGTCTGAATCAAATCATTTGTCCGGTCCACCATTCGATTATAATTATGCATCAGGCTTCCGATTTCATCTTCCCCCCGTGCATTACGTAGTTTTACAAGTTCATCCTTATCAACACTTTCGAATGCGCGGCTCAACTCCATAATTCTTCCCACCAGGGAATGTTCAATTAACAGCATTAATACCAAAGGCAAAAGAATATTAATTACAATCATAAGGAAAATCCAGTGAAAGTTTCTTGCCAAAACAGAAAGCGCACTGTCATCGCTTTCTAATATATATATCTGAAGCTTCTCTCCGTATACATTAATATTCTTTGAATATGCCACGTCAACATGCTTATCAAAAACCGCAAACTCCTGGGAAACATTATTTGCCCCGTCATTTGTCAGAATAATCTTACCGTTCTGACAGACATAAATGGGTTTATCCTGCTGCATGCCCATGAACTTTTTAGACACATTACTGTAATCCAATTCGATACTCAGCACTTTCTCACAGGTGTCTTCATTCATAAAATCCAGTTTGCGGGCCAGAACAATCTTACGTTTTTCCTCCACAAACGGACTCCTCCAGTCATCATAATAAAAAAGCACCATGACGTCATTGGTGGAATGCTGGAGCGCCTGATACCAGGGGGAATCCTGAATCGTGGAAATTCGCCCGAACTCGCCACCGTCCACAATGGTTTCGTTATCTGCATAAATCTTAACTCTGCTGTTTTCAAATCCCGTATAGCTCTTAAAAAAGGATTCATTTACAAAGGTATAATACATATTGTAATATTCATACGGCGATTCAAACTCCGTATTCAAAAACTCTTCCATATATGTATTGGTATAAATACTCTGCGCCAACGCAGCGGAATACTCAAAGGCACTGGAAAGAGTATACTGTACCGAAGAAGCCACGTTTTCCATCTCATGTTCCCTGGTAACATTCTCAAATCGTATCATGCTGTAGAGAATGACTCCATCAGTCAAAAACAAAGGAAGGAGAACGCACATCAAATAAATACCGATTAGCTTGGTACGAAGTCGGATATTATTTATTATTTTTTCAATCCATTTCGTTAGATTCCTCATACAATCCCTTGCTTCCCGTTTTGCTTAAGTACTCTGTTGTTTCCAAAGTAACATTACTCTGCGTTTCCTTCTGATTCACCGGAGTCAACCTGTGAGGAATCCGCACCGGCATTTTCCGCCTCTTCGCTCATCTGTGCATCATATTCTTCCTTCATGGAAGATTGTACTTCCGTCATTTCAATAAAATTAATTTTTGTCTGCTGCTGAAGCAAATACTGGATATACAGACACATAAGTAAAATAACAGTACAAAATGCTATGATAAAAAAACTTTTCATTTTACTCTTCATTTCTTTTCCTCTTTCTGATTGCTCTTAATTTTTCTCTTATGTCCAATAAGGAGTCTGGTCCTTATGGGTAAATTTCTTCATCTGTTCCCGATACGTTTCAATCGTTTGCTCATAACGGGCAATTTGCTTATCGGACAGCCGGCCGCTCTCCTTCAATTTGGCAAACTCTGTCTCTAATTCCCTCAAATTCTCCTGCGCCGCATCCTTATAATTGTTCTCGCAATTGCTCTGCAAACGCCTGATTCTCTCCTCCAGAATAGCATTTTTTCCAATCTTGCCAAATAAAGAAAACATAACCAAACCTCCTTACTCGTAGTAAGTCTTTGTCTCTCCCCCTCGCATCAGTTCCGTCAGACACTCCAACGTCCGCAAAGTTTCCTCCGCTGCAGCCGAATAATGTTTACGTAAAAGAAGTTCTGCCGGACAGGGTTTGTCAACATCCAACCTTACACTTTTGTTCTTAAGTCCCTGATGGCGGAACAGAATCACCACCTGAGCATATTGGGGGTGATAAAGCATACTCCCATCCGCTCCCGGCATTTTATAATATCCGTAATCCAACCGAAAGGACTCTACCCATTCTGCTTTAAACACAATCCTTGGACCTTCCCCTGCCAAAAGGGCTTCCTTTAATTCCGGCCGTAAAGCCGCCCTATTCATATCAAAGTAAAACAACTTATGTTCAAAATCATACACCATGCCGCTGTCGGGCAAGCAACCTGTCTCCTGAAACAGATTTGCATACACAGCATTTTGTCCGACAAAGCCAATGCATTCTTTCACTTCTCTTACCGTCATTTTGTGAAGAATGTATTTCTCTGCAAATCGATCCGTAAGTCCAACGCCCTTTGGGTATCTCATTGTTTTGCATTCCCACGGAATGTTCCTGCTGCACCCCGGACAAATTTTGCCATCAGCCAAAAGTATTGCATCCCGGGATTCCTGCCGGCAAATGCTGCAACTACCACCATATTCCATTTCATCGTACCCCATTCACAGTTTCAAAATAGCGAAGCGGTTCCTGCTTTCCGTTTTTTTCTGATACATTTTGACACAAACACACATTTACATCATACTACATTCTGTCTAAAGTTCCAAATGTTTTTTATCGGTAAATTTTCCTCAAGAACAAAGAGTCCGCAAGCGGACTCTCGCGCCGAGCGCGGTTGCGACAGCAACATCTTCCTTGCGCGCGAATGTGCATCCTTAGCGGAGCTTATTTTATTGCATAGGAATTTCCTATGCAATAAAATAACTCCCGCCATATATGACGGGAGTCTGATGTGTCATTCATTTATTTGGTTCCGAGTGCACTTGCAATATCATCTTTCATATCAAGTACCGCCTGGCGTGATGCGTCCGCATATGCAAGAGAACCGAATTTCTCGTATGCCGGGCTTTGATATGCCGCAATAATCCCTCTTGATGAGTTCACGATTGCGCCAAGTCCGTCTTCATTGAAGAAGTGAACCAGATCTGCACCCTTTCCACCCTGAGCGCCGTATCCGGGAACCAGAATGTACGCTTTCGGCATCACCTTACGCAATACTTTTCCCATTTCGGGATAGGTAGCGCCAACCACTGCACCAACCGCACTGTAGCCGCTCTCGTCAATGGTTCCTTCGCCCCACTCATTTACTTTTTCAGCCACCCACTCATAAAGAGGCTTTCCGTCAATGATGCGGTCCTGGAATTCTCCACTGCTGGGATTAGATGTCTTGACCAGAACAAAGATACCTTTGTTTTCTGTTTTGCAGACATCCACAAAAGGCTTCACGCCGTCAGTACCAAGATAAGGATTTACCGTTGCAAAATCTTCCGCAAAAGGTGCAAACTTGTTGCTTCCTACGGTTACCGTTCCTAAATGCGCCGTAGCATATGCACTGGAGGTAGAACCAATATCGCCTCTCTTGATATCGCCAATTACTACCAAATCTTTCTCGCGGCAATAATCAACTGTTTTCTTATAAGCAATCAAGCCGTCTATTCCAAACTGCTCGTACATTGCAATCTGAGGCTTTACTGCCGGAACCAGATCATAAATCGCATCCACAATTCCTTTATTGTACTGCCAAATAGCTTCTCCGGCTCCCTGAAGGGTCTCGCCATACTCCGCAAACGCATTCTTCAAAATGTGTTCGGGAATAAACTTCATCATCGGATCCAAGCCAACCACGATAGGGGCATTGGTCTGACGAATCTTACTTGTTAAACGTTTCATCATATCCCTTGTTCACTCTCCTCTTCCAGACATTTTTCCTATTGTATCTTATTTCCTTTTGAATGGCAATATATCTGCGATATAATTGTACTTAAATCCCTTTATGCCAGGACAGAGTTTCTCTCATCAACATATTTCTTAATGTTAGAAGCATTTACATACTTTTTGAAGGAATCACCCTTTACCACAACAAGAGTAGGTGCTGCCATAATTCCGAACTTTCTAACCAGATCTGCATTCTCTGCAGCATCCTTTACTTCATAAGGAATCTCGCCTAAGTACTCTTTTGCAATCTTGCAATTCGGGCATGTCTTAGTGGTAAACAGCATCAATTTCTCTTCACTTGCCGTTGCAGGAGCAACATCTTCCACTACCTTGTCATTGTTTGTCAGCACTACGCCCTGATTCATTGCAATATCTTTCAAAGACTTGTTGATATCGTATTCTGTACGATTCTTGAATTCCTGCGTCTTACCATCATTCCAGTTCTGGACAGGACGATAGTATCCTGTGATACGGCTGTATATCTCAGTCTTTGCACCACACTCAGGACAAGTTGCCTGTTCACCTGCCAGATATCCGTGATTCTTACAGATAGAATAGGTGGGTGACATTGTGTAATAAGGCAATTTATAATTCTGCGCAATATTGCGAACAAGTTTCGCTGCTGCCTTCCAGTCAGGAAGTTTCTCGCCCAGGAATGCATGGAAAACGGTACCGGATGTATACAATGTCTGCAATTCATCCTGAATATCCAAGGCTTCAAAAATATCTGTTGTAAAATCAACAGGCAAATGAGAAGAATTGGTGTAATAAGGAACATCGCCGGGATTTCCTGCCGTCTTGATATCAGGCCACTTCTTACGGTCATGTTTCGCAAGTCTGTAAGTAGTACTCTCTGCCGGTGTTGCTTCCAGATTGTATAAATCGCCGTATTCTTCCTGATAATCAGAAAGACGTTCTCTCATGTGATTCAATACTTCTTTGGAGAACTTCTGTGTCTTCTCGGAAGTCATATCTTCCTGCAACCACTTCGCGTTCAAACCTACCTCATTCATACCGATCAAACCGATGGTGGAGAAGTGATTATCGAAGTTTCCTAAATAGCGCTTGGTATAAGGATACAAACCTTCTTCAAGAAGTCTTGAAATAACGCCACGTTTAATCTTCAAACTTCTTGCGGAAATATCCATCATTCTGTCGAGACGTTTGTAAAAATCTTCTTCGTCTGCTGCAAGATAAGCAATACGGGGCATGTTAATGGTAACAACACCTACGCTGCCGGTGCTCTCTCCCGAGCCAAAGAAACCGCCGGTTTTTTTGCGGAGTTCTCTTAAGTCAAGACGAAGTCTGCAGCACATGGAACGCACGTCACTGGGCTCCATATCGGAATTAATATAATTTGAGAAATACGGTGTTCCGTATTTGGCAGTCATATCAAACAATAACTGGTTATTTAATGTATCGGACCAGTCAAAATCACTGGTAATGGAATAGGTAGGAATGGGATACTGGAAACCTCTGCCGTTCGCATCACCTTCAATCATGGTCTCTAAGAACGCGCGGTTAATCAAATCCATTTCCTTCTTGCAATCCTTGTAGCAGAAGTCCATTTCTCTTCCGCCAACCAATGCCGGAAGTTCTGCCAGGTCGTTAGGCACAGTCCAGTCCAATGTAATATTGGTAAAGGGCGCCTGTGTACCCCAGCGGCTGGGTGTATTTACACCATAAATAAATGCCTCGATACATTTCTTGACTTCATCATAAGACAAATTATCGACTTTAACAAAAGGCGCAAGATACGTATCAAAGGAAGAAAATGCCTGTGCACCTGCCCATTCATTCTGCATGATACCAAGGAAGTTAACCATCTGGTTACACAATACGGAAAGGTGTGATGCCGGTGCAGACGTAATCTTTCCGGTGATACCACCCAAACCTTCTGTGATCAACTGCTTCAAGGACCATCCTGCACAATATCCTGTTAACATGGACAAGTCATGAATATGAATATCTGCGTCTCTGTGAGCATCCGCAATTTCCTGATCATAGATTTCGGACAACCAGTAGTTTGCAGTCACCGCACCGGAATTACTCAAAATCAATCCGCCTACGGAATAAGTAACCGTTGAGTTCTCTTTTACTCTCCAGTCTTCTACCTTCACATAACTGTTTACAACATCTTTGTAATCAAGAATGGTAGACTTAAGATTACGCATTTTTTCGCGCTGTTTACGATAGAGAATAAATGCCTTTGCAGCCTCTACATAACCGGACTGCTCCAAAATCTTCTCTACGCTGTCCTGGATATCTTCCACATGAACATATCCGTCTTTCACCTTAGACTGAAAATCAGCTGTTACACGTAACGAAAGCAAATCCACAATATCCTGATTGTACTGTACTTCCGTAGCATTGAAAGCTTTTACAATGGCATCGCTGATCTTTGTTAAATTAAAATCCGACTTCTCTCCATCCCTTTTGATTACACCAAACATTCTTACTACACTCCTTTTCGTAACCGTTCTTTATTTCTATAGTTTCTCATTGTCCCCGGCACATAAGGACCGGAAAGCGACTTAATGACATTCTATCATTGTGCTACCGAAAAGTCAACAGCAAAACACAATATCTTTGATTATTTTTCTCCTCCATATACAATATGTTGTGTTTTGGCTGTTTTTCGTGTGGTTTACATAAGTTTTTTATAAAACCACGTTTTTCTTTGGTTTTAACAGTTTTCATAATATTATGCAAACCAAAAGCCTCAGCATTGTGAAGTAAAATCACAATACCAAGGCTCCAATATATACCATATATAGTGTGTATTTCCAAATCCCACCACAATTTATCTGGACTGCAGGAATTCATATTCTCTTGCTGCCTCTGCATCATCAGGGTAAGTCTTTAAATATCCTGCCATTAGACTCTTGGCGATTTCAAACTTGCCCATATTCTCATAAGCTACAATCTGGTTGTAGGCAAGCTGCTGCCTGCAGGTGCTCTCCTGCACACTAAGCCCTTTCTCAAAGGCTGACACAGCACTTTCATAATCTCCTGTGCCGAAATAACACAGTCCCATCTGATTATATATGGAACCACTGGGAGACTGAACCACATAATCTTCATACAGTTTCAGCGCATAATTACTGTCGTTTAATTCTTCATAAGACTGGCCCAATAAAAGAATCACTTCTTCACTACGGTTTCCGTCACTGCGGGCCTGCTCTAAGAAATTTCTCGCATTGGTATAATCTTCCAGATAAAAGTAAAGACGTCCTTTGTCATAACTGTCCATACTCTTATCACCGGCATCCATGGCAACGGTTAAGTAGTCCTTTCCTTTCTCTTCGTACCCCTTATCCCGCATTGCAGAGAATACGTCGATGTAAAGACCATAGTTTTTGCGGTCCAGGGAAATTGCCTTGTCGAAATCTGCCACTGCAACATCCGACATTCCTTTTTCAAGTTCCACGATTCCCCGTTGGAAATATGCATCCACAGACTTAGGTCGCAATTGTAAAATTGCATCATAGCGTGAAATCGCTTCATCATAAAGCCCCAACTTATAGTAACATACCGCCATATAATAATTGATATCATATTCGATATCCGAGGGAATATATCCGCCATAGCTTAATGCCTGCTCGAAGCACTCTAAGGCACTCTCATACTCCATGGTTCCCATGAATGCAATTCCTTTGCCCCGGTATATCTCCTGCGGGGTCTCCTCACATTCCAGGGCCGCATCAAAATAAGTCTGGGCTTCCGCGTATTGCATTAATTCAATCGCTTCCATTCCCTTCTGCGTATTCTCGGCATCCTTATTTCCTGCACATGCGACAAGAAAGAGAAGTGCCACACCTGTTATTACTATAAAAGGTATCTTCTTTTTTCTCACTTTATCTCCCCGTTCTTCCGTCGGTATGTTTCCTGCTTCATTTCATCTCGGAAAAAAGTTCCGGTTTTACACCTTACTGGCTTACGTAAGTGCCTTCCGTAATGGTAACATTCTCATACAGATAATCATATACCTTTTCCGCAAGAAAGAACTCTCTGAAGTACTCATAATCATTGTTATTGTTTGCAAGAAGTTCTTCCTTTGTGATTCCGTAGGTACCTGCCAAATCTTCAAGACCTGCTTCTAATTCTTCGTCAGTAACTTCTACATTAATATCCTTTGCAATGGCAATCAGGAGCATTCTTTCTTTCACATACTGTTCGCTTAATTCATCCAAAGGAACGCCCTGCACATACTGAAAGTATAAATCCAAAGGCAAACCGTAATCTGCAGCAATAGATTCATATTTGACAGAAAGATTCTCTTTCTGTGCATCGATTAAAAACTGAGGAATCTCTTTGTATGTGGTATTGGTATTAATCTGTCCCAAAGCCTTGGTAGCAACCAATTCCTTATTATCTTCCACAAGTTCTTCATCCAAAGTATTTCTTACGTATGTTTCAAACTCTGCTATGTTGGAAAATTTCTCATTCCCCAGCGCTGCAATATTGGCATCTGTATATTCAGGTACGATATAATTTACGGTAACTTTAAATACTACCTCTGCTCCGGCAAGATCTGTGGAAGGATATTCTGTCGGGAATGTAAGATTCAAATCAGTAGTTGCACCGGGTGTCACACCAATCAAGCCGTCCTCAAATCCGTCAATAAAGGAATTGGATCCGATTTCCAGGAAGGCACCGGTTGCCGTACCGCCGGCAAACTGTTCTTCTCCTTTAAATCCGGCATAATCAATGTTTACCACATCCCCTGTTGCTACCGCGCGATTTTTAACTCCGATTACACTGCTTACATTCCGGAAAAACTCCTCGGTTGCGCTGGCATATTCCGCCTCTTCCAACTCATACAAATCTACCGCAACGGTCATTCCTTCATATTCAGGCAACTTCAAATACTTATCCAAATTCATCTCATATAAGGTTTTTCCCTCGTCACTGCACGCTGTCAGGCTGAGAGCAGCAAGAGCAACAAGTACAAGACTTAATAATTTCTTTTTCATAATTCCTCTCATTCTGCCGCTTGGGCTATTAAAATTACATCATTCTTTTTATACCATAAAGTGACTTATTTCACAATGGTTTCCACAAATAAAACACATCTTTATCTGTTTTTCGCCTTTATGTTTCGCTAAAACAATATCATTTCCGTAATGAAAACTGCTACACAGGAAAGCAATGCGACCGGCAAAAGTCCCAATTTAAAGTATGCCGCCGCCACTGCTACCACAAATCCGATTCCCGCCGATAAAGGACTCTGGGTTGCCTCAAGAATTACCGGGAAAGTCATGGCTGCAAGCACCGTATACGGTACATAAGCCAGAAATGACTTAAAAAATTCGGATTTCACTTCTTTGCGCAGACACACATAAGGAACCATTCGAATCAGATACGTTACGGAAACCATCACCGCAAGATAAATAAAAAAAGACCTAATTTCCATGATTCTTCACCTCCCGGACCGGGAAAAAGAGCGCACCTATGCAGGAAGAAACCAGCGCGCAAATGATGACTGCAAACCCATCGGATATATGCGCCTTCAAAAAGGGAATATAGTACATTCCGCATCGAAGAACTACCGCAAGGGCTACAATCAGAAATACCGGTCTGCTTTTCTTCATTTCCGGCACAACGATAGCAATGAACATGGCATACAATGCCACACCCAGCGCACTGCAAACGGATTCCGGCAGATGACTGCCGCAAAGCGCTCCCGCCAGCGTTCCCAGCGTCCAACCTAAGTAGGGAACAATAATCAGACCCGAGAAATACTTCCAGCCCACTTTCCCCTTCTGACTGATTGCCACCGCATAAATCTCATCCGTGTGAAATGCAGCAAAGAAAAGCCTTCTGGGAATATTCATTTTTTCGTCCACTTTCTGGGACATGGAAAGAGACATTAAAGAATATCGCAAGTTGATGACGAACTGAGTCAGAGCCATCTCTACCAGACTTCCCGCCTGCGCCATTACCGTCATTCCGGCAAACTGTCCCGCAGAAGTCAAATTGGTCATGGATATCAATACTGCCTCCCATACATAAAAGCCATTGGAGATGGCAAGCAGCCCAAAGGTAAAGGATACCGAAAAGTATCCTAAACCAATAGGGATGCCATCCACCAATCCCTTTTTAAAACTATTCATTTTCAAATACCGCAGCGAGTACTCCCGTCTGCATATTCCTTACCTAAAAAATTAGTGATGGAAGAGACGAATCTCTGTAAATGCCATCGCCATGTTGTACTTATTGCAGCATTCAATTACCAAATCATCACGCACGGAACCGCCGGGCTGTGCAATATATTTTACACCACTCTTCTTTGCGCGCTCCACATTGTCGCTGAAGGGGAAGAATGCATCTGAACCGAGGGCAACATCTTCCATTTTATCGAGCCATGCGCGCTTCTCTTCTCTTGTGAATACAGCAGGTTTCACCTTGAAAATTCTCTCCCATGCGCCATCTGCCAAAACATCCATGTAATCTTCGCCAATATAATTATCGATTGCATTGTCTCTGTCTGCACGACCGATTCCGTCTACAAACTGAAGACCCAGAACCTGAGGTGCCTGACGAAGCATCCAGTTGTCAGCCTTGGTTCCTGCAAGACGTGTACAGTGAACTCTTGACTGCTGTCCCGCACCGATACCGATAGCCTGTCCGCCCTTTGCATAGCAAACGGAATTGGACTGGGTATATTTTAATGTAATCAGGGAAATAATCAAATCGATTGCTGCAAGTTCAGGAATCTCTTTGTTCTCTGTTACGATATTTTTTAAGATATCCTTGTTAATAGCAAGGTTGTTTCTTCCCTGCTCAAAGGTAATGCCGAATACATCCTTGTGCTCTAATTCAACGGGAACATAATCAGGATCGATTTCAATCACGTTGTACTTTCCGCCCTTCTTTCCACAAAGGATTTCAAGTGCTTCCGGCTCATATCCGGGTGCAATGACACCATCGGAAACTTCTCTTTTAATAATCTTAGCGGTAGCCACGTCACAAACATCGGAAAGTGCGATAAAATCACCGAAAGAAGACATTCTGTCTGCACCTCTTGCTCTTGCATACGCGCATGCCAAAGGTGAAAGTTCACCCAAATCATCTACCCAGTAAATCTTAGCTAAAGTCTCATCCAAAGGAAGGCCTACTGCTGCACCTGCAGGTGATACGTGCTTAAAAGAAGTTGCTGCGGGAAGATTTGTTGCCGCCTTCAGTTCTTTCACTAACTGCCAGCCGTTAAAAGCATCCATAAAATTAATGTATCCGGGCTTTCCGCACAAAACCTTGATGGGAAGCTCTCTTCCGTCATTCACAAAAATCTTAGCAGGCTTCTGATTGGGATTGCATCCGTATTTCAATTCAAGTTCTTTCATTTCCATTCTCCATTCTTTATCATTATATATTGATATTTTACTGATTCTTGTTTACAATTCTGCTCTCATATTTGCCTGTTTCAATGTCAATGAAACGAACAAAGAGGGATACCTTGTTTTCTTCATTTAAGCTGTTCCAGATGGTATTGGTTACTTCATCAATATCATTTCCGATGCCAACCCACTCCGGTTCGCCTTCGAAGCTGGGAAGGGGATCGCCGTCACTCATATATGTATGAATAAAATGAGCTTCGCCGGGGAAAGGATTCTCGTATGCAAAGGTATATCGATTATCGCCTTCAGGTCTTCCGTTATTGCTCTTTAAAATAGAAAGTGCATAATTATATTTGCCGTTTTCTATGTGCATAACACCGGAGATACGAGGTGTATAGTTAGGACAATCCGGCTCATAACGGCGATTGCGAAGCGACTGTTCAAAAGTCATCTGCTTGTCCATACCGTCGAAAATGGTATCCGTCTGGTCTCCGTTGGTTACAATGGTCTTGTTTCCAAGAACACGAACCGGTGCGTAGATTACCAGGCTGGGATCTGTCAACTTGGCAGGATCAAATGCCTGTGTACGAATTCCCGCACCATCCTCTACAAAAATACGGTTTCTGCTGTTCACACTGCGTCCCATAATAAAATATGCACAAATCGCAGACTTACCGTCTTCTGATTTTCCGATTACAATACCGCGTCCGGGATACGCATTCTCCTGCAAAATTTTCTCCAGTGATAATTTTTCCATGTTTTTTTCGCATGATTACCTAGAAGCTGCTAATCATTTTCCTTTCTTTGTTTTAGTGTTTCTACGGATGGCTTCTAGCTGTGCCGGGGCACCACATCCGTTTGCTTTCTACATAATGTAAATATAATAAAAGAGGGGTTCATGCCCTGTTACCGGTATAAATAATTCTCCCAATTAGCAAGATATACCATTCCGTCGGCATCTTCTTTTACAAGTCCGTCTGCAATCAAAGAATCCACCAACCGGCCGGTTTCTTCCGGTCCAAAGGCATTTCCGCCTTGAAATACGTAATTTTTCTCCGCTTTATAGCAACCTTCCGTTTTCTTTTGGAACGCAATCATCTCTCCGTAAATCCGCTGCTTGCGATAATAATCAAACACCGGATCGTGGGGAATCTCCAAACCGTATTCCGTGCAGAAAGCACTAAGCAGAGCATATTGGGCATTGGCCTCAGGCTGTCCCCATGCACCTACCACAACATTGTATTCATGAATCGGTTCATAACACTGTTCCACCAACCGGGCAAGCTCCGCTTTGCCGGTTCCTGCCATAGCCCTGTTTTCCAAGCCGGCCAGTTCTACACGAAACTGTGCAAAATCACGTATCTGCACAACATGAGGTAAGATTAAGGATAACAAATCTGCCGGTGAAATTGCAAGCGGTATGGTGTTCTCTTTCGGATTGGCAAGAATCATCTCTTCCAGCTTGGGGATTATGTCATTGCATCTTCTTAAAAGGTCCTCGGCCGGATAATCCGGTGAAGTCAAAAGATACTCCGGATAGCCAAATTTAAATTCAGCCCAGCTGTCTCCCGTTCTTGCTTCCTGAATAATATTAAGCGCCTCATACAAATCTTCGCCGTATGTTTCTCCCACAACACGGATTGCACTTTCCTTCAAAATCTCCTGCGGGTCCAAATCAGGATTCTGAAGAAGCTGCCCCGATACGTACAAAGAAAACAGATTCACCATATGATAGGAATCCATCTCACTCCAGTATTCCGGTTTCATCATATCATCATTGGTCCGGGTATACCGGTAGCTGTCGGCAATCAGCCCGGCATTTACATTCATCTCCGCGATCTGGTCAATCTCCATTTCACAAAGATTCCAGGACCAGATGGCTAAATCGAAGCCCAAATCCCCGGCATACTGCCGGAAATTACGCATGCTTTCCAATTCCGTTTCGTCATGGGCAATGGTGGAATATACCGTTAAATCTTCTCCCGTAAATTCTTTTACCTTTGCCAGGTCAATCTGCTGTGTATAACAGTTCAGGCCGAAATCAATATCGGGATTTTTCTCATAACACATTGTACGGAACATATCCAGATAATATCCGATATCCTCATTGTCCGAAATATTTCCGGGATCATTAAAATGCATAATCACGCGGTCACTGCAATCAGCCAGCTGTGCATAAATACGATAATACTTCTCGAAGGTTGCATGAGCTTCCGGATTCTCTCTGGAATTCGGCGCCACATCATAATCATAATAAACTACCGTATCATCTACCCAGCCGTATCCGTTAAACTCTGCCCCCCACACCCATAAGGTAAACTTCATCCCCATGGAATGAGCCGCATCTGCCATGAAACGCAAACGCTGGTGCACAAACTCATAACCGCCGTACCCTGCCCAGGCCGAGCACATATCCGTTACCTGGATACCGTTGAATCCGCAGTGCTTCATCATCTTTACATATTCATATAACTGGTCATCGGAATAAGATAAAACATCACTTTTCAGGGACACATTATCGTCCGAAAAAATACCTCTGGCATCATCCGTCTTCCAAAGACAGATAATGGGTTCTCGCTGCGCCATCCAGGGATCATTTATTTGCCGAACCTCTGTAGGAATCCTGATAACATCCGAGGTCTGCAAAACATAAGCTCTCTCCTGTCCCGCAAAAGCATATCCCAGATAGGTGTTGGCAAAAATATTCACAGCCTCGGTAAGACGCAACTTATTCGGTGCTTTAATGGTAATATTTCCACCGCTTATTTCTATTACGGGCTCTGACAAATCATTGTCCGTATCCAGTTCAATATAATTTGTTTTCGGCTTAATGCCGGAAATTGCGGGTTTTACACCTGCCACATCAAACACATATCCCTGTAAAAGCTTTGCCTCATTTGTAAATGAAACTCCTTTTACTATGGTATATTCGCTGATTGCGGTATTCCCCACAAAAACTTCGAAAGAAGCCCGGGGTTCTTCTGTCAAAGAAACCTCAGCCTCCTTCCTGCATCCTGCTAAAATAATTGTACCCAGCAACAGAAAAACAACGGTTACCGGTGTTAAAAATCTTATCCTATGTTTCTGCATGAATTTCACCGTGTCCTTTCCTCCAAAGACACGCGTTCCTCCATTCTTTATTCCGCTTTCGCAACAGACATAATACCGATTCCGTATGCCCCGGGGCCCACATGTGTCGTAATGGACAAGGGAAGATGATAACAGGGAATGGTATCATCACCAAAATATTCGCGAACCTGCGCTACCCAATTATCTTTCAGGGAATCATCACCGGAATAAGCGCACATAATCACATAATCCATTCCGGCAAAACGGGTATTCTTATCTTCCTCAAGAGCCTTAAACATCGTTTTATGTGCTGCTTTTATGCCGCGAACCTTGGCAAATGCATCTAACTTATCTCCCTGAATCTGGAGCACGGGCTTAATGTTTAACACCTCACCGATTGCTGCGCCTGCAGGCGTAACACGACCACCCTTTTTAAGATATTTCAAAGTATCTACTGCTACATAAATGGATGCATTCATGGCATCCTCTCTTAAATACCGGGCAATATCACCTGCTGCCCAGCCTGCATCACGAAGCAGGACCGCATCCTTTACCGCCTGTAACATGGTAATGGAAATACGCTTATTGTCAATCACATGAATCTTTCCTCCGAATTCTTCCGCCAGCATGGTCACGGTTGCACAGGTACCTGACAATCCGCTGGACATGGGAATATAAATCAACTCTTCATATTCTTCCAACAGGCGCTCGTACAAATCCATCACAGCTCCCGGTGAAGGCTGGGTTGTGGAAATATCACAACCGGATTCAAGTTTCTCATAGTACTGTTCTTTGGTAATGTTTTGTCCTTCGACATAAACCTCTTCATCAATAATAATGGGCATGGGTACAACCTGTACCTTCCAAGCTTCCAATTCGGATTCCAAAATGCCGCTATTGGTGTCTGTAAGAATTCCAATTTTTGTTTTCATGCTCATTCTCCTTACTATCCCTCTTCTTTTATCGCTAAAATCAGTTCTGCTTTCAGGTTCATCCTGTATCCATAAAAATCTTACACGCAGGCACACTTCTATAATACTAATAAATACTGCGAATTTTGTCAATTCTTCGCCCCACCGTAAAACTCCCCCGTGAGGGCACAGTATTTATCATACTTCCCATACTTATTATGAGAAAAGCTGCTCTTCAGACTGCCCTTTATAGTGGAAAACAATTTTTACCATCTGCAAACCGTTCTGTGCAAAATGGAGACGATATACACCGTAGCGATTCCTGAAACCAAAGGTTTTCCGAATGGAAGTCTCCTTTCCTTCGCTACCCTGGAATACCATGGAATGCAACGGGAATCCCTGGTAAAAAATGGTCACGGGAAGCTGTGCCAAAACACCCAAATCGGACTTCGCCACAAATTCCACTTCATAAAGACTGCCGGGAGTGGAATTCAATGCCAGCACAAAACTCTGATCCTTGCCGGTATTCTCTCCGGATAAATCCAGTGTGAATCCGTCTTTCAGTTCGTAGTATTCCACTGCTGACAAATCCTCGATATCCTGCTTGGGACCACCCGCAACTTCAACAACCGGCTCTCTTCCGGTAACCCGCAGGTATGCAGGCGTCTTCATTGCAAAAGAAAGAATATTCTTCGCCGTACGTCTTAAACTGTTAACAGTCAACTCTCCGCTTAAAAGTTTCTCAGAAAGATTATCACCGCTTAAGTTCTTTGAACCGTCCGGACAAACCATATACAAATCATTCTGTGCCTGAACCATAGTGGCAAAATCGGTACCATTGGGTGTTCCGCCTTCTACGTTAATCTCAGCCCACCAGTCTGTCATAACGACGCCTTCAAACCCCCACTCTTCACGCAGAACAGTCGTTACAAGTTCATGATTTCCGGCTGTCCATACACCGTTTAATGCACCATAGGTGGTCATCATGCAATCTCCGCCGGCCTCATCAACAACAATTTTGTATCCTCTTAAATAAATCTCCCGTAATGCTCTTGCGGAAACTACAGAGTCCATTCCTCTTCGGTTGGTCTCTCTGTTGTTTGCACAGAAATGTTTCATAGCGCCGGTAACATTTGCTTTATGTAAACCACGCATCTGGGCCGCAGCCATTTTACCCGTTAAAAGCGGATCCTCTGAAAAATACTCGAAGTTTCTTCCGTTCAGGGGATGTCTATGAATATTCATTCCCGGTCCTAAAATAACATCCACCTGATTGGAGCGCATCTCATATCCCAAAAGCTCAAAAAGCTCCTCATTTAAGCCTTCGTTAAAAGTACATGCCAAAAGCGTTCCGTTAGGAAGACTGAATGCCTTTCTTCCGCAGTCAAGACGCATACCGGAAGGACCATCAGAACAACAAACCGCAGGAATCTTGCGGGCTACCAGCCCCTCTGATATTCCCGCAAAAGCAGAAGCCGTTCCGGGGGTAACCTTAGGACTTCCCATCCCTTCCCCGCGCACCAGACAGCAAAGTTCGTCCAGAGACAAATCCTCCACCAGTTCATCCATGGTAACAATTCCTTTTTCTACCTCTTCCAGTGTATATTTCTTTTCTGCATCCTCATAAAAAGCAGGAATGTCTTTCATTGAAACGCCCGCCCGGTTTCCGGGATCGTTGGCCATACGCACCTGCTGGGTAATGTGATTCGTGGGGACACTTTCTTTTGCTATACAATAGTTTCCGTCAGCTGCCAAAACAGGTTTCATTCTTTCAAACGCTTTCCTGGGCATGCAAACATCACTGTACTGCTTACATACCTTCGTTTCGGAAATACTTATTCTGCCTACTTCCACTGCATCAGAAACAGCTGTACCCGCATACCAGATATACTCACCGGCCTCCAATACTTCCGCATGGGCAAATCCGGTAGCACCCGAATCATCATAGGCTGCAATATTGCAAAGTTCTGCTTCCACAATAATTTGCTCAGACTCACCCGGTGCCAGCTCTCCGGTCTTGGTAAAGCCGGCCAGTTGGCGAAGAGGACGTCCCAGGACGCCTTGGGGTGCATTCACATATACCAAAACCGCCTCTTTTCCCTTGTATGTTCCGGTATTTGTCACAAGTCCCTTCAGTACAACCTTTTCTTCCTCTGCGCATACGTCATCAATCTTAATGTCAAAGGTAGTATAAGAAAGACCGTAACCGAAAGGAAAACGTACCCGTTCTTTGGCAAAGGTTTCAAAATAGCGGTATCCTACATAAATATCCTCCGCATAAATATCTTCATCCCCTGTGCCGAAGTTTTCATCCGTCGGGTAATCCTTCAGAGAATATGCAACGGTATCAGACATTTTTCCTGAGGGATTCCTTTTTCCAAGGACTAAATCCGCAATGCCGAGGCCTCCGACCATGCCTCCCTGCCAGGTTAACATAACTCCGTCCGGTTCATATGTATCCATAAAAGAAAAATCAATAATATTTCCCACATTCAAAAGCACAACCATCTTATTGAAATGTTTGCGCACATTATCTAACATAAGGTTCTCTTCCTCGGTCAGAAGATATGCTCCCGTCTGCTCAACATTATCTCTGTCCTCTCCGGCAGTGCGGGCAATAATCACCACAGCCACATCGCTGTCCGCAGCACTCTGCGCATACAATTCTGCCGGAAGCACAGCTTCCTTCTGGGACCAGGGCTCCGTACCCCAGCCGAATCCTTCTACAAAAGGATTCTCCTTTTCCCAATTCTCATAAAAGGAAAGCAAATCCGCATTTAAAGTAACCTCACCGCTCTCCAAAAGACCTTCTTTGATGCCGATTACACGATCCACATTTACAAGACCGCCCGAACCGGTTCCGCTCTTGTAATAATGATTCTGCATTCTTCCAAACAATGCCACCCGGCATCCCGGTTTAAGAGGCAGTACGCTCCCTTCATTGCGAAGCAGAACCGCACCTTCCGCCACGGCCTCTCTGGCCTTTTCCACGTATTCATCCCAATGCAATACCTTACTCATATAACCCTCCAAACTTTGCATCCCATTGCTGCAAACGCTCCTTTATTTCCGTATAAAAATGCTCCATCCCGGTATAACCTGTCAGAAAAAAGAGCTGCAAATGAAACAGATTGGCTTCTTTCGCCAGTTCCTCTTTTGCAACAACCTTCTGTACACTTTTAATATGGTCATGCCACATCAGAATGTATTCTTCATAACGCCCCAGTTCGGGAATTCCCAGCCAGTTCTTAATCTTCTCTTTCGTCCGGTTTGGATAAGGACATTCTCCTGACTGTAAAAAGTAATAAAATGTGTCATTCTCATAAACCCTGCCCAAAGGAAACAGGCGGCAAATACCGGGGCGGCTTGAATGCACACTGCATCGTCCTTCCCCGTTTAAGAAATGACATACCCCTGCCTCATTCATCTGTAAATGAGGGATAATCACTCCCGCTTCCACATGCAATCCCACTTCTTTCGCCATAAGCCGGTCAAACCCTTTCTGTAAGGCATGGGTTAACATACAAACATCATACGGGTCAAGACAGATGGTATCTTCCATACCGCTGCAACAGTCATGACAGCCTTTGCAGTCGTTGCAGCCTACTTTCGCTAAATCTTTAGAAGATAAACGCTTTCCATCCGATATCTCTTCCAGGTTACATTCTCTTATCATTCTTCTTCTGATTCTCCCTTAGTTCCCGCATGGGCAGCAACAGCCACCACGGTAATAACGGCAATCAATACCGCTACAATCACTGCCAATCCGATCAATCCTGCTATAATCAAAAAAGCTGACATTGCCATTTCTATTCTTCTCCTTCCAATTCTTTTACAATACGTTTTACAATTCCGTTTACTTCCACATCAGAATTCATGGGAATTACCAGACACTTCCGCCCGTCAATCACACGAATCTCCACAATATCTGCCGCATCCGCTTTCATCTTAAGCTGTACATTATCCGACTTCACCTCGAAATTCTTGGTTTCGCAGATATTATCAATGCGCAGGCTCGCGCCCTCTCCCGCAGCCTTGTTAAACTTCTCTTCCACCACAGGCATGTGTTCTTCCTTCACACCGCTTTTCAGCAAAAGATCCTTAACCCCTTCCCTGTCAATGGTCATGGGTTCATAGGCCACATGATTCTCCACCATATCGGTAAGCTCGTTGTTAATGGAACGAACCACCTCAAAGGTATCATATCCTTCCACCTCATTGATTACATCTTCCACAATCTGATGGAAAATCTCTTTCTCTACCGTAGAAGGAAGGAGTTCCTCACAACCAAGCACGCCTTCGATGAATTCCGAATGCATCTCGTCCGTATTCTTCACATAATAGAGAACCTCATTCACGTCACTGCTTCTGTCATTGAAGGCCGGATACAAAAACGCCACATCCGGCATCTCCACCACCCAGTCACGGGTTCGGTTTGCAATGATATTCTCTGCTTCATGATAACTCAAACCCGGCTTAGATAGATTTACGGGACAGATACAGCACAGACAATATGTATAGACTTCTTCCGACTCATCCAGGGACATCTTGTCACTGGTCTTCGTCATTACATCATACACATCATGCATAAGCAAAATCAGATAATTACCAACGAAGTAATAAGTATCAATAATCTTCTGATAAAAGGCATCCAGAAAAGCCTGATCCTTTAACTCGGAATTCTTCAGGGCAAGAAGGGACTGCTGTGAACCACCCGGTGCTTCCCCTTCCTTTGAAAAGGGAAGACTTAACAGATTCTTTCCCAAAACACCGGAAAGACCTTTCTTGAAAATTTCTATGTACTTAAACTGCTCTGCTTCTTCCAAATCGGAAAAATTGGCATCCACATAAGTCCTGATCTTCTTATCCGCACCGGTCACATAACATCCGGTAACTTTAGTAATCGAGGAATCCGTCTTTTTAAACCGTTTGCGGATTTCCAAAACATCTGAATTATTCATTCTAAACCACCTTGCTTCTAACATTTATGGGACACTTCCGAAAAAGATGTCTAATCTGAAACATTATAGCATATTACTTTGGGAAAGTACATATCACTTTGGGAAAGTGTATCTCGATTTGGACGGGCATTTCTCTTTATGGATTTGCGGACCGCAAAAGCGTAAAGGCCGGGAAGTTGCGACGCACGTTTGGGTAAATCAGCAGTTTTCTTCCCTAAATACCCACACATATCGCTACAGGGATTTCAGGATATGTGTGGGTATTTATGCAAACAAACTACCTTCCATACCCAAACATATCCTTGTAATCAGTTCCCCGAATTATGCTGTCCTGTTTGCACAATTTCTACTTACGCCATTCCGTTTACGCTCTTATACTTAAAAAGCATCTCCGCATGGTTCTGTTCTTCAATCTGAATATCTGCAAGCAACTTGCGGATAGCGGCATCGGCAAAAATGAAAACATTTGTGTTATACTCACCGGAAACAAGCTTTTCGGTACCGATACAGTCTGTTACGAGGAAATTGTCTGCTTTCTTGTCCTCGGAATTGGTCAGCGCATCGTAGGTTGCCGTAGGATTATAGCTTGCACCGCTGTTATCATTGCAGTCACAGCTGGGGGTCTTGCCTGCAAGCACCTGATTTAATGACTTTAAATGTTCTTCTTCCTTCCCAGCAATCTGTGTAAATAACTCTTTCAATACAGGATCCTTGGCTTCGTTTTTATATTTGGTATACTTATCAATGCAGCATTGCTCCTGTGTACATAAATCATTAAGTGCCTGAATTTCCTTTTCTTTCAACATGGCTTAACCTCTCTTTACTCAAAATTTTGCTGCCCGTCTTACATCCCGGGCACAAATAATTTGTGCCCGGGCGAATCCGCTACGGCAGGATATTTCTATTCTTTCCGGAAATTTCCAATTTATACATACTTTTTACTTTGCCACCCGGTTTAGTTTCTCATTTAAGGAAAGCAGTTCTTCCTTGGACACATTTACTCCCGCAGCTCCCATGAGACCGGATAGACGAATCACCGTGAAGTTTCCCATCATATCCAGCATATTACTGTTGGAAAGCGCTTCTCCCATCATGCTTCTCTCACCGCTTCTTTTGGTTACGGTCAGGAAAAACGTTTCCAAAAGACTTCGGCTTTCCTGATTCTGAAGAATGTCATCGATTTTATCATTTAAGGAGAAATATCCCTCCTTTTGTTGCACATCGAACCAGTTAAGCACAGCCCCCTGCTCTTTTAACCGGTAATCTTCATTGAATTTGTTGACCTTTCTGAAAAAGGAGATGTCGGTATGGGAACCGGCGATAGCCATCAGCTGTGTCTCACCTTCGTTCGGCACATCGAAATAGAAGAAATGCCCTTCGCTCTTTTTGGTTTCAAAGCTTTTCCCGTTTACCACCAGTTCCACTTCCGGAAGGTTGCTGTACACCGTGATTCTGGTAACGCTCTCCATCCGGTCCACATAGCGCTTACCGCAGATATGAACAAAAGGGTCTGTAGAGAGCCATGCCTTATATGCATAAAAGGCATCTTTCCGATACTTACGGTCAAAGGTCACCAGTCCTTTGTGATTCTGGCCGTTTTCCCCGCCTTCGCATCTGGCATCGGCCCCAAAATCAAACATGTTCCAGACATAGGTGCACCATAAATATTCGCGGCTAAAAAGCTGTTTGATAAGTTCCTCGTGATAATAAGCCTGATACTCTTCCGTGTAATCTCCCTGAGTAGGATTTGAAGTATGCCAGTTTAGGGCTTCACAGCCGTACTCGCTGACACCGATGGGAACATTGGGATATTCCCTGTGAAACTTGTCAAACCATGGGCCGTTCATGGAAACATCTCCGCCGTACCAGCCGAAATAGTGATTATAGGCAAGTACATCGGGCACCTTTAAATATAATTCCTTCGGATCGCACATGGTAACCGCCGCCACGGTAGTCAGACGGTGGGGATCCATTTTATGGGCAAGGTCATTTAACATGATATGGTTTTCCACCAGGTCATTTCCCGGATTGCCGGCCATGGTAATCTCGTTGGAAAGTCCCCATACCACAATGCTCGGGTGATTATAGTTCTGACAAATCAGTTCTTCCAGTGCCTGTTTCGTATTCCCGCGTCCATTCGGCAAATGCTCCGAAATATAAGGAATCTCTGCCCAGACAATCAACCCGTAAATATCGCATAAGTCGTAAAAATAACTGTCATGCTGATAATGGGCAAGCCGGACGGTATTTGCTCCCAGTTCAAGAATCATTTCCATATCTTCCTTGTGATGAAGCCGACTTAGGGCATTTCCGATTCCATACCGGTCCTGATGTCTTGATACGCCCCGCAACGGATAAGGTTCCCCGTTTAAAATAAAACCTTTATGGGAATCTATGACAAAGCTTCTGCAGCCAAAATGTGTACAGACTCTGTCACACTCCTCACCCTGATAGAGGATTTTCGCCACTGCTTTATAAAGATAAGGGTCTTTTTTACCATGCCAGAGATGCACGTTTTTAATCAGGAATCTTGCACCCGTATCAAGAGTCGTTCCCTGATATCCGGATATTTTATTTCCTGTATCATCTTCCAGATATATTTCCAGTTTGTAATCGCTGTCCGGGTTATCAATCTCGACATTCACTTCCACGTTGGCATTATTTCCTTCAATCACCGGTGTCACCCGAATACCCGGTGTCCCCAGCCGTACCAGTTCAAAATGTGTCCGGGGCACGGAAATAACAGATACCTCCCGATACAATCCGCCATAAAAGGTGAAGTCTGCCTTTCTCGGATATACATGGTCATTGTCTGCATTGCTGACTATTACCACCAGAAGATTATCTTTCTCCTTAAGTCCTGCCAATTCCAGACGGAAAGTAGAATATCCTCCTTCGTGCGCCCCCAGAAGGGCTCCGTTTAAATACACCTCTGCCATGGAGTTGGCGCCTTTTATTTCCAGAAAATGCTTGTGATTATCCGGCAGAATATCCAGATCAAACTGCTTGGCATAATACCCTTTTCCCCGATAATAATCATTTCCTCCGTCCTGTCCGTCAATATCATTCCAAGTATGCGGCAGGTTTACATAATTCCATTTTTCCGGCATTTTATCCGGCACACTCTCAGCCTCTTTCGTAAACGCCCACTTTCTGTTAAAGTCCGTATATTTACGCATTTTTACATTCTCCTTTCCTCATTCTGTTCTTCTCTTGCCCTGCGCAAAGTCTCCACATTCTCCTCTACCGCTCTTTTATGAAGCGGGTACCAAAACATAAGAATCAGTCCCAATGCCGCAAAGCCCAACGCCGGCACAATCAGGGATATATTGTAAATACCGTTTACCACACCTTCTTCAAACGCCGTTTCCTGAGAATACCCGATGGCAGATAAAAGAACACCGCTAAGACCGGCCGCACCGGCCTGACCCACCTTTCTTGCAAAGGAATACAGTGCATACACAGACCCATCCTCCCGAACGCGGTTACGGATTTCGGAATAATCAATTACGTCGGTAATCATCGCCCAGCTCACCATACTGAATATTCCCAGTCCAAACCAGGCAACGGCTTGCAGGATTACATAGACCCAAACATTTTCCGGTCTTAGAAATAAAAGAATCAGGTTAATGGCGCAGGCTAAAAAATTAGCCGCCACACTAATCTCTGCTTTGCCAAACTTCCTTCCCAGAGGTTTGGCAAGACCGGCTGCTGCAAACATGCCCACCATCATCACCAGCATGGAGGCAGACTGCGCGGTGGTGTTCTGATAAAAATTCGGATACACATAATTTGCCATGGATTGCATGGTAAGCTGTGCCACCAACATCACCACCGAAGCTGCAATAATGGAAAGCAGTGCCCTGTTTCGAAATGCATTCCGAAACATATCAACCACTGTGTTTTTACGCTCTGACACGGTATTTTTACGTTCTCTGACACGCTCCGTCACCAGGAAGTAACATAAAAGATAGCTGATAATGGCTAATAAGGAACAAATCCCTGCAATCACCGTAAAACGGGAACCGTTTAACACAGTATTGCCGCCTATTTTATCGTAAGCCAACACCGGAATTACTGCCCCGATTACCACGCCTGCAAGCATACCGCCAAGACTTCGGTAAGTGGACAGAGACTGCCTGTCACCTGGTTCATGGGATATTGTGGAGGCCATGGAGCCGTATGGGATATTAATGGAAGTATAAAAAACGGAGCCCCAGAGAATATAGGTCACCAGAAGATATGCTACCTTTCCCCACATGGGCAGATTTCGAACACCGCTTTGATAGATTAAAAAGGAGGATACCGCCACCGGAATACACATCCTAAGAATCCATGGTTTAAATTTTCCTGCAGGCGTCTGCCTTCCCCTGTCACAAAGGCGTCCCATTCCCACATCCGTAAACGCATCCACAAATCTTGCCAGCATCATAATAAATCCCACCGTGGCAGCCGACACGCCGCAAACATCCGTGTAAAATTTAAGCAAAAAACTTGAGGATAGAATAAAGGTAAAGTCATTTCCCAAATCCCCGAAAAGGTACCCTACCTTATCCTTCCATCCAAAAGGAATACCGCCGGCAGTTTTCTCCCCTGCACCGGTTTCCCTGTTAAGACTTTTTCTCTCATCTGCACTCATCTTAATTCACTCCCTGCATTTCTTTCCTTGGGCTCTGCTTGGAAATTGCCTCCCACAAGCCGTTGAGATAACTTGCTCCCAGCGCCCGGTCATACAGGCCATAACCCGGCATGGCGTTCTCTCCCCAGATCATACGGCCGTGGTCAGGACGTATGGGACCTTCAAAACCAACATCATAGAGCGCTTTCATAATGGCATACATATCAAAATCTCCGTCTGATGACAGATGAGCTGCCTCTTCAAAATCCCGTTCTCCGTGAAATTTCAGATTTCTCACGTGGGCAAAATGAATCCTCCCCTTCAAGGCTTCGATGGTAGGAACCAATGCATTCTCCCGGTGTGTCCCGTAGGAACCGCTGCAAAAAGTGATTCCGTTATGAACATTGTCCACCTCCCGTATGAGACGTAAAAGGTTTTCCTTACTGGTCATAATTCTGGGAAGCCCGAATACCGGCCATGCCGGATCATCCGGATGAATTGCCATGTTAATATCATATTCGTCACAGACCGGCATAATCCTGCGCAAAAAATAAAACAGATTCTCAAAGATGTCATCCGACGTATATCCCTTGTATTTTTCTATATCTTCCCTGACTTTTTCCATCCTTTCCGGCTCCCATCCCGGCATA
Source organism: Lachnospiraceae bacterium (assembly GCA_045595325.1). Taxonomy (GTDB): domain Bacteria; phylum Bacillota; class Clostridia; order Lachnospirales; family Lachnospiraceae; genus UBA3766. The sequence goes on from JAZOAG010000077.1 coordinate 88,446, forward strand.
ATGCTTCCGTTGGTATCCTTCTGAATGGACCGAAAGAAATCTTCCGGCTTGTGAGAAAGCATGCCGGCCTCCCGATAGGCAAGCACCATGGCGCCGTCCGGTCTCACTCTTGCCAGCTCGGTTCTTGTCCAGTCAAATACAGGCATAAAGTTATAACACACCAGATGAATGCCGCACTGTCCCAAGTTGCGCAGTGTCTCTATATAGTTATCAATGTAATACTCACGCCTCCCCGTTCCCAACTTGATATCTTCATGTACGTTAACGCTTTCTATCCCCGAAACTTTCAGCCCATGCTTTTTTACATATTGTAAAAGTTCCTTGATTTCATCCGGCTGCCAGACATCTCCGGGTGCCTTTTGATAAAGTGTTGTAATAACACCTTTTACCCCGGGAATCTGTCGAATCTGCTCTAAGCGTACCGTATCGTATTGTTTCCCGTACCATCTTAATGTCATTTCCATTTTTTGCGATTCCTTTCCAAATCTTATCGTTATAGGTGTTTCCACAAACACAAAAAAATATGCAGTTTTGCTTTCCGCAAAACTGCATATCACTATTTTTTCACATCCCGTTCCCGCTTTCAATACGGGATGTTATGTTAACCTTTTTTGTTTTAATACCGATACAGAAAGAGATATTTCGTCGATTCCCAGGGAAACCAGTTTTTTGAAAATCTCCGGCTCAGCTGCCAGTTCCCCGCAAATGCCAACCCGACAACCGGCTCTCTTGCCTGCCGTAACAATATGGCAAAGAATTCTTTCTACTGCCGGATGTTTTATATCCACGTAAGTATCTGCCAAAGCTGACTCCCTGTCCACTGCCATTAAATACTGCATTAAATCATTGCTTCCGATGCTGATGAAATCACACGCACCTGCAATCTCTTCTGCAATTAGGGCCGCAGCCGGCGTCTCAATCATCATTCCGATGGGAACCAGTCCCTGTTCCACTCCTGTTTCTTTGCGGATTTCTTCACAAAGCTCCTTGATTCTTCCCACTTCTTCCATGTTTGTAATCATGGGGAATAATAAAGACATTTTTCCGACTTCGGCACTTCGGTAAAGTGCTCTTAACTGTTCTTTAAAAATATCTTCCCTTTCCATAAGAAAACGGATGCCGCGTTTTCCCAATGCAGGATTGTTCTCCTTTTCCATGGGGATGCACGGACACATTTTATCCGACCCTGCATCAAGAACACGAATTACAACCTCTGCACCTCCGGCACGTTGCAATAAGTCTCTGTAAACATTCTCCTGTGCTACCGCATCCGGCAAAACCGTCTTTTCAAGAAACATGCACTCACTCCGATAAAGCCCGATTCCCGCTGCACCATACTCCATTGCCGCCGATACTTCATCCGGACATGATACATTGGCGTAGATGCGCACCTTTCCGGTTTCCTCACTTCCCGCGAAAAGATATTCCTGCCACACAGGGGAGGGCTTTTCTTCAGTATTCATTTCCGATGCTGTATTGTCCGATAAAAATATGTCATACTTCTCCAGAGTTTCTTTATCCGGGTCTACATATAATATCCCTTCCGCACCATGAAGAATTCCTTCTCTGCCATGCCATTCCTTAGATACCGGCACGCCAAAAAGCACCGGAATATCCATTCCCTTGGCAAGAATTGCCACATGGGAATAAAGAGAACCATTGGTAACTACAATCCCTTTCAGATTCTTTCCTGCCAGTCTTACCGTATCCGCCGGAGTAAGCTCTTCTGCTGCCACAATGGAAGGAACAGTAAGGAGATCCTCCTGCAAATTCTTCTCTGAAGTTTTATCCTCTGCATCTTCTCTTCCGATACAATCCAGCAAATATCCTATGGCATCACTCACATCCTGCTTTCTGGCTTCCATGTAAGCATCTCCGGTCTCTCCCAAAAGCTCAGCCATCTCTATCCCAGCCAAAGCGACACTTTTTCCGGCAGTACAGCCTTCCTTGTAAATTAATTCTTTCACCCGCTCTGCAAGAGTGGGGTCTGTCAGAATCATCTTATGGCCTTCCAAAACTTCTTCCGCATCTTTGATTTCCACATTCCCGGCACGCTCAATGAACCCGTCAAACACATCCAGTACATCTGTCAGGCCTTTTTGAAAACGTGCCCATTCCTCATCGGAATCTCCGGCTGTATACTCATATTCTTTTTTTTCTCTCTCATAGAAAAACAAGGTGGCCTTAACCACCTGTTTTCCCAAAGGCTTTCCGCCTAATTGATTCATTTCTTTTCTTCCCCCGTTCTGTCTTTCCGACAGGTGAAGTAGATTACCTGATATTCCTTTGCAACCTCTTCCAAGAATTCTAAAGCACCTTTTGTCTTATCATCATCCAGATTTACAAAAGGATCATCCAAAACAACCATTGGTTTTTCTTCCTGATACATAGCCTCAATCAGTGACATACGGAAACAGATTCCGAATAAGTCCTGCATACCGGTACTGAATGCTTCTGTCTCTCTGGGTAACCCGCATTCCTGAATCGTCAGATTGGTATTTGCATCAAATGCATACTCAATCTTGCTATCCGGCATAATCATCTCCATATACTTTCCAAAAGCGGTAGAAACAGGTCCCATGTATTTGGAAGTAAACGCAGTTTTGGATTTCTCCATATAATCTCTTGTATATTCCAATAAACGGTATTTGTTCTTCTGTTCTTTTAACAAGTCCTGTAAGACATTCAGACGATCCTGCTCAGACATCAGATCATCTAACTGTTCCTGCGCCACAAGAATTCTTGTACGCAATGCAGATGCATTGTCTGTCAACATATCAAGACGTCTGTCACAGGAAGCAATCTTTTCTTTACAATCTTCCAGTGTCATACCCGGCTTCCAGCCTGCAGGCTTATCTTCTTCCTTCTCAGGCTCAATGTCGGCATTCTTTGCATACTCTTCACGCTCTTTCACAGCTGCCTCGTACTCCTGCTTTGCTTCCTCATAAGCCTTGAGGGAATCTCTTAGGGAACTAATCTGTTCGAACATATCCTCCTTAGGTTCCACACCGATTGACTGGAGGAAATGTCTTACCCCGGTCTTGGTATCTTCCAGGCTCTCAACGCTCTTGGAATATTCCGCACGTTTCTTCGTGAAAGTAGCACGTTTCTTCTCTGCCTCACGAATCGCACTTAAAGAAGTATTCCAGATAATACGCTGCTGATCCACAACAGCAATGTCGTCTTCCTTCTGTTCCTGAAGATTGCGAATTGCTGCTTCCAGTTTCTCCCAATCCGTTGCGGATTCGTTAAAGGACTTAATATATGTTTCCAAACCTTCCGCATGTAAAATCATCTCTTCCGGTGTCTTGTCATACTTTAACTGTTCTTTCCGCTTTAACAAATCATTATACTCTTCAAACTGGGTCTTAATTTTCCAAAAACCATGTTCAATCTTTTCTTCCTCTTCCAGGAACCCTCTGTCGGTAAGCTGTCTTCGTACATTGTATTCCATGGATGTAAGTGTGTTCTCTTCTTCCACGATTCGGGTCTTCATCTCTTCGCTCTGTAAGAAGATGGATTTTTCGCTCTTCTTTCTCTTGATGGAAATGCATGCAATAATGAATGCAATCAGAAGAACACCAAATACAATAGCGGGAATCAATAAAAGCTTACCTGTAAGATGAAATACAAAATACATTACCGCTGCCGCTGCCACACAGGCAATTAATCCTAAAATATAAAGGATATACACATATGCATAATTCTTCGGTTTCGGCTGTGCACTCTTCTCTTCCGCTTCCAAAATCGCATGCGCTTCTTTCTTTGCCAGAAGAGAACTTCTTCGCTGTTCAATCTCCTGCCAGTTCTTCTCCAGGCCTTCTATTGCATCCATAGAGAAAAACTCATTTTCGAAAAGTCCTGTATAAGTTTCCAGCTTTTCCAATTCCTCCTCACGAAGAAGAACCTTCTCGTAACGGCTTCTTGCACTGTAAAACTTCTCTACTTTCTCACAGGCATCCCTGTGCTTCAATTCTTCAAAGGAGCGGTTGAAGAACATCTTCTTTGCTTCCTTCTCCTCGGCTTCTTCCTCTTCCGTGAACTTATAGATACGGACGGATTCTTTCTTACTCTGAAGACTTCCTGCTTCCTGGAACTGCTTCTCCATCTCCTCCGCAGTAGGAATTTCCTTCGGGAATACGGCCTTGGTCTGTTCCAGTTCCTTCTTTCGCTCTTCCTCTTTCACGCAGAGCTGTCTGTAGGCTTTCCTCTCCACATCGTTGATAGATTCCTCGCTGATATATGCCTGTAACGCATTCACCTCTTCACGCTCTTTCAGGATTCTTTCGCGTTCTCTCTTATATTCTTCTTCTGTTGCCAGTTCTTTGGCAAGATTTGCTTCCACAGCCGCCTTAGAAAGCAATTTCTTCTCTGTTCCCGCAATCTCATCTTTAATCTTACTCATGCTTCCGGTTGCACGGGTAGGACTCATCTTGTTTAATTCATCTTTGAAGAGTTTCATAACTTCTTCATACTTATTCATGTCATCGGAAACGTCGTTTAAGTTACCGATCTTTGCATTAATACTGTCTGTAGGACCGGTAATACAATCCTTCTGTGAGAAAAAGACGGTTCTTTTAAAAGACTCTGCATCAATGGCAAAAAGTTCTTCCCCGATATTCTTGCCAAACGCATTGGAATCCAGTCCCGTTGCAACTTCTTTCAGTACAAATTCGTCTTCTGCTTCCTTCAATCCGAAGGTACGAAGCAGGCGATATTCCACGCCGTCTGCCTCGAAGTTGACACTTCCTCCGTACACGCCGCCTTGCCAGGGTTTGAAACGTTTTCTTTCATTCTCATATGCATCTCTGGTTCTCTCATTCTCGAACCCAAAGAACATAACCTTTAAAAATGCACACAGGGTAGTTTTTCCCCAGCCGTTCTCTCCGCAGATTACATTTAAGCCTTCTTTAAAATCAAAGGTACGGTCGGAAATCTTGCCAAAATTTTCGATATGCGCTGATAATAATTTCATCTAGAATTCCTCCCCCTTCAATGCACAGATTCCGAAACGAACCACCTGCGCCTTTTCTTCATCCGTTAATTCCTCTGCATCCATAACACGGCGAATGAATTCACCCTTCAAAGAGGCATCCAGTGCATAAGCTTCGTAATCCACCTTAAATCTGGTCGCATCTTTCACCTGGAAGCAATAGTAGTTTTCGCCAAACTGTTTCTGTAAAAAGGACATATTCCAATTGCTTTCGCAATCTCTTTCTCCTTTTAAAAGGATACGCACCATGTGGCGTTCCTCTATATTCTCTTTCTCCAGTACGTCTCTGATTTTTTGTTCAACCTCCATGGTTCCCGTACATTCACTAACATCCACGGGGATTTCAAACTGTTTACGGAATGCAAACGGAACAAACTTTGCATCCACAGTACCCTCTTCCATGGAAATATCAAGAAGTACAAACCCATGAGGGCCGCATTCGTCGAATCCTCTTCCCTCCAGACAACCGCTGTAGCAATATACCCCACGGGAGTCTAAGGTGTCTTTTTTGTATGTATGGACATGCCCCAATGCCAGATAATCGATTCCTTTGTTCTTCAAGTCTTTTAAACGGATTATTTCTGCCTTATCCTTGGCATTTCCGGCACCTTCCTGCCCATGCAACATAACAATATTTATATTCTCGATTTTTAAATCAAGTTCATGATACAATGTCTCGTTATTCTTTTCACCAATCTCAATACCTGCAATGCAAAGGGCTCTCTGCTGATTGCTGATCGGATAAAAATATTTCCACGTCCCGTCAAACAATTCTAAATTTTCAGGAATCTCTTCCAACTCACTCAGGAAACTATTGGTATCATGATTTCCCTTCAGATAATAGAAAGTAATATCCGGATGGGTTGTGATAGCTTCCAAAACCGTTCCGGCTGCCGTAGCGGATACTCGTCTTGTATCAAACAAATCGCCGGCAATCAGAATACCTGCCACGCACTCTTTCTGTGCATAGGAAACCATCTGTGCAAAAGTATGCAACAGTTCCGCTTTACGTTCTTTCATTTGCTGTGGATTCAAATGTGTATTCATCTTTGAATCCAGATGTAAGTCCGCACAATGAATCAACTTCATAGTCTTTTCTCCTCCTGTAATATTATTATCGATTCTCACCGTTTGAATATTTCACCAAAAGCAGTTCCACGCACAAACGGTCTGAAAGCATCCCCTTCTTTACTTCTTCGTCATAAGTTGCGCAATCATTAATAGCTTGCACCAAAGATTCTGTAGAAAATTTACCTGCCTGCCCCATATACTTGTCAACAATGAAGGGTTTTATCTCCATTTTTTCACTGATACGCCGCTTGTCGTATCCCCGGTTCCGCAAATCCTTCACTGATAAAAGCTGTACAAATTGTCTGCTGATTAAGTGTAAAATACGCATGGGCGGTTCCTTTAGGGCCAACAATTCGTAATACAATCCCAAAGCCTGGGCCTGCCGTTTATTCGCCATTGCCTCTATCATATCAAAAATGTGATTGCCGATACGTACCGAACAGATTGCATCCACATCAGCAATATCAATCGCTTCCCGCTCCAATGTGTAGGAGAACAGTTTCTCCAATTCTCTTTTGATCTGTTCCATATCCTCTGCACAACGTTCAATCAACGCTTCCACAGCCCGGATGGTAATCTTTTTGCCTTCCCTTGTCACCTCTGCCCCAATCCACTTCTTCAGGGTGGCTTCGTCCTGCACCTTAAACTCTGCCGCGTGACCAATCTTTTCTACCGCCTTATAAAGTCGGCTTCTTTTGTCCGGCGCATCCTCTGCAAAAATAAATACCGTACTCTCCGGTTTCTCTGAAAGATATTCCGCCAGGGAATCACCATCCTTGGAAAAAAGACCGGAGTCTTCCACCAGTATCACTCTTCGCTCCGCAAAAAAAGGAAGAGTTTCCGACATCTGTATAATCTCGGTGACTGATATCTCTTTCCCTTTAAAAGAGGCAAAATTCATATCCTCTTCTAATTCTGACGAAACATCGGTACCGCAAAACGCCCGCAACAGTTTTTGACGAAAATTCACTACAAGGTAATGTTCTACCCCGTAGAGTAAGTACACGCTTTTTAACTTGTTCTCTTTAATATCTGAATTTATCGCATACATACCGTTGTAAATACCGCCTTCTTTAAAAAATCCGATCCGCCATGCTTAGTGGCAGCACTGTACCCGAATGGAATCTTCTTCTAAAATAATCGTAACCGCTCCCTGCAAATCCGTCCGATAAACGTGACTTTCGCAGGCAGCAAGCCTTTCTAATGTCTCCCGGTGAGGATGTCCGTAAACATTATTCTCTCCGCAGGAAATCACGGAAACCTCAGGCGAGAGTGCCTCCAAAAAGTTCTCTGAATTGCTTCCCCTGGCGGAACCGTGGTGCGCAACCTTTAATACCGTAACGCTTCCATGTACGGTTTGCATTACTGCCTTCTCTGCTGCTTCTCCGCCGTCTCCCATCAGCACCATGTCAAAGGATTCCTTAGAGACGGCAAGCACCAGAGATGCCTCATTTCCGTCCTCGTAATCCACCTCTGATTTCGGCGACAATACTTCTATATTCCATTTGTTTAATTTTACCACATTTCCTGCAAAAAGAACACATACTTCTATGCGATTCTTTTCGGCAATTTCACGAATTTGTGCAAATTCTTCATATAAAACACCGGGAATATAGATTTTATGGATTTTCAGGCCTTCATAGGATGCCAATTCACCAAAAGCACTGATATGATCTTTGTCTGCATGCGTGAAAAACCAGCCTTCAATCTCCGTAATCCGACGACTCTTAAGGAAGGGAAACAGCACGGAATCTCCCACCTCCGTCACAGAGGTACTCCCACAGTCTACAAGAAATACCCCTTCCTGAAGTTCCATACAGATTCCGTCTCCCTGTCCCACATCCAAAAAGGTAATACACTCCCTCTGCCGGTCTGCCGGCCACAGCAGGAAAATTACCAATATAAACAGCGTTGCCAGACGATACGAGGCATGCCTTGTATAACGCCTTTTTTCTTTCATCAAATCCGTGGGATCAAAATCACTGCCATCTTCCAGTCTTTTATATTCCAAAACAAGACTTCTCAAATAATGATCTCTGTTAAATTTTTTACCAAGAATACACAGTAGAAAGATGCAAACATAATACATAATACACTTCCGGTAATCCGGTTCCCCCACCACAATGTTTCCGCCCGGAAGCTTATCAAGAAACTGAACTACCACATCCATGTAATGAAGAATTATATGACAGCCTTTGGCACAAAGAATACTGCCAAAGGGAAAGACCGGATGAAAGACCACAATAAGAATGCCCAAAAGCATAAGATAAGACACGGTAGGCATAATGAACTGATTACCGATTACGGAATAGATTGAAATCTGATAGTACATTGACGTCACAACAGGCAAAGTCATCAGCCAGACGGAAAGACTGAGCCAGAGAGTGTCAATCCCCCTGATCTTCTTTACGTCCACGCCCGGCATAACCGGATAGAGCATTGCAATGGCAAAGACCGCCAGATATGACAGAAGAAATCCACTGTTTAATACCACGTAAGGCTGCATAAGAATCGTCAGCAAAAAAGCAATGCCCATTGCCGTTTGCATGTCATATGACCGAAAAATGAGCCCGGCGCCCCCGCTTACGGAAAACATAATTACTGCCCTGACGGCTGATACACTAAGTCCTGTCATGACGGCATAAAGACTTAAAAGAATAATCGTGCAGAAAAAGGAAAAAACAGGCGGTAATCTAAGCCGCTTTAAAAGTGCATTGAAGAGATTTCCCAGAAAAGTAATGTGCAGACCGCTGATGGAAAGAATATGATAAATCCCAATTTCCTGAAAAAGCTGCTTGCGCCCTTCTTCCATATCGTTTTTATCCCCTAAGAGCATTCCCTTCATTACACCGAAATCTGCCGGTGTAAGATACCCGGCCAGAATACTCTCCACACATTCCGAAACCTGTCTAAGCCGTTTGGCAAAAAGGGAACCTTCCCCCGTACGGGAAAGAATCTTGGCATTATACATCCTGTGAGAATACCCTTTGGACAGGTAATAAGAATCAGATGCAAACCCGCCGGGATTTGATTCTCCTTCCAACGTCGTCAAAACGCCGGTCACGGTGACGGTTTCTCCCACTTCAACCCCTACGTTTTGCGTCGTATAACAGATGACACCTATTAAATTAATTTGTTTGAAAAATTCGGCTGATTCGCCATTTCCCGAGACCCGGGACAGATAAAGAATTTCTTTTTGATGATAGACAGTAATCTCATTGACTATTCCGGTCACTTGTATCGGAACATCCGGAGGTTCCTGTTTCCGTGCGTTCTGCCACAATGCCCACAGAACGCACATCATACTCACCAAAAGACAAATCCACATGCAGGGACGTCTCATTTCATTCCTCCGTATCACACATAAATATCCCCTCTATGAAGAAGGCTGGGGATTCTCAACCAAATCCAGATTACGTTCAAAGGCATTGGTCAGACTCATGCTCTCTCTGTAAGTAATCTCCGTTTTACCATTGACGGAAATCTGCACTTTATTTACGTTATTCAAAGCAATCATGGAATTGGCAATGGCATATATTGTCACCTCTGAATTCACACTGTATACCTGCGTCAGAAAGCTTTCATCCAGATTCAGATAACAGGTCCCGTCTTTCACAATCACGCTGACTACTTTGGTGGCCGGATTAATAACGGGATATGCACTCTCCCCCGCTGCCGGTCCTGCAATCAACTGCTCCGCCACAAGTTTCTCCAGCGAAATATTGGTATTATATTCCACAATACGCTGTACCGGAATCAGACGAGTTCCGTCCTCACTCGCAAAATACAACTGCAGCGTAGTCTGAATGTTATTACTAATCTGACCGCCGGCATTATCAATGAATAAATCGCTGTTTAGCAGTCCTACCACTTCACCGGTAGAATCAATCAAAGGCGCACCGTCCACTTCCAGGGAAACAAATTTCACACCGTCTATCTGGGTCAGCGTTTTAACAATAGCTGCTCTGACAAGAATCTCTGTGGTAGGCGCCAAGTCCTTATACTTTGCATCCAGATTGAGGATGAGTTTTCCTTCTTCCAAACGCGCGGAATATACCGCAACATCCGAAAACGGAGATGCTTTTAATTTGGTATCTTTCGGAGCTCTCTTCATCTGCTCCAGAACCTCTTTGATTACGTCTGTTACATTATCATTTACGATTTCGTAGGTTTCGCTTCGGATGGTATTCTCATCCCGATTAATGTAATAGATATCAATCGTATTCACACCCTGTTCTTCCACCGCCCCGGCCCTGTTGCACGATAACATAGGCAGGCACAAAAGCAGAATCCCGAGGGCTAATGCTATTTTAGATAAACACTTCATTGCATTTAAGCTCCTTCAATCACAAGTTACTCAGCTACTGAATATAGGACAAAGGGATTTTGACCGAAAAGGTGGTCCCCACACCGGGCTCGCTGCTTACCCTTATGGAACCCCTGTGCTTAAGAACCGTACTTCTGGTAATGGCTAGTCCCAGACCGGTTCCGCCGATTTCTCTGGAATGCGATTTATCAACCCGGTAAAAACGTTCAAATATGTGCTTCTGCTCTTCTTCCGGAATTCCGATTCCCGAATCAGACACTTCAACGGTAAAGAACTGATGATCCGCATCCAATGTCACGGAAACGAAGCCTTCTTCTCCCTTGTTATATTTGATACCATTCTCTATAAGATTCATCACCGCAAGAGACAATTTCACTTCGTCTACTTCAGCCACTACTTCCCTTGCACTCTCAAAAATCAATTCAATGTTCTTCTCATTCGCCAAAGGTTTCAGCCGCTTAAACACCGCCTCTATCATCTTATTAATATCAACACTTTCTATATTCAGATGACTGGAGGATTTATCCAGTTTTACCAGTGCCAATAAGTCATTAATAATCTTATTCTCTCTGTCAATCTCATCCACAATATCGGTCATAAACTCTTTGTAAAGCTCCGCCGGCACATCTTCCTGCGTATTCAGGGAATCTGCCAAAACCTTAATGGAAGTCATGGGTGTCTTTAATTCATGGGAGACGTTGGATACAAATTCCTGTCTTGAATCATCCAGCACCTTCATCCGTTCCATCAAATGGTTGAAAGCATCCACGATATGCTCCGTTTCCGTATAGTCATTTACGGTAATCTTATCATCCGTAAAGCCGGCCTGCATATCATTGATGGCATCCGTTACTCTGTCAAAGGGACGTAAAAGAAGTCCCGGTGCAAACAGGGCAAATACAATAACCAAAAGAAGCATAACAATACTGATAATCCATGCGTTTCTGTTCAAAATGCCGTAATTCGTCAAAATACTGTTACTGGAAAAACTTACGAAAATAACACCCACAACCTGCGTGGTGTCTTCCACGGTAATCTGAATGGGAATCGCCACTTCAATGTATCCGTTGTCTTCATCCAGATTGTGAATACTCTCCCCTTTGAAACAGCGTATTACTTCTTCCGAAATAATAATCTTGCCCTGGCTGATATTATATGTATCTCTGATAATGGTAAAACGATTGTTGATAATAAGAATACGTCCCTCATACAGCGTAGAAAACTGCTCAAGTTCCGCATTGACGATATCGGAATGTGGATCCTGCATGTATTGGTAGGTAATGAGGTGATCCGCCAAAACCTTCATCTGGTTCTGCACATCACCTACCCTCACTTCCACCGCCCGGTTAAAGTAACTTTGGAGAATCCCAAACTGCATTACCGAACAGCATACGAATCCCGTCACAATAATGATTAAAAAGATTCGAAACTTAATGCTTCGAAAGATTGTTATTTTATTCAGTTCGCGTTTAATCCCTGCAAACCACTTCATGCCTGTTTCCTTTTACTCCTGGTAATAATATCCAACGCCCCATTTGGTGTGCACATATTTGGGTTCGCTGGGATTTGCTTCAATTTTTTCGCGAAGACGTCTGATATGAACATCCACGGTTCTTACATCTCCGGGATAATCATGTCCCCATACAGCCTTCAGAAGCTCCTCTCTGCCGTAAACTTCTCCGGGATTATTTACCAAAAACAGAAGCACATCAAACTCCTTGCCGGTAACATTCATCTCTTTCCCCAGTATAAAAAGCCGCTTATCCGCAATGCTTAGTGTAAGGTCTCCTGTTTCCACAACTTTGGAATTCCCTTTCTTTGCCGGTGCAACGCGACGCATAATAGCCTTCATGCGGGCCTTTACTTCCAGTACGTTAAAAGGCTTGGTAATATAATCATCCGCGCCATATTCCAGACCCATAATTTTATCCATATCGTCACCCTTGGCGGTTAACATAATAATTGGAACATTGGACGTCTCCCTTATTTGCTGACACACCTCTAAGCCGGACATCTTCGGCAGCATAATATCCAAAAGGATAATATCATACTTATTTGCAAGAGCCATTTCCACAGCCTCTTCGCCGTCATATGCGCAGTCAACGCGCATGCCTTCCTGCTCCAGGCTGAATTTAAGTCCTTTTACAATTAATTTCTCATCATCTACAACCAATACTCTGTTTTCCATATCGTAACTCCGTTTTACCCTTTCAACGATTCACTTATTCACAAGTAATATATGGGCTCATCTTATCCAAAAGCCCTTCCTTAATACCGGAAATCTGCATTAAATCTTCCACTGTTCCAAAAGGCCCGTTATTCTGTCGGTATTCCACAATAGCATCCGCCTTAGCTTCCCCTACGCCCGGAATCCGGCAAAGCGTTTCTGCATCAGCCTGATTGATGTTAATCAATCCGCCCTCTGCCTCTTCTTCCCCAAAATAAGGAATCCGGATTTGCTCTCCGTCCCGCAGTTCCCTTGCAAGATTAATCTCGTCCGTGTCAGCGTTCTCCGCAAGTCCACCTGCCATAGCGGTTGCCTCGAACAAGCGGCTTCCCGCCGGCAGGGAATATACCCCCGGTGCCTGCACTGCGCCGCAAACATGTACCATAAGCAACGTCGCTTCTTCCACCGTTTCCTTCTCTTCTGCTGTTCCCTTCACTTCCGCCGGACTGCTCCGGTCAGAGCTTTCCTCCAACGCATAAACATCTTCATTTGGATTCATCTCTAAGCCGCCCAAACTCTCATCCTGCGTCCTGCAGGAAATGAAAACAAGTGTAGTAATAAGCGCAACACCCAACGCTTCTAATATTTTCTTTTTCATAAACAATCAGCACCTTTCCATGCATAGCTTATATACGCATTTCTCCCTCAAACCGATTGTCCTCATAAGTGTAAAATACTTTTCCTTGAAATACAAGTGATTTTCGTACTTTCTTATGATTTTCCTCCTTTAAAAATTATGATTCCGACCATGGCAATTATGGCTCCGATTACTTTTTTCCACTCCAATGGTTGCTTATCTACACCAAACAGACCAAAAACTTCAATCAGATACGCCACCAGGATTTGTACAAACACAATGCACAGAACCGCTTTGGCCGGTCCCATCATATCCATTGATTTTACTACCGTAACCGTAATCAGCGCGCCAATCACGCCTCCAAGAAGCATATATTTAGGCTGCACGCTCCAAAGTGCGGACACCGGAGTCCGTTCCTTTATCATCCATCCTCCAAGGCAAACCAGCAACGCCGTCATCTGCACAAAGGCACTTGCCAGCCAAAGTCCTGACTGCTTGGTAACCTGCGTATTAAAAACCCCCTGAATACTCATCAATGCACCCGACAATGCTGCAATCAAATAACCTATCATATTCACTCCAATCTAAAAGAGGCTTTAAAAAATTTGCCGGGTATTATAAAATATAAAAACTCAGAATACCCATAAGCAGTATAAAACGCTTCCATAAACAGTGCTTTTAATGATGCAGGTGGGTATTTGAATAGAAAAAACCGCTATATACCCGGCAACAATCTCATTCTTCCAAAGAGTTTTTTACAGCCTCTTTCATCTTTTTTATGATATTCTTTACACATTTTATCCTAAATATACCAACCGGCAAAACAAAGAAACAGAACACTTACAATGAAACAAAAAATCAAAAAATTATAAACATTACAAGATTATGAACATTACAAAAAAAGAACAGTCATAATCATCAAACGATGTCATCATGACTGTTCCCCAAAGAGCTCTCATCACGGCCCCTTTTTTCATTTCTCACTATTCACTTAGTCTCTACTCACTTAGTCTCTATTCACTTAATCATTATTCCGACTGTATATAGCTCTCATCAATCTCCGGTGTGGGTATTTCTGTCACCGGAGTGCTTTCCCCGAAAATCTGACCATTCATCTTATTCGCCAGACTAAGGAGAGATGCATTCACATCTTCGCCCTCCCAGATATTGGTATAGCATAGTTCCGCCAAAACCCAATAGTTTCCGCTTTCTGCAATCTTAGGAAGGGGAACACTGCCGTAGTACGTTTCGTACACACCTTCCATGGAAGCATACTCATACTCACTGCGGTTGCAGGATGACATTTTGCCGGAACGGCTGTATAACGTATCCACGTACTCACAGGTCAAATACACTGCGAAATCCTCTGCAATCTCCTGCTCTGTTCCGTATCCGTTAATGACTACCGTATTGGTAATGGATAACGGTTTCGCCTGCAGAGTCGTATTAAGCATTTCCATAGGCGCAATGCCGTACTCATAAATAAAAGTACCCTCTTCCCGGGCCTGCTCCAGTTTGGCAATGGCATCCGTGCCGGCAAAAGTAAACATTACCTTGCCTGCCATAAATTCTTCCATTACGGATTCATAGGTGGTCTCCTTTGACTCAATTGAGAAGAACTGATTAAAATCCTGAAAAACACCAAGGCCGTACATGGCATTCGCGTTATACAAATCGATTCTTTCTCTGTCATCACCGCAAGGACCGCCCAAATCCATATATGCCCCCGCAAAACTGTAATTATATAAAATATCCGAAACATCCCACTTTAGGAATACTTCCATTCCTTCCGGCGGGTCATACTGATTGGAAAACTCCAGAATTCCCACCAGGGACCGGGGCAGAATATCTGCGGAAGGATCCTCGGAATTCATGGTCTGTAAATACGTTTTATTATATAAGAACAGTGAAGTCTCATAATAGAACGGGTAGCCCATATATTGATTCTCATAAGTTACCGCATCCAACGCCACCTGCGGAAAACGACCGGTGGTTAATACTGACTCTTTATCTGCCACCGGAACAGCCAGACCGGATAACGCAGCTCTTTCCAACGCATCATTCCCGCAAATAAACAAATCCGGCGCCTCATCCCCTTCCAGGGTCTCCTTCTGAATATTCTCCAGATACTCAACACCGGAAACCAGAGTGGGAACCACATGAACTCCCGTGTCACCGTAATAGGAAATCGCAGCATTATCTATATATGAGCTCAAACTCTCATCTGTATACCAGATTCGGATTACTCCGTCAGTTTCAACGTCTTCCATATTCTCAATGGCAGGCATGTAAACCGGATGGCTTAATGTCACCCCGCACAGAAGACCGATAAGTACTATCGATATAAATTTCTTCATGTTACCTCACACTACATTTCTTTTTCGATGGCCTTAGTTAAAATAGCAAGCATGGAATCCACGTCTTCACAGGTAATCACCAAAGGCGGGAGAAAACGAATTACATTGGTCCCCGCATTGATTAATACAAGACCGTTTGCCAGTGCTTCGTTAATTATTCCGGCAACAGGCTTCTCAAATACCAGTCCGTGCATCAGACCGGTACCGCGACGGGTAATAATTCCATCGTATTTCTCCACCAGGGCATCCAGTTTCTCCTCCAGATATGCACCTGTCTTCTGCACATTGCTAAGTACGCCCTGCTCTTCAAATAATTGAAGCACCTTGCAGATTGCTGCCGTAGCAAGAGGATTTCCGCCGTAGGTAGTACCGTGGTCACCGGCAACCAAAGAGTTTTGGGCAACCTTCTCTGTCATAAGAAATGCACCTACGGGAACGCCACAGCCAAGGGCTTTCGCTGTGGTCATAATATCCGGCTTAATGCCGTATTTCTGCCATGCATAAAGATATCCCGTACGTCCCATACCACACTGGATTTCATCTAAAATAAGTAAAATATCTTTCTCTTCGCAGAGGTCCTTAATCTGCTTTAAAAATTCTTCCGTTGCCGGAAAAATACCGCCCTCTCCCTGAACGGTTTCCAACATAATAGCACAGGTCTTATCCGTCACATTGGCAAGCACACTGTCAAAATCATTCATATTGGCAAACTTAACATATCCGATCATGGGCTCAAACGCCTCACGATATTTCGGCGTACCGGTTACGGAAAGCGCCCCCATGGTTCTTCCGTGGAAAGAATGCTCTAACGCAATAATTTCATGATCATTCTTACCATCTTTGTTATATGCGTACTTTCGTGCAGCCTTAATGGCACCTTCCACGGCTTCCGCACCGCTGTTGGTGAAAAACACCCGATCCATACCGCTTAATTCAGTTAACTTTGTCGCTGCCTCAATGGCCGGCTCATTATAGTAATAATTTGATGTGTGCAAAATTTTATCAATCTGTGCCTTCAGGGCATCATTATACGCTTTGTTATTATATCCTAACGCAAATACACCGATTCCGGATACGAAATCCAGATATTCCTTGCCGTTTACATCATAGAGGCTGACGCCGTCACCATGATCAAACACCACCGGAAATCGGTTATACGTATGAAGCAGAACACTTTCTGCCTGTTCTATCATCTTATTCATCATCCATCTCTCCAATTATTCATTCTGTTTTACGGTTTATACTTCGTAATTCAAAGGATCCTCATCTGCGATAATGGCAGTTCCGATTCCTTTCTTTGTGAAAATTTCAAGCAAAAGACAGTGAGGCATACGACCGTCTAAAATGTGTACTCTGCTCACACCACTCTCGATGGCTGTTGTGCAGTTGTTCAGTTTCGGAAGCATACCGCCGCCGATAAAACCGCTTTCAATCAACTCATGCGCCTGGGATGCACTGATGCGTGAAATAAAAGTACTCTTATCATTAATATCTTTGTATAAGCCTTCAATATCCGTAAGAAAAGCAAGCTTCTCCGCACCAACTGCCTTCGCAATTTCACAAGCTGCGTCATCTGCATTGATGTTGTATGTCTGGAACGCATCATCAAGACCAATGGGTGCTACGATAGGAAGAAAATCATTCTCAAGTAAATCATAAAGAATCTTAGCGTTTACTTCCTTAATATCACCTACAAAACCGATATCCTTACCGTCGGGACACTTCTTATCAACTTTCAAAAGACCGCCGTCTTTTCCGCTGATTCCCACAGCCTTAACACCAAGTTCCTGTACCATGGTCACAAGACTCTTATTTACCTTATTAAGAACCATCTCTGCGATTTCCATCGTCTCGGCATCGGTTACACGAAGACCGTTTACGAACTCGGG
Source organism: Lachnospiraceae bacterium (assembly GCA_045595325.1). Taxonomy (GTDB): domain Bacteria; phylum Bacillota; class Clostridia; order Lachnospirales; family Lachnospiraceae; genus UBA3766. Next base: position 105,887 of record JAZOAG010000077.1, read on the forward strand.
AGTCTTTCCCACCTTATCTACCCAGCGGCTGATTTCCTTTCCGCCTCCATGAACGATAATAGGCTTAAATCCAACCAATTTCAAAAGGGTCACATCTTCAATAACCTTCTTCTGCAATTCTTCATTTGCCATTGCACTGCCGCCGTATTTCACAACAATAATCTTACGATTGTATTTCTGAATATAGGGAAGCGCCTCTACCAAAACGGATGCTTTCTCCAAAACCTGTTCCATGTATTTTTCCATAATTCCGGTCTCCTCTTTTTCTAATCTTTTATGAACGATAGTCCGCGTTTATTTTAACATACTCATAGCTTAAATCACAACCCCAAGCTGTAGCTTCGGCGTCTCCCATATGCACATCCACATAAATGGTTACTTCTTCCTCCGAGAGAATCTTTGTGGCTTCTTCTTCGCTGTAATCCTTAGCAATTCCTTCCCCGAAAATGTGAATTCTGCCGGATTTGCTCTGAAAATAAAGATCCACATTCTCCGGGTCAAACGTTACGCCGGAATAGCCCAGCGCACAAAGGAAGCGGCCAAAGTTCGCATCATGTCCGAAAATTGCTGCCTTACTTAAAGAAGAACAAATAACGGATTTGGCGAGCACTCTTGCATTCTCCTTGGTATCTGCTCCCACTACCTGACACTCAAACAAAGCGGTTGCCCCCTCGCCGTCACCGGCCATCTTCTTGGCAAGATATACAGTTACATAATCAAGGGCTTCGCAGAATACCTTGTAATCATCATTCTCTTCCGTAATTTCAGCATTTCCCGCAAGACCGTTTGCCATTACAAGAAGGGTATCATTGGTGGATGTATCTCCGTCTACGGAAATCATGTTAAAAGAATCTGCCACACTGGCTGAAACGGCTTTCTGAAGCATCTCTTTGGAAATGGCAACGTCGGTTGTAACAAACCCTAACATGGTACACATGTTGGGATGAATCATACCGGAACCCTTGCACATACCGCCGATGGTCACACATTTACCATCCAACTCTATCGTAACCGCAATCTGCTTATGTACGGTATCTGTTGTCATAATTGCCTGGGCAGCCGCAAGACCGCCTTCTTCCGTTTCTGCTTTCGCTTCCACAAGTTTATCAATCCCTGCGCAAAGTCTGTCAACAGGCATCTGCATTCCGATCACTCCGGTAGAAGCTACCAGCACTGCATCTGCGGGAATGGAAAGAAGTGTTCCCGCATGCTCTGCTTCTGCCTTACAGCAATCCATACCGGGCTTTCCGGTACATGCGTTGGCAATTCCGGAATTCACGATCACCGCCTGGGCAAAAGGAGATTTTTCCACAATCATCTTATCCCAAAGAACGGGTGCCGCTTTTACCACGTTGGTTGTAAAAGTACCCGCTACCTTACAGGGAACACTGCTGTATACTAACGCCATATCTTTTCTGTTCTTATATTTAATGCCTGCTTCCACACCTGCTGCCGCAAACCCTTTGGCCTTTGTTACGCCGCCTTCTGTTATTTTCATATTGTTTCCTCCGTTTCTATATTGGCTGTTCCTTATTCGTTAATCACGCATATATTTTCTTTATTTAAAGTAAGGTCATAGTAATTTAAATCTTCCCGCATGGTCCATCCCATGGTTTTCCAGAAACCGTTTCCCAACATGTTTTGTTTAAACGCAATCAGGGATACTTTATTTATCTCTTCCTTTTTAAGGGCTTCCATACAAAAGGTCACCATCTTTTTCCCAATTCCGTGCTTGCGGTATTCCTCCCGCACGCACACATGGTAAAGACATCCTCTTCTCCCGTCATGTCCGCAAAGAATACTTCCTACCAGCTCTTCTCCACAATACGCCACAACACTGGTGGTTGGATTTCTTCTGATAAACTTCTTCACGCCCTCTTCGGAATCGTCAATACTTCGGATTGAAAACCCTTTGATGCTCATCCATAATTCCTTCACTTTTTTATAATCCGCTTCTTCCATCACCCGAAGGGTAATCATTACATCTTTCTCTTCCATATTACGGCATCCTCCATTCCGAAGCGTTTCGAATAACATATCCTTATATACTTCTCTTCTTGCTATCATAACACTTCTTTTTAAAATGTCTAGTCCTTTTTTGTGTTTTTATGTATAAATATTCTCTTTTTTTTATAAAAACTGGGTTTATACATTATTTTATGCATAATATACATATTTTTTCCCAAAATATACGCATAAAATGTCTTGCTTTTTCCAAAAAGGTGGTGTATAGTTAGGAAAGAGTTTAGCAAAGGAGGCTTATTAAATATGAAAGAAAAAGTAGTTTTGGCGTATTCAGGCGGACTTGATACAACAGCAATCATCCCCTGGTTAAAAGAAAACTTCGATTATGAAGTTATTTGTGTTTGTGTTGACTGCGGACAGGAAAGCGAACTTGACGGTTTGGAAGAAAGAGCTAAGTTAAGCGGCGCTGAGAAATTATATATTGAAGATGTAACAGATGAATTCTGTGATGAATACATTGTTCCCTGTGTACAGGCACACGCTGTATATGAGAACAAATATCTCTTAGGTACTTCCATGGCAAGACCCGTTATCGCAAAGAGACTGGTTGAAATTGCCCGTAAGGAAGGCGCAACAGCAATCTGCCACGGTGCAACCGGTAAGGGAAATGACCAGATTCGTTTCGAACTTGGTATTAAGGCACTTGCTCCTGATTTAAAGATTATCGCTGCATGGCGTAACGACAAGTGGACAATGGATTCCCGTGAATCTGAAATTGAATACTGCAAGCAGCACGGAATCGATCTTCCTTTCTCTGCTGACAACAGCTACAGCCGTGACCGTAACCTCTGCCACATCAGCCATGAAGGTCTTGAGCTGGAAGATCCTGCTAACGAACCTAACTTCGAGCATCTTCTTGTTCTCGGAACAACTCCCGAGAAAGCTCCCGATGAAGGCGAATATGTAAGCATCTCTTTTGAGAAGGGTGTTCCTACTGCCATTAACGGCAAGGCAATGAAGGTTTCCGATATTATCCGTGAATTAAACAAATTAGGCGGAAAGCACGGAATCGGTATTGTAGATATCGTTGAAAACCGTGTTGTTGGCATGAAGTCTCGCGGTGTATATGAAACCCCCGGCGGAACCATTCTTTACGAAGCACATCAGCAGTTGGAAGAATTGATTCTCGACCGCGATACATATACCATGAAGAAGGATTTGGGAAATAAATTTGCAGATATCGTATACGAAGGAAAGTGGTTCACACCTCTTCGTGAAGCGGTTCAGGCATTTATCGAATCTACCCAGCAGTATGTAACAGGTGAAGTGAAGTTCAAACTTTACAAGGGTAACATTATCAAAGCCGGTACCACTTCACCCTATTCACTTTACAATGAAAGCATTGCATCCTTTACAACAGGTGATATGTATGATCACCATGATGCGGAAGGTTTCATCAACCTCTTCGGTCTTTCCTGTAAAGTACGCGCATTAAAAATGCAGGAAGTGGAAAACAAATAATAGTATACAAACAAAGCACCCTCTTCCCGGGAAGAGGGTGTTCTTTCCAATTTAGAAGGAGGATAAAATGGAACCTGTCGTTCTGATTTTAGGATATTTACTCATCATTAACATTGTATCCTTTGTTGTTATGTTTGCGGACAAACAGAAAGCAAAGAAAAAAGCCTGGCGCGTTCCTGAAGCAACCCTGTTTCTGTTGGCAATCATCGGCGGAAGCATCGGCTCCATTGCCGGAATGTACACCTTCCGCCATAAGACCAAACACTTAAGTTTTGTCATCGGAATGCCTGCCATCCTGATCATACAGATTCTTTTGGTGGTTGCTCTTTTCATCACCGCAGGTTCGGTTAAGTTTCTCTAAAAAAAGCGTATGGGATTACTCCCCATACGCTTTCTTAATTTCTTCCATCTTACCGCCCGCAATGGTGTGGTCTTCCAGTCTGCGGAAATGACTCATGAAAATCCACGCATTCTCGCAATTGATATATCGCATTTCGTGGTATTGTCCGCTCCCGCCTCCAAAAATACTATAGCAGCATCCGTTGGTACTTTCAAACAGATGCATGGTTAATATGCTGTCTCTTTCCGGATCTTTCTTCTGATAAATCGCATCTCCGTTTACTCCCCACAAAGGATTCTCCCAGGATTCCTGATGCGCAAAATCCACATCATAAGGATTCTTTGCCTGATTCACCTTTAACACATAACTCATGCGATTACGACATCTCTCTTCCTGAAAGGGCAGCTCCGGAAGAGGAGACAATTCCCCTCCTACGTAAAAGACCGGTACAACGACATCTTCATTATACTCTTCTACCCAGTCTGCAAACACATTCTGTCCCACTTCAAAGGTAGCGTCCATGGGAGCAACCGCTGCAAACGTCTCCGGATATTCCTGAAACAAATCCCATGTTTTACATCCGCCCATGGAAAAGCCGGTGGAATAGATGCGTTCTTCATCAATAGAATATTCGGTCTTCAAATGTTCCAAAAGTTCCATAGCCTCCGTAGCGGTACCATCCATATGATTCTCCACGCATACCAAAAGAAAACCATATTTCAATGCCACCAGCGGCCAATTCGTAAGGGCCGCCATGCACATGGCAGAATCGCCGCCCCCATGGAAGCAAAGCACCAGGGGCAGGGGCTCTTTCTTCGCAAGGACTTCCTCTGCACAATATGCCACATAGCCCATGATACGGCGTGATGTGCCTCTTGCGTCCCCTCTGTTATCGGGAGAAACCGCAACTTCCGTATATCCCGGCCTCACTGCCATTCCAAGTTGAATGAAATCTTCCTCTATATTCAGTCCCCCCACCATGCGACGAAACTTTTTCAGGAAATTATGAAAATCTTCCTTGTACTCTGCCCTGTCTTTTATATATACATAATCCAAAGAAGAAGAAAATGCCTCATTGATTTCGTTGGAATTCCCTATGGAAATCACCGGAATATCACGGCGCTTTGGCGCAGGCTTCACACTTAGTTTCTCTAAAATGCAACCTGCAGGTGTAATGTCACCCTCCCCGTACAGGCCGTTTCCGACAATGGTTTTCAAAAGATTTCTGACAATATAGTCCGCGCTTGCGCCCTTACCATAAAGGAACGACCGATGCAATGCGCCTCTGATATATGTATCCTCCCACTGCTTGGTAAAACGATTCCGCATAGTAGCCATGCCGTTTTTATAGTATTGGCTGATTCTGGTTTCTGCAATCAGCGAAATGAAGAGTTCCTCGTCCGCGCTCTCCCAGCCACCTTCTGTAGCGGGATAAACAAATACAACACTGCTGCCGTATCCTGCGGCAATCTCTGCCAGTCCTGATTTCTCCGCAAAGTCAACCGCCTCTTCCACAGAGTTCTCATTCTCCTCAAAAATCAGCAGATACGGCGCCATAAAACCGAAGTTAACAATCTCTGTAATGTGAGCGTGCTCCGGTACATATACTTTAATCCGGAAAAGCGGAAATTCCGTTTCCCAGATAACCCCGCCCTGTTCCAATGTTTTAATCTCAGGCAAAACTTTCATACAACGATACCTTTCCTCTTGTTCTTCTATCATCCAATCATGGAATGAAATGCACTTTTTATTATTCTCCCCTAAATAAATATCCTAAATTTAGAAACCACTCTTTCGGATTGCTTCCACCAGATTTCGTCCGTATACTTCACAGCCTAACTGATTCGGATGGAGATTATCCAGGAAATACTCCGGAAGATGAGGAATCAGCTCCCATCCTTCCACAATGGTAATATTGGAATACTTCTCGCAAATCTTCTTTAATTTAGCACAAAATGCCTCCAAAGTAGGAACACCTTCCATGTTATCACCACGCCAGAGCGGAATCACTGACAATACCGGAATCGGGCCGTAAAGAGCTGCCAGGGCCTCATAATAAGCCTCAATGTCATCCATGGTTTCACAGCCGTACTGGTTGGTTCCCATGGCTATAATAATCTTGTCAGGGCGGTATCCGTTCATATCCCGAATCGCATTCTTGTCGTATACATATCCGCCGATTCCCTGATTGATGATATCATACTGTAGCAGCCTGTTGGCTACCGACACATAAGTACAGGAAGAACGAAGCGGTCCGAATCCCTGGGTAATGGAATCACCTAACCAAAGTACCTTTGCATTCTTTACGGGTGCCGTCACTTCTGCATCCACCGTGAAATTGCGAATCAGCATGGTGGCATCGGCAGGAAGATAGATTACCACATCCTTTCTGCCTTCCGGTAACTCAAACATAAGCGTACCGGTCTCTTTCATATCTTTTATGTAATTAATCTGCCGAATCCGGTTATTCACCATCAGTTCCACGGAATCTTCGGAGCCCTTCCAGACAATCTTATATTCAAAAGAAACGGCTTTCGCCTCGGTGCAAAACTCTAATGTCTTAGCAGTAGAAGCATCGGAACGCTCGAACCAGAAATCGGATACTTCCTCGAAATATGCCATCTGCTCTGCCGTATACTGAAATCCCTGCAAAAATCCCCCTTCCTTCTCTTCGAAACGCAGTGCTCCGAAATATATTTTTTTCAATTCGTCATTTGATAAAATCATTCTTTTTCCTCCCGTCTACTCTTTGCAAAACGGCGTATAAAACGCCGTGTTCATCAATTATCGCTTCCTGACTTCGGCTTAAAAAACAAGCTTGCAATCCAGCCCAAAATCAATGCTGCCGCAGTGCCTAACGCGCCTGCCCGGAATCCACCCATGAAAAGACCGAGAAATCCATGCTCATCCACGGCTTCTTTCACACCTTCCATTAATACATGACCGAACCCCAAAAGCGGGACCGTAGCACCTGCCCCGGCAAATTCCTTCAAAGGTGCAAACAGCCCAAAGAAACTTAGCACAACACCGGTGCAAACCAGCAGAACCATAATGCGACCGGGCAGCATCTTTGTTTTCTCCAATAAAATCTGGGAAATGACACAGATTAGTCCGCCCACTACAAATGCTTTCAGAAAAATCATACCGCCTCTTTTCTGCGCCTGATAACGCTTACCTATTCCTCATGCACTTCACTTGCATGGCAGAAATAATGTACCCGGCAAAAGCTTTTCTTATGCATCTTTCTCCTTCTTCTGAACAAAATTAGCAAGAATTATTGCTGCAAACATAATCACACAACCCATTAATTCCCGTATGCTTAATCCCTGATTTGGCAAAAGGATCCAGCCCGCCACGGCGGAAACCACTGATTCCAGACAAAGAATGAGGGATGCCCTGGTAGGCTCCACATGCTTCTGCCCAAGAATCTGAAATGTATAACCGATTCCGCAAGAGCAAACACCGGTATATAGAATGGGAATGTATGCATTTAAAATATCCGATATGGCAGGGCGCTCCAGAATCAGTGCCGGCACCAGACAAATAAGGCCCGAAACAAAAAACTGAATACATGAAATCACCACACCGTCCGTATTCTCGGAAATATGGTCAATCAATAAAATATGGAACGTAAACACAAGGGCGCAGGCCAGTAAGAGAATGTCTGCCAATTCCATACGAAATCCCTTTGTCATACACAAAAGATAAAGGCCAATCACGGAGAGAACTACACAAAGCCAGATTAAAGCCTTTGTCTTTTTTCCGATAAACATTCCGACAAAAGGCACAAGTACAATATACAGTGCAGTCAAAAAACCCGCTTTCCCGACAATTTCGGTATACTTAATCCCAAACTGCTGTAAAATGCTGGCCAGACAAAGCAACAGACCACATCCGATGCCTCCCGCAATCGTCTTTTTCACTGAGTTTTTCGGAACAACCCCGGCGTTCTTCTTATTGGCATATTTGATTATTATGTACGGGAGAAGCACAGCGCTTCCCACAAAATATCTGGAAAAATTAAAGGTAAAAGGCTCCACATAATCCATCCCGACACTTTGGGCCACAAAGGCAACTCCCCAGACAACTGCAGCAAGCAAAAGCATGCCGCTTCCAAACCATTTTTTCAATTTAACTACCTCTTTTTCATCCCCTTCCGAAAAAACCCTCCGCATACTATTTTAGCAAAGCAGATTCCCTCTGGCAAGTATTCCTTTCCTCTATTCAGCCTCTAATACAATCAAATGGGAAATTCCCGGAATTGTTTTCCCTTCATTGAAGCTGACCCGGCTTAACAGGGCTCCCGTAGGCATGAAAACAACCCTCTTCCATTCACCATTTCGAAGCTTCGGTAAAATTGCAGCCGAGAGTACCGTTGCGGCACATCCGCATCCGCTTCCGCCGGCATTGGTCTGCTGGGTCGCGCTGTCAAACATCTCTATTCCGCAGTCCATATGCTTGTCGCTGATTTCTATGCCCTTCTCCCTCAACAATATCAGAAGCGCTTCTCTGCCCACAGTGCCTAAGTCTCCCGTGATGATCCGGTCATAATCCCCGGGACATCTGTCAAAATCCGCAAAATGGCGCATCAGCGTATCCGCTGCTGCGGGGGCCATACAGCATCCCATGTTCATGGAATCTTTTACCCCGAAATCCACAATACGTCCCGGGGTTACTCCGGTGATTCTAACGCGTCTCTCGTTCTTTCCTCCCGCTCCGGTTTTACCGTTCCCGCTATCCGCCTGCGTCCCCCGGTTACTTTTCTCTCCGGGCTCTGCATTTCCTCTTTCCAATAAATACGCACCGCTTCCCGTTACCGTCCAGGTAGAACACATCGGACGCTGTGTCCCGTAATCCAGAGGTGTCCGAAACTCCTTCTCTGCGCTGGCAAAATGGCTGGAAGTAACGCTTACCAGATAATCTGCGCCGGTCGCTTCCAGAAGTGCCGACCCCAAAAGCAATCCTTCCCCGCTGGTGGAACAGGCTGCGTACAAACCAAAAAAGGGCAAGTGGAACTGCTCTACCCCGAAGGAGGTACCAATTCCCTGCCCTAATAAATCTCCTCCCAGGAGGTAGCGTACACGGGACGCTTCCTGCGGATTTCTTGCAAGAAGAAGAGAAATCGCCTTCTTAACCAACTCGTTCTCTCCCTCTTCCCAGGTTTTCTGCCCCATATAGTCGTCCTCTGTTACGTAATCGAACAACCCTTTTAAGGGGCCTTCATTTTCTTTTTTTCCAACGACGCTGACCGAATCCCTGATATAAACGGGAATTTCATACGCCATACTGCAAACGCCTAACTGTTTCGCCATTCTACTTCTCCTTTATCTCTTTTTGATTATAGAATGACCCAAACCGGCGTATACTATGCAACCAATCTATTCAGATTTTTTCTCTTTTTTTTCTGCCGTATTTCCCTTCAGAATGCCTCGTAACGGCCTGTAAATCAACATGGTAAGAACGCCTACCGCTACACTCTTTAAGAGATTAATCGGCACTGCCGTAAATAAGACAAATGTAGGAATGTCCTTAATCAAAGGATTAATGCTTCCCATGGCAAGAAGTTTTTCCATGTCCCCGTCGCAGAACATACGTAAAAATGTAGGGAAAATGTAAAATGCATTAAGAAGGGAACCGAAAACCGTCATAAAAATACCGCCGAAAATGCAACCCAGCAATGCACTCTTTTTACTCTTCTTCGTCCAGTAAATACAGGTGGCCGGAAGCACCAGTGACGCGCCAATCAGGAAATTGGCCATCTCTCCCACATATGCCGTGCCGGAAGGGCGGAATAAAAGCTTAATCACTACCTTCAGCATAATGACAAGAACACCGGCAACGGGGCCATATGCAAAACCGGCAAGAAGGCCCGCAAGATCACCGATTTCAAATTTATGTGTGGTGGGAATTCCCGGAATGGGAAACTCCAATACCATTAAAATACCTGCCACAGCGGAAAGCATACCGATTACCGCAATTTTTCTGGTGGTAAGAATTTTCTCAGTGTCTTTGTTTACTTTTTTAATAATCCGTTCTGCTATGTAAGCAATCAAAAGCACCAGCGCGATAACGCCGAACAATTCTGCGATAAACAATGCATTATCCGCAAGATTGCTCCAGAAATTCTCATTTACGAACATCTCTTTAATCATTCTTTTTTTCGTGCGTCGTCTTCACGGCGCACACTCCCTTCTTTTTTTTATTTTTCTGTTTTCCTTCCGGGGATTCAAAGGTGCAATAAAAAAACCCGGAAAAATTCCGGGGTAAATGCATAAAAAAAACATCTTCTTCCATCCAGACTTTACTGTCGGTTTCGGAATCACACCGAATCGACCGTTTTCACGGCTCGCGGACTAGTGAAGCACATTACCGCCGGTAGGGAATTTCACCCACCCCTGAAGATCTAACCAACTGCTATATTATGCTTTTCATCCCCAAATGTCAATAGGGAAAAATCACTGCCGCGGGGATTTGAAATTCTTTCCTATTGTCTAGCGCTTCATTTTACTGTATGATAGAAATATCCGAAAAGATTTTTTGATACAATGAATCATCGGACTACTTTTAGGGGAAGGAAACAGAATATGGAAAGAGAAAGCAACGGAAAGAATAAGCGCGTCAATCCGCTGTTGGCCTTTACGGCGATTGTCTCTGTGTGTTGCTTATGTTGTTGCATCACGCTTTTGGTCATTGCGGTTTTCCGTTTAGGAGAAACCCGGCCGGCGGGGCAGATTCAGGATGCAACCACACAGGAAACAAATGATAACACAGACGGCGGCGAAACAAGCAATACGGAAATCTATACGGAAGAGCAATATCTTCTGGCCATCTCGGAAGCCAGAAGCGAGGCCACCAACGAGGCAAAGGCAGAATTAAAAAGCGAAATCAAAAATATGTACATGAATTCCGCAAGTATTGTGGACAGTCTCCGACAGCTATATCCGGAAGACATCGTTTACTACCACAACGGCGGATACCGGTTTGTCCCCATCAATCCGGCTTATGATGTATTTCCTTATAATCAGGATAATCTGGTCGTGGCTGACAATCAGGAAATCTCTTATTCCGAGAACGGCGAAACCGTTTCCGTAAAGGGAATTGACTTATCCAAATATCAGGAAGATGTGGAATGGGACAAGGTTGCCGCAAGCGGCGTGGAATACGCCATGATCCGGGTTGGGATTCGCGGCTACGGCACCGGAGAGATTGTAATGGATACCACCTTTGAAGATAATGTGAAAGGTGCATTAAACGAAAATATTGATGTCGGTGTATACTTCTTCTCACAGGCAGTGAACAAAGAAGAAGCCATTGAAGAGGCAAACTTTGTATTAGAAGCCATTGCACCCTACAATATAACATATCCGGTGGTATTAGACATTGAAGAATTAACGGATCCCTCTGCACGAACAGCGTCTTTAACCCCTGCAGAACGAACCGACATTGCAATTGCATTTTTGGAAACCATCCGGGAAGCGGGATACACGCCCATGATTTACGGCAATCTGAAATCATTTTTTACCATGTTGGAATATGACCGCATTCAGCAATATGACCGCTGGTTTGCATTTTACGATACATTTCTATATTTCCCTTATGACATTAAAATGTGGCAATATACCGATAAGGGAAGCGTTGACGGAATCAAGGGAGATGTGGATTTGAATATTATGTTTCAGGCACAAGAATGGGAGCACCCTTAACGGGGCTCCCTCTTATTTTTCTTATTTCTCGTCCAAACGCATGGTAAGACTGATTCTTTTCTTGGGAATATCTACTTCCAAAACTTTCACATCCACGATATCACCTACACTGACTGCTTCCAGAGGATGTTTGATATACCGGTTGGTAATTCTGGAGATATGAACCAGACCGTCCTGATGTACACCGATATCCACAAAAGCACCGAAATCAATAACGTTACGAACGGTGCCCTTTAATATCATACCCGGCTCCAAATCCTCAAGGTCCAAAACATCACTTCTTAAAATCGGTGCCGGCATATCTTCTCTGGGGTCTCTTGCCGGTTTTTCTAACTCTTTCAGAATATCCGTAAGGGTAATCTCACCGATTCCTAATTCCTCAGCCAGTTTTTTCTTATCCTTTACACGGCTTTCCAATCCGGAAATCTCCTGCCGGGACGGAGTCGTTTGCATCTCATTTGTAAAAGTGAAATCACCCATCGCCTTGGCAAGTGCCGCTCCCATGGCTGTATTGGTATTTTTTACAACGACTTTTTTCTCTTTCTTTTTGGGAGCCGCGGGCTGTACAGCTGTTTTCTTTCCTTTGGTTGCTGCCTTCTTCTGCGCTTCCTTCACATCTTCCATGGTAAGACCTAACTTATCCAGTAAAAGAAGGGTTGCTTCATAACTTTCCGGATGAACACTGGTTGCATCCAAAGGATTCTCCCCGTCCATAATACGAAGAAATCCCGCACACTGCTCATACGCCTTAGGTCCTAACTTAGCAACCTTCAATAACTGTCCCCTGTTTGTAAATCTTCCGTTTTGTTCACGATAGTCAACAATATTCTTGGCAATTACCTTGGAAATACCTGATACATATTCCAAAAGTGCCGCCGAAGCAGTGTTTAAGTCAACACCGACACGGTTTACACTGTCTTCGACTACTCCGGTCAAGGCATCTCCTAACTTCTTTTGATTCATATCATGCTGATACTGACCCACTCCAATGGACTTAGGATCAATCTTAACAAGCTCCGCCAAAGGATCCTGCAAACGTCTTGCAATGGATGTCGCGCTTCTTTGTCCCACATCAAACTGGGGAAACTCCTCTGTTGCAAGTTTGCTTGCAGAATACACGGAAGCACCTGCCTCATTTACAATTACATACTGTACCGGCTGGTCGATTTCCTTTAATAATTCTGCAATCACCTGTTCGGATTCTCTGGACGCCGTGCCGTTTCCGACAGAAATTAAATCTACATTGTATTTTTTGATAATGTTTTTCAGAACCTTCTTTGATTCTTCCACTTTATTCTGAGGCGCTGTGGGGAAAATTACCGTGGTCGTAAGAACTTTGCCGGTAGCATCTACCACTGCAAGTTTACATCCGGTACGAAAAGCAGGATCCCATCCCAGAACGACCTTCCCCCGAATAGGCGGCTGCAACAGAAGCTGTTCCAGATTTTTTCCGAAGACGCCAATGGCGCCATCCTCTGCCTTCTCGGTAAGAATATTTCTGATTTCACGCTCAATGGCAGGTGCAATCAAACGCTCATAGGCATCCGTATAAGCAGCTTCCAAAATCGGCGTGGTATTCGGATTCTCCTTTAACACGGTTTTTTTACGAAGATACTGTAAAATACGTTCCTTGGGGGCATCAATACGAACCTTCAGGATATCTTTGCTCTCGCCGCGGTTTAACGCCAGCACACGATGAGATGCCACTTTACTTACCGGTTCGCTGTAATCATAGTACATTTCGAAAATCTTTTCTTTTTCTTCATTCTTCATGGAACTGGAAATAACACCTTCCTCCATGGTCGCTTCACGAATATATGTACGATGCTCTGCCTCATCGGAGATTGCTTCCGCGATAATATCTCCTGCTCCTTCCAGAGCTTCCTTTACATTGTTTACACCCTTCTCTTCGGAAACGTAGGCTGCAGCCTCTTCTGCCATTGACCTTTCGGTTTCCTGGGCCATAATAAGCGCCGCAAGACCTTCTAAGCCCTTCTCCTTCGCCACACTTGCTCTCGTCTTTCTTTTCGGGCGATACGGGCGATATAAGTCCTCTACCGCAACCAATGTGGCAGCAGCAAGAATCTGTTCTTTTAGTTCGGGCGTAAGTTTCCCCTGCTCTTCAATGCTTGCTATCACCTGCTGCTGTTTCTCGCATAAATTGCGCAGGTAAAGAAGCCTCTCATGAAGTGTACGAAGCACTTCATCATTAAGATTCCCTGTAACATCCTTTCGATATCTTGCAATGAAAGGAATGGTATTGCCCTCGTCAATCAATTTAACGGTAACATCTACCTGTTCCTTCTTAATTTCAAGTTCTTTCGCTAATTGTAATGAAATATCCATCTTGTCTGTCCTTGCAGGCTTCCGCCTGTACTCCCTTCTTTTGGAATTTATGTCCGGAATTCCGGCCATACTAAAACAGGCTTTCATTCCATTCATCCAAACATTAATAGTATACAAAATCTCCGCATATTCCCGCAATAGAATCTTTGAAAAAAAACTTATTTTTCCCACGTTCCCATGATTCTGCCTGTTTTTGTGATTTATCCATGAATTTCACATAAAAGCATTTGCATTCCATTTTTTACATGTTATACTGAATAAAAGAACTGTTTTTCGGAGGATTTTATGACCGATATACCAAATGAATACAGGCGGCAGAGACTGGCAATTATTGCACAATCACTTTCCGTTGCATCTCTTTTTTCCGCTTTGTTTATGACAATTATTTTTCCCTATATTTTAGGCGGGATTTCCATTATTATGGCCGTCATTTCCAAAGGGAAGGCGCAGACAACCACCATTCAGGCCAAGCTTGCGATTCTGCTTTCAACCGTAACGATTATCGGCTACAGCGTTGTTTTGGGCGCCACATTTTATAATATATTCTTCAATGCAGAATTCAGAGAAACCTTAAATCAGGTTTATGAAGAAATGTACGGTGTTACTTATGAGGAATACATTGAAGAAACCTTTGGTGGTTCTGTAACTTTACCGGAACCCAGATAAATGACTCGACATATTGCCCGGGTGAGAAAGGAGGCGTTTTGATGAATAACGGATTTATTAACACAAATATCTATATGCCATATCCATCCATGTCTCCCTATGGTACGGGAACAGTGGATTCTGCCGGCATGCCTGCCGCAGAAGATACTGCAATAGATGCAAGTGGACAAAGCGCCAAAACAGGCGAATGCCAGACATGTGCCAACCGTAAATATATGGATGGTTCCGATGAAATGGTTTCGTTTAAATCCGCACAGCATATTTCCCCCGAGTCCGCTGCCTCAAGAGTCAGGGCACATGAGATGGAACACGTTTCCAATGCCTATAAGAAAGCTGCCACAGGGAATGGCAAAGTTTTACAGGCTACGGTTTCACTAAAGACCGCAATCTGTCCGGAATGCGGCCGTGCTTATGTTGCCGGCGGTGTTACAAATACGAAGATTAAATATTCCAACGAAGAAAGTCCTTATGTTAAGAACCTTAAGAAATTTCAGGAAGATGCTATGAAAGGCAATTCCGTCGATTTAAAAATTGGATAGAAAGGCTATTACCCAAACCTGATGAAAATAAATGAAATCAAAATGAACGCAAGAGAACGGCTCATTCCTCATTTAGGAAATGCCGCCATTACTACTCTTGTATACCTGCTAATCTGCAATTTTATATCTCTTTGTGCAAATTTATTTGCCAGCGGCAACAGTATCCTGGCATTCATCTTTTTTTACATCGGAATGTTGATTCCAACACTGCTTATCGGACAGTTTAATGCCGGATTAAGTCACTATTACCTAAATCTTAACGCAAATGAAACACCCCGGGTAGGAAATCTGTTTTACAGTTTCACAAACGGTCCGGACAAGACCCTCCGCCTGACACTGTTCTTTGCGGTATTGGAAATGATTTGTTTCTTTCCGTATGCATTTTATTCCTGTTTCGTGGCACCGCCGATTTCAACGGAAACAATTAACCTGACTATATTATTGCAGCAGCTTGGTATCAATTCTCTTTTTGTTTTAATCAGCCAGAGTATTCTTTTTCTGGTTAAAATTCCTTTTATACTCTCCTACTTCATTTTAGTAGATATGCCCCAGCTCTCCACATTTAAGATTCTGCGGATGTCTGCCTGGCTTATGAAAGGAAATTTCTTTAAATATATTGGCTTATCCATAAGTTTCTTTCCGCTCATGTTGATTTCATTCATTTCCTTCGGCGTCGGAGATCTCTGGCTACAGCCGTATATTCAAACCAGTCTGTGTGTATTCTATCTTGATTTGACAGAACGCAAAGCGAAATAATTTGATTTTTTACCCAAACAAAAGAAGTAGTGCCGACATATACCAAATATGCCGGCACTGTTTTTAATGAAATCGCATGTTATAAAATAAAGATATTTTCGTTAAGAGCCTTAATCATCACGGACGTTTTTCTCAATCCATTCAGCCAATTTCGGGCCT
>JAZOAG010000078.1:0-4106 GCA_045595325.1 Lachnospiraceae bacterium
TACGATGATTTTATTAGTGACTATGATGACTGGGACTATATCAGTCCATATTTATTGTTAATAGATGATGATTTTTCTCATTATATTTATATTAATGATTATGGCGAAATCATAGAACAACAGAAGATTTGAATTTGACAAGGAGATAATAATATGAGCATCACCCAAACTTTTTATGATAATCTTGCTTCTCAATACGATAAACTGTTTCTTGATTGGCAAGCTACCACATAGGAACAAGCTAATTTTTGTGCGTTGTCGGATACATTTGTTGAACGGTTTGACATTGTGATTGCTATGGACAATGCTTTGCCTCATATGCTTACCAGCAATGATTTAGCATCTGCTATTAGGAGTATCGTAAATCAAATTAAGAGTGGTGGTATTTTTGTTGCCAGCATTCGGGATTACGATGCTCTGCTTATGGATAAGCCACCTTACTCTCCGCCATATATTCACAAGACTGCAAAGGGACAGCGAGTATCTTTTCAGACTTGGTCATGGGAAGGTGATAACTATAGGTTAATCCAGTATATCGTTGACGATGAGGATGCCTTACAAGTAAGCAAATATGAATGCGAATACAGAGCTACTCGTAGAGAGGAAATGACAGACTTACTTAAAGAAAATGGATGCGGCGAAGTGGTGTGGATGTTCCCCGAAGAAACAGGTTTCTATCAACCTATTGTAGTTGCAAGAAAAGCGTGAACTTTCAATCTTGTGGAGTGATTGAAAGCATGCAAGAATTTTGAAGTTTCTGTTGAGATATATGTAGTGTGAATGCGGAGTGTAATGCTCCGCATTTTAATTGGAAAAATATTTGATTAAGTGATAATAACGGGGGAATTGACAAACAGCGTAGAAGTATATATACTGGTGGTGACCACGTGGTCACTCGTGCTTGTTAGGAGGGATTCATCAAATGCCTACAAATCAATTTTTAAATTTAGAAGCAGAAAAACAGAATCGCATTATACAGGCAGCAATCAAAGAGTTTGCTCACAATACATATGTCAATGCATCGACAAATCGAATTGTAAAGGAGTGTGGTATAAGTAAAGGTAGTTTATTTAAGTATTTTGTAGATAAAGAGGATTTGTACTTTTTTATATTGGATACTGTTATGTGGGAAATGTTACGAGATATAGAAGGTAATGTAGAGAATTTATCAACAGAGCTTTTTCAGAGAATTATAGACTATTCAGCCTTAGAGATATCTTGGTATATAAAGCATCCGGATAAGGGGCGTTTGATAATGAGTGCAGTCACGGAGAAGGATGAACAGATTTGTAATAAGATGACAGAGCGATACGGTGCTCGTGGAGAAAATATATATTATGAACTGCTTGCAGGTATTGAAGAAGAAAATCTTAAGAACGGTAAAGAAAAGAATGCAGAAATACTTAAGTGGGTTCTTGAAGGTTTTAATAAGGCTTTTTTGAAAAGGGCAGATATTAACAAGGAATCGTTCGAACAACTCAAGGAGGAATATATCCAAGAATTATCAGTTTATATAGAGATATTAAAAGCTGGTTTTGTAGAAAGGAAAGAATAATATGTTTTGGAATGCAAAAGAACAGGTGTTAAATATTCAGGATACACAAATGAATTGTATTACTTTTGGAAACGGAGAAAAGTCATTGATTATGATTCAAGGTCTCAATACCCAGAGCATTAAGGGGGCATCCCGTTCATTAGCGTATATGTATCGGATTTTTGCAAGGGATTATAAAGTCTACCTTTTTGACCGCAGAGAGAATATTGGTGAAAACATCACAGTTAGAGAATTGGCGGCGGATATAGCAATGGCAATGGATTTTTTGGGAATTCGAAGTGCTGATGTTTTTGGTGTTTCTCAGGGTGGTATGATTGCACAGTATCTTGCAATTGACAGACCGGATTTAGTAAATAAACTTGTTCTTGCAGTGACGCTTTCTAAGAGTAACGAAACAATCGAAACGGCAATTTCTGAGTGGATAAGATTGACGGAACAAAACGATATAAAGAATCTTGTTAAGGATATGACCGAAAGAATGTATACGGATTCTTATGTAAGAAAGTACAAGCTCTTTATGCCTTTATTAACAATCTTGCAGAAACCAAAGGATGTGCCAAGATTTATTACGTTAGCAAAAGCAAACCTTACCTGTAATGCTTATGATGAATTAGACAAAATTCAGTGTCCGGTATTTGTAATTGGCGGTTTGCAGGATAAGGTAACCGGTGGAGAGGCTTCCATAGAAATAGCAGAAAAGCTTGAATGTAAATGTTTTATGTATGATGACTTGGGACATGCGGCGTATGAAGAAGCAAAGGACTTTAATCAAAGAGTATATGATTTTTTTATGATATAAAAGCGTTTGTGGACACTGGAAACTTTGAATTTTCAGAAGTGTTAATTTAATATGTAGTATACACATATAGCCATTACAGAAATTTTCTGTGATGGCTAATTTTAATATTCAGTTAATGTTAATCGATTTTTCCTGTAAGGTTTTTAGAATATTATATGACTTGTAAAACATATAAAAAGGAGAACTGATATTATGAAAAGACTTATTGCAATGCTTGTTGCTGGCTTGATGCTGGTTATGATAACACCGCAAAGCGTGTATGCAGCAGAGAAACTCACACCTTCGGGAATATCTTATGATGACATTGGCACAGAGATAGATGCCTATGTAAAAGAATATGAGACCGGACTGGTATCTGTAGGTACTTGTGTGTTTGATGAGTCAGGTATTATCTATGAAGGTTATTATGGATATTCGGATATAGAAAATGAAAAATTGGCAGATGAAGAAACGGTATATGATTGGGGTAGTACCTCCAAGCTTCTTGTATGGGTATCTGTTATGCAGTTAAAGGAGCAGGAAAAACTTGATTTTGAAACAGATGTCAGGGAATATCTTCCGGAAGATTTTCTTACAAAACTTCAGTATGAAGATGAAACAATTACAATGCTTAACTTGATGAACCATGATGCAGGCTTTCAGGAGTCGATGTATGAAAACCAGATGGCTACGGAAGATGAACTTTATGGTAGTCTTGAGGAAGCGGTAAAGGTATGTGAATGTTATCAGGCTTATCATGTGGGTGAGCATACAGCATACTCCAATTGGGGAACAGCACTTGCAGCATTTATTGTGGAACGTGTAAGCGGAATGTCTTATGTAGATTATGTGAATGAAAATATCTTTAAGCCGTTAGGTATGGAGCATACATCCATCGGTATGCATATGGAAGATAATGAGTGGGTTAGAAATCAGAGAGAAGAATTAAAATGTTATGGAAGATATGCGCAGGAAGAATATAATGCGGATTATGGTGTGTGCCATTCCTGGGTACAGCTTTATCCGGCTGGTGCTGCAATAGGGACCACAAGTGATTTGGCTAAATTTGCCCAGGGATTTGTGGCATCGGATTGCCCATTCTTTAAAAGTAATGAAACAAGAGATGAGATGTTTACAGCAACTTCCTTTTATGGAGACAGTGATATTGCTGAGAATTGTCACGGATTGTGGGTAGAACAATTTAAGGTTCCTACATTGGGACATGGCGGGAATACAGGTGGATGTACAGCTAATCTTCAGTTTGATCCGGAAAGTGGACTTGGAATGGTAGTACTTACAAATGAACCGGGCGAAACTATGTTTTCGACAGGACTTGTAGGTATGTTGTTTGGTGATGTAAGAGATAGTGAATTGGTAAAGAATAATCCGGTTAAAGAACATTATGACATAAGTGGAACATACGCTCCAATAAGAACGATTGTAAGCGGATACGGAAGTGCTTTACAATATGCATATGGATGTTTTTTTGCAACCAAGACGGACAATCCTGATGTATTTGATATGCCCCTTACCGGTGGAATGCAAATGATTCATATTGGTGACCACATGTGGCTTCAGACATCAGAAAGCGGTGCAAATTATTTCACCTATGAAAGTGTTGATTCAGATGGTAATCGGCAATTTGAAATGATGAGTACGGATATGGTTCAGAACAATCAGCATATTTATGGGATAATAACTTATTTTGGATTTTCACTTTGGGGCATTATTTGTCTAATTGTTTTACTGGTAAAGGGGTTGACTTTACTGATT